>NZ_CP012036.1:1305262-1905262 GCF_001298445.1 Nostoc piscinale CENA21 | reverse complement strand
GATTTCTTCCATCACCTCGTGAGATGGTGCAGATACCTTCACCTCAGCCGCCGATGTACTTTGGCGCTGTTCTCCCAAATTGAAATTCAATACTTGGAAACTTCCACCTGTATCTACAATTAAATCTAGGGCGCGGTTAATTAAACCAGAATCTAACAAATGTCCTTCTAAACGAATAATCCGACTTTCGACAGAAACATTGGCATGAACTTCGTCGCGGACTGGTTCTGTTACCCGTAAAGTGAGACATTTAGCTGCACCACCAGCTTTGAGAAATTCGGTGAGGGGTGTTTCTAGAACTTGAAAACCAACTTCAGCCAACCGAGATTTTAAAGCATCGCTGGCTTTGTTCATAATCACGATACTCTCAACATTCACCGCATTGCAAGCGAAGTTGACAGCATCGGCTTCAGCAAGGGCTATGCGCTTTTCTGCGGCGACGCGCATTTCAATTAAGCGGTTGGAGTAAGAATCAAACGCGCCGGGATAATACAGTAAATAGCCGTTCGCTAACGGACAAAAGCAAGTATCTAAGTGATAGAACCTTTCATCAATTAAACGCAGAGATAACACTTCAATATCCAGCCACTTAGCCAGATATGGGTGCGAATCTAATTCAGAACGGAAACCATATCCCGCCCATAACCAGCGTCCTTCTCTATCTAGAAGTGCATCACCCGCGCCTTCAAATGGTAAATCTTTTGGTAGTTCATATACTGTATAACCATTTTCTTCAAACCATTGTTTGAAATATGGTTCTTCTCCCTGGCGTTCTTTGTGTAAGAAGCGGCTGAGAACGACGTTTTCCCCCAGAACTAAACCAGCATTAGCTGTAAAAACTAAATCAGGCCAGCCTTTTTGCGGTGTAACTAAATCTACAATGGCATGTTCTTTGAGAATTTGATATAAACCCTGCCACTGTTCAACAGCGCGATCGCGTGAGGATTTGTGAATATTCCCTTCCATCCAAGGATTAATCACATAATCTACATCATAGTGGTCAGGAGGACACATTAAAAAGCGAATCCGGGAATTCATAAAAATCTTACTAGCGTTATAGATGCTACAAACCTAATTTGGGTATAGTGTCAAATCCGCTACAAAACCTCTACCTTGAGATAGTTGAAGGATTTACAAAGGCTTTACACGGAAAGACAAAAGTTACGGCAGTGCGATTCCGTGTTATTCTAGCGCCATTTAGTACGAATGATTCAGATGAGTGATCTAAAAATTACAATCGATCATCAACCCGATGCAAAAAAATATTCGTACTGTCATCAACCATCTGGTGGAATATAACAACAGTCAGACACAGCCAGATGTACATGAGCCTTTGGCTATTTGGGTGCGAGATGCTGACAGTACTATTGTGGCTGGATTAGTTGGTAAAACAAATTGGGAATGGCTGTATATTTCGCATCTTTGGGTATCCGAAACACTGCGCGGTCAAGGATATGGTAGCAAAATGATGCTAGAGGCTGAGAACTTAGGTAAACAACGCGGTTGTGGACACGCATACCTAGATACCTTTAGTTTTCAAGCCTTGGGATTCTACCAACGTCTCGGTTATCAAATCTTTGGTGTTCTAGAAGATTTTCCCCCCGGTCATCAGCGATATTTTTTAGCAAAAAAACTCTAAAGCCATCACTAGTGTGACTTTGAACTCCTGCCTTCTGCCTCCTACTACAACTTCCTCCCACCGCCGACTGTAGATAACCCCAAGGGGCCGCGAGTGACACCCAACTGATTTTGTAATTGCAACTCTCGCCAAAGTTGGGAACCGGAAATTTCGCCTTGGAGTAGCTGACGGTAACGTTGTATAGTTTTTGTCACTTGTTCTGGTGTTTCATTGACAAACTCAATGCGGAAGTGGCATAAACCCAGTTCTAGTAGACGCTGTACGTACTCTGCTCCGGTTTGGGCTGTACCATTAAATACAGTGTTACGACAACCGGCATCGGCTTGGAGGACGTGTTCACTACCAACGCGATCGCGTAATTTCACTTCATGTTGCTCACAAGGTCTGCCACAGTTGGTATAATCAGTACCTTCAGAAAGAAAGGCACAAAAAACACAATGTTCCATGTGAAACATTGGTATGCGCTGGTGAATTGTCACCTCAAACCATTGCGGTGGACAACTGCTGAGTAAGTCTTCTAATTGATTAATATTTAAATCGTAGGATGCAGTTAGTCGTTCTAAACCAAAATGCTGCTGATAATAATCTGCGGTTAAAGGGTTGGCAACATTGAGAGAAAAATCACCAACGCATTTCTCTGCACCAAAGAATTGTAACTGATCATAATTCCGCACCAGATAACCGTCGGCATTTGCCGCCCGTACTTGTTGTAAAATCCAGTTTTCTCCAGGTTTGGTAATGCGGGGAGGTGCAACCCATATCTGAGGGAGTGGGGAGTGGGGAGTGGGGAGTGGGGAAGTTCTGTGTTGATGTACTAGTTGTACGGCTTGGCGGTAGGTGCGGGGGTCTTCAAATTCACAGTAGAGAGTTTCCACACCAGTATTCAAGGCTGCTTGGAGTTGCTTGAGGTTGCGGACTAGAACTATGAGTGAAGGAGATGTGGAAGATGGAGGAGAAACAGATGGAAGTAAATCTTTTAAGGAAACATCAGAGCGTAATTTCCAGCGTTTGGGTTGACTGCGTAACTCTTCTAACTGGGCGACAATTTCTCGACGCATCCGGTTTAACTCACTGACGGGAACCATTACAGAACCCTGTAAATGATTAGTTAAAGTTCCTAAACAAAAGGGAGTATTCCCCAGACGACCGAATTGTTCTCGCAAACGGTCGGTATCTAAAGGTTTAGTGTGCGCCTGGGCTAGTGCGATCGCAGATTCTACTTGTACGATGTTACCAAGTTCATCGCGGGCGATCGCTATCAACAATTCCCCAACTTCGCCATAAATTTCCAACGATATCGGACGCTGAAATTGGGGGTTATCGCCAGCAAAACTCTGACGCAGTTGTTTATCCAGTTCTGGGTCACTGGTTTTCCACACCTGATCACCCACATGCACCCGCCGGAAATTCAGGCTATCTTTGCCAAAAGTGAGTACAACTTCCTGACCTTTAGGTGTCACCGTGTAAACCCGACCGCCTTCTTCCTTCGCCTCTGGATGACCGCAGTCAAATACAATTCCGTCTCCTGGTTTGACTGGTGCTTCTAACTTAATCGTCACCTGTTCGTTACGAATGCGAGTAACTTCACCCAAATAAACCCCGCGCTTCTTCCCAAACCGCGCATGAACTAATTCTTGATTATTAATTCCGTTAAACCAACCAGTGTATAGTCCACGGGAAAACGCCATTTCTAAGTTGTATTGTTCTTGACCTCTCCCCCAACCCCTCTCCGAAGCGGAGAGGGGAGTTTTAATTCCCCCTTCCCTACGAGGGAAGGGGGTTAGGGGGTTAGGTCTTTCCAACTCCGCCATTACCCTATCTAATGCTTCTCGATAAACGCGGGTGACATTCGCCACATACTCCGGCGCTTTCAACCGCCCTTCAATCTTGAGACTAGTTACCCCAGCCTTGACCAAATCTGGTAATACTTCTAACCCCGCCAAATCTTGGGGACTGAGTAAATATTTGCGTTCTTGTAAATCAACAATTTCACCATCAACGATTAAATTGTATGGCATCCGACAAGCTTGAGCGCATTCACCCCGGTTTGCCGAACGTCCACCCAAAGCTTCACTCGTCAAACACTGACCAGAATAGGCGACACACAAAGCACCGTGAACAAAAAACTTCTAATGGTAAAGTGGTGGCTTGCTGAATTTTTTGAATTTCTTTAATAGAACATTCCCGCGCCAAAACCACCAACTGACAGCCGAGAGATTTGGCAAAATCCACACCAGCCGCACTGGTGATAGTCATTTGAGTGGAAGCATGGATAGGAAAATTTGGTGAGAGGTGACGAATGAGACGACAAATACCAACATCTTGCACAATTACTGCATCTACACCAGCCGCAATAATGGTGCGGAGATATTGCTGTGCTTCGGCTAGTTCTTGCGGAAAGATCAGGGTATTTACAGTAACATAGCCTTTTACACCCCGCAGGTGTAAAAACTTCATCAATTGCGGTAAATCAGCTTCAGTAAAATTTTGCGCCCGCATTCTGGCGTTAAATCTATCCAAACCAAAATAAATCGCATCAGCCCCGTTTTCAACAGCAGCTTTAGCACATTCCCAGTTACCTGCTGGCGCAAGTAGTTCAGGACGTTGAACAGAAATTTGTGGGTTGTGTGTGCGATCGCTTTTCATCAGACTGAGATAGATTTAAATATCACCATAGTGATTCTATCTAAGTTAATGGGGGATGGTAGCCGAAGGACGACGAGTCGAGTATTTTTTCATTAATTCTTTGACTTGAGTGGCTACTAATGGATGTGTATCTTGTTGTAATTTTGGCAGGAGTTCTAAAAGCACGCGATGGGAAACTGCATTTAAATATGCGATCGCAGCTTCTCTTACAAAGCCTGTAGGATGACGTAAAGCTAGTAAAATTTCCTGACTAGTTAAGCGGATACGGCTAATTTGCGCCAGATGAAAACAGCAGGCTAAACACCAATCAGACAAGAAATTATCTAAACTCAGCATTCTCCGCAATCTTTCACTGACTTGCATTGGTTCATATTCGACCAATTCGGCTTCTACTAAATAATGCAGTTTTTCTTGGTGCGATCGCTTATCTAAAATATTCAACAATAAAGATTTGACTGGCAGTGTCACTGTATGCTCTAAAATTTCTAAACCCCGTGCAATGTTCACCCCAGAATTAGACCTTAAATTAAAAGCGGCTGCTTGCATTTTTTCTGCTGAATAAAGCAATTTTAACAGCAACAGTAACCGTTCTCGTCCATCAATTTCTAGTTCTAATAACGCTTTTTGTAATAAATCACAAACAATGGCGGCTCTTTGGGATGTGGCATAATTATCGAGAGTTTGTGGTTTTTGTAAGTCCAAATACGCGGCGTAAATTTCTCCTAAAAACTTTAATTCTTGGTCAATTAAAGTTTCAACTCGCGTTTGATAAAAGCGGTCTACTCGACTGTTAGTTTCTGGTTGTTTCTGTACTTTGAGTAAACTACGCAAAATTTGATATCTAGTAGCACCCCAAGATTTTTCTAAATGTAACCATAGGGCTTCTGTTGCTTGTAAGGTAGGAATTTGGGCAATGGTTCGCCACGCATACATTCGTACTATTTCTGGCTTATAAGTATCCGTAGCCAACTGTAACAGCATATCCAAAGCATCATTTTCCAGTTTGGCTAAGGCACGCATCGCCGTGATGCGAGTTGATTTATAGTAGAGTGCGGCAATTAAGGCAGAATAGTAATCTTCTAAGCGAGTGGCTGCAATCATTTCCAATACAGCACAGCGCACCCGCAAAGATTCATCCTGCAACAAATTCGGGATATGAATCCGCAAAGCTTGGAGGTATATTGTTTCTCTGAGAGCTTTGACTCCATTAATGCGTTCTCTTTCTTGTTTATGGGTCAACATTCTTTGCAGCGTTTTGGTGGCTGCTACCTTTTGGATTGGTGTTCCTTGACGCAAAATTAAAGCGGCGGCGGTGGCGCGAATTAAAGAATGGTGTCGTGCCTGCAAATATTCTTCTAATTGACTCAAGTTAGGATTTTCTTCCGCCAGCCACACATAACGCAAAGCCAAAGCCAGCACTTCTGGATCAATTTTTTCTGGGGGTTGGTCAATTAACAACCGCACATCCCCAGCATAAGCCGGATTCGCCCCACCAATAAACATCACTTCTAAACTTTGGCGCTGCAATTCCGGCGGTAACTTTAACAGCAGTGGGGCTAAAACTTCGGCGGCTCCATGCGGATCAATTTGTGCTAGAAGTTCAATACAAGAATGTTTATCTGTGGTACTACCTTTTTCGCCTAAAGCTTTGACTACTCCTTGTTTAAAGACACGTAAACCGACATTAGAAGCACTGAGTTCGCCCCGTTCGGCACTTAAAACTAATAAATCAACATAACGCGATCGCAGTACCCAAACCACCCTTAAACAAGTAGCAGCCGCCAATACAGTTTCGCCGACAAATACCCATTCTTGTAATCCAGGGGGAACAAATCGATTACATACAAACAAAGTCGCCAAAATCAGTAATCCCGCCCCTCCTGTCGCAATTGCTTCGGCTGTTCCCCCAGATAATGCTTGCATGTGGCTGCGTAGCCGTTCGGGGATGGGTTGGTATAACACTGGCCCACTACTAACAACAAAGGTGTAGCGCAGCAATTCATCGCAAAATTTTAACCCCACCAATCCCCAAAAAATGCCATAGGAATGCAAAGCCGGGAATAAATTTAATAAAGCGATCGCAGCTGGGACAACAAAGCCAACACTAATCGGTAAAAGTGCGGCGGTGAAAAATACACCAATTCTTTCAATCAGGCGGCTGGAAACAAACCATTGAGTTCCCAACTCACACAAACCGACAATTCCGCCAAATAGACCTAAAAAACTCGCTAGATCGCGATCGCCTAAATTAGATTTCAGTTCGCGGAGATATTGAAAATCGACTAACAATCCAATAACTTGTAACAGCCCCACAAACGCAAATAACTGCCATGTGTAACGGCGTAGGGGCGCTTGAATCCGCCGATATCGAGAAGCTTGTTCATGGGGTACTTGACGTTGGGGTGCATCTGGAAAGGCAGCACGATATTGGTTACTTAAATAAGCTAAGATAGCTGATCCTAAAACAATCAATGCACAAGCAATCAAGATCACTTTCTCTAGTTTGACGAATTGCAAAATCCACGGCAAACTAAAGCCACTCATAACATCTGCTACTAATAAGCCACTGCTAACTAGCGGGTAAGTACGTTTAATTTCGCGGATGTTGAAAATTTGGTTAGCAACAATAGAGGTGTTGAGGTCATTGACTACATAAAGTGCATCGACCCACAGTCGCAGGATGAATACCAAAATTACTGCTAGGTAAGAAACATGCAATCCTTCACGTAATAATACCAAGAACATTAGTGGCACAACCATACAAGGTGCGATCGCCACTACTACCCAGCGCAACGGAAAAATCTTTTGTAACCAAGAATAAACAAAAACTAACCCTGCACCCATCGCTGCACTAGCAATGTACATCCAAGGTAACGGCCCCGCACCATATTGATCTAAAAACAGTGCTACCGTACTATCCTCAGCCCATCGCAACCCAATAGATACAGTTGTGTAAAAGGCAAACATGATCAAAGTCCGTTCGCCTTCCTCTGGCCGCAGATTTACCCACTGTAGCAGTCGTGAAACAACACCTTTATTGACAACCAACGAGTAATTTTTCAGTTCCATGCAGTTTAGCTTTCTGATATCACCCTGCAAAAGACTGCTCAGAGATAGAGGGAGACAAGGGAAATGAGGGAGACCTGGAA
This sequence comes from Nostoc piscinale CENA21, assembly GCF_001298445.1. Lineage (NCBI taxonomy): Bacteria > Bacillati > Cyanobacteriota > Cyanophyceae > Nostocales > Nostocaceae > Nostoc > Nostoc piscinale. The sequence goes on along the minus strand of NZ_CP012036.1, from coordinate 1,897,828 downwards.
AACCATCGAGATCAGTAAGATTTGAGAGACAACAAAAATATAATTTTTATCCCTCTTATCTTCCTTGTCTCCCTTCCCCACGTTTATACCCTCTCTCCTCATCCACCTTGGCTCTAAAAAAGCAAGAGTCCTGAGCAACTGAGTATTATGTTTCCCACTCAGCTCTCAGGACTATCAATTTTTGATAAACTTCTGTGACCTTTAGGTCTTTATGCTATTTTTAGCAGTGAATTGTCCGTTGTGTTTCGCAAAGTTAAAGGTTACTTTTTGGGCGAAATCAGCATCATCATATTTCTACCCTCTTTTTTCGGTGCTTGTTGCACTTCACCAAAGGGTTCTAGGTCTGTCGCCATGCGCTTGAGTAAATCTTCTGCTAAGTCACTGTGTTGAATTTCTCGACCCCGAAACATGACAGTCGCTTTAACTTTATCACCGTCCTTCAAGAAACGCTCTGCTTGTTTCACACGCACGTTATAGTCGTGTTCCTCAATTTTGTAGCGCATCTTTACTTCCTTGACATCGGCCGTGTGCTGCTTCTTCCGGGCTTCCCGCGCCTTTTTCTCTTGTTCAAACTTGTATTTCCCGTAGTCCATAATTCGGCAAACTGGCGGGTCAGCCTTATCACTCAGCAGCACTAAATCTAGCTCTTTTTCTTCAGCTAATTGCAGTGCTTCCTGAGGAGTGATAATTCCTAATTGGGAGCCATCAGTATCAATGACTCTAATTTTAGGGAAGCGGATTCTTTCGTTGATTTGGGGCAGATCGCGAGTTCTTTTTTTTCTCAATCACAGGCATTATGATTTTTGGAAGCTCTCTTTTTAGAATATAGTTTGGTTTTGCTTGGTATGCCTCAGAAGCACAATACTTAAATAACTGAGGACTTAACAACGAGTCTTGATAGTAACTAATCTATAGCCTAGTTACTAATGGCTGTATTTGTCATTCTACTCATAATGAAGAGAATTTCTCTGCAATAGTTAACTTAAATTACACAATCAAGAACAGTGTTATCTATTTTAACAATTATTTTCTAGATTATTGACAAATTGGTATAAATATACATTTGTTAGAGTTAGGGAGTAGGGAGTCGGGAATTGGGGGTTTAAGCGTGTAAGGGGATAGGGGTGTAAATTGTGTAGGGATTGATGGGACTATTATCTGGTTAAAAACCTATACTCATAAGCCACTCCCTACTCCCCAATCCCCACTCACTAATTTCTCTGGAGGTAAACTTGACGACAGCGATACACTGGCAGCAACGAGTTGGTAATCAACGAGATTGGGTTTGGCGAGGTTGGCAAACGCGTTATACCTATATCCGCCCTAGTGACACAGACCTTAATTCCACGCCTTTGATTTTGCTACATGGATTTGGTGCTTCTATTGGGCATTGGCGGCATAATTTAGAAATTTTGGGTGAATATCATACGGTTTATGCTTTAGATATGCTGGGTTTTGGCGCTTCCGAAAAAGCCCCAGCCAATTACAGCATCGAACTCTGGGTTGAGCAGGTGTATGAGTTTTGGAAAGCATTTATCAGACAACCTGCTGTATTGATAGGTAATTCTAATGGTTCATTAATTTCTTTGGCGGCGGCGGCGGCGCATCCTGATATGGTGCAGGGAATTGTGATGATGAGTTTACCTGACCCATCATTAGAAGAAGAAGCCATACCCCTGATTTTGCGACCAATTGTCAAAACCATCAAAAATTTTGTGGCTTCCCCATTGATATTACAGCCAGTATTTAAATTCGTGCGTCAACCCAGCGTCTTGCGGCGCTGGGCGAGTTTGGCTTATGCAAATCCCGAAGCTATTACCGATGAACTGATAGAAATTTTGGCAGGGCCTCCCCAAGATAGAGGTTCGGCGCGGGCTTTTAGTGCCTTATTTAAAGCGGCGATCGGTGTTAATTTTAGTCCTAGTGTCAAAGCTGTATTGCCAACATTAACAATTCCAATGCTGTTAATTTGGGGACAAAAAGACCGATTTGTACCGCCTATATTGGCTAGTCAATTTGCTCAATACAACGAAAAACTGGAACTACTCAACCTAGAGAATGTCGGGCATTGTCCCCATGATGAGTGTCCCGAACAAGTTAACCAAGTCATTTTAGATTGGATGAGCCGTTGTTTTGGCGATCGCCAGCCATAAAATTAAGGCAGCATATTTAGTTAGCCTATTTGGACTTGGGTAGTGTCCACATTTGTTGCTCCATTCACAGAACGGGCTACAGAAACCATTTTGTTGAGAATATCTTGACTGGGAACTTTGCCTTTGAGAACTACAGTACCACCAGTCTGAGCGACCCATAAGGTATCTACATCATCAAGCTGCTGATCTTGATCAAAAGCTAATGCTACACGCTTGGCTAAACCACTTTGGTCATATTCTCCATTCAATCCGATTCTTTCTGGTGGGATAGATTGAGTCGCTGTAGGTGCAGCAGTCGCAGCTTGCGGTACTGCTTGGGGAGCAGGGTTTACTTGGGCATTTTGTGGTTTTTCTAAACCAAATAATCTTTTTAACCAACCCATAAATGCTAATCTCCAATGAATATTCCATAACATTATGAAGATAAAGGTTTTGACTAATCATCTTCATCTGTCAAGGAAAAGATTTGTCTTGATTAGGCTTTCCACTTTGGGGATGATTTGCTGAAAACTTCTGTGTAGAGAGTGTAGGTATAAGTTTAAAATAGAAAATCACACTTATCAAAACATTTAGTTTAACAGTACGTGTAGGGTAGTCATTAGCTAGTGTTTGCGTTAGTCATAATGCTACCTGAGCCTGTGTTGGCAAAGATGAAACATACCCTTTCTGTTCTGGTAGAAGACGAAGCGGGTGTTCTTTCCCGCATTTCTAGTTTGTTTGCCCGCCGTGGCTATAACATAGAAAGCCTTGCTGTTGGCCAAGCTGAACAGGGAGGAGTCTCCCGTATTACAATGGTTGTCGCTGGTGACGATCGCATAATCGAGCAAATCACCAAGCAACTATATAAGCTGGTCAACGTCCTCAAAGTTCAGGATATTACGGAAATTCCTTGTGTAGAGCGAGAGTTGATGCTTTTGAAGGTGAATGCTACTAGTACTAACCGTTCTGAAGTCATTGAACTGGCTCAGATTTTCCGAGCGCGAGTTGTAGATGTCGCAGAAGATTCCCTCACTTTAGAAGTGGTGGGAGACCCTGGAAAAATGGTAGCAATTGTCCAAGTGCTACAAAAATTTGGTCTCAAGGAAATAGCCCGGACTGGTAAAATCTCCCTGACTCGTGAATCTGGTGTGAATACTGAGTTACTCAAGTCTTTGGAAGCCAAGGTCTAATTTTCTGCGATCGCATTGCTGTGTGCTAGGTAGCTTAAATAATTAAACTACCCCAAAAATTATCGCAGCTATTACCCCCGCAATTTGACGGGGTTTTTTCATAGTTTAGGTCAAAAGAGGCAGGGGTGCAGGGGGCAGAGAGAATTGGGGAAATATTCTCCCCCTTTCTCCCCGCTCCCTGCTCCTTGTCCTCTTCATCTCTGCCACAATATTATTCAGTGTGTTTTCTACTGAAGTATCTGGACTATGAATCTTTTTTTGATAGTTGCTCACGGAATTTTTTTCGCAAATAGCCTTGTGTTTAAGATAACTTTTTTATAAAAAAAAATACTTAAGCTAGTATACTTGAATTAATAAAAGCTAGTATTAATACTTAAATTAGTCTTAATACAAACACATAAAGTTCACACAATCAATACAAATTTACGGTAGCCATTGATGAAATTTTCACTAAACTCCGTCTGTAAAGACTGTGATGACGAATGAATCCAAAGCAGTTAAACTGTTTCCCAAGAGATTAGAGATTAGGTAAAGAGCTGAAGTTGTAAGATATCAGCTTTTCAAATAGGGTTAGAGTTCAGTAATATACATAGAAAACCGTAGCAGTTCCCCTACGGTTTTTTTATTATGTGAAATATTGCGTAAAAAGACTTAATTTTGCCGGATTTTAGATGTATCAGAAAAGAAAATTTAGCAGATAGAAACAGCGCGATTTTGCATACAAATAGATTTATATCAGCAAATTTTCCAGTGATTTTACCGCACCAAAAATCAAGAAAATATGAATAAAAAAGAATATATAGTTCAACAAATTTACAGCCTATGTTTTTAAAGAGCTTTGGTGGCGTTGTAGTAGCAATGACTTTGTTAGTAGGTAATACAGCTATTGCTCAAACTACTGAGACCCAGTTAGCGTTTCATATACAAGTAGGCTCTGATAATGATGGTAATCCGATTATTTTAGATGCAGGATCGGTGCAAGGAAGTGAATATACGATTTTACAAAAACAAGGTAATGGCTTAACTAAAACTACTTTTCGTGCGTCTTGTGCTGAGGGGCGCTTGTTTTCTGAAACGGCTGCTAACTACAGTGCAGACGGCCAGTTAATTAGTGAGAAACCCACTCAGCAAGAAATTACACCCCAACCTGGAACTCCCGAAGCTAATTCGATGGAGATTGTTTGTCAAACTGCCAGTAAAGAAGGTAATCAGTAAGCATCTATAAAATGAAACTTTTCCGAGATTTCATCAGTCTGAGGTTTCAAATTCTGTAATAAAAATATCAATGTCATCTTCTAATCAGGGTATTCCTGGATTACCTGATCTGACTCATCCAATAGAACTACTCCAGTTTGGCAACCAACTGCTCAAAGCCTCAATTTTATTAGTTTTTTTAGTCATAGCTTTGGGTGTGGCGATCGCACTAATGAGTTTTGCCTTGCGTCGCCATCAGCAAGAAAATGTAATTTTTCTTGATCAGTGGGTTGTGCATTACTCCCAAATTTTACGGGGTTTACAGCACCTAACCTTGGTATTAGTTCTATTGGTAGTCGGATTTTTTCTTTGTTCGACTTTAGGTAATCGCTATCATCACTGGGAACAAGCAAAGGTGGTGCAAGTTGTCCAAACAGTCGACGGCGATAAATTAGAGCAAGCCGCACCGCAAGTCCGCTATGTGATTCAAGAGCCATTCACCTATAACAACCAAGTCAACGGCAAAATAGTCAAGGTCAATGACACAAGGGAAGTTACGCGGTTTCTGGCCTTAGCAGGGTCGCAGATTCAGGTCAAACTTGAGCAGAACACCGATGTGCAAGGTCGTAGTGCCGTTTATCGCATAGATTACAGTGCAGATTACAAAGTCGTCAATCGACTTAAAGATAATCAAAGTTTTTTCTTTGAAGCACCACCACCCGACGGCTATTCACTGCTGGCTAACTACAAAGTGGAACGTTCTGGGACTCGACTGGAACCGCCTAACCCTGGAGATTATGGATTTCCCTTTCGTTTGTCGCCAGGAGAGACTGCGAACTTTCGCGTCACCTATCAAGCTCAAAGCGGGCCACGCTGGGTTTACAATGCTACAGGACAAATGCTGACCAATTTCCGCCTGACAGCAACGGCTAATTTTGCGCCTGTGGAATTTGCGAGTGGGATTGTACCAAACGAAATTAAAGCTGATGGCCGCAGTACTAAGTATAGTTGGATATTCAATGACAATGTTTCGGTGAAAAATCCCTTTGGAGTTTTTACCAACACTGCACCTATCCGTAATACGGGGATTCTACCCAGGTTATTATTATTAGCACCAGCAATATTTCTTTGGTGGATATTGCTGTTGTATTTGTCAGTACCCATGAGCTTGAAAAATGTAGCGATCGCATCTGGGATATTCTTTGCCTGTATTTTAACCTTGACCTATCTGGCTCGCTTCATGAATCCTGAACTAGCCTGGACAATGATTTCCCTGATTTTCCTCACATTGAGTTGGGGATTAGGTTCAAACCGCATCGCTGCTATTGCTGTGATCATTTGTTCGATTGCTGGGGCGGTGTTACCTGTGTTTGGCTTGTTAGTTCCATTTAGTGGTTTAACCTTAAGTGGAGCAGCTTTACTCTCAGCAGTGTGGTTAGCAGTCCGTCACTGGTATAGCTGGTACAGTTTTCCTCTAGAAGACCGGGTGAAGTAACTGCAAACAGTTTGCTAGAACCATTGCTATTCAATAGCATTTCCAACGTTTTTCCAAAATTTCCTAGCAAAACACTTGACACTCACCCACCTCGGACTGCTATATTAACAGAGGTGAAGCGATGGGGCGTCGCCAAGTGGTAAGGCAGCGGGTTTTGGTCCCGCCATCCCTAGGTTCGAATCCTAGCGCCCCAGCCATTAGAAAGGTAGGTTTTTCTACCTTTTTTTTATGTTTAAAATTGCTGGCTGATTTTATTCAGTCGAAGATTTTTTGTTGATGTGATGGTTTTCAGCAACTTTAGCTTTCATAGTTTTACCATCAACTGCTCGCCATTCTCCTGTATTTTTAGATATTTTTAACTTGATTCAAATCAGTTCTTAAATATCTGCTGTCATCCTGAGTTTAATTGATCATCCAGGGTGAGAACAGATGATTTGGAAAAAAGTTTTGCTGATGGCGCTTGGGATGACGGTAGCAATTGCCCTTGGTACTTTAACAGAGTTGAAAGGAATTGCCCAAACTCCCACAGATTTAGATTTAGCGGCTTATCACGCGCCAATTCACTATCAAGATACGGATAGTACCAAATATAGCAGTGACTATATTACACGGTTTAACTATGACGGAGATTGGCGAGGAACAAATAATTGGGATAATCTGACGGCTTATCCCTTAAATGCTTATGCTTACTATTCTGTGGCTGAGACTTGTACTCACAGATTTATCACCTATTCTTTTTTTCATCCCCAAGATTGGACTGATACTCCCTTCGACCAAGAACACGAAAATGATCTAGAAGGTTTACTGGCGATCGTGCGTAAGGATGGTTCTACTTATGGCAAACTCGAAGGTGTTGTTACTGTCTTCCATACCGACTTTTATTCCTTTACGCCAAGTACTAGTCCTTTGACCAATGGTTCCGAAAGTATTGATGGAACCCTGACTCTGAGTAGTTATAACGGTTCTCTGCATCCGTTGACGACTCAGGAAGCTAAGGGACATGGCTTAAAAGCTTGGCCTTACGCCGGCAATTTTGATGGAAACAGCAGTGCAGATGGCATTATCTACTATCCTTCTACAACTACTGCGGAAGTACCCGCATCGGGTAATGATCGCAGTGTATTGTATTCCTTAATTGATGTCTTTGCCTCTGGTGGTTTGTGGCAAAATCAATTAAACCAAGCCTCTAGTTCTACAGGGATAACTTATGCCAACTGGGGAACCTTCAGAGGAGATTCTAGCGGTGGCTGTGGTGCTGGTTTACCAACTTGTAGCAACAATTCTGCCAATACACCTTGGGGTTGGGATGATTCCAATGATGGTGCAGTTTACAGAGGTGAGATGGCTTTAGATCCGGCTCACTTAACAGATGTGTATTTTAATGGTTTGGGTAACTTTGATACTACCTATATTCGTAATCGCTATATCCAAGATTTACGCGATCGCGGATACAATTCCAGTAATCTTCCTCTAGGCTGGCCTAGCCAAATCAATCTCAATACCTTGAGTGGTAAGCTCAAAACTCAATGTTGATTTGACAGTATGAAACCCAACATGATTAAAAATTTGTTGGGTTCCCACATCTATTGTATTTTTCAATTATAAATTAATTACCAATGACCAAGGACAAATGACGACCATAACTATTTAGCCTAATTTTTACCAACATACTTACAAAGGAATTTCGATTAACATTTCACAACCCTTTCCTGATGAAGAAACACACTTGATGTTCCCACCATGTTTATCTACAACAATTTGGTAGCTGATGGATAAACCTAAACCTGTACCTTGGCCTGGTTGTTTAGTGGTAAAGAACGGTTCAAAAATGCGCGATCGCAGATTATGGGGAATACCACAACCATTGTCGGCAATTTTTATTTGAATAGTATTTTCTTCTGTAACTTTTGTCCGAATCCAAACTTTCGGCGGGTCTATGATTTTGCCATTCTTTACCGCATCTTCTAACGCATCAATAGCATTATTGAGAATATTCATAAATACCTGATTCATCTGCGCCGCGTAGCAAACTACACTTGGTAATTCACTATATTCCTTAATAACTTCAATTCCTGAAGAATGATCATTTGCTTGCAGTCGATGTTGCAGAATCAACAAAGTACTTTCAATTCCTTCATGTAAATCCACAGGTTTTTTTTCTGCTTCATCCAATCGAGCAAAGGTGCGTAAAGATAAAACTAATTGCGAAATTCTATCCGCTCCCATTGTCATAGAATGAAGCATTTTCGGCAAATCATTAGTAATAAAATCTACATCTATTTTTTCGGCAAATTCTCGAATTTCAGCTTTAGCTCTGGGATAATGTTTCTGATACATCCTTAGCAAGGTGAGTAAATCTTCAGTATAGTCATGTAAATAAGTAATATTGCCAAAAATAAAACTAATTGGGTTATTAATTTCGTGGGCTATGCCTGCAACTAATTGCCCTAAGCCAGCCATTTTTTCACTTTGAATTAATTGGCTTTGAGTTTGCTGTAATTCTTCGAGAGTTTGCCGGAGTTCTTCTTTTTGCGTTTGAGTTTGTTCTAATAATTCTGCTTGCTGGAGTCCGACACCTAATTGATTACCAATCTGCACTAATAAATCGATTTCATCTTCTTTCCAATTGCGGGCTGCGGTGTTGTGATAAGCCGCTAGTAATCCCCAAAGTTTATCACCTTGGAAAATCGGCACAATCATATATGATCGCGCTTCCATCAATTGGCTCAAAGATATATATTTATGCGCCTCTTGATTGTTATAAATATCTCTGACTACCAGAGTGTGTCCCTTAGCAAAATCTCCGCCTTGGGTTGCTTGTAAGTAGTCATTGGCAATGACACTCAAAAGTTTGCGGACTGAAGCCCAGCCTGGGGCTGCTGACTCAGCCACAAATTCGCCACTCCAATCAGGACGAAAACGATAAATTGTCACCTGATCTACTTCTAACAACCGCTGCACTTCTTTGGTACTGGTGACAAAAATTGTATTTAAGTCCAGAGATTGGCGGATTTTCTCAACTGTAGCAGCTAAGGCTTTTTCTCTTTCTGCGGCTTTGCGTTCGCGTTCAGCGGCTTTTGCTAGTTGTTCAGCTTGCAACTGCACTTGTTTTAAAGCTTCTGCTTGCTGTAATGCGACTCCTAACTGTATACCAACCTGCGCGAGTAAGTTGATTTCTTCATCTTGCCAATAACGAGGCTGGGAGTTTTGATAAGCTACCAACAATCCCCATAACTTTTCGCCTTGGGATATTGGCACAAACACTTCGTGACGGGGATATTTACCAGCTTGGGTTTCTTTTAATAAGACACGTTCTGTCACTGGCTGGGGTTTAACAATTGGTGTCCAACCATCCACAATGGAATCAGCGACAAATTCACCACTCCAGTCAGGATAGAAGCGATAAATTGCGACTCTTTCCACATCCAAAAATCTTCTCACTTCTTGGGTAGTGGTTTTAAAAATCGCGTCAATATCTAGGGATTGGCGAATTTTTTCAACGGTATTTGCCAGCGCCCTTTGACGTTCAGCAGCTTTACTCAGTTCTGCTGCTTGCAGCTGCATTTGTTGTAAAAATTCTGCTTGTTGTAAAGCTACACCTAGTTGAGTACTAACTTGGGTAAGTAAATAAACTTCATCTTCTTGCCAATCGCGGCGACCGGAGTTTTGATACACTGCCAATAAACCCCATAGCTTTTGACCGTGGTAAATGGCAATAATCACATAAGCTCTGGCTTGATAGCTTTCTAATAGTTTGATGTAACAGTCAGTAAAACCATAATCATAAATATCACAACAAATACGATATACTTCACTTCTGGCAAACATCCCCCCTTCTGTATCTTGTAAATACGTATCCATGATGGGGGTTTCAGCTAAATCTTTGACGCTACACTCGCTGACATTTTCTTTTAATTGTGGTTGATTTGACTGTTCATCAATCAGCGAAATCCAACCTTCTGCTACTGATTCAAAGATAAATTCACCACTCCAATCAGGATTAAAGCGATAAATCGCGACGCGATCCGCATTTAACAGTTGTCTGATTTCCACGGTACTGGTGCGGAAAATGCTGTCTAAATCTAGAGATTGGCGAATTTTTTCCACAGTGATGGCAATGGTTTTTTGCCATTCGGCTGCTTTTGCCCTGGCTTGTGCTTGTGCTAGTTGTGTTGATTGGATTTTTACTTGTTCGAGATAATCAGCTTGCTGTAAAGCAACTCCTAAATGTGCTGCGATCAGTTGCACAAACTCAATTTCTGATTCTTCCCATTGGCGAGGGTTACTACATTGATGAATACATAACAACCCCCATAATTCTTTTCCTTTCATCAAGGAGGCTGCGACGTTAGCTCGGACTTGGAATCGCTCTAAAATTTCGACATGGCAATCACTGACACTAGCTTGATATATATCTGCTATTGCATGAATTCGTCCTTCTTGATATAGTCCGGCAAATTCCGCAGCAAAGCAATGATCGCGTAGTTTAGCCGATAGTGCTGAAACCCATTCGGAACCGACATCTTCATAGATGAATTCCCCTTCCCATCCCAATTCAGGATAAAAACGAAACACACCCACGCGATCAGTTTTGAGTAATTGTCGGACTTCTGTAACTGTAATTTTAAATATGGTATCTATGTCTAAAGTTTCTCGAATCCGGGCAATGACTCCAGATAAGGCCTTTTGCTTCTCACTCTGAACTGAGAAGAATGGGTTTTCTGATGGATATTCTGTTTGTTTTGAATCTGATTTTATGGTGTAAGAGTTTTCCATTCCTGGTAGGACTTTAAATATTGAAAGTCTTCTATTGTAGAGTTCCCTAATTTCTCAAAAAGATAACATTCAAAGATTTGATTTATAGATAAATTAATTTATGATGATTTACGTGAATTAAAAGTTACTCAGTAAGAATAAAATTGATCATTTTAGATTTGATTATCCAATCTTATATTGCTCAGGATTTTTTGGTGCGTTACCCATTGCTACAACACACACGAAAATTTAAGGGTTACTTAATAAATCATCTCTAAGTTGAATTTATTAGAGGATGTTTTAAAAGTCATGACTGATGTATCAAATATTTTTTACCCCACCCTAACCCTCCCCTTTACAAGGGGAGGGAACTTAGATTTTCTTGTTTCCTCCCTTTTCAACGGGGGACTAAGGGGGGTAAAAATGTTATTTTAATCACAGCCTATCACTTTTAAAACAACATCTTATAGAACTCTGATTTTTTATAAAAAAATAAATTTGTATCCCAAAAAGTAATCTTTACAAGTTCCTCATCCTAGACTATACAAATAATTTAAACAATCAAAACAAATTCTGAAAGATTTTATGTAAATTTAACAAATTGATTAATAAGTAATGTGATGAACAAGTAATGAGAGTAAGTTAAGCATAAAAATTAAGATTTATATTAGTCGATTTTGTTGCTAATTCAGCAGTTTTGATTGATATCAAAATAGTACAAAAAATTTTGTTTGCGATCGCTATTGTCTTTGAAATAAATACAAACAAGACAGGAATGCGATCGCTAATATCGCATTCCTGTAAGAAAATAATTCAACTGCGATCGCATTATCGCTTTTTGGGCGATGCGCGGCGCTGTTCTCGTTTTTCGACTTCCCGAAGACGGCGATCGCGCCAATCCGCCAAGGTTAAGTAACCAACGCCACCAGTAACTGCGATTAACAGTACTAACGCCAGTAATGCCAGAATACTCAGAAATGGACTTTCCACGATTCTCCTACAGTCCGTTGCGTCCCCAAACTACCATTGCGATCGACCAAGTGAACACAACTAACAATGATACCCATCCCAATGTCAAAATTCCCATAGTTTTAAATTTTGCAAATCATTACAAAAGGTCTCTAATATTTATCATACCTGGAACTGGATACGAGGAAGTCTGAAGTGTGAAGTCTGAATCAGATTGTTCCTACTCCCCATTCTCCACTCACTACTCCCCATTTCGACCATGAAAATTTCCGATCCACTACTGATGGCTGAACGCTTGGAGTCTCTCAAAGCAGGGATAATTGGCGGTTTATCGCTGGGTGTTATCTGCTTGATAACAAGTTTACTTAATACTCTGGTGTTGGCAAGATATTTTGAGATACTGATTAGTTTACAAGTGAAGTGGGATTGGCAGTTGTTGATCAGTTGGGCGATCGCCACTTTCTCTGGTTTACTGTTTGGTGTCACTTACCGTTATATCATTCGCCAAGACCAAAATCCGCAACTCAACGCTGGTGGGGTGATGGCTTTTGCTTTAGTGCGGGGGTTAGCACAGCTAGAACTTGACTGGAGTTTGGCGGGTGTTGTGTTAGCTGGTGAAAGTGTGCTGTGGTTTATTGTAGCTGCGATCGTTTTGGATAAAGCTCTTCAATCAGGTTGGGTTAAACCTTTCCCATCGATATAAGCATATCCAACTGTGAACAACTTGGGATAAGCCAAATTTTGTCCATACGCGCTACCTCAGCGTTTACCAGGAAGAATCTCGTAAGTTTATAAATTTTTTCACTTAACTTATTTATTACAACAGCTAAAAAATAACTTTTTTTTATTCATTGCCAGTAAAAAATAGAATACACGGTTATTAACTAGTTATATTTTTTCGAGATAATTACTATATTGTTCTATACAAATAATTGTGATTTTCAATTCTGGCTGACAGATATTTTTCCAACATTTTACATAAAATATTTTCGTTAATTTACTTAGCCAAACTAAGTCTGATATTAGATAGTGAGCTTATTTTACTCATGTTTTATTGAAACATCTAAGTATTGTTCTTTACTTGGGTTAATTCAAACTGCCAGCAATATATCTTTCTACTGTAATACCAGCATTATTTATCACTACTAGGATATTGTGATTTAAATTATCTTGGTTGTAACAAAATTTTCATTAGTAGCATCTAATGAAGATTTATCGAGAGTATTGACTATTGCTTTTGAATTATTTACGCTCAAAAAATATTTTTATTGAATCAATAGATTCATAAGTGGCGAAAACTCTACCAAATTAAATTGCATAATTTGATTTTCTAATTTATAAAAATCAAATATTTTTGTAATTACTAAAAATATTCCTGGATTTGATTATAGTGAATCGATTAAATAAGTAAATATTTCGTAGAGGCTAAGATGATTTTTAATCAACAACAAGTTACTCTAAACTTACCATTTCACAAATTTAATATTAAACAAATATCTGCTATTTTGCGTCGTCGGCGCTATTTAGTATTAGGTGTTTCTTTTGCGGCGATGTCTGTGATTAGTTTAGTTGCAATTAATAATAAAACTAATTACCAAAGTTCTATGCAGTTACTTGTGACTGCTGATGCAAATGCAGGCAACACAGCTAGTAATATGATGAATTTTGCTGGTAGTGAAATTGTGGGATTAAACTCACCAGTTGTAGATTACACAGCACAGATGAAAATGCTTTTGAGTCCCCAACTCATTGCAGAAGCTGTATCTTTACTAAAGCCAGAATATCCAGATATTACAGTCGAAGAAATTCATGGCGAGCAAGCCAAGCTGTCTATAACTAGGTTAGACGAAAAAATCATCTCTAATAATCTGCCCTTACAAATATTAGAAGTGACCTTCAGTGATGAAGATCCAGTTAGAAGCCAAAAAGTTTTACAAGCACTACAGCAAGTTTATCAAAATTATCAGCTTCAACAGCAAAAAGAACGTTTAAATAAAGGTTTGGCTTTTATTAATGCTCGTATACCGCAAATGAAAAAAGAGGTGAATCAAGCGGAAAAAAAATTTAGAGCATTTTCGCCGGAAACATAATCTACTTGATCCGGAAGTACAAAGCAAAATTTTGATTGAATCGTTGGCGGCGGTGCAACAACAACTACAAATCACCCGCGCTCAAATTCAAGATGTCCAAGCCCGCTATAATAACTTACAACAAGAAGTTGCTGCTTCATCTCACAAAGCCAGAATGGCGGCTCGTTTAGACCAATCAAGTAGCTACCAAACAATATTGGATGATTTTGAAAAGACAGAACTTGCTTTAGCTAAAGAGCAGAAACGCTATACAGATGAGTCTCCTATAATCCAACAACTCAAAGAGCAACGCCAAAATCAGTTAATACTTTTAAAAAGAGAGTCAAATCAATTATTAGAAGATATTAAACCATCTACTGATAATGAAATACAAACAGAAGGCGCTGATCCGCAATTATTACAAGAATTAATTCAAGTTCAAACTACAGCTTTAGGACTAATTGCTAACGAAAAAAGTCTAGCTGAAACTGAACAAAAACTCAGGTTAGAATTTAGCCGATATCCAAGTGTATTGGCACAATATAACCGTTTATTGCCAGAGGTACAAGCTAAACGTAAACAACTGGAACAATTATTGCAAACACAACAATCTTTAGGTTTAAAAATTGCCCAAGGCGGGTTGGCATGGGAGGTGTTAGAAGAACCGAGTTTAGGCAAACTAACAGGAATTAACAGATTATCACTGTTGTTAGGAGGTGTAGTACTGAGTCCAATTTTAGGGATTGCGATCGCCTTAAGTTGGGGCATGTTTACCCGTACTATTTATTCTACAAAAGAATTACAGCAGTCAACAAATTTACGGTTACTAGGTTCTGTCCCGAAACTAGCACCCAGAGGCTTGAAAAAATGGCTGCCAAACATTTCAGGTCATAAACAAAATAATATAGCTTCTACTTTTGCCGAAACTGACAGTTGGTTACCTTGTCATGAAACCTTAGATATTCTCTATCAAAATCTGCAAATATCTAAGTCTCCTTTACCTTTTAAATCTTTGATGTTTACTTCTGCTTTATCAGGCGAAGGAAAGACGACTGTGTTATTGGGATTGGCGGCTAGTGCAGCCAGAATGCACCGACGCATTCTCTTAATTGATGCCAATCTGCGGTATCCCCATTTACATAAAATGCTGCAATTATCCAATGATTGGGGTTTATCTCTCTTATTACTGGATGAAACAAGCAACCACATTCATAATTACATCCAGCCTGTTCACCCGTTAATTGATGTTTTGACTGCTGGGCCAAAACCAGAGGATACTATCAGGTTACTCAGTTCTCAGAGGATGAAAGAACTGATCAAGGGATTTGAGCAAAGCTATGACTTAGTGTTAGTTGATGCGCCGCCAATTTTGGGTACAGCCGATGCGAGAATTTTAGCTGGATATTGCCATGAAATTGTCATGGTAGGGCGAATGGGTCAACTAACTCAAGGTGATTTAATGCAAGCTCAAGAAATTTTGAGCCATTTAAATTTAATTGGTATTATCGCTAATGGCGTAAGGAGCCACCAGCAGGTTTAATTATAGTCATTTACCATTAATTTTCTGCTCTGTGCTTTTTTGGTTGCCTACTAAAAATACATTGCATAATTGATAGGAGGCGGCAACCTCCTATGTTGGAGAACTGTCTCATCTTGAGTGGTAGATGCCAAAAGCGTCAAGCAGATACTAGTACGATTAGATGATCAGCATGAAATTCCAACTGTTTTTAGGCTCTTTATTTTCTCAGGTTAAATTCCGGCATTGGTGGATGGGTATCCTCTTGTGGATTGCTTTGGTTGCTCCAGCTCAAGCATCGGTGATTTTACGCGTGGCGATTGAGAGGGGAGTTAATCAAGTTAAGGTCGGTAGTTCTACGGCTGCGTTGGTAAAGGATAGTACCGGAAAAACTCTAGGACAATTGCCAGCCATGAGTGCCTATTACGCCCAATCAGTTCCAGGCGGAGTGGCTTTAGATAAGTGGCAATCTGGTTTATTTTGGATTGAGCCAACGGGTAAAGGATTTGTATATATTGGCGATCGCTGGTATCGCGGCAGAACCTTGGTTGTCCCCACAGAAAAAGGTTTAACGGCGGTTAACTGGGTGGATGCGGAAGAATACCTCTACAGTGTGATTGGCGGCGAAATGGATACTAGCTGGCCGCAAGAAGCCCTGAAAGCCCAAGCGATCGCAGCTCGCACCTACGCTCTCTACGAACGAGAAAAACAACGCAATAACCCCATCTACGATTTAGGTGATAGTCCCGATCGCTGGCAAATTTATCAAGGAGTCAAGAGTGAGTCTCCTTCTACTTACGCAGCCGTTGATGGTACGGCGGGGCAAGTCCTAACTTATAACAACAAAATTATTCTCTCTGTTTTCCATGCTTGTTCGGGCGGACATACCGAAAATGTGGAAGATGTCTGGGGAAATACTTTGCCTTACCTGCGGGCTGTACAAGACTACGATCAAGATGTCAAAGAATGCAATTGGGTCAAAACTTTCTCACCTGCCGAAATTAGCGCCAGAATTTCTGGTGTCGGCAATGTTAAGGACATCATTCCCGAAAAATACTCGCCTTTCCGCAGTGTCAAAGCCTTAAAAATTGTTGGCGATAAAGGTACAAAAGTCCTGGAAGGTGAGGCGGTACGTACTGCACTGAAACTCAGAAGTACTCGTTTTAATGTCAGTAAAAGTGCAGATGGTAGTTTTGTGCTGCAAGGCTTAGGTTATGGCCATGCTTTAGGAATGAGCCAATGGGGCGCGTACAACCTAGCTCGACGGGGCATTAATCACCTGCAAATTTTGGGACATTATTATCAAGGTGTAGCCCTCACACCGATTAAAGCGAAGTAAGGGGAAAGTATGAAGTGTGAAGTATGAAGTATGAAATTTATCCTTCACACTTCATCAATTATTCTCCACCTTGTAGACGCTTTTGCCATTCTGCTTCGATTTGGGCAGAGTTCAGAACTTCCTGTTCTAATAAGTCGGTTTCGGTAGTGTAGACTAAATCTTTGTTTTCAATGATGTTTTCGGTGGCAAACTGTTGGGCAAAGTCAATTTTTTGCTGCAAATTTCTATCTGGGTTAGTTAATAGTCTGGCGCGAGACAGGCGATCGCGGTTACTTGCTGTAATTTTTTGATTGCGCCACTGAATCCAGAAATAACGTACTAGTGGTACGCCCAAAAACCCTATACCGTAAGCCAAAAGCAGCCAATAAATTCCTTGGACAAAAACAACTAATCCGCCTAATTGTGCAGCCGCAATCCCATCTTTTAATAAATTTCCCAGGATTAAAGCGCCCACAAAATTGAGAACTCCTAAGCCAGCACTCAACATAATTTGTCCAGAATCAGCCTGACTAAAACGCCAAGATGATTCTTCTAAATAAGGTTGTACTGACTGACGACCTTTTTGACTAGCTTGCACTTGTAATTCGGGAAAATAATAAATAATTTGCCCTTCGGAACTCACTTTTGGTTCTCCGTTAAAGCGCAACAGTACAGGCAGCATATAATCTTCGTACTCTTGTCTATAACTGGGGCCAAGGTCGTCTAAATATGGTGCAATTTGTTCTGCTACGACTGCACCACCCTGACGGCGAATGACAGTAGCTATTTCTTGCCAACGGCGTTCTTCTAATTTGGCATTAGGATTACCATCACCAAATAAAAAGGAAAACACCGCTTCAAAAAAAATTCATCTCACTACCTCTACCTTGACGGCTGTTTTGTCGCCTTTGTTGGTAGGAAGTATCGTAGTAGTTGGGACTAAAATACCAAAATAAATCGGGGAAAAAGAAGAAGCCACCACCGCGGTAATTACTACCACGACTGTCGTTATCGCGATCGGAACTAGCAGCAGTGATTATTATAATGATGCTAATAGTAATTAACGCGATCGAAACAACTAAAAATATCCCAAAAGAAATGCGAATCAGGTAGAAAAGAACCTGCCAAATTTTTTGCCACCATTCTTGCAAACGTAACTGGAAATATTTATTCCGTAAAATTGCCCTAAAATTCTGTGGAAATAGGTAAACAATGTCACCTGTTTCCGCTACTTGCAAATGTCCACCAGCATCAGTAGCTAATGCCAGTAAACCTTGATTTGCTTCTGCAATTTTTAAGCCTGCTTGGGTGGCGACATCACCAATGGTAACTCGATAACCCAGTTGCTCCACAGCATTCATGATAGCGGGATTGGGAGCCATTGCTCACCCCTCCTGTTTCAATTGATTCTATCTTTCTCTAGTATAAAGTTTTATTTTTGATGGCTTGATCAGGTGGTAATTAAATCCCCATAAAGTCACAAAATTAGCCACAAGAATAATTAATTTTTTATTCTCAGAGATATTAATCTTCACTGCCCACATGTTAGAATTATTTGCCCTGGCTTGGTTAACCAGCAAATTTTCTGTCTTCAAATATGGTTCAGTATACTCTCGCCCAAAGCCCAGAAATTATCCTGACTGTTCCTGGCAAAGATTCTGCTAAAGCTCGTGATAAAGCAATGGATCAGTTGATGGAACTGATGGATGCAGGTAAACTCCCCACGGAATTAGAAGAAGGATTCGGACCGCAACAATTAATTGAGGTCAAAGAATCAACCAGTGACCATAGCAATAGTGAGGATGCTATTACTCAAGCAGTCCAAGTGTTAAGTAATTTAGCGACACTCAAGTTGAAAGTGCAAGAATCTCGCACGGAAGCCTTAGAACTTCGTAAAGCTGTTGATATTTTGTTCTCGGATAACGCTGTCACCGAAGAAGAAATTACACGTCTGAAAGAAGGTTTTAAAGTTCTCAAAAATTTCGCTCAAGCAAATCTGCGTTACCAAGAAGCACGCGCTAAAGCAGAACAAGCGCGACAAGTTTTAGACCAAGCTTTAAAATCACCGGATGCGTAAATATAATATTTTGTGTTGTGGGTTGGCAAGTTGAAGTTGTCATTTGTCCTTTGTCATTAGTCATTGGTAGTGACAAAGGACAACCTTTAATTTAGCGTCGTCTGATGCCTCTAAAAACAGAGTTAGCTTGTTCGTCGCTATTTGGTGTTTCTACTTCTACAATTTCAGTACTGGTACTCTTTTTGTAATATTGCTGATAGTAGTCATGGGAAACAGGTGTGGAATCTTTTGATTTGTTGGCAATCATCCCTAACAGGGGTGTACCAGAAATTTGAATTTCTTCCAATACTTGCTTGAGGGCAGTACGTTTTAAATGACCCAAGCCAGCTACCATGACAATACCATTGGTATTAGATGCTAGCAGGTAAGCATCAGCAAATCCGAGTAATGGGGGAGTGTCATAAATTACTAAATCAAAGTTGCTTTGCAGTTCGTTCATTAAATCCTGCATTTTCTTAGAAGCTAGTAACCTGACAGAATCGGGAGGTGTTGGCCCCGCAGTCATCACAAATAGATTATCTTCAATTGGCGATCGCTCAATTACATTTTCCCAATCTAAATCTTGGGCAATGACATCAGTCAAACCCTGAACATTCAATATACCCAAACGCAGGTGCAAAATAGGACAACGCAGGTTAGAGTCTACCAGTAACACTCTCTGCCCCATTGCCGCAGCGGCCTGTGCTAAATGTACAGCCACCGTAGATTTACCATCCCCTTGGCCAGCAGAGCTAATTACCAAAGAGCGAATCGGGTCATCGGAACCCAGTAACATGATATTGGTGTAGAGCGATCGGAAAATTTCAAAGAAAGAAGCCCGATTCGTTTGTTGTAAACCTCTAGATAAAGTTGATTGTGGTGCTGCTTCTAATTCTTTTCTTAAAGGTACAATTCCCAGTAATGGCAACTTAGTACTGTTCTTCAACTCTTGAACAGAGTAGAAAATATTACTCAATTTATCAACAATTAAAGCTGCCCCTATACCCAACACCAGTCCTAAAAGGCTACCAATTGCTAAGTTCAACTTGGCATTGTTAGAAATTGCACTTGGTTTATTAACTGTTGCTAATTTGGGATCAAGTAATCGCCAAGGTTGTTGTTTTTGAGCTTTTTCAATTTCTAGTGCTTGTTGTTTAGTAGTAAATTGCGTCAGAGAACTGTTAGCAATTTCTAATTGTTGCTGAATATTGGTATAGGTACGAGTCAGAGTAGCTAAGTATCTGACATCGTTATTCAGAGTTGTGATTTTGTCATACAAAAATTTATCACGGGCAGAAACAGAGCGAATTTGGCTTTGCAATTCTTTTTGCAGACGCATTTCCTCGCCAGCCAACAAAGGAAGCAAATAAGCTCTCCTATCTGTTAGCGTCAGCATAGCTGGATTATCTGGTGTATATACTGCTGCTTTTTGGGCAATTTCAATATCAATGGCTTGTATTTGATCTAGTATCTTTTGATAACGCCCATTTTCACTCAGCAAAGAATTCCCTGCCTTTTCACCAGGGTTTCTGGCTAATTCTCTTTGTAAATCTTGATATCTGGCGACTAATTGTTCTAGTTGTAAGCGGTTTTCTATGCGCTGTTGTCGCAATCCAGCAAGTTGACTTGCTAATTCTTGCGCTCTCTGGGCTGGATCAATTAAATTATTTTCTACTTGTAAATTGCGGAGTTGATTTTGCCAATATTTGACTCTTGCTTCTATTGGCTGTCTTTGTTTATTAACAAACTCAATTGCTTGATCAACATCTAATTGACGTTCTTGTAAACTATAACCTAAATACGCATCAGCTAATAGCTTAGAAACATCACTAACTAATTTTGAGTCTGGGTGCGTATATTGGACAGTTAAAATATCAGGTGATTGTGAGCCGATGGTTAAGCCAGAAACTAGAGAATTATAAGTAATGTATGGATATTTGGGCTTGAGCCTTTCAACAATCGGATCGAGTACTCTGGGACTACGTAAGACTTGAATAGTTGTATTACCACCATCTCCTTTACCTGATGAGGCTGCAACCCTTGGAGTTGCGTCTTCATCAGAAATTGTTTGAGGCACACTAGCTATTACCTTTGTCTCACCAGTTACCTGTTTCGTTAAAATATCAAACGAACCGAGATACACTGGAGGGTCGGTTTCTGCCTTTAACACCGCTGCTGTAGCTACTAAAGCAGTTATCCCAGAAATTAACAACAATCGACGACGCAAAATGGCAAAAATCTGGCCTATATGCAACTCATCATCATCATTGTTGTTAAATTGAGCAGATTTAGCTTGTGACAGGTAAGGGTGTTTTTCTGACTTCAGCATAGTGTTTGTAAATTAAACGACTGGGTTTTGATGCAGTAAAAACTACTTTCGCAATTGTGGTAAAGATGCTGGGAATGCTTATAAGTTACCTTGTCTATTGCTATGCCCTGGCAAATTTTGGACTTGACTAACTAACTAATACGTTAGTCAATTTTAAGTACACAGGTATTGTGAAGAACTTAGTTCATACACTTACTATTGTGGTTAAGGTTTTACAAATACAGTTTAGTCAAGGGTAACGCAATACAAATACAGTAACATTGCGTAGCATAAATTTGTG
Organism: Nostoc piscinale CENA21; assembly: GCF_001298445.1. Classification (NCBI taxonomy): domain Bacteria; kingdom Bacillati; phylum Cyanobacteriota; class Cyanophyceae; order Nostocales; family Nostocaceae; genus Nostoc; species Nostoc piscinale. The sequence continues at coordinate 1,876,525 of NZ_CP012036.1, read as the reverse complement.
GGCTTTGCTGAATATTCCTGTTGAGCTATACAAAATTTTTACTGAAACACCACGAATTTTTTTAACTTTCGACTCTGTAGAAGTTATCTACTCCCTAAGTAGAGACTTTTGTATGTACAGCACAAAGCAGTTCCGATGAAACTGATTTTACGAGCCTGGGATGAAAGGAGACTAGTATGTTTACTCAGCGCAAAGTTGTCTTGGCAGATTACTAGGACTTACTTAGTGAGAGGCAAAATCAAGGGTGTATGGGTATAAGTAAGGAAAAACCCTCATACCCTTACACCTCTACACCCTTACACCTATGAGTAATAGAATAGTTAACAAATGTTGCCTAATAGCCTACTCATGACTCCTTCATCTGAAGCTGACACCATTATCAATCCTGATATCGATCCAGAAGGACAAGGCAACCCTGAGACCAATCCTCTTGATGAGTTGCCGGGTGAAGTCGAAATGTCTCTTTTCGACCACCTAGAAGAGTTAAGACAGCGAATATTTTATGCACTAATAGCTGTAGTCATTTTTGTGATTGGCTGTTTTGTGGCTGTCAAGCCAATTGTGCAATTACTGGAAGTACCAGCTGCTGGAGTAAAATTTCTCCAGCTTGCACCAGGAGAGTATTTCTTTGTCTCTCTGAAAGTTGCTGGCTACAGTGGCTTAGTTCTTTCTAGCCCTTTTATCCTTTATCAAATTATCCAATTTGTCTTGCCAGGGTTGACCCGCCGCGAACGTCGCCTACTGGGGCCCATAGTTTTGGGATCAAGCGTGTTATTTGTTGGAGGGTTAGTATTTGCCTATTTTGCTCTGATTCCCGCCGCTTTAAGATTTTTCATTAGCTATGGTGCGGATGTAGTAGAACAAATTTGGTCAATTGATAAGTATTTTGAATTTGTGTTGCTGTTGTTATTTAGTACTGGTTTAGCATTTCAAATTCCAATTATTCAATTATTGCTCGGCAATTTAGGTATTGTTTCTTCTGAGCGGATGCTGGCTGGCTGGCGATATGTCATTATGGCAGCCGTAGTTTTAGGTGCAGTGCTGACACCTTCCACCGACCCTTTAACCCAAGCTTTGTTAGCAGGCGCTGTTTTAGGGCTTTATATGGGTGGAATTGGTTTAGTAAAACTCACAGGGAAGTAATACAAATAACTTATAGAAATTCGTGTATGAAAAGTTACCAAAGTTTTAGAATTTCTCCAAGCGGATAAACTTTGTTAATTTAGGCATCAAAAAATCTAGCACCCAAATTACTAAACTTTAGCAACCAGAAAATTTAGTGTTAATTGTTTAATTTTAGTGGTTACACTATCCATTCAGAAGCTCTTTCCCCCAAATCGAGTGGGATGCTGACAGCTTTACCCAGTCGGGGGCGATCGCGTGTTTGAGCGATAAAATTTTTTACCTGTGCTGTACCATCTAAAGCATTAAGATAATTAGCGATGGTATCAAGATGTTCTTGGTACTCTGCCTCGGTTAAGGGAAAAGAAGCTTGCTCAAGATATTTCCACATGACTTGCAGAAATATCTTGCCTTGGGTACGGCGGAACTGGACATCGTAAGAATATCCCCATTTATCCAGCAACAGTTGGTGTAATTCCTTTCCTGTCATAGCTTCTCTCAATTAGATTTTACATTTAGTTATGATGTTAAGTTCCGTAACTCAAGTATGATAAGGATATAAAGAAATGTAATGCTAACAGAAAAGATGCTAAAAGTATCTTGCAACAAAGAAATTTAGCATTGTTAGTTAGCATTTCGACCCAGACAAGAGCTGCTCAAGTATTAGTACTCTTGTCAAAATGCTTAAACAAAATATACAAAGAGCGAGCGCGTAGGATATGGCTCAATTTTCGGAATCAATGGACGTTCCCGATATGGGTCGTCGTCAATTCATGAACCTGCTCACCTTTGGGACTGTCACTGGAGTAGCTCTGGGTGCATTGTATCCCGTTGTTAACTACTTTATTCCTCCGGCTGCTGGTGGTGCTGGTGGTGGTACAACAGCAAAAGACAGCCTAGGCAATGATGTGAGCGTTAGTCAATTTCTGGCCAGCCATAACGTAGGCGATCGCACCCTCGTTCAAGGATTGAAGGGCGACCCCACCTACATTGTGGTCGAAAGCAAAGAAGCAATCACCGATTACGGCATTAACGCTGTTTGCACCCACTTGGGTTGTGTTGTTCCTTGGAACGCTGCGGAAAACAAATTTAAATGCCCTTGCCACGGTTCTCAATACGACGCAACTGGTAAAGTAGTTCGAGGCCCTGCACCCCGTTCTTTGGCTTTAAGCCACGCCAAAGCCGAAAACGACAAGATTGTTCTCACACCCTGGACTGAAACCGACTTCCGCACTGGCGAAGAACCTTGGTGGGCTTAGTTTTAGTGCTGAGTGCTGAGGAGCCACTGCGTTGGGCGGCTTTGCCGACTCCCTCAGTGGCGTTGCTGAGTCAAAAGTCTAATAGTTTCACCCATTGACTATTGACTAATGACCAATGACCAATAACCGACTACTTCATCCAAGAATCGTTGTCCTTATAGAGATGAGAAATGCCTTTACAACAGCGAGTTTGACTCGCAGTGCTAAAGCAATTACCAGAACATTGCTTATAGCGATCGCTACAGTAACATTCTTCTTTACTAGCGATATTGCTTTGCCTCAAAGTGCTGCTGCTTATCCCTTCTGGGCGCAGCAAACCTATCCTGAAACTCCCCGTGAACCGACAGGTAGAATCGTTTGCGCTAACTGTCACCTAGCAGCCAAGCCCACAGAAGTCGAAGTACCTCAATCAGTGCTGCCCGACACAGTATTTAAAGCTGTAGTAAAAATTCCCTACGATACCAGCGTGCAGCAAGTTGGTGCAGATGGTTCTAAAGTTGGCTTAAACGTTGGTGCAGTTTTGATGCTCCCCGAAGGCTTCAAACTTGCTCCTGAAGACCGCATTCCTGAAGAACTGAAAGAAGAAGTCGGCGACACCTACTTCCAAACCTACAAAGAAGGTTCCGATAACGTAGTTATTGTTGGCCCATTACCTGGCGAACAATATCAGGAAATTGTCTTCCCTGTTCTGTCTCCTAACCCTGCAACTGACAAAAACATCCACTTCGGTAAGTATTCAGTTCACGTAGGCGGTAACAGAGGACGCGGACAAGTTTATCCCACTGGCGAAAAGAGCAACAACACTGTTTACAACGCTTCCGCTACTGGCACCATTAGCAAGATTGCCAAAGAAGATGATGGTGAAGGTAACGTGAAATATTTAGTGAACATCACAACCGAAGCGGGTGATGTAGTCACTGATACAATTCCTCTTGGCCCAGAACTGATTGTTTCCGAAGGACAAACAGTAAAATCTGGTGATGCTTTGACAAGTAACCCCAACGTTGGTGGTTTTGGTCAAAAAGATACAGAAATTGTATTACAAGATGCTAGCAGAGTTGGTTGGCTAATTGCCTTTATCTGTCTGGTAATGTTAGCTCAAGTAATGCTAGTTCTCAAGAAGAAACAGGTTGAAAAAGTTCAAGCTGCTGAAATGAATTTCTAAAATTCTCTGATAAATCCTTTTTTAAAAAAGACAGGCGATACACCTGTCTTTTTTAGTTTTTTGTGTCATAAAATAAGCTATAGCAGAAGGCAGCTATGCTGGAGGAAAAGTCTTACTATGCCTAGCGTTCCAGTTTTCAAATTGTCCTAACATATCTGACTACTGCTATATCAGGTAAAAATATACTTAAGCTAATCGTCATTTAAATTGCACTATTTTCATAGTAGTAAAAGCTGTAAACCCTCTCCCTTGCTCCCTGCCACCATGCAGTCTCAATGTGCTTTCTTAAATGTTTAACAGCTTATCACCTTCTAACTGACGGGGTGAAAAAGGGTCTGAAGCTAAGTCAGTGTATTCTGAATCCACACAGCGCAAAAATAAATTTAAATGCTGAGTAAACAATACTAGTTTTCCATCAACATCAAACGCAGAGGGTCTAAACGCACGTACCAAGGGAAAGGTTGGTCTTTGATATTGACCCATTTCTCTTTGAATACCTCGGCTTGTAGATGATAGTCTTGCGGATTATTCGGGGCAGTATGTAGTTTTAAAAATAATGTCATCCGATGAGGTGTTTCACTGGTTCGTACTAACCAACAGGGAAAGGTATTAACTGGAGATTTATCTGAGGAAAAGATTAGTTGATGAGCGCGAATACCGATGTGAGAGAGTTCATCAGGAATTGGTTGAACAACTTGCAGGTGACAACCCCAATCTAGGGCTTGGATTGTTTGGATTCCTTGAACAACAGCACGAGAAAAGTTCTTACAGCCAGTTAACTGAGCCACATTTACACTAGCAGGACGCTCGAAGATTTCATATTTGGAACCGTGATGAACTGCTTGACCTTGTTCCAAGACTAATAAATTTGGACAAACTCGGTAAGCTTCATCCATGTTATGAGTGACAAATAAAGCCACACCTTGGTAATCTGCTAGAGTTTCGGTCATCTGCTGTTCTAATTGACTCCGCAGATGAGTATCGAGGGCGGAAAATGGCTCATCAAGAAGTAATGCTTCTGGTTGACTAGCTAAGGCTCTGGCTAAAGCCGCCCGTTGTTGTTGACCGCCGGAAAGTTGGTGGGGATAGCGATCGCCCAATCCTGATAACTGCATTGCTATGAGTTGTTCTTCGATTTGCACTCGTACACTTGGCGCAGATAATCCCTTGGGTAAGCCAAAAGCGATGTTTTCCGCCACTGTCATATTCGGGAACAAAGCATAATTTTGGACTAAAAAACCAATGCGGCGATCGCGGCTAGGTACATTAATGCCTTTTTCAGAATCAAACAACACCCTACCATTCAACACTATCCTTCCTCTGCTTGGCGTTTCGATTCCCGCAATGCAACGCAGAATCATGCTTTTACCAGCGCCGGAACCGCCCAACAATCCTAGTGGTTGCTCGTTGGTATTGAAGGAAACTTGTAAATGAAAACTGGGTAATTTTTTTTCAATGTCTACAAACAAACTGATTTCGGAAGTTGGCGCAGACACAGTAGCAGATTGAACCAGTCGTCTTTCTGGTTTTCTTGTTTTTGTTTCCCTGTGTCTTCCCTTTTCTCTGATTTCTTGCCAAAAATTCACCGCAATAATTCCCGACAGGGAAATTACCATAATTGCGATCGCCCAAAACCAAGCTTCATCCATTGCGCCTGCTTCTACAGCAAAATAAATCGCCATTGGAATCGTCTGGGTTTGTCCAGGAATATTCCCAGCCAGCATCAATGTTGCACCAAATTCACCCAAAGCACGGGCAAAAGCCAAGGTCGTCGCTGCTAAAATTCCCGGTAAGGCTAAAGGTAAACTAATTCGCCAAAAAATTCTCGATTCACTTGCACCCAGGGTTCTCGCCACCCGCAGCAAATTACCATCAATTTGTTCAAAAGCTCCCAGGGCAGTTTTATACATTAATGGGAAAGAAACCACCGTCGCTGCGATCGCTGCACCATACCAAGTAAAAACAATCGTCAAGTCAAAAGGCTCCATGAGTTTCCCCACAGGCCCATTCTTGCCAAAAAATAACAGCAGTAAAAAGCCTACAACTGTTGGTGGCAAAATTAGCGGCGCAACAAAAATACTCTCAATCAAAGATTTAGCTTTACCTCGATAACTGAGCATCCAATAAGCCGCAGCGATGCCCACAAAAAAAGTAATAAATGTTGCCAATAATGAAGTTTTTAGCGATATCCAAAGAGGTGACAAATCCTGTGGCATAGTTTATACAATCAAAGATTTTCCAACATCCCAATAGTAGAAGAGTAAAAAATCATCCGCGTTTATCCGCGGTTAATTATTTTTTCTGATTTCACCCCAACATATCTAAATAACTTTGCTTACTTTTTAACGCCTTAAATTATCAACCTCCAGCTAACACAAATCCCTGCTTTTCAAATACATTTTTAGCTTCATTACTACTATATAGAAACTGCTCAAAATCTTTAGCAGCATCAATATTTTGACTACTTTTAATGACTGCGAGCGGATAGACAATAGGATAATGACTGTTTTCTGGTGCAGTAGTTACCACTTTAACTTTTGAACTACTTTTTGCATCGGAAAGGTAAACTAAACCTGCATCAGCATTACCAGACTCTACATAATTCAAAGCTTGCCGTACATCTTTAGCGTAAACAACCTTCCCTTTGAGTTTGTCAGCAATTTTTAACGAAGTCAAAACTTGTTGGGCATATTGTCCCGCAGGTACACTTTTTGGTTCACCTAAAGCAATTTTCTTAATTTGAGGCGAAGTTAAATCTTTAAAATCTGATATGGTTGTCGAGTTTTGTGGGGCAATTAATACTAATTGATTTTTCAACAAATTTTTACGTGTACCATCAACTAATAAACCTTTTTTCTCAAGTGCATCTATTTGTTTAGTTGCGGCGGAGATGAAAACATCAACTTTTGCGCCTTGTTCAATTTGCTGCTGTAAAGCACCCGATGAACCAAAGTTGTAGGCTAGGTTAACGTTTGGTTTTGCCTGATTGTAAATTGGTTTGATTGCGTCGAGTGCATCTTTGAGACTAGCGGCGGCTGAAATAGTTAAAGTAGTGCTTTGGGCTGTTGGACTAGTAGTTGTGGCTGAGTTGGTTGTATTTGCTTGATTACAACCAATAACTAACAGGCAAGTGAACAATAACCAACAACTAAAAGCTAAAATGCGTTTAAAACTCATTGCCAGTGTTTAATTCATCTGTTACTTACCAACCTAACATAGAAAAAGTTGGTAAGTAACAGTAAATTATTTAAATACACGAAAATCTGGAATTTCTGTAACGAATAATTCCACAATGATTACATCTGTTCAGACCCCCGACTTCTCTAAGAGGACTTTTAAAACATCCTATTAGACTTTCTCGCTTGATATTGAGGAATTTCCACAACGGCGCTTGTTCCTTGCACACCATAACGAGTCACTGCCGACACAGCGACATCTTCAACTTGATTATTATTTAACAAAGTTGAATTCTGCCCAGTCGGTACAATATTGGTGTTCCATTCATTACCTGTTTTGGTTTGCACAACCCATAACCAAACGGGTTGTTTACCTGTGGGTTGCCATCTGAGGACTGTTTTAGTCCCAGTCACATCTTTTTCTAAACTCACTTGGGGTTTTTCAGGTGGTGTATTATCTAACCAAGGTGATGCCGGGACTAATGCAGGATTGTGATAAACATCTTGTGGTAATAAATCTGCAATGCCGCCGCGATTTTGCAGCAGAGGTTTCATACTAAAGTGAATATTGCCATCAGAACCAACATGACCTTGAGTGGTTTTAATTTGATAGACAATTTCTTTAGCAGGCCAAGCTGTGCTGTTGTTTTGACCAACGCGGCTAGTATAAATTCCTGGCCAAATATGTCTAGCTTGGGTGTTTTGTGATATCCACCAATTCAACAATACAGGATAGCTTTGTTGGGGCTGTTCAATTTTCCAATAAAGTTGGGGTGAGAGATAATCTAACCAGCCATTCATTAACCATTTGCGAGAATCTGCATATAGTTCTTGATAAGCATTAAAACCTTTTTCATTGCCTATTTGTTTGGGAAATCCTGGTTGCCAAATGCCAAAAGGACTAATACCAAATTTCACCCAAGGTTTAGCAGTTTTAATGTTTTGATAAAGTCGTTGAATTAAGGTGTTGACATTTTCTCGCCGCCAATCATCACGGGTTTCTCTCCCTCCTGATTGTTGATATTTTTGCCAACTAATTTGATCAGGAAAATCAATTGTTTTATTTCTCCTGTCTTTTTCGGGATAGGGATAAAAGTAATCATCAATGTGAACACCATCGATATCATATCGATTGACAACATCCATAATGACTTGAACGGTGTAATCCTGCACGGCTTTTTCACCGGGGTCTAACCAGAGATATTTGCCGTAACGTTTGACTAATTCTGGATGAGTTTTGCTGATATGATTCGGTGCAATAGTTGATTTGCCTTGGGGATGACGGGCGCGATAAGGATTAAACCAAGCGTGTAATTCCAGTCCACGTTTATGGGCTTCTGCCACTGCAAAAGCTAAGGGGTCATAATAAGGTGCGGGTGGTTTACCCATTTGTCCTGTTAAAAATTCTGACCAAGGTTCATAAGTAGATTGGTATAAGGCATCACAACCAGGACGGACTTGTAAAATCACGGCATTGAGTTTTAATTTAGCCGCGCGATCGAGTATTGTAATTAACTCGGCTTGTTGTTGGCTGGTATTTAAACCGGGTTTAGAAGGCCAGTCAATATTAGCAACACTCGCAACCCACACACCCCGAAATTCTCTGCTGGGTGATGGGGGGATGATAGCGGCTGGCTGGGGAGAAGAGTCAGCAATTTGAAGTGGAAAGAGGCAGAAGGCAGAAGGCAGGAGGCAGGAGGTAAGAATTAGATTCCTGTGCTGCTGTCCTAGACGTAAAAATCCACTAAGAAAAATGTCTTTGATGTTCACAAAAGTTTTGGAGGAGCGTTTAACAGATTAAACTATAACGTTATGAAAAATTCCTCTACACCCTCTACGCGCCTTGCTTCCCTAGATGTATTTCGGGGAATTGCGATCGCCTCTATGATTTTAGTGAATAATCCCGGTAATTGGGATTATGTCTATCCTCCTCTCGACCACGCCAAATGGAATGGTTGCACGCCGACAGACTTGGTTTTCCCGTTCTTTTTATTTATCGTCGGTGTCGCAATGCCATTTTCTTTCGCCAAGTACACCCCAGAAAATCGCCCCACGGCTACTGTCTATCAGCGTATTTTCCGCCGTGGTCTGATATTATTTGCCCTGGGCTTGTTCCTGGCCTTGGTTTCTTTAACCCTTGATTGGTTAATTAAAGGCATACCACCCGATTTCAGCACCCTGCGAATTATGGGAGTCTTGCAGCGCATCAGCCTTGCTTATGTACTTGCATCCCTAGCAGTTCTCAACCTTTCCCGCCGTTGGTTGTGGATATTAGCAGCTGTTATCCTCATCGGTTACTGGCTGGCGATGCAATATATCCCCGTCCCCGGCTTTGGCACAGGAAATCTCACCCCAGAAGGCAATCTCAGTGGTTACATTGACCGCATAATTCTAGGTAAGCATATTTATCGCGGCGGTTCCTTTGACCCAGAAGGTTTATTTAGTACTTTGCCAGCCGTTGTCACCGTCTTTTTGGGATATTTTACAGGCGACTGGTTACGCACTCAGCCAATTAAAAGCCGTACGAGTGTAAATTTAGTAATTTTTGGTTTAATTGCCCTAGTAATTGGATTATTGTGGGGATTTTTATTTCCCATTAATAAACAACTTTGGACAAGTTCTTATGTTGTTTTTACCGCAGGTTGGGCATTACTCACTTTAGCTTTGTGTTATGAACTCATCGAAGTCCGCAACTTGAAAAACTGGGGACTACCATTAGAAGTTATGGGACTGAATGCCATCTTTTTGTTTGTTGGTTCTGGTATACTCACCAGAATTTTACTCAAAACTAACATCGGCAGCAGCACAACCTACAACTGGATTTATGACCACCTATTTCGCCCTTGGGCTGGGACATTCAATGGTTCACTTGCATTTGCCATAGTCATGGTTTTATTGTGGTGGACAATTCTTTATGGAATGTATCGTCGCCGTTGGTTTTTCAAAATTTAGTAGGGGCTTTCCAACCATTGCCTCTACATTGGAGACATATCATGAAAAACAATCCAGACAAATATTGAGTAGGGTGTGTTACGGCTATGCAAGGATTTCGGAACTTAAGAGAGTGAGAATTAGCCGTAACGCACCATCTTTCTCGATACTTTCGGCGTTGCTATAAGAGCGAACTAATGTAGTAAGCGGTTTCGTGATAAGGTTTGCCAGCACGAGTCCCAACTCGTTCAACTCGAACAATAGATTTTAAACCAACCCAGTCAATTGAAATCTTCTCCAAGTTGTCAAATACACAAACTCGACATTGAGTAAAGGGATTGCTAACTCGCTCTATAGTTGTATTGCTACTGGTTGGTGAGGATAGTTTGATATTTTTTCGGAGTTGATTGTAGAGATATGGAGTTCTGATACTCATTAATGAGTCTTGAATACTCATAGGACTTACGCATAAAAACGCAAAATCAAGGGTTTTGGCGAGGGTGTAGGGGTACAGGGGTATAGGGGTGTATGTATCTAAAACCCTTCCGCCACACACCCTTACACCCAATCTTCATAGACAATCTTGGTGCGTAAGTCCTGACTCACACGGGAGTTTTTGATACTCGCGCGTGAGTCTTGGATATTCGTGAATGAGTCTTGGATACTCATTAATGAAGTTCTGATACTCGTGCGAGAGCCTTGGATATTCGTGAATGAGTCTTGGATACTCATTAATGAAGTTCTGATATTCGCGCGAGAGCCTTGGATATTCGTGAATGAACCTCGGATACTCATTAATGAAGTTCTGATATTCGCGCGAGAGCCTTGGATATTCGTGAATGAACCTCGAATACTCATTAATGAAGTTCTGATATTCGCGCGAGAGCCTTGGATATTCGCGCGAGTATAGCAGTAGTTTTGTGAAATGCTATCAGCACTATTCATCAGCTTAAGCGTGTAGTAAAATTTGCCTAAGTGCGTAAAACTACAGATGGCTTTAGACTATTCCGGTCAAAATCTCCGAGGACGCAACTTCAAAGGACAAAACCTTGCAGGTGCAAACTTTAGCTATGCCGATATTCGAGGCGCAAACTTTAGCGGTGCGAACCTGACAGGGGCAAACTTCAGTAACGCCAAAGCTGGACTGCAACGCCGTTGGGTAATTGGTTTAGTCCTTGTCTCATTCTTATTGTCGGCACTGTCAGGTTATCTCTGGTCTTTTAATGGTTACGTAGTGTCGCTAATATTTAGCTCATCCAATGAGAATCAGATTGCAGGCTTTATTGCTCTAATCATATTAATTGCCTTTTCTTTTATCACAATTCGCCAAGGGATAATAGCTGGTTTAAAAGCCGGAGCCTTTGCCATAGTAGGAACATTCGCCGGAGGTTTCGCCTTAACTGTAGCCGAAGCCTTCTCTGTAGCTGGATCTGTAGCCGTAGTTGTAGCCGGAGCCTTCACCGGAGCCTTCGCCTTAACTTTAGCTGGAGTTTTAGCCGGAACCGAAGCTATAGTTGTAGCCGTAGTTGTCGCCGAAGTCTTTGCCGTAGCTGGAGTCGTAGTCGTAGGAATAGCTGGCGATGTAGCCGGAGCTATAGCTGTAGTTGAAGCGTTATTTATTGTATACATTAGCTGGCGAGCCATCATAAGGGATCAAAAGTACTCCTTGCTTCTGAATCTTACTATTGCCTTCGCAGCTACAGGTGGTACAAGCTTTCGACACGCGAGCTTAACCAATGCCGACTTTACCCAAGCTGTACTCAAAAGTACAGATTTTCGCAACGCTATCCTTACTCGGACTTGTTACTATCAAGCCAAGATGCTTGACCGTGTTCGTCCTGGTTCCACTTATCTGCAAAACCCACAAATACGTCAACTGCTAGTTACCGGAGAAGCACAAGGTCAAAACTTCGACCGTCAAAACCTGCGGGGTATCAAATTACAATCTGCTAACCTAGCAGATGCCAGCTTTATCGGTGCTGACCTCAGTGAAGCTAACTTGCAAGATGCTGATTTATCCAGAGTCAAACTCAAACAAACCCAACTCGAAGCAACCGATTTAACAGGCGCAACTCTCACAGGCGCATTCATTGAAGATTGGGGCATTACCAGAGAAACTAAACTGCATGGAGTGAGGTGTGAATATATCTTCATGCGCTTACCCACGAAAGAAAATCCCGACCCCCTCCGCAAACCCGATAATCAGCAAGAAGTCTTCCAAGACGGTGACTTTGGCGAATTTATTCAACCAATTTTTGACACCCTCGACCTTTACTACAATCAAGGAGTTGACCCTCGCGCCATTGCTATTTCGTTCAAAAAACTTGCTGAAAATCACCCCGAAGCCGAGTTAGAAATTGTGGCAATAGAGAAACGCGGCGATGATAAATTATTAGTCCGAGTCAAAACTGCTGAAGCAATTAATAAATCGCAACTGAGTGCAGAATCTTTTGAAGAATATAATCAACTCAAAGCTTTATCTCAGAGTCAGCAATTATTACAGATAAAAGCTAAAAACTATCCCGAAGACAAGTCAGAAATTCTGGCAACAGAGAAACGCAGCGAAAAGAAATCCTCGCTCCATCCTAAAAAAATTTTTGCGCCAGACTAAGCAAGCATCGCTGAAAAAAATAGATAAACGCGTTGCTAAATTAGAAAATATGATAGAGACTTTATTATCCCAGCCAAAATATCATATAAAAGTAGAAGGAGATATCAACGTGTCTGATATTAGCGGCATCAATATTCAAGGTAGCAGTAATGTTAGTGGTATTGCGGGTGGTGGTTCTGTTGCCAACGTGGGAACAATTAGCGGCAATGTCAATATTGCCATTAATGAATTACCCGATTCCCAAAATAGTGAGCAACCAGGAATTAAAGAATTACTCACACAATTACAAGAGGCAATTTCCCAATCTTCAGATTTATCAGATGAAAATAAAGCCGAGGCTTTAGAACAAGTCAAAACCTTAGCCGAAGCAGGTCAAAATCCCCAAGAACCCACTCAGCAAAAAACTGCCAAGACAGCCATCACGATGTTAAAAGGTTTATTTTCTGGCTTACCCGCCGTCGCCACATTGGTAGAAGCAGCAAATAAATTATTACCTGTAATTTCTAAACTATTTGGGTTGGGATGATTTTGTAGGTTTAGATGTCGGAACCCCACCCCGCATTTGCTAACGCAAACGCTCCCCTCCCCGTGAACGGGGAGGGGTTGGGGGTGGGGTTGAAATTACCTCATCCAACCGATAACCGCTATAGTCGTTTGTCGCAAGATGTGAAAAAAGTCGAGTAAAATCTGCTGACTAACATCAAATATATGGAACACAATACAACAACAGATCCGAACTTTTTCTTAGTGTGTGGACTGGGGAATTTGGGACAATATTGTGTATATGTGCTGAAGGAGTTTGGCGTTAAGGTTAATGCCATTGAACAGGTAAATACTCACCCTTGGGAAATTACAGAATTACCAGAGTTAATCGATAAATTAGTGATTGGTGATTGTCGGCAACCGAAAATATTAGAACAAGCAGGGATAAAACATTGTCGGGCAATTTTGATTGTAACAAGTGATGAGCGGGTGAATATAGCGGCGGCATTTGCGGCGCGATCGCTTAATCCTCATGTGCGTTTAGTTATCCGTTCCGCCCAAGATAATCTCAACGATTTACTCCAAGACAGTTTGGGTAACTTTATCGCCTTTGAAGCCACCCAATTACCCGCCCACAGTTTAGCTTTAGCTGCATTAGGTTGTGAAACCAGAGGATTTTTTAATTTAGACAACCATTTACTCCAAGTTTTCGCAGTATCTATCCATGCTTCCCATCGCTGGAGTCATTGTTGTCTTTCGCAAATTAATACTAGCCAACGCCGCGTACTTATCCATGTCACAGCCGGTCAACCAGTACCCAAAGGTTTCTATCAATGGAAACCAGATGCAAAAATCCTCCCCGGAGATTCTATCTTCTACATTGAAGTCAGCGAAAATATCAAGACTTCCCCCAAACAAATGAACAGTTTTGGGCAATTTTGGCATGAAATGGTGACAGAAACATCATGGCAAAATCTCCGCCACAAATTAACGCAGTTTTGGGAAGACAGTAGTCAAACCCGCCGCGTTGCTTTAGTTGGGGCATTATTGTTAGTGAGTTTATTCTTGTTAGGAACACTGCTTTTCAAATCACAATATCCTGACCTTTCTTGGCAAGATGCGCTCAATGTGGCTTTGGTATTGAGTCTCGGCGGTTATGGTGATGTGTTTGGGGGACAGCAAAAAATATCTTTTCCCCTGACATGGTGGCTGCATTTATTCAGTATTACCACGAGTGTGACTAGTACGCTATTTGTTGGTATTCTCTACGCCTTAATGACCGAACGTGTATTATCTGCGAGATTTCAGTTTTCAAAACGCCGTCCCCGCATCCCCAAAACCGACCATGTAGTATTAGTGGGAATGGGGAGAGTCGGTCGGAGTGTCGCCCAGTTGTTGCAAGAACTCAAACAACCCTTGGTAGGCGTAAATACCAAAGACCTTGAATCAGGAATGTTACCCCAAATGCCTTTAGTTTTGGGAAATCTCAACCATGCTTTAACGAAAGTCAATCTTTCAACAGCAAAAAGTGTTGTGGTTGTCACCGATGATGAAGTGACAAATTTGGAAATTGCATTAAAAGCAAGTACTGTCAACCCAAAAGCTAACTTAGTTATTCGTACCTTTGACCCTTGCTTTAGCGAAAATATCGGACTGCTGTTACCTCACGCCAGAATTATGGGAGTTTACGCATTAGCCGCCGAAGCATTTGCGGGTGCAGCATTTGGGGAAAATATTTTAAATTTATTTCGTTTGCATAACCAGACAATTTTAGTTACCGAATATCAAATTGAAGCTGAGGACACCCTCAATGGCAAATTAATTGCTGATATTGCCTATGGCTATAGAGTAGTACCAATTTTTTCATCTGAGAGCTAAACAGCATACACCCAAGTTTATGCCTTCCGATGATATCAAATTAATTGTAGGCGATCGCTTGGTCGTCTTGGCCACCATTGAAGGACTGCAAGCCGTCGAACGCGGAACTATCAAACCCGGACACTGTTTGGTGCGAGTCGAAAAAACAATTTCCGCAGAAGCCACATTTGAAGGCGCAGCCATAATTTCACGAGTTACTGGTTGTGATATGCACCTAGCCAGAACTTTAATGAATCAATTACCAGCCACTCTCCAACATCCCCTATACTTGCACCAAGCACACCGTTTAGTGCAGGAATTGAGTAAATCCCAAATTTCGGCTCATATTGAGTGCTGAGTGCTGAGTAAATATTCTTCCCCTACACCCTTCACACCCCTACAACCCTACACCCCTAATTACAGTTCTCTCTTCGGAATTTCCTCACGAAACTCAATTACCAATTGCATAGTTTCCACAGTCAAATCGCGCAAATCTCGATTCAGAAAAACCGCACCTTGCGGCCCGAACCAACGGTCAAAAATAGCGACATATTTACTATCACCGCTGACAAAACCTTGCATAAACTTAATCAAAGAATAATTCACAGCATCGAGAAACTTAGAATTATCCTCTGGAACCATGCAAGCGATACCTTCTCGTGACAAAGGTCTGTCAGGTGCGATCGCAAAATTATCAGGATTCTTCGCTTTTTGCAACCATCCTTCCAACAAAATGCTATCAGACGCAAAAGCATCAATTTTGCCTTCTTCTAAAGCTGTATAACCTTCCGCACGAGTTTTCAAATAAACCAACTTAGCTTGGGGTTGTACCTGTTTAATCGCTAATTCATTTGTAGTTTGTGCTAATACCCCAATTCGTTTCCCAATTAACGATTCTGGCGAACCAATATCACTACCTGATTTCACTAATAATTGCGTTCCCGTCACACCATAACTCACCGAGAAATCGACTTGTTTATCTCTTTCCCAGGTAAAACTACTAGCATCACAAACAATATCAACTTCCCGGTTAACTATTTTTGGAATTCTCTGTGCAGGAGTCAAACCGACTAATTTTAATTGAATTTTTTTGCCTAATTGTTTTTCTAATTGTTGTTTGATGACATTTAACATATCTACCGAATAACCAGTTAATTTACCTTGGTTATCGGTGTATGCAAAAGGCAGGGCATCTTTACTAGTACCAGCAGTCAGTACTCCTGTACGTGCAACTTTTTGCATCACAGTCTCAGCTACAGCCGCATTAGGCAGAATTGCTACCAAAGCCAGACTAATCATAGGAATATATACTTTAGTATATTGAGTGATTTTGATGAATCCAGATAAGTACTTTAAATCAAAACTTTTATGCACAGCACCCTCACAAAAAATCTGTTGTGATGGACAAAATACAGTAATTATCCCTGCCAAATGCAAATTAGTTGAATCTGGTAATGATTCTTTACCAGAATTTACTTAAAGACTCTCTAAAACTCTCAATTCTTCTACTAAATATAATTAGCCTGCTAAGGCAGGCTTTGTTTGTATAGCTCCAGACTTCCAGTCGGAGGGGAGGGGTTTATGTACAGGCTGAAGTTAAATCTTATTAGGTATTAGCACTTTTGCTTCTACTTTGACACTCTTCACCCCTTTGACTTCCTTTACTAATTTTTCAGCTTTTTGTAACTCTGCATTCGATGTCGCAGTCCCTTTAATGACGACATCACCTGCTTTAGTCTCTACCTCTAATTTATTATTAGGTAACTCTGCTTTCAGCTTTTTAGTAACTTCAGTTTTTAATTCACCCTCAGACTTTTTAGCTCCAGGAGTATTTTTAGTTACTACTGTTTTCTCAGTTGTATTTTTAGGTGTTTTACCTGTAGTTTGAGTAGTTTGAGAAGCGGGTTTTGCTGATGCTTGAGAAGTTGGGTTATTAGTAGAACTTTTAGCAGCATCTTGATGATTTTCTTGGCAACCAAAAGTACCAACTAACAGAATACTACTGATAAGCAACGGAAATAAGTTTTTCATATCTGTCTCCAAATTGAATACTTGCAGCGGTCAATAGAGATAGATGCTATTCTGAAGAAAAAAATTTAACAACAATCCAATAAGCTATAGCAAGTTGCCAGCTATTAAGCAATGTATTTGCCTAAGATATTATCTTGACTGGTATCCTAAGCAATTTCATAGCGGTTTTACGATGTTATCAAATCAATTAGATATTTGCCTATATTTTGTCAAAAATTTATATTTTTTCAGAATAAATTGTTAGTTATTTTTGATACATATATATGAGGAATAATATTTTTTTATTCCTACATCAAATTTACTTATTTCCAGCAAAGCAAGTTTTATCATAAGTAGGATAAACCAGATGTGAAATGTTCGGTTAATCTGAATCTACATATTGCAAAAATCTGATAAATTCAATATATTACAGCACCAACATGAATCATACTATGAGTAATCTTTCCTCTCGCCAGCCAGAAAATTTTATGCCAGAAGATATTAATGAAAATCAGTTTTGGCAATATCTACAATCTCTCAATCGAGATACAGTTGTCCAACTATCTAAACCAGATTCCCCAGAAGTATTACATTTAATTCAACAGACAATTGTGGCAATATTAGGCAATTTGCCCCACGACAGATTTAATACTATGATTACTACTAGCCGCGAAGAATTAGGTAGGTTATTAGGTTCAGCTATGGTAGACGGCTATTTTTTACGTAATGCCGAACAAAGACTGCAAATAGAAAAAACTTTTCATTTAGCAGATGAACAATCTACAAATCCTGAGTAATTTTCCTGCTGATTAATGTTCAAACTTTCATCAACTAAAACCCTCCAAATATCTGGAGGGTTATTTTTATTAATTTACTTACAACCCAAAGACTCGCGCGTATCTACACCTGTTCTAGAATTGACACCACTAGCTTTAACGCAGAGTTTTTTGACCTGCGGCCCATCTAACACAGCATTCGTAAAATCTGCACCTGTAATCTCAACATTATCAAAGGTCGATCGCAGCATCATTGCGTCTGTCAAAATTGCATCAGTCAAATCAGCATTTTTGAACCTAGCTAAGTAAGCTATACCTTCACTAAAATCTACACCATGCAGATTTACACCTTCCAAGACAGTACCGTTAAACACACCGCCGCGTAAGTCAGCATTGCTAAAGTTAGCATTCTCTAAATCAACATTGGTAAATTCTCTACCCATTAAACTTTGACCAGAATAATCCTTTGCTATCACTTCATCCCCAGCCGAACGGGTAATACTCGAAGAACTAGCAGCCTCCGCCGACAGAGGGAATAAAAATAGAACCATCGCTAAAACAACACTCGCTAGTATGCGCCAATTTTTCATAACTTATTCTTAACAAAACTCAACACTCCTACAAATAACATTACTAGGTTGAAGTCTGAAGGGTGAAGTATAAAGTCGGAAATTTTATACTTCAGACTTCATACTTCATCCTTGACTTAGGATATATAGATGTTGAAGAGCATAACTACCTGTGGCTAATCAAGAAAACATCGCCGCATCCTTGGCGCGAACTCCTTTATATCAACTGGGTGTAGAACTGAAAGCCCGCCTGACCAGCTTTGGTGGTTGGGAAATGCCTGTACAATATAGCGGTATTACCAGCGAACACGAAGCCGTGAGAAATGCTGCTGGGATGTTTGATATTTCCCACATGGGCAAATTCACCCTGGAAGGAAAAAAAGTCATTGACCAACTCCAGGGTTTAGTCCCTTCTGACTTGAGTCGCTTACAAGCGGGTCAAGCGCAATATACAGTATTGTTAAATCCCCAAGGGGGAATTATTGACGATATTATTATTTATTATCAAGGTGAAGAGAAAGTAGCGATCGTTGTCAATGCAGCGACCACAGCCAAAGACAAAACCTGGCTATTGCAAAACCTCAACTTAGATGAAATTCAATTTCAAGACCTCTCACCCGAAAAAGTCTTAATTGCCTTGCAAGGGCCACAAGCTGAGAACTATCTCCAGCCATTTGTAGAAACAGACTTACAACCAATTAAAGCCTTTGGTCATTTACAAGCAAATATACTCGGTCAACCAGCCTTCATCGCCCGTACAGGTTATACCGGCGAAGATGGCTTTGAAATTATGGTAGACCCAGAAGTAGGCAGAGAATTATGGCGTAATTTATACAACGCTGGTGTCGTCCCGGCAGGACTAGGTGCCAGAGATACCTTGCGACTTGAAGCCGCAATGGCACTTTACGGTCAAGACATCGACGATAACACCACACCCTTAGAAGCAGGTTTAGGTTGGTTAGTTCACCTCGATACCAAAGGAGACTTTATTGGTCGGTCAGTCTTAGAACAGCAAAAAGCTAACGGAGTGCAACGCCGACTCGTAGGGTTACAAATGCAAGGACGTAACATAGCCCGTCACGGCTATCAAGTTTTATCAGCCGGTCAAGTTGTTGGAGAAGTTACCAGTGGTACCATCTCTCCTACACTGGGCTATCCGGTAGCCCTAGCATATATTCCCAGCAAACTAGCAAAGGTTGGTCAACAGTTAGAAGTGGAAATTCGCGGTAAAGCCTACCCCGCAGTAGTAGTCAAACGTCCCTTCTATCGGTCAAAAACTAAAAAATGAAGTATGAAGTCTGAAGTTTCAGACTTCATACTTCATCCTTTGGTGTTTTTAAGGAATAATGTGTTGTGAACTACTTAAGCTACAGTAAACCTGATTATTAAATATGACCAGCATTACTGTGAGAACAATAATTTTAGTGATATTGGAGAGTAAATAATATGGCTGAATATCCTGATGATTTGAAATACCAAGATAGTCATGAATACGTGCGGCTAGATGGTGAAATTGCTACCATCGGTATTACTGAATTTGCCGTCAGAGAATTGGGTGAAATCGTATTTGTAGAACTGCCAGAGATTGGTAAAACTTTTGCCAAAGGTGATGAATTAGGCACAATAGAATCAGTCAAAGCTGTTGGAGAATTGTATTCACCCGTAACCGGTGCAGTGGTAGAAAGTAATAATGCTTTGATTGATGATCCCGAATTACTGAACGATGACCCATACGGCGAAGGCTGGTTACTGAAAATACGTGTTGATGATCCCAGTGAACTAGATGATGCCCTAACTGCAAGCCAGTACAGCGCATTGGTAGAAGGTGCTGAATAAGTGTGAAGTATGAAGTATGAAGTATAAATTTCATACTTCATGCTTTTCCTTGAATGTCAACGTGTTAAAAGTATTTTTTATTGCAAAATATTAAATAGTTGCGTCCGGAGTTCGATTTGTGGTATATCATGCCCCTCAAACCCAGTCTACCCTTCCTGAAAATACAGCGTACTCTAATTTTATAGAACGACATATAGGCCCCAACACCCGTGACATTCAGCAAATGTTGGAAGTTCTGGGTTTTGCCAGCCTAGACGACCTCATCGATCGCACAGTACCACAAGCCATCCGATCGCAGCAAACGCTACAATTACCCGACGCACAAAGTGAATATGCAGCCCTAGCAAAGTTAAAAAACATTGCTGCTAAAAATCAAGTGTGTCGTTCCTACATCGGTATGGGATATTACGACTGCATTACCCCGCCTGTAATTGGTCGTAATATCTTAGAAAATCCTGGTTGGTACACTGCATACACACCCTATCAACCAGAAATTGCCCAAGGACGGTTAGAAGCACTGCTGAATTTCCAAACCATGATTATTGACTTAACAGGTTTGGAAATTGCCAACGCTTCCTTACTCGATGAAGCCACCGCCGCAGCCGAAGCCATGACTCTGAGTTATGGTGTCAGCAAAAATAAAGCCCATAACTACTTTGTTTCCCGTGACTGTCATCCCCAAACCATTGATGTGTTGCAAACACGGGCAAAACCTCTAGGAATCAATATCATTGTCGGTGACCATCAAATCTTTGATTTTGCTGAACCGATTTTTGGCGCAGTCTTACAATATCCTGCCACCGATGGCACGATTTACGACTATCGCGCCTTCATTGATAAAGCCCATACAGTCGGGGCGTTAGTCACCGTCGCCGCCGACCCCCTCAGCTTAACTTTACTCACCCCACCCGGTGAATTTGGTGCGGATATTGCTGTAGGTAGTACTCAACGCTTTGGTATTCCCTTGGGGTTTGGGGGGCCTCATGCAGCGTATTTCGCCACCAAAGAAGAGTATAAACGCCAAGTTCCAGGACGCATTGTCGGCATATCCAAAGATGTCAACGGTAAGCCTGCATTACGTTTAGCACTGCAAACCCGCGAACAACACATCCGGCGGGAAAAAGCCACCAGTAACATCTGTACCGCCCAGGTACTACTAGCTGTGATGGCGGGTATGTACGCCGTATATCATGGGCCAGAAGGACTGAAGAATATTGCTGAAAATATTCACCAGTTAACTGTAATTTTGGCAGCAGGCTTAAAGCGTCTGGGTTACAAGATTAGTTCGGAAAATGTCTTTGATACACTGCGCGTAGAGTTAGGTACACACAACCTCGAAACTATTCTTGCAGGTTGCCAAGGTAGGAATATCAACTTACGAATTTTTGATGATACTGCTGTTGGTATCTCTTTAGATGAAACAACTACCCCAGAAGATTTAATCGACCTGTGGCAGATTTTCGCGCTTAAAGATGAATTACCGTTCTCTGTAGAAGAATTAACGCATTCCACTACTGATATTCTGCCACGCCGTCAAAGCAGCTACCTCAGCCATCCCGTATTTAACCGCTATCACTCCGAAACAGAGTTGTTGCGTTATCTGCACAAACTAGAAACCAAGGATTTATCCCTAACTACATCGATGATTCCTTTGGGTTCTTGCACTATGAAACTAAACGCAACCGCCGAAATGATTCCGGTAAGTTGGGAGGAATTTAGCAAGATACATCCTTTTGCACCACCATCACAAACCAGGGGTTATCAAATTTTGTTTCAGCAGCTTGAGGCTTGGTTAGCTGAAATTACTGGGTTTGCGGGAATTTCCCTGCAACCAAATGCAGGTTCTCAAGGGGAATACGCTGGACTGTTGGTCATTCACGAATATCACGCCAGTCGTGGAGAAGCACACCGCAACATCTGTTTAATTCCCACCTCCGCACACGGAACCAACCCAGCCAGTGCGGTAATGTGTGGAATGAAGGTTGTACCAGTTGCCTGTGATGCTGACGGTAATATTGATGTAGCAGACCTCAAAGCCAAGGCCGAAAAGCACAGTAGTGAACTTGCAGCGTTGATGGTGACATATCCTTCAACTCACGGCGTATTTGAAGAAGCCATTCAAGAAATTTGTGCAGTTATACACCGTCACGGTGGACAAGTATACATGGATGGGGCAAATATGAACGCCCAAGTCGGGTTGTGTCGTCCCGGAGATATTGGTGCAGATGTTTGTCACTTAAATTTGCACAAAACCTTCTGTATTCCTCACGGTGGCGGTGGCCCTGGTATGGGGCCAATTGGTGTCGCATCCCATCTCGTACCCTTTCTCCCCGGACACACCGTAGTTCTCATCAATAAACCCACTCCCCACTCCACCGGCGCAGTCGCCGCCGCACCTTGGGGTAGTGCCAGCATCTTAGTCATTTCTTGGATGTATATTGCCATGATGGGGGCGGCTGGTTTAACCCAAGCTACGAAAGTGGCAATTCTAAATGCTAACTATATTGCCAAGAGACTAGAAAACTACTATCCAGTGTTGTACAAAGGCAAAAATAATTTAGTTGCCCATGAGTGTATTTTAGATTTGCGATCGCTCAAAAAATCCGCCAACATCGATATTGATGATGTTGCTAAACGGTTAATGGATTATGGTTTCCATGCACCGACAGTCTCCTGGCCTGTGGCTGGCACTATCATGGTGGAACCCACAGAAAGCGAATCTAAAGAAGAATTAGACCGTTTTTGCGATGCCTTGATTGCTATTCGTCAAGAAATTGCTGCCATCGAATCAGGCAAAATGGACATTGAAGACAATCTTTTGAAGAACGCACCCCACACCGCCGAAAGTCTCATCGCTGGCGAATGGACTCATCCCTATTCCCGCGAACAAGCCGCTTACCCTACACCTTGGACAAGGGAAGCAAAATTCTGGCCTAGTGTCGGTCGTATTGATGCTGCTTTTGGTGACAAAAACTTTGTCTGTGCTTGTTTACCTATGGAAGCCTACGCACAATAAATAATAATGTTTAGAGGCTTTGCTGAATTAGCAATAGTCAACTTTTGAACCAAAAATTCTAAGTGTAAAGTATGTATAACCAGAAAAGCTGGCTACAAAAGACAGCTTTTCTACCTTCATACTTTACACTTCATACTTCAGTTGACACCTCAACCAAGGTGCCATATTACCATGATTGAAAGTTTGATTCATGCTTACACCCCGCTTTTCCTGTGGGTTGGGATAGGATTACTAGGTTCTCGATTAAGTTCAGATAATTTTCTCAAGTGGCTTGGTAATGGCCTGTACTGGGTGGGAGTGCCATTGCAAATTTTTGTTTTGGCACGTCATACTGACTTATCTCACGGCCTCCTCATTCCCGGAGTCGCAGTTGGAGTATTACTGCTGAGTTTGGTTTTAGCATTGTTGATTTGGCAAGCTTTACAATGGTTCCGACATCATCAACAGCCATCCTCAGACTCAGCAGTAGACATCCCATTGATGCAAGCCAGCTTGGGCAGTTTTATTCTCGCTACCATTTTAGGAAATACTGGTTTTGTTGGACTCACCCTCACCCAAGTCTTAACTAGTCCAGCCAACAACGACTGGGCAGTATTATTTAGCGTTACTAACAATGTCATCGGCACTTATGGTATTGCAGTCTTAATTGCCAGCTATTTTGGTAAAAGCACAATTAATAACCACTGGTGGACTCAGGTACGCGATTTAGTCACAGTTCCTAGCTTGTGGGCATTTTTTCTAGGTTTGATGACTCAGTTTATCCAATTATCAGAAATAATTGAATCAGGATTAGAACAAGCTGTTTGGGTAGTTATCGCATTTGCTTTGTTACTTGTCGGTTTGCGGCTAGGTACAATTACAGACTGGCAAAGTATTAAAGTTGCTTCTGTTGCTAGTGTGTTAAAAGTATTTGTTGTACCTGTATTAGTGGGGTTAAGCGCCACCTTTTTTGGTGTCACTGGTGAACAACGTTTAGTACTAGTGTTAATGTCTGGTACGCCTACTGGACTTTCTGTATTAATTTTGGCAGAAGTTTATGATTTAGATCGCAACTTATTAGCCAGCAGTATTGCTTTGACATTTATCGGCTTATTTATAGCACTGCCTTTGTGGCTTTTGTGGTTCAGTTAATTTTTGACAACCGCTTTAATAATTTTTGATACAACTTCTATTTGAGTAATCAATCTTAAGACACTATAATGTATCGGCAAAACAAGGGTAAGCAAAAAACTTCCCAATCATATCTTAGCCTAGTGTTTGCTTGACCACATAGAGTATTTCAGGAAAACAAATGATGATTATTGGCGATCGCATCCCAATCGGTATAGCTTATTCATTAGAATGTTTATTGACATAATATTATGGTGTTCAAAAATAATTGCATTGCAAAGAAAGCCCTAGCAATGATGATTTAGGCTGGATGTTCATAAAAGAAAGGAACTATATTATATTTCTATGATTATTGAGAATCACGTAGTAAATCGCTACAAAAAAAAATCTTTTATACGGGATATTTATATCTTTACCCCTGGGCTTGGCATTACCAGCAGCAGCTTTGCAAGTGCAGTTATCTCCGAGTAATCCCCAGTTGGGAGACACCCTATCGGTAATGATTGATGTCACCCAAGAAAATAGTCAGCAACCAACAGTAGTAGTAGGCGAGAAAATACCCAGCTTTTGCCGTTGCGCCCAACAAATATCGAGCCTTCATTCCCACCACCCCCCTAGAACCAGCAGGAAATCGAACCTTCAAAATTTCTGGAGATGGTCAAATTAAGAATTTAACAGTCCAATTGCGATCGCGCAAATTTCCCATACAACGCATCACTCTCCCACCAGGTAAATCTGCTGATGGGGCTACAGAGTATGAACTCAAGCGTGTCGCCGCCTTCAAAGCCTTGCAAACCCCTGAAAAATTTTGGGACGGGAAATTTCTCGCACCTAGTAAAGCCAGAGTTAGTACAATCTATGGCGTACGCCGTTACTATAATGGTAAATTTGCAAAGGATTATTATCATCGGGGTGTAGACTACGCCGGAGCCGCAGGTTCACCTATAACCGCCCCAGCTAGTGGGCGAGTTGCTTTAGTAGGTACAGTATCTCAAGGCTTCCGAGTTCATGGCAATGTAGTTGGCATTGATCACGGCCAAGGAGTAACCAGCATATTCTTACATTTAAGTCGCATTAACGTTAAAGAAGGCGATTTTGTGAAAGCTGGTCAATTAATTGGCGCAGTGGGTTCAACAGGTGCTGCTACAGGGCCACACTTGCACTGGGGTTTGTATGTCAATGGCCAGTCTGTTGATCCAGTACCCTGGCGAACACAGGTTTTTCAATAAAAAATGTTAATTAATAGCGTGTGTGCATAATTTGTAGATTATGCACCGATAATTGGGCAAGATAAATTGGATTTGTACCGTCCTTACCTTACTTGGGTGGCTTAAACAAGATGAGCGTTATGAGTATTGAAAAAATTGTAGAACAAGCTCTTCAGGATGGTTATCTCACCCCAGCTATGGAAGCAGAAGTTGGGCGAATTTGTGATAACGCATCGGAACTCTCGATAGAAGAGTATATGGCCCTGGATCGATTAATGGGAGCTTTATTGACAGGTGAGGTAGTGGCGGTACCTCGCAAACAATTTATCAACGTTATGGAAGAATTGGTGTTGACAGAAGCGATCGCCCGTGTCGCCGAGATTGAAGCCACCAGCGAAAGTTCTCTTGATGTGGGTGATATCGCTGCCTATGCCCTCAACCGTCTGCCACCTTTATATGCCACCACAGAAGAAGGTGCTAACTACCAACGTCAACGCGCTAGGGCAGAATTACAAGAGTTGATTTCTCAACAAGTCAGCGAAGCGATCGGCCGTAACCTCGACCAACCAAATGTCGGAGATAACAGAACACCCTTTTTGGCGAAAAACGCTGGCAATGAAGTTCTTCGTCAAGTTAGTACCTTACTCCAGGTCTACGCCCCTAGCTTCGAGCAGAAATAAATTTTGGTCAATAGTCAATGGTTGATGCTCAAGATGTTTTGACGCTGAACTCTTGACTCTTGATTAATCACGCACTGTTACTAGTGTGCCGACTTTAACTTGGTCATATAGCAAACGTACATCAGAATTACGCATTCTCAAGCAACCGTGAGAAATGGCAGTTCCTAACAAGTGGATATCTGGTGTGCCATGAAAGCCAATTTCATTGCGTCCATCTGTCCAAAAACCAATCCAACGCTCACCCAAAGGGCTGTCACTACCGGGAGGAAACACTTTGCCAGTAATGGGGTGTCGCCAAATCGGGTCATGCTGCATATTCATGACTTGAAAAGAACCCGTAGGTGTTTCCCAGCCTTTTTTCCCTATAGCAATTGGGTAACTGGCTATGACCAAATCTCCTTGATAAACATAAGTGCGGCGATCGCTTAAATCAACCACTACCTGCGTTTTCATCCCCAGTTTACTAGCCGTTTTTTGTTGAGTGGAAAACTGGCTAAAAAAGGATTTTGGTTGAGTATTAGTATTGCGATTTTCTTTTGGTTCTGATTCAGCGCCAACAAATCGCCTGTTATTAGGTATATTAGTATCCCTAGCTACATTTTGGATAACTGTGCCTGACTTACGATCAGAATCTCGCTGCGAGTTCTGCCCTGGAATGGATTCATCAGCCGTTGTCGACGCACCAAAGGCTGTTTCTCCTATACTCCCAGGAAATTTCCGATTAGGAGCATAATTATCCGACTGTTGCTGCGTTGTCGTCACTCGCCAATGGACAGCTAAAGACAAGATGGCTGCGCCAAAACAGAGAAACATTGCTACACGCGTTATAGATTCATTTCTTATCATTGCGATCGCCTATTATTTATCCCTGACAGATCCATCTCTTGGAATAATTGAATGCGCTCATCATCCAATTATCAATAATTCATAAATACTTATCTGTTTCCTTATACATTCGCCAATCTTTCTGGGCAAACTTAACTTAAGCAAATGTCCCAGCAAATAAAACTTCTGGAGAGAAACCTTGATTCCCGTAAAGACCGAACGAAGGTTTCCTCCGTTCAGGCTTTTTTCTAGAACTCTCCAAGTACGGTAATCAATTATTAATGGTGTGGGTGGGAGATAATTCATGTTTGAAAAACTATTGTTAGCAGTCACAATCACATTTTCCATTAATTTCTTTCTTCAAGTTCGGATCACAAATCCAGCGAATACTGGTGCAATTTATCAGGAACATCCAGAAAAAACTACAATTCTGGTAACTAGACCCAATAAATAACATGAGTTTTCCAGGATGCCAGCAGAAATTCATAATGTCTCATTCATAATTATTAATTATGGATTTCTGCGAGCTTCATAATCTCCGGCAACAATCACCAAAAACAAAATTCTACTCTACCCTTGGTGAAGTTACCACAATCTTTAAAACAGTCTAACGACTTCTTCAAACTCAATTCAGTATTCAAAGTAGAAGCTCAGAAATTTAGCTATTCGTCTGTCAACAGATTTAGACTTTTGCCCTGAGCGTGAGGGGATAGGTGACAGGAGGTAGGGGAGCAAGGAGCAAGGGGGAGATTATGGGTTACAGAGGATAGGTAATCACAGATTAAATCTGATACACACAAAAAACAAAAATTGTCAAGCGTAAATAGTCAGTTGCTATTAGCCGCACAATTATATGTAAAACGCCTATGAGTATAAATGTGGCATAATTCGACAGCAAACCCAACTTTCACACTAAAAACTAGAGATCAGCACCATTGTTGTAACCAGGAAACTCACCGCAATTCGAGACTTTTATGTTCCAGTCGTTAATCCGGCACTTAAATCAGGAACATACTGTAATTTAGTATGTCTAATAGTAAGGGATGATTTAAAGCGAATACGATCTATGAGTCAATCGATTGCTGTATCCTGGTCAACGGTTGATGCGAAATGTTCAGAAGCATCGGTGCAAGTTGACAAGCTCTCAAACCACGATTTAATTTTGCGCTGTCAAGCGGGATTGCGTCCAGATCGTGCTGCGTTTGCAGAACTCCTGCGCCGCTATCAAACCCAAGTAGATAGGGTTTTATACCACCTAGCGCCCGATTGGCCAGATAGAGCCGACTTGGCTCAAGAAGTGTGGATTCGAGTGTATCGGAATATTAACCGATTACAAGAACCTGCTAAGTTTCGCGGCTGGTTAAGCCGGATTGCTACTAACTTGTTTTACGACGAATTGCGTAAACGCAAGCGGGTTGTGAGTCCATTGTCCCTAGATGCTCCCCGTGCGGTAGATGATGGTGAAATGGATTGGGAAATTGCTGGTGATACTCCAGGGCCAGAAGAGGAGTTGACCACCAGAGAATTTTATGAACAACTGCGAGAAGCGATCGCCGATTTACCAGAAGTTTTTCGGACTACAATTGTCTTAAGAGAAATTGAAGGCATGGCTTATGAAGAAATCGCCGAAATCACAGGGGTTTCTTTGGGTACGGTAAAATCAAGAATAGCTAGAGCCAGATCCAGACTGCAAGCGCAATTGCAAAATTATCTAGATACCTAAATTACAATCTCTTTCCTTTGTTTAATGCCAGAATTTAAACATTGATTAAGAATTGTGAGGAATCAAAACGTCTGCTGCTGCCGTCAGGAAAAATCAGGAATTTATCAATGAATTTCTGAGAATTACTAGCTTGCTTTACCCGTGTATGAATTAGTAATAATGTTAAGATGACTACTGATTCTCAGTTTAAAGACCTTTCCCACTCACAACTTACTGGAGATTTGTCAGCAGGGATGGATCAACATACCAATGAATCAACGGGTACTACAGATATGGTGAAGCGCGATCGCTTCGAGTTATTGAGTGCATACCTCGATGGTGAGGTAACAGCTACAGAACGCAGGCAAGTAGAAGAATGGTTGGCTAATGATGCCTCTGTTCAATGCCTGTACGCTAGATTATTAAAACTGCGGCAAAGTTTACGGACTTTACCAGTTCCAAACACCGCACAATCACCAGAAGTCACAGCCCAAAAAGTCTTCTCGCGGTTGAGTCGTCGCTCACGCTTGGCCTGGACATTTGGTGGTGCAGCTGTGGCAGCTTGTTTCATTAGTGTAGTTTCGGGTTTACTACCGGGAAGTGAATCTAGGACACCGCAACTGGCACAACAACCCCCAGTAGAAATAGAATCTCCATCAGCAGCTAAAACATCTACTACCCCCACAGCACCCCTGATGGTGGCGATAAATAATCCAGTGATTGAAATTCCCAAAGCAGCAGTCACCACGCCAGAAGAAACTATTGATTTCAAACAGCCTGAACTGAACAAAATCGAGCCAGACTTGAATTAACCCCAAGTCAAACAATTTTGGACTTTAGATTCTTTTGATGGATAAATTCAGGAGCTTCAGACCTGTTTAAATTTTGGCTCTTGAATTTTCAATCCAAAATCCAAAATTTAAAATCTAAAATTCAGTGAGTGCTAAACCACAACCACTCCACCAGCCATCGGCTAAAAAAGTGCCGTTGAACTGGTGAACAAGTTCTAAACTCATTACATAAACCCAAGCCCAACCCAGAATTTCGCCTTGGGGCGTGTACACTTCGACTCTTTGGCGATTGTAAAGATTTTCTGAGATGGATCTATGGGGTTGGTAATCTTCTAGATAATCTAGAGCTTGTAAAACCTGTGGATCGGAAAAAGAAAGTAAATAGCCGTGGACTTGATTTTGTCCCAATATCATACCAGGGTAGCCCATAGGCAAAGCAAACAGTTGGCCTAAGACGACTGCCCTCTTGGTATTTACCACCTTACCTGCACAGTATTTTTGATAATTAGCTTCACCGGGTTTAAGTGTACCGTAAACAAAAACCTGTAGTTCTTCTATTGATATTAACCTATCACCTGTCACCTATAACCTCTAGTCAATTCAATACTAATTTTGCCGCCAAAATCAGGAATGGGGGCGGCGGGTTTGGTAACAACGACTTGGACTTGTGTGACGCGATCGCTCTGTTGCAAAATAGAGTCAGCGATTGTACCTGCTAACTTTTCTAGTAAAGCAAATTTAGATGTTTTAACTAAATTTTGAATAGTGCTAATTACACTGCGATAATCAAGAGTATCTGCGATCGCATCAGTTTCAGCAGCTTGGGCAAGATCCAACCACAATTTAATATCTACCTCAAACCATTGCCCTAAAACTTGCTCTTCTGGCAAATATCCAGTGTAGCCATAGCAGCGAATTCCCGTTAAATGAATACAGTCCATAGTGTTCCAGATCAATTTGCCATCCAAAATTTAACAAACAAAGGACTTACACACAAAGTTTATCTGTTGATACTGGGTATAAGGGTATAGGGGTGTAAGGGTTTTGAACATCTACACCCTCACACCCTCGTCCACTATTCCCTATTCCCTGTTCACTTTACAATTGAATATTGTCTGATAGCTACCTTGGATTTGATGCTGGTCGCCTATAAGAATGTTAATCAACTTTGGGCTTTTGTCTTAACGGAGACATTAAAGCGACTGGGTTTAACTTGTGCGGTAATTTGTCCTGGTTCTCGTTCTACACCTTTAACAATTGCCTTTGCCCAACAAGTACCAGATATTGAGGCTATATCGATTCTCGATGAACGTTCTGCGGCTTTTTTTGCCTTGGGAGTAGCTAAAGCCACCGGAAAACCTGTAGCACTGGTTTGTACTTCTGGTACAGCAGGGGCAAACTTTTATCCAGCCGTGATAGAAGCAAAAGAAAGCCGCGTACCACTCTTAGTATTAACAACTGATAGACCACCAGAACTGCGAGATTGTCACTCTGGTCAAACCATCGACCAAGTGAAATTATATGGTAGTTATCCCAACTGGCAAACTGAGTTAGCCTTACCTTCGGCAAGTATGGAAATGCTGGCTTATTTGCGGCAAATGGTAATTTATGCCTGGGAGAGAACGCAAATACCAACTCAAGGGTCGGTACATTTGAATATTCCCTTCCGTGACCCCCTTGCGCCAGTTCCCGACGGTACTGACTTTCAGTTTGACCCAGAAGAATTCTTCACAGCCGTCACCAATACTATTTCCACCCCCTACTCCCTACTCCCTACTCCCCCAGGATGGCAAAATTGCGATCGCGGTATAATTATTGCCGGAGTTGCCCAACCACAAAATCCTGAAAATTATTGTAGAGCGATCGCCCAACTTTCTCAAACACTGCAATGGCCTGTTCTGGCTGAGGGACTCTCGCCACTGAGAAATTACGCCGACCTCAACCCCTATTTAATTTCCACCTACGACCTGATTTTACGTCATCAGCAACTAGCAAAGCAGTTAACACCTGAAATGGTTATTCAGGTAGGAGATATGCCTACCAGTAAAGAACTGCGGACTTGGTTAAATACCACACAACCCCAACGCTGGGTAATTGACCCCAGCGACCAAAATCTTGACCCCCTCCACGGCAAAACCACACATTTACGAATCAGCGTAGATAGTTTGGATATTAGGGAAAGTCACAAGCAAAACTCGTCATCGGAATATCTGCAAAGTTGGTGTGTTGCAGAAGCAAAAGTCAGGGCTGCTGTTGACCAGACTATGACGACAATGGAAGACTTATTGGAAGGGAAAGCAGCTTGGTTATTGTCTCAAACATTACCCCCAGGAACGCCATTGTTTATTGCCAATAGTATGCCTGTGCGAGATGTGGAATACTTTTGGCGACCGAATAATTTAAGAGTACGAACATATTTTAACCGTGGTGCGAATGGGATTGATGGCACATTATCCACCGCGTTAGGAATTGCCCATCGTCAACAAAGCAGCGTGATGTTGACAGGAGATTTAGCATTATTACATGACACCAATGGTTTTTTAATCCGCAACAAATTTGTCAGTCATCTCACAATTGTTTTAATTAATAACAACGGTGGTGGAATTTTTGAAATGTTACCCATCGCCAAATTCGACCCACCCTTTGAAGAATTTTTCGGCACTCCCCAGGATATTGATTTTGCTCAATTATGTGCCACGTATGGTGTACAGCATGAATTAATTACTTCTTGGAAAGATTTACAGAAAAAACTCAATCCTTTACCGACTAAAGGAATCCGAGTATTGGAAGTGAGGACAAATCGTAAAGCTGATGCTAAATGGCGGCAGGAAAATCTAGGAAAATTTGGGCTTTGCTGATTAGTGGTATGTTTTTTGTTTCGTGCAAAGGCTCAAAAAATCAATAGTTAAACTAGTACAGGTCGGCGTAAATGAACAGACAGAAAAAGTTGCTAAAACGTCTGTAGTATAAATATTCTTTCTTTTTCCTTTTGACTTTTGCCTTGTTTTACTAGCCTCTTTGTCCCCCTGCTCCCTGCCTACACAGTGATATTAAATCTTTTTATTTGAAAGTCCCTTAGCGATCGCTTCTCAGTCCGCGATAAAATTCTCAAGCACAATAGCGCAATTCATTCTCATGCAAGTTAACTGGCAATCCGTCAAAACCTACGAAGATATCCTTTATCACAAAACCGATGGTATTGCAAAAATCACCATCAATCGTCCCCACAAACGCAATGCTTTCCGCCCGAAAACTGTCTTTGAACTTTACGATGCCTTTTGTGATGCCCGTGAAGATACAAGTATTGGTGTAGTTCTCTTTACTGGGGCTGGACCCCACACTGATGGCAAGTATGCTTTTTGCGCTGGTGGTGATCAAAGTGTGCGCGGACAGGCGGGTTATGTTGATGATGCGGGGATTCCTCGCTTGAACGTGCTGGATTTACAGCGATTGATTCGTTCGATGCCAAAAGTAGTAATTGCTTTAGTTGCGGGATATGCGATCGGTGGTGGGCATGTTTTACATTTGATTTGTGACCTCACCATTGCGGCTGATAACGCTATTTTTGGTCAAACTGGCCCAAAAGTCGGCAGTTTTGATGGTGGTTTTGGGGCTAGTTATCTCGCTCGCATTGTGGGACAAAAAAAAAGCGCGAGAAATTTGGTTTCTTTGTCGGCAATATGATGCTCAACAAGCCCTAGATATGGGTTTGATTAATTGTATTGTGCCGATAGAACAATTAGAAAATGAAGGGGTTCAATGGGCGCAAGAAATTTTACAAAAAAGCCCAATTGCCATTCGCTGTCTGAAAGCTGCATTTAACGCCGATTGTGATGGACAAGCGGGTTTACAAGAACTGGCGGGGAATGCAACTTTACTTTATTACATGACCGAAGAAGGTGCAGAAGGTAAGCAAGCATTTTTAGAAAAGCGATCGCCTAATTTTCGCTCTTTTCCTTGGCTACCTTAAAATGGCAAAAATCGCACCTCCAGGTATACCACAATTGGTATCAGGTGCGATTTTTCCAGATGTCAACGTTTACAGCACTAGCAATTTTCAAGAGAAATATTTTTTTTAAGGTCTATAAACTGAGTCTAATAAGCGATAGTTGCTAAATTAGCACTTACTGCTTTAGCCTCAGTCTCTTCAGGAATTAAATTAGCTATTTCTTCTATAGGCACAACTGTTCTATTGTCTGCCACAGAAACTAGAGAATGGACACCATCTAAAACTGGTGTTCCATCTGGCAAACTCCAAGAATCTTCTAAAGTTTCCCAAGAAGGAGCAAAAGGTGGGATCGCTAACGAGCAAGCTTTCCAACTGGCTTGCACATGCGCTCCCAACTGTTGACAAGTTCCGCCACGACGACCTTCTGGTTTGTAATGACGACAATATCTACAGGCAGATGTCAAAAATTTTATCGGTTTCATTTGAGTTCATCTTTCGTGCTGTTCAGGGCTGCTTGATATGTTTATATTTTGCTCCTAGATATAAATACGTAATATTGCCAACAAATGATTATTTACTCTAGGTTCTAGCGATCCCAACAGAAAAATAAACTTCAGGATGTTTTTAGAATCTTGTTATATTTGTAAATGATTGGTAAAGTATCTACCTACTAATTTTGAGCCAAAAATAGCTAGGGATCAAGGCTAAAACTAAAAGTTTAGATTTAGGCTGAATTTAGCTTTATTTTTTTTGCTATCTTATATATAGCTAGTTAACGATGAAATTTTGTATTTAATTTAGCCATTCAGACTGAAATTTACATAGTTCTTACTGAGATATCATCAGGAAAAATTGCTAGGCTGAGAAATACTGTTTACTCAATCCAGTCCTTAGTCACGTTAGAAATGAAAATTGTGATGTGTCAATCAGTACTCAGAAAGGAGCTAACCAGGAAAGCATTAAGTATGGATATTACCTAAAATCGTGGTAATAATTTTAGTTAAATTCTTAACCAGATTTAGGCTACTACTTACAATCCAAAATGCTATGAGATGCTATGACATTGCTATTTGATATGTGGACAACACAAACAAGGGAACAAGGAAGAGAGATATTGGTAAATCATTGAGAATTGCAATATCAGCCCAAACTTGATTTTTGGGAACGAATCTCAAGTTATAACTCCAGTTAATAATTTCTAACTGTTTATAGAAAAGCCAGGAATTAACTCTAGATTTCTTAAGTATTTTCCAGGTGACCTATAGAGAATATGAAATTTATAAAAGCTTTGCGATTTTTTTTTGTAAAAATATCAATTTTATTAAATATTGTTTACATACTCAGGCGTAAGGCAGGTTTTGAAACTGCTTAGATGCACAAATAGCGCAAACTTGCCAGCGATGGAGTTCACCTGGAGGTGTAGGAGATTGACATTGGGGACATAGAGGTAAATTTTGCGATCGCATTTGCATTTTTTTTGCCCATTCCCCAAATGCAGTTTCAGGAGTTTCCTGTACAGGCGAAGCATCAGGCTGAACAGCACCCGTCTTTCCCAGATAACTAGGATGTTCTTGGGGTGAATTTGTGGTTGGTTGGGGTTTGACTGATGAATTTTGCCAGCCAGCCGTAGAGAAGCGAATATCAACTAACGGTGCGGGTAACTTTGGATTTAACTTTAAAAGAATCATTTGGCGTTTGAAAGCAAGATTTTGCGCCCAAGCCGCACTGGAAGTCGCTACCCGCAAAACATCTCGCTGAATCATGATTGGTTGGGTATGTTTAGCGGCTACTACACCTACCACCTCTGCCCAAAAATGCAGCACTTGTTGGAATGGCTGTTCTTGCCATCTGGCTTGCTGTTCTAAACAGCCTAAAATATCATTGACTGATTTCAAAGACATCCTTACTTCCAAGTGCTGATTGCTGAAATTCAAGATAGTTCAAGAAAGTCTATAGTGATGGGAAATTTTTCGCTACCATTAGCACAAATTATTTAAAGTTAAACTAACAGTCTAGGTTTGAGGCAGACAGGTAATGAGTCAAAACTCGCCGATAGATTCCGGTATTCAATTATCTAAAACACCTGAGTTAAAGCCAGCACTAGCCGCAGCCCTGGCCAGTTTAGAAGTGCAGCTAGATCAAGAGCTGGCTAGATACCGTCGTTTACGTATAGTAGCCAAGACAGCTTATCAAGCCCAAACAGGTAGTAACGTTAACACTCAACTCCAAAATACAACAGCAATCACGGCATTAACTGGCAAAACTCAAATACCTGTCACAGAAGTTAAAAGCAGTATACCGCCTGCACCTGTGACAGAAGTTTCTCTGGAAAAACCAGTCACAGTAGCAAAGACTGAAACAACAACTCCAACCCAGCCAATATCTTCTCCCGATTCCCAGCAAACTCAAATTCCCCTACCACCGCCTAATGCGACTAGCAGTATAGTGCCTGCGGCTGTCAAGGCTACTGAAAGTGAAAATCTGATGTCAACTCAAGAAACTCCGACTCAGCCAGATGATTACTTGGAATCAAGCGAGGCTTTGCTGCGGAGTTTAAATGATGAACAACCACAAACAACCAAGCCACCCAGTAATTCTCAAGATAGTTTGCTATCACCTTTGGGTATTGGTTCTATGTTGCTGTTGTTGATGGCTAGTCTGACATTGGGCTATGTAGTTTTTAACCCAAAAAGCTTGCCGCAGTTTAGTCTCGATAAAATATTCAACAGCAATTCTGCGACTAATAGCAATCAAAACCAGACTCAGCCAGCACCCAGCCAATCCCAGCCCCCAAATCAAACCGAACTCACTCCTATACCCAAATATCCCAACTTAGCGGCGAAAGAATTTCCCGAACTGAAAGATCCTAACGATATTGTGGGTTTACAACCAAAAACTCCCCCAAATGCGGCCGCACCTGTAAATCCACCTGTGGTAATTGCCCCACCAGCCGTTAATCCTTTACCAGAGGTGCAGCCAGTACAGCCATTGAATATACCACCCATCGCCACAACACAGCCTCTCGTCACTACACCACAGTTAAATAGTGAAATCAAACCCGCAGCAGATGGGTTTTATCATATCGTTATGGATAATGAAGGCGATCGCAGTTTTGTGACTGCACGGCAAATAGTTCCTGATGCTTATTTATCGAGTGACAATAAACTGATTCATCTTGCTGCTTTAAAAACCAAAGAACAAGTTGCACAAAGATTACAAGAACTACAAGCCAAAGGAATTAAAGCACGGGTGCAGTAATCCTAAGTGATCAACATCTAAGATAGGATGAGGAAAACATCGAGAAAATGCTCTGCCTGTCAACTGGCAAAATTGAATGGAGAGCTGAAATGGACTTGATCAAGCGTATCCTGCGGGTGATTCAGGCTAACCTAAATAGTCTGATAGGCAGTGCAGAAGATCCCGAAAAAGTTTTGGAACAAGCTGTTGCCGAAATGCAAGACAATTTAGTGCGATTGCGACAAGGTGTAGCACAGGCAATTGCTACCCAAAAACGCACTGAACGCCAAGCCATAGCTGCCCAAGCGGCGGCGGAAAAATGGTATCGCAACGCCCAACTCGCGCTAGAACAAGGCAATGAAATTCTAGCCAGAGAAGCTTTGACAAAACGTCGTGCTTACCAAGAAACTGCCACATCTTTGTTGAATCAAATCGGGCAACAAACAGAAATTGTCAACCGTCTGAAAACAGACATGCGATCGCTAGAGGCCAAAATCTCCGAAGCCAAAACTAAAAAAGATATGTATATTGCCCGCGCCCGTTCGGCAGAAGCATCTTATAAACTCCAAGAAATGCTGAGTGGAATTTCTCCTACTAGTAGCTTGAATGCTTTTGAGCGGATGGAAGAAAAAGTATTGCAAATAGAAGCGCAATCAGCCGCAATCTCTCAACTCGATAGTGATGACTTACAAAAACAATTTACTTCCCTAGAATCTGGCAACAGTATTGATGCGGAATTAGCCAGTCTGAAACAACAAGTACTGCATGAAGCAGACAATACACCACCACAGCAATTACCCCAAGCTCCAGAGTCTTAAAAACTGGTCAATTGCTATGAATAAGGTATATCTTAGCAATTATGGGGTATCGGAGGGTACCGAACCAAACCGGAAAGATTACATTTAAATAAGAAACTATTTAATAGTAAAAACCTTAACTGTTCATCCAAGTACCGAAACTGCCAAAGGAAAAGTAATTATGGGATTATTTGATCGGATTAAACGAGTCGTCAGTGCCAACATCAATGACTTGGTAAATAAAGCTGAAGATCCAGAGAAAATGCTAGAGCAAGCAGTCCTGGAAATGCAGGAAGACTTGGTACAGTTGAAACAAGGTGTTGCTCAAGCGATCGCTGCTCAAAAACGGACTGAAAAACAGTACAACGACAATCTCAATGAAGTCAATAAATGGCAGCGCAACGCCCAACTAGCACTGCAAAAAGGCGATGAAAATCTTGCACGTCAAGCCCTAGAACGGAAAAAAACTTTTAGCGAAACTGTCACAGCCCTCAAAGCAAGTTTAGATCAGCAAGTTGCTCAAGTTGAAACTCTTAAACGCAATTTAATTCAACTAGAAAGCAAAATATCCGAAGCCAAAACCAAAAAAGAAATGCTCAAAGCGCGGATCACTACCGCTAAAGCCCAAGAGCAACTCGAAGGTATGGTACGCGGGATGAACAGCAGCAGTGCAATGGCAGCTTTTGAGCGGATGGAAGAAAAAGTCCTGATGCAAGAAGCCCGCGCCCAATCAGCCGCCGAACTCGCTGGTGCTGATTTAGAAAGTCAGTTTGCCCGTTTAGAAGCAGGAAGTGATGTTGATGATGAATTGGCAGCTTTAAAAGCTTCACTAGCACCCGCCAGCCCAGCAAATCAACCCCAACTACCACCACAGCAAACAACTCCTTCCCAAACTACACCTCCCCAATCAAATGAAGTTGTTGACGCTGAGTTAGAATCTTTACGCAAGCAACTAGATCAAATGTAAAATCCGATTGGATCAGCGATTAGACACTCAAACTGCATATTCTGGGGTTGAGACTTGCATTAGTCATTTGTCAACGCAGATGACCAAGAACGACCTTTAGGAGTAATAATTTAATTTAGATGTGTTTAGCTTACTGATTTGAGCTAGTCCCACACCTGTTGGCTGTGGGATTTTGTTTCAGTAGTCAACAGTCCATGAATTATCGACTATAGACTATTGACAACTTTGGGATAAAGTATTTTTTGTGCCAAGTATTAATGTCAACTAATGGAGACTGCCATGAGTAAGGGTGTAATCACCATCACTGATGCTGAGTTTGAAACCGAAGTGTTGAAATCTGAGCAGCCTGTATTAGTTTACTTTTGGGCTTCTTGGTGCGGCCCATGTCAGTTAATGTCGCCACTGATTAATTTAGCGGCCAACCAATATAGCGATCGCCTAAAAGTTGTCAAAATGGAAGTCGACCCCAACCCACTTTCTGTCAAACAGTACGGGGTAGAAGGTGTACCAGCCTTAAGGCTAATTCAAGGGGAAAAATTATTAGAATCAACTGAGGGAGTTATTAATAAAGAAAAGTTACTGAGTCTGCTAGAGATACATTTAAATAATAACTAGTCATTGGTTCTTAGTCATTGGTAAGCCAGTTGCTGATGAAGGATTTTCCCAGAAGCAACTGGCAAATGACAAAGGACAAAGGACAAAGGACAAATGACTAACATACAATTTGCACAACGTTTACAACCTCTACAATTTAACGTGTTTGCGGAGATGGACAAAGCTAAAGCGGCGGCTTTGTCTGTTGGGCAGCAGTTAATTGATTTATCGCTGGGTTCTTCGGATTTACCAACTGAGGCGCATGTTCTAGAAGCGATCGCCCAATCTTTGCATGACCACAGCACCCACGGTTATTTGTTATTTAACGGTACGCAAGCATTTCGGCAAGCGGCGGCTGACTGGTATCAGCAGAAATTTGGCATCAAGGTTGATCCCGCAACAGAGGTGTTACCTTTAATTGGTTCTCAAGAAGGTACCGCTCATTTACCTCTAGCTTTATTAAATCCTGGCGACTTTGCCTTATTACTTGACCCTGGTTATCCGTCCCATGCAGGCGGAGTTTATTTAGCCAGTGGACAAATTTATCCTATGCCACTACTGGCAGAAAATGGATTTTTACCAGTATTAGCAGATATTCCGGCTGCGGTTGTGGCTCAGTCGAAGATGATGGTATTGAGCTATCCCCATAACCCCACAGCCGCGATCGCACCTTTGGCTTTTTTCCAAGAAGCTGTAGCTTTTTGTCAACAACACAATATTGTTTTAGTTCATGATTTCCCCTACGTAGATTTGGTATTTGCGGAAATTCCGGGAGTAGAGTCCCCATCTTTAGTACCGTCAATTCTACAAGCTGACCCAGAAAAAAGCGTCTCGATTGAATTTTTCACCCTTTCTAAGTCTTATAATATGGGCGGCTTCCGCATTGGCTATGCCATTGGCAATGCTGAGTTAATCAAAGCTTTACGTCACATCAAAGCCGCAGTTGATTTTAATCAGTATAGAGGAATTTTGAATGGGGCGATCGCAGCCTTAACCGGGCCACAAGCCGGAGTCCAAAATACAGTCGCCACCTTCCGCCAACGCCGTGATGCTTTTGTGAATGCTTTACATCGCATTGGTTGGCAAGTTCCCAGTCCGCAAGCCACAATGTATATCTGGGCTAAATTACCCACACCTTGGCAAAATAACTCTGTAGAATTTTGTACTCAGTTAGTCAAACAAACTGGGGTAGCCGCTTCTCCCGGTGCTGGTTTTGGTAAATCTGGAGAAGGATATGTCCGGTTTGCCTTAGTACATGAACCACCTTTATTAGAAACTGCCGTGGAAAGAATTGCTAAGTTTCTTTAAGTGTGCCGATGTCAGTGGATTTATCAAGTCTTGATGTTAAATTTGCCAGAATTTGATTAATCCATATCTAATGTTGGATCTGTTTAAGATAAACTACAGAGAAAATACGGAAGAGTCATCGAGATATTAAAATCTATCGATGATGGTTGACTAGAAGTGGTGAATAAAGGTGCATGGCAAGTAGTGTGGTAAAAATTAGCCTGTGTGCTGCGTCTTTCGTCGTGATTAGTGTTTGGGGACAGCAGTCAGTTTGGGGTTTGAGCAACACTTCATTACTAGAACCGGAACAGACGACTTCCCAAGCAGAAGTGACTGGTGATGAAAATCATACCAGTTCAAATCATTACTACACACCTAGTTTGATTCCAACTCCTAGAAGTGATGCACCTGTATCTAGTTACATCCCTGCTTATAGCAACAGGTGGGCCAACCTCAATAGTACAAATCCACGCCCCCGCAGAGTCCCAGAACCTTCAGTATTGCTAGGATTAATTGCGATCGCTGGTTGCTTGGGAATGCAGCATCAGCTAAAAAAAGCTAGGTAAAAACGTCTTTTTAACATCAATGTCATATTCACGACACTAGAAAAATTAGCAATATAGTAGATTTGCTGAAATCAATAACAAAAGATTAGTCATCTTTTTATTTAGAATCCACAACAGCTTTACCCAATAAAGTCTCCCCGTTTCCTAAACTAGATTGGTGTGCAGAACTACTAGGGATGATTAAAAGCTGGTGATTTTTGTGACCAGCCGCATTCTGTAAGAGTCAAAGCCTGTAGTCAGGCTAATCCAATTCCAGAGACAAATAAAGTATAGAAAATTACCTCAAAACTGGCGGAGACAGTAAATGAAAAGAACTTTGAAAACACTTGTAATTGGTGCCTCGATGGCTGTTGGCGTGAGTGCGATCGCCTCTAACCCAGCACAAGCTACAACTTTTTCCTTCAACAATACCAGCGAAATTAAGACTTACACAGGTGGTTCCGACGGTCAATTTATTACAGGGGATACCACTGCTGCTATCAAAGCTTTAACAGATAAAAATGCTAGTTCTAACGTTGAACTTTGGCACAGTACAGAAAATCCTACTTCTAACGTTGGTTTCACTGCAACAAAAGGACAATACAGTGCCACAGTCACTAGTGTCACGGCTGAGGACTGGAAGAGTTTTAGTTCCCAATGGTTAGGTGATTTGTTGGAAAATTATACTCCATTTAAGTCAGTTTGGAACGGTTTTTCAGCCGCTACTCAATTACAAGTCACCAGCTATTTTCCTTCTTTGGGAATGGGAGATCCCAACATTGGCGGTTTCCAATTCGATACAAATGGTGGCGTAGAACTGAAATTAGTGGGTCACTTGGATGTCAAGAGTAAACTTGCAACCACGATTTCAATGCAGGTTAATAACACTTGGGATGCAATGAAATCTAAGTTTCCTCAACAATCTCTACCAACCCTTTCAGAAGTTGAAACTTTGATTCCACAAGTACAAACACAACTGAACGCTATTACTGGACAAATTACCAAACTACAATCAGCGGTGGACGCAATTCCAGGGCAAATTACAACATCATCACAAGCGGTAAACACAATTAACACAGAAATTTCATTACTACAAACTGCGCTGAATGAAATTCCTGATACTCCAGCCAATAAAACACTAAGAGATACACTGAAGAATCAAATCGCTGGACTGACTCTTCTCAAAACTAAGTCTCTGACTAATCAAATCGCTGGACTGACTGCTCTCAAAAATACGACCCTACCAGATCAAATTTCTCAACTGAACACTCTCAAAGCTAAACTACCTGAAATCTCTAAACTGACATCTTTGAAAGATATACTGAGCCTGCAAGATGCGCTCAATAAATACGAAGGTGAAATCGGTGCTAGTGAAATCGCCAAAGTAGTTACTGGTGGTAAGACTTACTACGCTTACAGCTTTAAGTCCACTGCATCTGGTATTACTGCTTCTGATGACGGTGTATCTTACAGTGCTATTTACACTTGGCAAACACCAGGATATGTTCCTTCCACTTCTGTACCAGAACCTTCTGTAGTCCTGGGTATCTTGGGTGTAGCTGGAATCGTTGCTACACAACGCAAGTTAAAGAAAGTTTCCGGTTGAGACTCCGGTTTCCATTCCAAATAATTACTAAAGGAGCATAATTGCTCCTTTTTTTTATCCAATCTTTATATTTGCCCTGTGAATTTACTGTTGTATATATCACTATAATAAGCCATTTATATAAGTACATATACATGAGTGAAAACAAATTCACAATCAAGTTCTATAATAAAAATATAAATATTTATTAAGCAAGTATTAATTTTTTGTTAAAAAAAATCAATAAATCATAATGATATTATTTAGTAAATACTAAGATAAAAAATTAATTTTTATTGACTATTTTTTGATATAGCAGAATAGCATAAATAAATTTTTAGTAACTTAATAACTCCTCTGGCAGCATATTTTGTATTCAATTTAGAATCTGGAATGTCTATCTTCAATTCTGTTGTGTAATGACAGTAAATTTACTTACTATTAATCAGCAAGTGCATCTCAATCAATTAAAAAGAGTCTTATTAATTGAAGATAATCATGTAAACCGGATGTTACTGAGTGACTATCTGGGTTACTGCGGGTTTAATGTCAAAAGTCTGTCAAAGGGTACAGCTTTATTTTCAACTGTCAACACATTCCAGCCCGATTTAGTGTTACTAGATTTAAAATTACCAGATATTGATGGTTATTGGCTGTTAGAACAAATCCAAAAACATCCATATTTATCTAAAATACCTGTGATTGTAGTTTCAGCTTTTGCTTTTAAAGCAGATCAAGAACGAGCCATACATTTAGGCGCACGTCGTTATCTTGTTAAACCTATAAACCTTGCTGCTTTGATGATGACTATTCAAGAAGAGTTGGCTTGTCACTGCATCTAAAATTCACACTTTTATTTTTATACCAACTTTATCAGAATTAACACTTGATAAATCCTGTAGAGACATATTTTTGAAATACACGTAGTGGCATGGCAAGGCTAAAATGTTGCATTGAAGAATTTCAAAAATAAAATCGGATTATTCGAGATATTGATTATCATAGAATTATTCACCTTCAGATTCAGTTAACAATTCCCACAATATCGGAACTTAGCAAATAGGTAATCTGAATATGCTGGCAGAAAAAATCCTAGTTGCTGAGGATGAAAATTTCCTTATTAACGAGAAAATGCAGGAAAAACAGCAACCAATGTTGGCAATTATTAACAGTATGCAACATGCTGTAGTTGTCACGGATACTGATGGTTGCATTCAATTTATGAATTCAATGGCTGAAATACTGACAGGTTGGCAGCTAAAAGAAGCTCATGGAAAAAATGTAGCAGAAGTGGTGAAACTAATTGACAAAGATATAGAAGAAGCAATTGAAGATTTAGCTACACAAACAATAATTACAGGAACAGTTATATATTTACCAGATAATTGTGTATTAATTAATAAACATAGCAGAGAAATATTAATTGGCGATTATGCTGCACCGATGCGTGATAGTAGTAATAATATTACTGGTGCAGTATTAGTTCTTCAAGAAGTCACCCAACGCAAATTGATGGAATCACGACTGCTTCAGAATGCGTTTTATGATGGATTGACAGCATTACCAAATCGAGCTTTATTTTTAGACCGATTAAAACAAGCGGTAGAAAGAAGTAAACGTCGGATGGATTACCGTTTTGGAATTTTATTTTTAGATTTAGATGGCTTTGAGGAAATGAACGATCGCTATGGTCATACGATGGGTGATGATTTATTAATAGCGATCGCTCGCAGGTTAGAATCATGCCTACGCAGTGGTGATACAGTCGGCAGGTTTAGCGGTGATAAGTTTGCCGTGCTGCTCGAAGATATTAAAGATATTAACGATGCTATTAACGTAGCCAAACGTATTCAAGACACTTTAGGCTTACCTTTAACTCTGAATGGCAATTTATTTTCAACTACAGCCAGTATAGGTATTACTATCAATCAAGGTGGTAGCGATAGGCCAGAAAACTTACTGCAAAATGCCGATGCAGCAATGTATGCTGCCAAGCAGCAAGGAAAAGCGCG
This sequence comes from Nostoc piscinale CENA21, assembly GCF_001298445.1. NCBI lineage: Bacteria > Bacillati > Cyanobacteriota > Cyanophyceae > Nostocales > Nostocaceae > Nostoc > Nostoc piscinale. The sequence goes on along the minus strand of NZ_CP012036.1, from coordinate 1,832,425 downwards.
TTATGCAGTATTTAAGATTAGGGAGTAGGGAATAGGGAAGAATTTAACAATACAAAAAAAGGTGGTAAATGACCACCTAAATCACATTATTAATGAAGATCACACAGTAGATTTAAACCACAGCAGATACTTGCTTTTGGAAATAAGCCTGCATCACTCTTTCGGCAATTTGACGACTAGTTAAACCTAATTCTGCCTTAGATTCTTCTGGGGTAGCGTGTTCCACTAAGACATCTGGGATACCAATACGCTTGATGGGGACAACAATATCAGCATCGAGTAACGCTTCAGCGACAGCAGAACCAAAGCCACCCATCACACAACCTTCTTCTAAGGTGACAACACGACCAATTTTCTTAGCCAAGGGTAAGATTAATTCTGTATCTAAAGGCTTGACAAAGCGGGCGTTAATGACTGTGGCTTCAATACCATGTTCGCTGAGAATTTCTGCCGCTTGCATACTGGGGTAAACCATAGTACCGTAGCCAACGATTAACACATCATCACCATTGCGGAGAATTTCACCCTTACCAATTTCCAAAGGTTCCCAACCTTCTTCCATTAAAGGGACACCGTAACCATTGCCACGGGGGAAGCGCATAGCGATCGCACTGCTGGTATGATTAATGCCAGTCACAATCATCCGTTGTAATTCGGCTTCATCCTTGGGAGCCATTAGCACCATGTTTGGAATGCAGCGCAAATAAGCAATATCATACATCCCTTGGTGAGTGGGGCCATCAGCACCCACAATACCCGCCCTGTCTAAACAGAAGAAAACAGGCAAGTTTTGAATACAAACATCGTGAATAATTTGGTCGTAAGCTCGTTGTAAGAAGGTTGAATAAATAGCCGCCACCGGACGCATACCTTCAGATGCTAAACCTGCTGCTAAAGTTACAGCATGTTGTTCAGCAATACCCACATCTATATATTGATTAGGTAGTTTAGCTTGCAGTTTGTCTAAACCTGTACCCGTGGCCATTGCGGCTGTAATACCGATGATTTTCGGGTTTTGTTCAGCTAGTTTAACTAAGGTGTGGGCAAAGACTTTAGCATAAGCAGGGGGTTTGGGTTTGCTAGAAGGAATAGCCTTCCCGGTTGCCAAGTTAAAGGGGTTTTGGGCATGGTAGCCTACTTGGTCTTGTTCCGCCAGTTCATAGCCTTTACCTTTGGTTGTGACTACATGTACTAAAACTGGCCCTTGTATTTGATGTGCTTGTTGGAAAGTTGCAATCAATTCTTCTAAATTGTGTCCATCAACTGGCCCCATATAGGTAAAGCCCAGTTCTTCAAATACCGCCCCTACCTTGGGAACTGCTAACCGCTTCATCCCTTCTTTGATGCGTCCCAACTCTGGAGACAAAGATTCACCCACGAAAGGAATTTGCTTGAATTGTTCCTCAAAGTTATCTTTGATGAATTGGACGGGCGGACTCAGGCGCATTTTGTTGAGGTAGCGAGGAATTGCACCGACGTTGGGAGAGATGGACATCTCATTGTCGTTCAGCACTACCAGCAAGTTAGTTTTCGGCAAATGTCCAGCATGGTTAATGGCTTCTAAGGCCATCCCACCAGTTAAAGCACCATCACCAATAACAGCAACCGCTTTAAATTTTTCACCTTTTAAATCTCTAGCTAATGCCATACCCAAGGCGGCGGAGATACTTGTAGAAGCGTGACCAGCACCAAAGTGGTCAAACTTGCTTTCGCAACGTTTGAGATAACCAGCAACTCCGTCTTTCTGTCTGAGGGTATGGAAGTTACTGTAACGTCCTGTAATCAATTTGTGGGGATAAGCTTGGTGTCCGACATCCCAAATAACTTTATCTTGATCTAAATCTAATGTTTGGTAAAGCCCTAGAGTTAACTCTACAACACCCAAACCTGGCCCTAAATGACCGCCTGTTGCTGCTACTGTTTGCAGGTGTTTATCTCGAATTTGGCGAGCAATTTGTTGCAGTTGCCGGATAGATAAACCGTGCAACTGATTAGGATGGGTGATTTCGCTCAGATGCATATTATAGGGTTTTCCTCTCTAATTTCTACTTCTGGTATTTTGATTTTCCCACGGTCGGGTTGCCCCCATGATGATGGGGCGTTGCAATTCTGTTACATAACCCGTTAAGAATGAGAACTTACGTAATCACACACTCTGCTTCGATACAGCTTTAGGAGATAAGAATCTTTTGCTGTCAAGGTTTGGCATTCTCGATACCTGTTTTTTGTGTGATTTCTCCGAATATGGGTACGTTACCTTGAACACTAGGGTGAAACTGTATTATCAGGCACAGTCGGAACTTCTGGTGTGTCTGGTAGCTTTTGTTGCCGTTGCAAGTATTTACTCAGTACGTAAGCCATATCTCCACGAGTCATGGGTTGCAATGGGGAAAGATTGCCTTGGCTGTCTGTTTTGACAAATCCTTCCGAGACTACGGTGGCGATCGCTCTTCGCGCCCATGTCGGAATTGATGTAGCATCAGGATGGGAGGCTAAAATCTCATTCACCGAATCATCATCAAATTGAAAGACACCGTAAGCTTGGGCAAATATCGCCAAAGCTTCTGCTCTGTTAACTCTTTGGTTGGGAAAAAACAAATTCCCCCGATAGCCTTTCATGATGTCTGTTTTTAAGACTATCTGAATATCGTTAAATGCGCGATTAGAAGCCGGGACATCTGCAATCAAAACATTTTCTTGATTCACAGATGGTCGTTTATCTAGCCGAAAGACTTTCACCATAATTGAGGCTAATTCTGCCCGATTTAGCAATCTTTCAGGATGAAAATTGCCATCTGGCGAATTGGTCATCCATTTAGCGGCAATTACCTGTTGAATAGAATCTGAGCTTGTCTGAGAAGGTGTTTCTGTTGATTGTGCTTGAACATTTATCGGAAAACTTTGCAGTAGCACAACTAAAGAAATCGTACTGAAGTACTTACTGATATTTCTCATTATTCTTTCAGATACTCATTTATGAAAACAACAAACTGCCAGACTGGGTGGAAATTCAAATCTGGGCTACTTGAATTTCAAAACCTATGAGATGAGAATTCATCTCGTGACGCAGAATAGTTAAGTAATGTTGCGAGGACTGACGCAGTGAGACGAAAAATCAAGGTTTAGAGAGAGGGTGTAGGTACCTGTTTGGTTGACCGCCAAACGGAAAATTTGGCATGGTTGATTTATCCACGGCTGCGTACAGAATTTGTACTGATACATACTAAATGCTGTTTGTTGAGAATTGTAACTAGCGAATAAATATTTTTTAACACATCCATTCTCTTGAACTGTTTAGCCGATAGATTGAAATCAAGTAACAAGGACTAGGAAAATGCCGCAAACAGTTCAGCAGCATCATAGACTAGGTACAGAAGTTTTACAAGGTTGCAATCTGACGCAACTTACAAACCAACAAATACAAGAATTTAAACAATCTCTTTGGGCGAATGGTGTAGTTGTCGTCAGAGATCAACATTTAACAGCATCACAATTGCAGAAATTTGCCACCCAAGCTTTTGGGGAATCAGGCTTTAAGTATCTACCCAAACCTTTAGACCCAGATATTGACCCAAATTTACAAAGCCCTGGTGTTGGTATCTTAGGAAATCCCAAAACAAATTCTCCCGAAATTCTGGGTAAATTTGCTTGGCAATGGCATCATGACAAAGACCATCTGCCCAGAACAGCAGGTCTAGATATGAATTCTTTGTATGTAGTGATGTTGTATGGTGTGGAAATACCAGCACAAGGAATTGATGGTCAACCCCACACCACGGAATTTCTTGATATGGTAGAGGCTTATCAAAATCTTAAGCCTGAATATCAGCAGCAATTAGAGCAAATGTCAATGTATCATCTGCCACCAAGAACATCTAAGCTAGGGGCAGATGTACCGATGAAAAAACATCCTATTGTTTCAACTCATAAAGTCACGGGGCAGAAAGGCTTATATCTAGGTTCAGATACATCCATACTGGTAGGAATGGAAGATGAATTGAGTTTGGCGCAAAAATTTTGGCACGAACTATTTCAAAGGATTTTAGAATGTACACCCGTTTATGCTCATGTGTGGCAGCCTGGAGATTTGGTTTTTTGGGATAACTCCCAAGTTATGCACGCTGGTGTTCCTTATGATGCTAGTCAGTACAAACGTGTGGCATTACGTGTAGGAGCCGTGGATATAGTAAGTAATAGGTAGAAGAGGATTTAGTTAAGAGCTAAATTTACCAGGAACCCCAAATCGCAAAGGTAATTCCTGGTGTCTGCATATTCACAAACATGGTTTGCCCATCAGGTGAGAAACAAACTCCAGCAAACTCTGATGTGTTGAGAGCATTCCTGGCAAACTTGTAAAGACTGCCACTGGGTGTAATGCCCAAAATATAATCTGTTCCATCTCCATCTTCACAAAGGAAGATGTCACGGTTGGGGAAAACAATAATATTGTCGGGATTATCTAAAAGGCCAGAATTGTTGGGTTCAATATACAGTTCAACGGTATTGTTAGTAGGCGAATAGCGCCAAATTTGACCATCTCCACTACTACCGCCACTCTTACAAGTGAAGTAGACATAACCACTACCATAAAAGATACCTTCGCCACCAGAAAACCTGGCTGCACCTTTGTTATAACCTTCGGTTCTGACGGTATCATTAGCGGGATCAGGAGTATTAATTGTTACCCAGTCTACTGTTATTTGAGTATTTTTAGGGAAATTTGTAGCGGTGTTGATTCCAGATGAGCCGATAATTCTTAAGGCGTAGAGCGTACCGCCAGCACTCAGGTTGTTGGTTTGGTTGGGAATGAAGCGATAAAATAGTCCATTCGGCTGGTCTTCTGTCATGTAAATATAGCCTGTGTTGGGATCTACCGCAGCAGCCTCATGGTTGAAACGCCCCATAGCTGTTAGTGGGACAGGGGTAACAAAAGTATTGGCGCTACTGGGAACTTCAAACACATAACCATGCCTTTTGTTGTTATTGGTTTCAAAGGTTTCCTCACAACTTAACCAAGACCCTGAAGGCGTAGGGCCACCAGCACAATTGCGAATGGTTCCCGCCAAAACTCCTCGATGTTCTACTAGGTTACGGGAAGAATTAACCACTAATTTAGTGCAACCGCCCCTAGCACTTGTGTTGTACTTCCTGCTATTGGGTGCGCTCAAACCATTGCTAGAGCTTGGAGAAAGTTCATGGTTGCGGATGAGAATTGTATTACCATTGGCTCCAGCAAAGGCGGCCATACCGTCATGACCACCGGGAACTCTGTAGCCATCAGTCATTGTTTGCTCTGTTTCTGATAATCTTCTGTAAGAAAATCCAGCAGGCAAATCTAGGACACCTAAAGGATCTGGTTGTAAAGCACCGTAAGGCCCTGCCGCTAATATGCGCTGGGCGTAAAAAGCTTGTAATGGTGATAAAAGAACAGCACCGGCTGTTCCTGTTCCGGCTAAGGTGAAAAATTTACGTCTGGAAAATTTCATAGTGTTCTCCTGAATTGTGAATGAATTGTCTGCTACTCAGGAGTTGTAAACGATTGATGTTAAGAGACAGCTAAGATAACCTTATAAAAGCTAGATAAAATACTGTTAAAAATGAAAAGCCCGCCTGTAGCGGGCTATCGGGGACTTTTGAAATTTAAACTGTGACGAAATAGTTAGCACTCAAGCTGAAGTTGGTAGAACCTTGAATAATCGCTACTAGTTCCAGGCTGCTTTCATTGAGGAATAGGGCTGTCCCTGTAGGTAAACCAGTGGGTACGGTTCCCAAGCTGTAGCTAGATTTAGAGCCTGATAATTGGATGATATCTTCTAGGGCATTGAAATCAGTGATTAAGGCATAGTCACTTAGACCAGAGGTGCTAGTATTACCATCGCTGTAGAAGACACCCGTGGTAGCACCAACCACAAAGCGATCGCTCCCTATACTACCTGTTAAGCGGTCAATTTCACCCAAACCTCTACCATTTGAGGCATCTGCACCTGTGATGATATCGTTGCCATCATCACCAAACAAGCGATCGCTTCCACTACCACCGAAGATAGAATCATTACCACGTCCGCCATTGATGCGGTCATTACCACTATCACCGTAAAGCAAATCATTACCGTCGCCACCTGTAATTCTGTCATTACCAGCGTTGCCACGGATAGTATCATTAGCTGCACCACCAGACAAAACATCATTGCCAGTAGTACCAACAAGATTGAGTGCAGCAATTACTTGATTGTTTTTAGTGCTGTTATAGTTCTCACCCAGAAACCCTGCATTGAGTACGGTGTTCAAGTTCAGCAGAGTATCGTTTGACTGAGTAAAGCTATTGCCTTGGAGTAATTGTGTATACAAAGTATGGGCATAGCTGTGATTACCCACAAAACTGATTTGTCCTGGTTGGAATAGGTCATTCCAGTTAATGTAGAGGTCTAGGGTAGCGAGTCGTGCATCGTAGCCCAAGGTTTCACTGGTATGTATAGCTGTCACGCGAGTTGCATCGGTGGGATCTAAGCGATCGCCTGCGGCTGCACCTTCAAAATTCGGCCCAGCTGGATCTAAGCCCACAATTTGTCCGATGGAACTTCCCGTAGCCGCACGATAAGCCGCACCAGCAAACCCCGCTACATGCGCTCCTAAACTATGTCCAATCAGGTTAACATCAGCTGGAGCTACACCGCGACTTCTTAAATAGGTAGCCAACTGATTCCCGACATCCCGCGTGTTACTAGCCGCAGTTGGATAATACAAGGAACTTGCGCCTGCTTCCCAATCTACCAAAATAATGTTTGCATTCGACTCGCGCTGGCGAATGGTTTGGGCAATGTTGACTACCCAATCTGCGGGTTGGTAGTTATTCCCAGCATTACCAGCAGTGCTTTGATAGCCGTGAATAATAGTATATGTCGGCTCACTAGAATTAATTATTCCTGAACGGTTAATAGAACCGTTTCCCCACACATTAAAAGTAACTTGAACCATAGGGAAAATGTTTGTTTTTTGGGCATAATTTTTTTGACAGCAAAAATTCATTTATTTGATTGCGGAAATATCTGCAATCAAATAAATTTCAGATTCCAAATTATTTGTTGTGCCTGAATTGATAAAAATGATTTTCTGGATTTTTTTAAATCTTTGTAGAGACGTTCTGTAACAACGTCTCTACAAAGATTTTTATTTCAACTCAGAAATTTAAATAATTGAAAAACTGATTTCGCCATAGCTAAATTAAGCTGATTACTTAATTTTCAAGTAAAAATCAGTATAAATCTAATTTAAAATTACATAAACTTTTATTTATGATTGCAAGTGCGATCGCCGATTTAATATTCAAAAAAGAATATATTAATTTTATTTTCTGGTGAAAAATAATCTTAAAAATATTTGATTAGTTTTACTAACTTTGTTCAAGTTGTCTGTGAGTAGACACACGCTGCGGCCTTTCGTTAGAAATGGCCTTAAGTTTAGAGGTAAATGACTCAGAGCGATCGCTGGTTTCGGGAGTAAAGCGGTCAATTGGAGGATGATTAACTGTAGATGGCAGTAATTTGGGCTGATTGTCAGAATTTACTGAAAAATGATTGGGCAGAACTGGTGATGAAGTCATCCTGGATTTAGTTTCTGTGGCGGGGAGAGTTAAAGTTGATGATGCCAAAATGTGTTTGACACGTTCACTTTCGCTACGGTTAGAGGCTGTTTGTGTTTGTGTGTAGCTGGGTTCAAATTCCGCTTCAGACGAGTATGCAGAATGATTTATTGCCAAATTGGCAACATTCGCTACATTTTCTGAGCTACTATCCTCTTGAGCAGGTGGTAATGCTGGCGTGTTTAGGGCAGTTAAGATTTCCGGGAATTTACTGCAAATTAGGCGTTCAAATTCCATGTTGAAATGATAAATTGCCTGTTGCCTTCGTTGCCAAAAAGCCAGGATTTGCTGGACAGAAATCGCTTTATAACGACCTTGATACAAAGCTTCAATCACTGCTAAATGCAGCCAATCAAGGGGATATTGATTTTGCCAACGGTAAACTAACTCAGTAGCACTATAGCCACTGAGGTCAAAACTGTAGTGAATTAGGAGGGCGGCTGCTAATTCAGCAGCTGTTTCTGGCGTTTTGGTAAACATGGGACTATTGGCTTGAGGCAATAGGTGTAAATTTTCGACCCATCGCCTATAGCCTAGTGTGTTTTTAGCTATAGGGTTGGTCACCAAGGTTTCCAAGTTAATCAGCAATGTTTTTCATTTTACTTGGTCAACCCTTGGCTGTCGAAACAATATAGGGCGAATTAAGATTTGCGGTGCGGTTAATAGCTACTAAGGCTTGATAAACCATTGCAGCAACCTCCGCCCTTGTGGCTTCGCGGGTGGGGGCGAGTAAATTAGGCTTGGGATAGTTGACAACAATGCGTTGTTGTGTAGCAGTTGCCACCGCTTTTTGGGCATAGTCAGGAATAGTATTACTGTCAGTGTAAGGAAGTAATAAATTACTTTGGGCGGCGGGTAAACCCAGACCATTCACGAGGGAAACAATCACCTGTAACCTTTGGACATTTTGATCGGGGCGGAAAGTGCGATCGCTAAATCCACTCACAAAACCACCACTGGCGGCAATTTGTAAAGCTTTGTAAGCCCAAAAATTTTGGGGAACATCAATAAATTCAATGGACGGGCGTTTGGGAGTCGGGTTAAAAGCCGCCGCCACCAAAGCTGCATATTGGGCGCGAGTCATGGGTTTATCTGGCTGGTAGCTACCATCAGCAAAACCTTGAGTTAAATTCAGGACGGCTAAGGCGCGAATGAATGGTTCTGCCCAATGTCCCACTAAATCGGTAAATGTCGGCACTTCAACATCGGGACTGACAATATAAGGCGAGGCGATCGCTTTTTCTTTGCTATTAGCAACCAACGCCTGATATAGTAAGGCGGCAATCTCGCCGCGTGTAATCTCCCGCAGTGGTTCTAATAAATCCGATTGGGGATAATTGACAATGATTAACTTTTGGGTGGCGACGGCGACAGCATTAGTAGCATAACTAGGAATTTGGGCGCGATCGCGGTAGACACTCAACACATTGGGGTTGCCTCCTGTAAATTTTAAACCGTTAACAATTGATACAATCGCCTGTACCCTTGTGAGATTATTTCCAGGGCGAAATGTTCCATCAGGAAAACCGCTAATAAATCCGGCTGTCGCCGCACTAAAAATAGCTGGTGCTGCCCAAAAATCAGGTTTGACATCTGTAAATTTACTAGATTGGCTACTGCTGGGTAACTGAAAAGTTTTTGCTAATACTGCCGCATATTGGGCGCGGGTAATGGGTGCATTGGGGCCAAATGTACCATCAGGAAAGCCACTAATTGCCCCTCGACTAACTAACGCTTCCACAAACACCGCCGCCCAATGTCCCGCCAAATCTGGGAAACTGCTACTCCCAGTAACTAATCTCGGACTATCTTCGGTGGCGGCGACGAAATTGACTTGTCCTTTAACTAAAGTGGGGTTTAATTGATTACCAGCAGAAATCAGGGATTGTGAAGTAGCATTTTGTAAATCAAACTCACCATTATCTTGAAAGATATTCGCCCCAGCATCTTGGCTGTTACCCAAATCTGGGACAGCATTAGCATTAACCAACAAGCCACCCTGTGCATTTTTGCTGATCAAATTTTGCCGTAATACCGGACGGGCATCACGGGAAAGAGCGATCGCAGTCCGATTCTCTGATAATTTATTATTGGCAATTAAAGGCGCGGCTGAGTCTGTAATCGCGATCCCCAAAGGATTTTTTTGAAAAGTGTTGCGTAATATCTCCCCTTTACTATTCCGCGCCATAAACAACCCACTCGCAGCATGTTGGACAAACACATTATCTAAAATGGCGGGTTTGGCGTTTCCGGTAATAAATATTCCTTCTCGTCCACAACTAATCAAAGTATTGTTAGCCAAATAAGGATTTGATGACTCTATCCATACCCCAGTACCTTTAGCATTGGGATTTGTCACACTCACACCCATCAAACTGGCATCACCCAGCAATAACAACGTGATATTCTGGACGCTAAAAGTCGGGCTTTGATATTCACCCCCGCCAGAAATGATAATTCCTGCACCTTTATTCAGTTCATTACCAATGACTGTTACCCCCGCAGTTAACACCAAGGGAAACTGTTCACCGTTAGCCGCGCTGTAAGTACCTGGTGACAGCTGAATAATTATCGGTGTTGTGGTTCTTAAGGCACGGGTGAGGCTTTTAAACGGACTCAACCGTGAACCATCATTAGTATCTTTCCCCGTTACAGGGTTGACATAGAGTGTGGCCACGAGGGTGGAATTTACCATTGGTTGTTGAGATGCAAGTGTTTAAACGTCACGGCATGAATCATAACTTAGTTGTAGCCGCAATCTTCAAAGCATCATAGCTGTCGTAAATATACCGACGTAGCACCATTGGTCGCAAGTAGTTGCAGTGATATCTTGATGACTTCTGCACAAAGGTTGTTCGCTAGGACTGAGTATAAACTACGATACAGACACATCTCTAAAAATACTACTCATCCTAACATTGGTATTCAAGCGAAGTCTTGCAATGGGACGATCTCTCCCCCAGAAATCAAGTTTCGGGCTGATAGTCAAAGTCTACTAAAGTAGATTTATACCATTTCACAAAATTTAGGAATAATTATGAATATCAATTTATCAGTTAATCACCTCCTAAAGTGGCTAATTTTCACACTGTTGTTTCCGCTATTATTTCTTAATGGATGGCTATTATTAAGGTTTTTTCAATATTTTCAACCTTTGGTAACTATCCTTGTATTAGCATCTTTATTTGCGTTTATTTTAAATTTTCCTGTTGCTTTACTAGAGAGGAAAGGATTAAACCGCAACTATGGAGTTACACTAGTTTTTGTTTTAGCTTCGTTGATATTAGTAATTTTTGCAATTACGTTATTGCCTATAGTACATGAGCAATTTAATGAAATGGTGAAATTACTACCCCAATGGATTGATTCTAGTGAGACTAAATTACAGGTTTTAAATGATTGGGCTTTTAGCCAGAACACTCGCATAGACTTTAGTCAGATTTTTACGAAAATTACGGATAAAATTCCTGATGAAGTGGAATATCTTTCAGATAAGCTGTTAAGCATTATCATCGACACCATTGATAGTGTTTCTGGTGCATTAATTACAGTAGTGTTAAGCTTTTATTTGTTATTAGATGGTTCAAGATTGTGGCACGCTATACTTAAGAAGTTGCCTTGGGATTCTGCCCAAAAAATTGGTAAATCAATCCAACAAAACTTTCAAAATTACTTGATTGGTCAAGGCACATTAGCTTTATTGATGGGACTTGCCCAAACATTCATGTTTTTAGTATTTCAAGTCCAGTTTGGATTGCTTTTTGGCTTAGGAGTAGGAATTTTAAGCTTAATTCCCTTTGGCGATGTGTTTAGTTTGATTGTAATTACTTTAATTATCGCTACCCATGATTTTTGGTTAGCAGTTAAAGTTTTAGCAGTAGCGGTGATTATAGATCAACTCATTGACCAAGCGATCGCGCCGCGCTTGTTAGGAAGTTTCACCGGGCTAAGACCAATTTGGGTGTTAATTTCTTTATTAGTAGGAACTTACATTGGTGGCGTTTTAGGGTTAATTATTGCTGTACCAGTGGCTGGTTTTATTAAAGATGTTGCAGATGGCTTTGCTGTATCGAATCATTCTGATACTGCGGTTGTCGGTGAAGATGCAGAAATGTTACCCCAAGAATCTACATCTGCTTGAAACTGGTACTAAATACCTTTAAATCCCATTTCGCTTTCTACTTGTTGCACTTCGGTAGAGTTTACCTGATTGGCGGTAGTTACTCTACGAGTTTGGCGCATCACTCCCAATTGGCTGATAAATATGCCAATGACAATCAAACTACCACCTATATATTGAGGTAACGTTGGAGCTTCATCTAAGATAAAATAAGCTGCCAAAATGCCTGCAATGGGGGTAAATGAGCCAACTAAAGAAGCTACAGATACACTAGAAGCTCTCAAACCTTTAAACCACAGGGACTGGCCTAAGACGACAATCACCACACTATAAAGCAACATCCACTGCCACAAAAAAGGCGAAAATACTTCGACAAAATGATGTTGACCGTACAACTTTACAGCCAGAAAGAAAAATACGATAGTACCTAAAGCAGTGCGATAAATGGTAAAAATTCCTAAAGGAATGTGGGAGACAGATTTTTTCCCAATCACGGTAGATATAGCGGCGGCGACGGCGGCGACGGCTGCTAGGATTTCGCCTGTACCCAAGTGAAATCCTGGCATATTAGTTATATGACTTCCTGATGGTTGGAGTATGACAGTTAGTGTCACACCAATAAAAGCTGCGATCGCACCAATAATTTCCCACAGATTTACTCTTTCTTTCAATAACCAAATTGATAAAGCTAAAGCCAGCGGTGGTTCTAATCTGCCAACTAAAATCACATTATTGACATTCGTGAGCGCCAATGCCTGAAAAATTAATCCAGGGGCTAAAGCTCCTGATAGGATAGAAACTACCGACAACACTAACCAATTCTTTACAGATATTTGCTTCAATGCTGTTTTGTTCCACTGCTGCCTATAGATCAGAATTAGAACCAATAAGGCGCAGATATTACCCACGAACAAGACATTACATAAAGAAATCGGGTTTCTGCCATTTATTAAGTTTTGCGAGCCAATTTCTGTTAATTTGCGCGTAATTGCGCCAGATGCGCCGAAAATGACAATTGCGAGCCAGAGATAGGCTTGACTGGGAATTCTATCAATGAAACGATGCCATCTTCTCAGGCTAGTCACAACGCTACCACTTATAGTTGCAGTACAAATTACATTCAGAATACTAAAAGATATTAGCGTACATTGAGCTGATAACAGCCTGAAACACCCTTAAAAATTACCTAAGATTTCTGCACATCACATTTACCTGAGAAAATGCTGAGTTTAAACTGAATCTTCTCAAGGAATAAACTCAGACAATTTATGGCTAAGTTTCAGATGAGGTTCAGTAGCGTTTGAGATGCTCTGGATAGCTGCTCTAAAGCTCAAACATAAGGAATAATAACCAATGAAATTCGCCCCTTCCTTACTAACAGGTGTTGCTGTAGCTGGTTTGTTGACAGTTGGGAATGTTTCATTTCAGGCTGTAAAACCTTCAATTTCCATCCTTCCAGTTTCAGCTGCTGATGCTACAGGTTTGTCGGCTCAACAAAAAATTGACTTGATCATCAAGAATAAAGGTGTTTTTGGTAGTGGTGATCAACTACGTCGTTTCTTCTTTGGCGACCTTGAACCCGTTGGAATTCAACCAGGCGGTGCAGGTCATGTAGTTAACCTTTACAACAAAGCTAGTAATACGACATTTTCTTACTGTTCTACCTTTGATGTTGTGGTCGCAGTGAAAAAAGGCAAAGTCGAGAAGTTTGCGCCTGAAGAAGTTAAGTAATTTTGTGTAGTAATTAAGTAATATAAATAAACTTTGGGGTAGTAACAAACATCTTGTTTACTACCCTAATTTTTTGCTTGCAGGTTTTATTTAACAACGGAGAGGGGGGGATTTGAACCCCCGAAGAACTTACATCCTTAACGCATTTCGAGTGCGCCGCATTCAACCACTCTGCCACCTCTCCAGGTACTGATAGAAATGCAAAGATGTTCCTCAGCTATGATAACACTCCAAATCCAGAGAGCGATCGCTTGTTTGGGAAATCCGCATTATAAGACCTTAGACATCAATTTAGGCATCACACAACTTACTTTTTTACATTACCATGATTTAAATTTAACTGCGATCGCTGTATTCAGCGCAGTGATTTTTTATCATACCCCTCAATACAATCGCATCTGATCTGTCTGGGAGATTTTATTTATCCTTCTCCTTTCTAGCTTCAAAACCTTCTTGAGCAAGTCTTAAAAACATCTGAGCAACTGGTCGAGTTTCTTCCTCTGCCAATTTTTCTACTTTTTCGTACAAATCTAGTGGAACGGTTAAATTAATACGCTTTCCTTTATATCTTGGTGTTGGATTAGCAGACATTTTCGCATACAAATAGCATCTATTAGTATCACTTTAACTTATTAAAAAAAATATTTTATATAAAATATTTTTAGCATTTAATAGCATCTATTAACAATTACTAAATGCTATATTATGGTCATGGACGCGAAACGGATAAAGAAAGACGCAAGGCGATCCACCGAACCATGAAGGGGGTTAGCAACAGCCAAAAAAAAAACGGCTGCTACTAGCTTTTAAGGAATTTTTGAAGTGATAAACATTTACTGTGCTGACATCGGCAACTATTCCAGCATCACAGCCTTGAGAGGTGAAAAACCAAAAGTGATGCGCTCCGTATTGGTGGACATGACTGCTACCTCAGCCTCTCGCGGGATTGATAGTGATGATTCACCCAGTGTCAAACTAGGCAATAAATTTTTAGTTTTGGGAGATAGAGCCGTTAAACAGAAAAATCCACAAGCGGCTGCTGAGAGAGGTAAACAGTTACCAGAATTTGTAAAACCTTTCGCCCTGGCCGGCTTGCGGCAAGATTTTGAGGGAACTGTAAGGTTTTTAGTCCCTGATCGCGATCGCATAGAAGAAGAATCAATTAAAAGTTGCTTAATTGACTCTCATCAAGTAATTGTTAATAGCCGGAATTACCAACACAGAATTAAGAACGTCGAATTTTATCTTGAAACTGATGTGGCTGTTATCCACGCCTATAAAACTGGCAAGCTCGATCCAGAGGGCGACACACTTGGCATCGACATCGGCGGAGGCACAACCAACTACGTTGTCATGACTCCTAATGGTGAAGTGCTAACCCGTCGTTCAATCCCCAAAGTAGGCGGTGTTTCTCTGGCTAACGACATCATCAACTCTGACCTAATCCAGAACTACGCGAGACAGGATAAATGCGCTTTTAAAGTTGCGAAGATGATGGACGCGATCGCTGATGGAAGTCTTATTTATGGACGTAAATACGATTTCAGTTCAGTCTTCCCTGACTTATTAGAAAACTGGTTTAACGGGTTGATGGATGGCATTACTACAGCAGCTAACGATTATCTTGCAGATGTAACCAACATTATGCTGATTGGTGGCTGTAGCAATTTAGTCCGTCACAAATTGAGTTCTAAGACTGGGTTTTATATTCCTGTTGACCCTCAACTCTCAAATATTCAAGCTTTACTGGCGATGTGATGAGATGCAAGTACGTCTCGCGGCTACAGTCGCCGCCAAAGCTGAGGGAGTCCGTCAATTACTCAATTATCAAACGTTGAGCGACACCGTAAATCTACTTTTGGATGCAATTAAGCACCAATGGGACTTAAAACTTACTGATTTGTCACAAATTGAGACAAGCGACACAAGAGTGAGACTAGATAAACGCCATTTGAGTTGGTTGTCACAATACGGAGAAGAAAGAGGAATAAATATAGCTTCTGTCACAAATTTATTAATTAGTGAGCATCTGTCTGGGAAATTGACTCAGACAGCAACAAGACAGACCACAGACAGACCGCAGACAGAAAAACCTACTCAACAACCTCTAGACAGACCACAGACAGCCACAGAAAAGCCCAAGGGACAAGCATTGATGAGGAGTTTAAAGTTATGAAATCAAAAAGAGTAGTACTGGATGAGAAGCATGTGCCAAAGGCAGAGGAAATAATTAACCAGACAGGAATTAACAATCTTTCACAACTTTTTACCATCTTGTTGGTTAATTATGGCGATCGCTTGATTGCATCTTTAAGAGGTAGTGATGGGATTAATTAAAACCTGATGTCAATGGAACTACAACAACTAATTAACAAAGCACAAGAAACAATCGCTGCAATTTGTAAGCATCCTGATTACCAAAAGATTGCTCTTTACTATTCTCCAGACCTTACAATTAGCGATGCTCAAGCCGCGCTAACTTTTTTAGAGTTAGAAATCCACGCAGAGGCGGAAATTAATTTAAGTCAATTAGAAGAGTTTTCAGCCTAATTTAATTTGGTGATTAGGGTGTCAAATACAAGAATGATGGGAGAAAAAACAATGCCAGAAACATCGCTACTAAGAGATGGGATTGATTTCCTTTATGGTTGCCCGATATTTTCGGATACGTTTAAAAATATTGATGACTATTTAGCGTATTCCGAAGGCGAGTATGACTTTGTATTTGTTGATCCGATGTGCAAAAGCGATCGCTTTGATAATTGGGATGATTATGTTGCTTGGTATCTAAACGAAGGTGATGAGGGGGATGAAGAATGGTATCTAGGCGGAGAATGTGAAGAAATAGAGGTATACGAAGAACTCGAAGAATATGAAGAAATAGAACCTCATAGACAATTCCAATTTTTATCAGAATTCGAGGAGGTTTTACCAGACGATATATTTAGCAGACTTGAACAAGGTGATTTTTTAGCACTTGAAGAAATCGCCGACCCAGGACTAAGGAATTTAGCTACTCATGCGATGCGGCAACTCGATGCTATAGAAGTATTTGCCGCATAGAGAAACAGCGATCGCAATCCTTATTTTTTGCGATCGCCATCTAGTTGTCAAAATAACACACAAGGATTTTACCAAGAATGAATAACGAGAATCTATTTTACGAAGCGTTTCACGCATTAACTAATAATGGATGCCCGTTAGAATTGGCGCAATCAGCAGCAGAGATAGTGTCCAACGATGACCCATTCCAACCCGACTTAGGTAGAACGCTACAGCAACAACAAATTACTCAAGAAGCACTGCCATACTTGCAAACCGGAATTTATGACCAGTTTCAAACCATTGATGAAACACCAAATCCCTTAACTCACGGTCAATTTTTAGGGAATTTCGGGGGAGAATTGCCAGACGAAACCATTTGGAAGCTTGCAGAGGGTGACATGACAGCACTCAACGATATCACCGATGACGCAGCTAGAGGTAGAGCTAACAACATCTTCACAAGATTTGAACAACTAGGAGCGTGGGAGTGATGAACCGAAGCGTAAAACTCAAACTGGAAGCACCGATCACTTATGCTGCGTTGCATTCCCTTTCGGGAATCAGTCAAGAAACAATATTTCAAGCCCTTGACGGAAATCAGACAGCCGCAGCACAGGTGGCAGATTTCCGAATCCAACAAACTCAACGCGCCCAAAATGCCAAAGCTGTTTTTGAAAACTTATCGCAAGGATTACAGGCAACTGAAATTGTGATGTCAGAAGAAAGCCAGTTTTTAGCTACCGCAGGTAATAGCGTCAATAAAATGGCTGATAGCTGGTCAAAAGTTCGAGTAAGCGATGCGCGTTTAGGTTACAGATTACAACAAAAAGTTGTTTCGTCTGACAACCAACTAGGTCAGGAGCAATTTCAGCACTCCAGAACGCTAAATTTACTGAGCGAGTCGCACCGCGCAGCACTTAGGGGTATTGAAATTGATTCTGCTAAAGCACAATCTCAGATGTGGCAACAGGTTAAAGATAAGCACCGGGGACTTTTACCCACAGATAGAGCGAAAGAAACACTAAAAGACATTCACAGACACGGTTCTAATGCTGTTAATCGTGCCAAAGGTTTTTTCAGACGGTTGATTGACTAACACACAAGCCCAGGCGTGAAACCTGGGCTAATTTTCTTCCTAAAGGTGTTCTATGCTGACCAACAATCAAAAACAAACACCAATTTTCTTTGACGCAGAGATTATAGACGAAAGTATACAGACTGTAGACGGTGAACAGTACGACTCAGAGCAGATACAGCAGGCAATATCCGAAACCGACAGCAGTATCGCCATCATTCAAGGCATTGCCCAAGGTGCTTTTCTGGCAGGATTTCAGATCACATCAACTCAATATCTTTACCTTGCTGGCAGTGTTGGATTATTCCCCGCCGTCATTGCTGGTTTACCTGTTGGAGTATCTTTCGCCGCTACCCTCTGCTATTTGCGATTTAACAACAGCATCATTCCCCAAATCAGCGACCGCCAGAAATTCGGCATTGGTGTAACTCGCAGTTTAATGCTTTCCGCAAGTTCTTGGAAGTTAACCGCAGATTCTAAAAGCATGGACAGCATAGCCCGTAAGAGTTTCTACACGGTTTCCGAGCAAGTCAAAACTTATGAAGGCATCCAAGAACCAAAACAAGGTAATTACGGGCTATTTCTAATGTTTGCGGTCGCTGCTTCTGTTGTTATATTTTTCTACCTTCGTAAAAAATGAAAGACGCAAAGTTATCAGAATTAAATCAGCGCGTTTATTCCCTGTCGCCGCGTCTCAATTTGATGCTTTCGGTATCGATTTTAGGCGCGGCTTTTTGTACTTTAGCAGGCCATGTCGGGGACGGTGTAGCTAAGAAAGAATTATGTTTTTACCCTAAATCAGCCCGGATACACGATGCAGCATTAGAGGCAGAAGGGGATACAGAGCGTTTACTTTTGGGTAAAAAATATTGTCGCTACGAACAGCGATCACAAATTCCCCAACCTTACTTGACTGCTAACCAATACCGCACTAGTAACCCAAACTATAACGAGTGGGCTTTTCTTCAGCATGAAAGCTTATATGTTTTTCGAGAACTGCCAGCCGATAACCCTTTAAAGCATCACTTTGGTTTAGGTGCGATGTTTCTGGGTGGACTTAGTTTATTACTAGTGGGCAAGGCTAAAGACTACCTCAGTGATATTAGACCCCACTACCGCGCCACTAAACATTTTGAGAGCGTGAGAGCTAATTACTCTTTAAAATTTGGTGAGCAGTTACTTGAACTGTCTGGAAATGAGTTGATTAAATACCTGCGTGGTATCAAAATTGCTGAGGCCAGACAGCAGTTTATTGCCAGCATCACCCCGCAGCAACAGACAGCCTTACTTATGGCGATGTCCGCCGATGATTATTATCAATTTGGTCACTTGTTGGATGGGGGGCGGAGCTTTGAGAAATTTGAGCCAGTACCACCCCAATTACCCCACGGCGATCCGGGTACTGTTCAAGAGTTTGTCGAGCAAGCAGCGATCGCGCCCACTACTAGCGAGGCAATCAGCGAAATATTGCAACGTATAGCGCGGGAGGATGGTAGTACCGCGCTGTGTGGCGATCCAGGTACGGGCAAAAGTACAGTCACCCGTGAATACATCCGGCAAGTTGAGGTTAATTGCCCCGATGCTGACATAAGAGTATTGGCAGTGAAAAATGACTCATTCAATGGATTAAGAGAACAAGGTAAAGTAACCCGATTTGTTGGGGAAGATGCCCTAGACAAAGCTAAAACATTCTTTTTAGGCGTTCAGACTGAGTACAACAAACGACTAGAGGTAATTGAGGATATACGCGAAAAGTTACCACCGTTTATCATCATTCTTGACGATTGGCTTACTATCGCCGCGAAACTCAACAAGATAAAACCAGAAGATTTAGGTTTTGATTTTGGTCAGATTCTTTTTGACGTGCTGATTGTTGGGCGTGAATATAACATGAAGTTTTTTGTTAACTTACATTCACTCAACCTAAAAGCAATTGGTATTCAGGAATTAGACCAAAATACACGTAAAGTTTTGCGTCTACTCTTGTTAGGCAACCGCTACTGCAAAGACGGACGTGAAATTGACGCTTACGGTGTGATTGAGCAAGCGATTATGGGGAATCAAGTAATTACCCATAGCAAGGATAAAGAATTAGTGAGAGCGCAGTATAACGAGTTAAAAGCGCAGTCCAGAAGCCAACATCAGCCCGTAATGTTTGCCTTTGTAGGGGGGTACTATTTAGGTTTAGTCCCAAAATTTCAACACACAGAAGTCAGCGATCGCCCAGTGACAGCCCAAACCAGGGAACAACTAGAGGCGATATATAGGCGGATGGAGTTTGATGTTAGTGAGGATAAAGCTTCTTACAAAACACAATCTCATAATTTATCGCCCCAAGCCCAAGCATTACTCGGTTATTTACAACGCACTGGCAGAGATAAAGCAGTGATTCAGGAGATACAGCCCAACTTTAAAGTTAAAGGCGATCGCTTCTCTTCTGACGAATTAAAGCGTCTGTTTAGCGAGTTGGTTGAGAATAGTCTGGCCGTCTGGATTGATGCAAATACCATCGAAATTAATCCAGATTCGGACAGACAGACAGAGTAGACAGAATACTTGCTGGATAAAGGACAGAAGTGAGAGCCTCAGATTGCCCAGCAAACATCATGAAGCATTGCTACATTTAGTCTGTGTTTGTAAAAAAATGCCTTCTCTATATTGAATGCAGAGGGCTTTTTTATTATTGTTTTAAATTTAATTTATCTACAATTGATTGCAAGAATATTTCTAATTGCGATCGCATAATTAAGCCTTCACTAAAAATGTTACTGAGACAGTTTATTTTATTCTTTCTGTTGTAACCATACTACTTCTTGATTGATTATTTCTAAGTAGTTAGGATGAAAAGGGGTTATACCTAGCTCCTTTTCTTTTTCTTTGATTTTCGCTATTAGTTGATGTGCTTCTTCACCAGAAATAGGAATATCTTTTGGATTTAACTTTCTAAAAGCGAAGTATCTTATTGCTAATTCTTGTAAAAATCTCTTGTCTTCCTCCTTCATTTTCTTTATCCCTCTTTCAATTACTAAAAACTTATCTCAATTTTTTTCGTCTGAGTTTTTGACTTAGTGGATGTACTCTGGCTTAGGATATTTTCAAGAGACGCTAATCGCTGCGAAAGCTCATCACTTTTGCGCCGATGAAAGATGGGAAGGGATACGCAAAGTCATTTCTATCTAATAGCTTATACCCAATCGCCTAAAGTTATCCCTCTGATTTTTGGTTAGATTCTCGATCCATTACGTCTTGAATTAGCGATCGCACAAATTCACCACCACCACGATTTTTTACCCATTCTTTCATCTCTGCGGTCATCTTGACCGGGAACGGAGTTTTATCAAAACTGTTTTTTTCTGGAATGAATTTACCTGTGTTTCTGTCTCTCGCCATTGTATTACCGTGGTAATCTTCACCCCCGATATTACCACGGGAGAGATTGAAATACCAGGGTATTACTATGGATAAGTTTTTAAAATCTAAATTGAACAATTAAACTCAAAACCTTTGCAAATACTAATCATTCTCCTATTGCATCCGTAGTAATACCGTGGTATTATATATCTATAAGCGGTGAGGAAACAGCACAAAGCACCGCACAGAATTCAACCAGAACCTTGATAACTGAATAGGAGATTTACAGATGCTAGAAGCAATCAAAACCGCGATCGCATCCGCTACCACTCTTGAAGAAATCGAAGCACTCCAAGAGCAATTGCAAGAGTTAGCAGACGCGGTTAGTGAACTACAAGACGATGCTCAAGACCGCTACGAAGAAATTGAGGCAGAAATTGAAGAGGCGGAGGCATCGGCAGAGGAAGCAGAAGAGGCAGAGCGCACAGGCGAGAAGTTAGGCGACTGCAACATAGTTACAGAACGTGGTGAGGCAATAATTACCAAACACTCCAAAACCTGGGAAATCAGTCTACTGCACAACTACTACGGTCAGGCTCAATACCTCTGCCTCCCCTCCAGCACCCCAGAGAGCGAAGTATTAGAGAAATGTAAGTATTACCTCACTGAGTGGCCTTTTGAAATTCAGTCCTACTGCGGTTGGTTCCGTAACCACAAAGTAGAGGTAAGCACCGAAGAGATTTTAGAAAAAGGCATAGAGGCAGCGAAACAAGAAAAATTGAATCTCCTGTTCAAAAACTAAATATCTTATCCCCTCCCTTTGGAGGGGGTGATACTAAGAATTACCATCGTAATACCGTGGTATAAGTAAATATTCAATTATTGCCCAAAACCTTTGCAAATACTAATCATCCTCCTATTTACTTCCATTGTAATACCACGGTATTATTAATATAGAGAACAGCAAAGGAGATAAACAAATGACTTACATCGACTGCAAAGAACAAAGAGATTTCACAGTAAAAGAACTGACTGCTTTACTAACAGGAAATGCCAAACCTTATCCCGATAGCTGGTACATGAACCCCCAAAGCATAATTACCAAGAAGAATGCAAACTTCTGGAATACGATCCAAGACTTAACCCAAGAAGATTTAGAAGAATGTTACTCAGAATTTACCTGCCCTCTCAATAAATGGGAATACCTAAGCCTAGACCTTTATTAATCAAAAAGGGCGATCGCCCGTCCTGAGAAAACTTGCGATCGCCTCACTCCGTAAATCCAAACCTTAGATAAAGGAATGAACTATCATGAACCACTGTAAACAATGCCCACACTTTAAGCAATCCCTCAACATTTCTAAAATCGGCTACTGTCAACACTGGGAGCAAAACGTTAGAGGATGCGATCGCGTTTGTAGTGCCTATCCTGCAACTATAAAGAATAGTGAGCAATTAGCAGTAGCTTAATTTTTCTGACCTGGGTATGTCGTAAAACTGCCTAAAAAGAAGTTTTAAACCAATAAATAACAGTAGTTAATTTCCCTTTTAAAACATAAGAGATTAATTTCTATTAAAATATAAATAACAGCTAAATTTTAATGATGGAGAAAAAATATGTCCTTAACTGAGCAAGACATTAATAGATTAAGAGTAAGTTACCCTATTAAGACCCCAAGAGATATTAAGGAACTTAATTTTTGGCTTGAGTGTTTGGAAGAATATCAAAAAGAAGTAGAAGAAGAAAGTTATCAACACCCATACATTCCTTACTCAAGCCTTAATTACTCTGTGAAAAAATGCCCCGATGACCCGTCAACAGGGGCAGCAACACGAGAACGCATGGAAGATTTAGTTACTAAAATTGGGCGTTCGGAACGTAGAGATAAAGAAACCTTTGGCACTTCACTTTTTATTGATGAATGTCCAGAGATTGAAATTTCAGAAGATAGCCAAAGACTATATTTGCAAGGTTTTGACTACCGGAGACAATACCCCGACCATATACCAGAAGAATTTCACAACGAGAATAGACATCGCTATATTCGTAATGATTTTAACATTTCTTAACAATTAGTTTTGGACTAAATTTTTATTTTTTTCAAAATTTTTAGAGGGCTTTAAAATACACCCTCCCCCTTCTCTGGGGTACTCCCTTAAATATGCTAGAATAGTATTACTAAATAGCCCTCTCTTCCCATCTGTTTCTGTAAGAAGAGAGGGCTTTGTTTTTGAATTATTTTTGAGCATGGGAATGGGTCTAGAGTACCCCCGTAGGTCTGTCAGACACCCCCGGCTTTTCTCGACCCCTCCCTGTCATATAGTTATGAAGTTAGCGATTCTAGCAGGAGCGATTGCTACAATCGTGTGTCTCAAGAATTAATCGAAAGAGAAAACAACAAAGTTGTAACTAGAGTAGATATTGATCGCTACCCTAGAGAATTTACAAGCCGTTGTAATTAGTAGGTAATTAAGCATTTGCCTCGGAATCGCTATAAATAAACTCTACAAAGACTTCTCCTATTATTTGGTCTTCATCACTTAAGGGAGTGTTATTTAAAACTTGAGCATAATGAATAACTTTTACTACCCGAAGTTGTTTTGTATCGCCAGGGATGAGAAGTATATCCCCTACTTCTAATATTTTGGCTGTTGCAATATCACCCCTATGATTACAATTCCAACTGACTATATTTTCAAAAGGTACATTGGAATTGCAGACAAATTCTGAATAGTAGTAAGGAAAAGACTTCATAAGGAATCCAGTCTGGTGTTATAAATAGCATTATAAGCACTTGGTGTCAATTATAAGTTGGTTTTGCATCGAATAAGACATTTTCTACTAGGATTCATACAAAAACATTTCATCTAATTTATGACGGCTTCTTGTAAAAGGACAAATACAAAATCGACTAATCTCAATGAGAGAATTAGTCGCATTTACAATCCTTTTTTTTTTGCGTGTAGTTAGTAAAATTCTGATTTGGAATTACACTATATCAACTAACTCAAACTTTACCCGTTTACCAACTACTTTAGCAGCGCGTTCTATAGTATCCAAACTAACGGATGTGTTATTTGGATCTAGCAAGCGACTAAGAGATGATCTGCTTGTTCCCATCTTTTTTGCCATTGCAGTCTTGTTTAAATTTTTTTCGTTCATTGCTTCGCTAATTCGCCATGCAATAACACGCTTTGTGGCAATTAGGTTAATTTCTTCAAGTATCCCTTCTTCTTCAAAAAGGTCATCAAGAGATGAACCAATATGAGGATTCTTATTCATCCTTGTGCCTCCAAAATACGTTTACGTTTTAATGCTAGGGTTAATTCTTGTGGTGGCGTTTTTTGAGCCTTTTTGATGAACCCATGTAGGAGTATCATTTCTCCCTTAAAAAAACAAAATAAAACACGGGCAATTCTTCCATTGGATAAATTAGTTCGCACTTCAAATAAACCGTCTTTCATTGGACGGCAAGTTGGCATCCCAATTGGCCATCCAAACTCAACTGTTTTTATATCAGCGCCGATTATTGTTCGATCTTCTTTGTTTAGCTCCTTTAACCAATCACGCGCAGGTTCCGCACCATTTTCATTTTTATAGAATCGCGCAGGAACGCGCTTTTGGCTCTGTTCTTCAGTCATTTATATCAAATTTTCTGATAATACACGAAACTGTAAATCTAAAGTTTGCGATTTTACAGAGCGAAGTACAATCAGATTTATTTGATGTTATTTATGTTGTACCTTTTTTGGTACTAAAATTTCAACTGTAGTTTCATGTATAAAAGAATACTTTTATACTTTATGTTTTTATAGATTTTAATCTAGCAAAAATAGTACAATCATATATTTTTATCTATAAAAGAGTAAGATAAGCCTCGACCGCGCAAGACAGTTGAGCAGCAATGGCTCTTGAAATACTTGCTATATAAGGCTTTTAATCAGACTAGCTTTACTGTTTCTTACTTTTTTCTTACTTAAGTTAAGAAAATACTTCTTATTCATACTCGTTACGAGTTGATAAAAAAAATTACCTCCGCTAAAACGGAGGTAAGCAAACTAAAGCTAATGATGGGAACTGGCAAAAACTTAGAATTAGGGTAACTAAATCATTAGTATAAAAAATTACATTATACTATCTTACACCAGTTTCACCGATTATACAGTCTGCCGCGATTAATGCTTCTGCCTGACTAGGTTGTAAAGATATAGCGTTTTTTTTTCATGAAGGAATTTAAAAGTATAAGGTGTGTGAGTATTTTTGCTTAAATGTCGATGGCATAATTTGTTTACTAAAACTTTTCGTCATTAAATATAAAAAATTACAGTTTCATTTATAAAATGCGTAAACTAACTGCTTTTATTTTTACTTTAGGTTTACTCACTCCTTACCCTGTTATCGCTCAACCCATTTCGCCAGAATCGCTATATTTGAAATTGGTTGATTATCAATTAAAACAGTCTGGTAATTTCCTTATAGGTATTACCAACGATCGCAAAATAATTGATGGTAAATTTGTTTGTCGGCGATTTCGTAGCGGTGCATCAAAGGAAGAAATCATAAATACATTTTTGAGAGTAGTTTCAGAGTTTGACCCTCAAATAGATTCGCCATCCGGCAACGCTATGCTGGAATATTTATCAGTTACATCCGCAACTGGAGTAACAATATTTTGTCCAGAGTTTAAGGGATGGACTAGATTTCGTTAAGTTCACCGATTATACAGTCCGCCGCGATTGATACTTCCGCCGGGGCGGCGCTCATCTTTAATTACTTGCTGGATCTTCGCCTCAATTACTTTTTCAAGGCGCGGTAGGTCGTAGCCATTGGTGCTTGTGCCGGGAACTTGCACAACCGAAGAAACATTGAAAGTATCTCCATTTTGACCAAGGTTGGCAATTGTGCCAATGCGATCGTTAATCATACCGCCGCTACTAAAATTTGGCAGTTTACCCGACTGCTGTAAACTATTCCAAAGTTTAGTTTCTTCTGGATTTAAAACTCTTTCGCCCTCATTAGCAATGATGAGTCTAGGTCGATAGCCGCTTAATGTTCTTTCAGATTGCAGACCTCTGGCCAATTCGCCGACCATACCACCCTTAGCAAAAGGTTTGAAATCGTAGAAGAAACTACCGCTAACCGCGTCTACGATATCGCCAGCATCGACGGACGGAACACTGTTACTACTACCAAATAATCCCCCAGCCAAGCTACCAAGAGTCCCAAGTAAATTAAATCCGCCGTCAGTTCCTGCAAAGTCTGGCGTTTTACCGCGTCCTAAAAATGAGCTAAACAACTGATCTGATAGCATCTTAGCGGCAAGATTAGCCAAATTATTGAGGATACTTTGGAAGATGCTATTTAGCGATTCGTCAAGTGTTTTTGTTCCTAGAATAAAATCCTTAAAAATACCTTCGGTGTCAGACTTAACGCCCTTAATTACTTCGATAAAATCATTAAACTGAGCGTTAATGGTGTCTAACCTTACCTTATTCAAAATTTCTAAATTAGACTTAACTTGAGCAAAGGCATCGGCTGTAATTTCGCCAGTATCTTTAAGTTTTTCTAAATCTTTAATCTGGTTCCTAAAATCTAAGTTTTGAGAAATAGTCGCAGATTGTTTTTGTAATTTTTTAGTATCCAGACCATACAACCCTAAATAATCAGCACGACCGTTAATTAAATTCTGTAATGACTCATTAACTCTATTCGAGCTATTGAAATTAATATCATCAATATTTCGCTGAGATTGAGCGTTAATTATTTGATTTCGTTCATTAAACCGTAAAAATAATCTCAACCTCTCCGCTTTTATTTGGTCAATTGGCAATTCTTCAAGTAATGCTCTTTCTTGCAACTGTTGGCGCTGTTGCAGGTAGCTGCTTCTAT
This sequence comes from Nostoc piscinale CENA21, assembly GCF_001298445.1. Taxonomy (NCBI): domain Bacteria; kingdom Bacillati; phylum Cyanobacteriota; class Cyanophyceae; order Nostocales; family Nostocaceae; genus Nostoc; species Nostoc piscinale. The sequence goes on along the minus strand of NZ_CP012036.1, from coordinate 1,805,574 downwards.
TTTCAATCAAATCTGCATCTCGTTGTAAGGTGATGTGATCGCCTGTCCCAATGCCCACGTTTCTTAAATCTATACCAGTTCTAAGGCGCTCTACCATTGCCGAGTTACGTCTTAGTGTTTCGTCAAGCTTTAGCTGTCCTTGGCGTAAAAATTCATTAGTTCGAGCTAATTTATGGCGAATGTCAATTGTTTTTAGTTCTTCAGCATTCAGATTTTTGATTGCATTTAATCTGTTTAAATATTCTTGTTGGTTAATTTCGTTTCTATCACGCTGATTTTCAAGATTTAATAAGTCTTGATTAACTTTTATTTGCTGTTGATTTAGTTCTAATTCTTTTTCTAAATGCGGCAGTGATTCTAGTTCTTTAGCGTAAGGATTTAGTTTTGATAGTTCGCGCAACTGCTCAACTCTTTCTACCAAAATTTCGTTACTAGACTGGAATACTCGCAAGTCAGATTGTTGTTGTCTGAACTGGCGATCGCGTTCATTGAATTTAGCGTACTCCTCAGAAGTTTTACGCCATGATTCTCTCAACGATGCCAATGATTCATCTAGTTTTTGAATCAGCGTCGTATCCAGATTGATTTGATTGTTTAAATCACTGGTAACATCAGGTGATAAACTACCGCTACTAATCTGAGTTTGATTAATTTTAATTCTTGATTGCGCGTCTTCTTTCTGGCGTTGTAACTGGGTAATCTGGTCATAAATCTGCTGTAATCGTTGCTGTGACTGGCGAGTATTGCGTTCATCAGCACTAGGAAATAGAGAAGAATTTTGAGAAACTTCCCTTGCTGCACGTAAAGCTGATTGAATCTGGTCTTGGGTTTGTCTCAGGGCATTCCTACGCTCTACTCGCGCTTTTTCTTCCGCACCTTGCAGAATAGCCCTAATTTCTGGCGGTTGTTGTTGTGGTGTGATGGTACTGGATTGAGGTTGAGACTGTCCGCCGTTAATTATTCTATATTCAATATTTGGCTTAGATAAGTTTGAGTTCAATGTTCCTAGCTTACGGGCTAACCCTTCACTTAAATCAAATTCTCTACCTTTAACGAACGGGCCGCGGTCGTTTACCGTTCCGATCGCCGTTGTTCCGGTTTCAGGATTACGAAATTCTACTTTAGTACCAAAAGGTAAAGTCTTGTGAGCTAATGTCATAGCATCGGCGTTAAAGATTTCCCCTGACGCTGTAGGTCTACCGTGGAAACCATCTGGTTTACCGTACCAACTAGCAGCCGCTTTCTGCCAAGGTTGCTGATTCTGCTGCTGTTTTTGTGGTGTAGATGAGGATGCAGGGACAGAGATATTCATTCTTAAGAAGTCTCTAGGGTTAACCTGCTGTCCATTAATTTTGATTCGCCAGTCTAAATGCGCCCCTGTTGTTCTTGCGCCAGAATTGCCAGATTTAGCAATTACTTGACCTTGGGAGATGCGATCGCCCTCTTTAACCAAAGTCCTACTCAAATGCAAAAATGACTGTTCAACTTTTTGCCCTGACTCAGTAATTGATTTTAAGGTTACTGTTAAACCTCCGCCGTTATCATTAAAAACTCTGGAGATAACACCAGATGTAGGGGCTTTTACGTCCGTCCCCATTGGCGTGCCGTAATCAATGCCTTTATGAAATTGTCTGCGTCCAAAAATCGAGCGCCATCCATACTCGGAGGTGACAGGGAACCTACTATCAACAGGTGAAATAACTCTATTACTAGGTGTATTTGGTGTATTAGATGTAGTGGCTGATAATCCTGATAAAAGTCCACTTACTAAACCTTGCTGCGCTTGTCCTTGATTACCTTTAAAAAAGAATGATAACGGGCCATACCTTAAGAAATTTTCAAATTGTTTCTGTTGTTCAGATGTTCCTCCAAGAGTTTTACTGATTCGGTCGTAGAAAGAATCAATAGTTTTACCAATATTTTCAAAGACCCCTAGTAAATCTCTAGCAAGTTTTACAGCATCGCCTACGCCCTTGCCAAAGTTACCAAATGCAGTTGTAGCGTCTTTGATAGCATTGGGGTTTTGTTTGAGGTAGTCCAACAAAGACCGTGCGCCATCAGAAGCTAGTTTAATTGCATCTTTGGCTAGAGATGCGATCGCCTGCGCTGTTTGTTTTGCTAATTCTGGATTCTGTGCTAAATAATCACGAAATTCCAAAGCACCTTTATTTACATCGTTAAATAAGCCTTCTTTGCTTAATTCTATTAATGTTTTTTGGGCGAAATCTAAGCCAGCAATTACGCCGGGTTCTACTGCTTTACCGAGACTTTCTTGTAGCTCTACAACTTGATTTTGCAGCCTATTCAAAGATGCTGTAGAGTTATTGCTTGCTTGTTCTACCCCCTGACCTAATTCTTTTTCTAACTGTGTAGCGAATTGACTTAAAAACTTAGCAGATAGTTGTCCACTTTCTAGTAATTTATCTAATTGCTGAGTAGTAATTCCTAATGCACGTGCTGTAATATTTATCGCCCCATAAAGCCTTTCACCAAGCTGACCTCTTAATTCTTCTGCCGTTATTTTATTTTTTGAAATAATCTGCTGAATTGCAGTAAGCGCACCTAAGTAATTGTCGTTTGACAAGTTAAAAACTCGCGCCGCACTGCTAACAGCAGAAAAAATCCTCTTAACTTCAGATTCTAGCTCTGTCCCTTTTGCGGAAGCCGCTAAACCTATATAAGCCTTTCGTGCAGCATCAAGCGAAAGTGACAAGCGATCGCTCTCTTCTCGAATGAATTTTAAGCTATTAGAACTACCTTCGATTAATCTTAATTGAGATTCAAAAGATTTTAAATCGCTAAATTTATTAATTGAGTCGGCAGTGAAAGATAAACTAGTACTGACTAAATTTCTAGCAGTATTAATCGCACCTCCAACCAATCCAGAGATTGCGCCTGTGACTGATAGTCCACCACCTATACCAATACCTTCAATAAGACCTTTGACAATATCCTGTCCAATTTCAGCAAATACTTTTGAAGGGGATTTAATTCTTAATCTTCGTTTGGTTTCATCAATAGTTAATCCTGCCAAATCACTAGCCGCTTTTTTGGTTTGATTAGTGTTCGAGTTAATTCCAACTGCTAACCCCGCACTAACTTGTCTACCAATATTTCGGACAGTGGTTTGATTAACGATAATTGACGATGTAATGTCAATTTTGTTTAACCGTAAAGCCTCTTGAAAGACTTGGGCTGTTGTTTGCGCCGCCCGTTTTATTTCAGTGGGATTAATGACCAGTTGAGGGCTAATTACTAAATCTTTTTCAAACTGTTGGACGTTGATTAGTGCCTGTCGTCTAGCTTCTCTGATATCGTTTTGAAGTCGGGAATAATCACCAACCAGTTCTACTATTAATTTTGGCAGTTCCATCGCTTAAGTTAGTATAATTTTTAACTTATTACATAGTTTTATTCTAAGTAATAATTTAGCCCCTGCATAGGAAATAGCGGGGGCTAAAGCGATAGGAGTTTTAAATTTAATATTTATTGAGTTTAATTTTATACATTTGTAGATGTTATGTCAATATAGTCTCCGGGTTCGGGTTCCGAGAGACTATCAATACTATTTAAAAGCTCTGTTACAGCGAGTCCGTCATTCAATAACTTGGCTCCGATTTCTGAGGCACTAACGCCGGCGGCGGCGAGTGCGCGAACCTCAAGAGGTTTCAGTTCTTTATCCTCGTTCTTATATTTAACTAAAGCTTTAGAAACTAAATAGACCGCATCGGCGGCAACTTGTAGTTGCATCCATCCCAAATCTTCAATAGTTTCTCGATATTTCCTTAGCTTATTTTTGTGCGCTATTATTTCCTCGCGCTCTGATACTTCTCGTTTAATTCTTTCTGTTTCACGGTCGTAAGCATTAATACGTTCCGTCCATCTTCCATTTTTCGACCAGCGTGAAATTAGCTCAATTCTTTTACCAAGAATATCAGCCGTTCTTTTTAGTGATCGCCCTACACCTAAATCTCTGTATGTACAAAATGCCTCGAACGATTTAGGCGTATCAATTTCATCCAAAAATTCCCACTCGGCTATCTCGCCGCTTAATACTAAATTACTCATATTTTCTCTAAGTTGCTAATTTAAGAAAAAAGTACATTAAATTCTTAATAATTCTTACATTGTAGCAAAAATGTCATTCTTACTTAACTTTTAATGTACCGATTTTTTAGAATTAACAATTTTTGGTAATTTTGTTCAGATAAGGTTGAAGAATAAAATCGCAAAAGTTAACGCTAAATTTTAGAGGTACGTTAACATTTGAATCCACTTATAATTAACATCGTAAATAAACTATCATCGTTTTTGTTAATTTAAGGAATTTAGGATTAGTAAAAAATAACGTTAATTTAGAGCAAAACCTTATTTTTAGAATTTAACGCTAAATTTAAGGATTTAAGAATTAAAAAATTAACGTTATTCCTTAATCCTTATTTTTACCAGGGTGCTGCTTTAACTTCTCTGTCTACTCTTTCTGGTACAGATATATGGTTTATGCCAGCGATCGCATCAATCCATCGGAGAGGCTTCGTATAGCCAGGGTGAGCGTATCTCGGTAGCGCGACCCATTTTTGCTGTGCGTCGTCCCAAACAGCGAATTTTACTAACCTCTTTACGTTGGCGTATTCCGGTGGTAAATCTTCCGCAGCCGCTTTTACTGCTTCAAGTGGGACAAAATTTAGAACATCAATCAACATCCCAAAATCTTTAACTTCCTGGAGCCGCGATTTTAATGTTTTTTGTTCTGGGGTGCGATCGCAGTGTTCTTGGTTAAAAACTGGTATACGGTACGTCAGGGGCGACTGGATAGCCCCATCGTTACACTCGGTCGGTTCGGAATATGTAGTGTGACACTCCCTATCTAGAGTCGTGTTGTAGTACGTTTTATTTTTTTGTTCAAAATCGGGTGATTTTGACACTGAAATTGTCTCTGGGTAAGGCGCGGAGGCGCAGAAGATCGAACGAGTAGTGGTTATAGACAGGGTGGGTTCGATCTTCTGCTCATTTTTCCCCTCAACCATAGGGGTTTCAGCCTTTAAACCCCCGCTTTTTGCAAACTTTTCTGAAATGATGCTTTCAAGGCGTTTTCTGTAGTCTTCTTGTAGTACATCATCCCCGTCTACAACTTGGTAAATCCCTAAATTGTTATCCCCTCTCTGCTTGATTTGCTTAAACCCAAACCGAGAAAGTACGTTACCAATATTTCGTATTAAATAATTAATACTTTTTTTTGTCACTAGACAGGATAATCCCTAAATATTTGTCCAGTTCGCGTTTGTATTTAGGGGGTAGTGGTTTGATATATTTTTTGGTGATAGCGTCCTTTTTAGCTTTAGGAACATCTTCCAACTTGCTATAATCAAATATTTCTTGCACAGCATCTTCAGAATTAAGCTTGAAGATCCACCTAATTACTTTTTTGAGCGTAACTTCATTACCTAGTCCAAACTCCTCAAAAAACTCTATCTCTTCGAGAAATTTAAAGTAGGGCGTTTTTTAGCTTATCTAAATCACCAGGCTATCAGTTCCACTATCCTTAAACTGCCCTAATAACCGTTCTAGACTTTTAATATCTTGGGCTTTCAGTAGTTCTCTATTCTCCCAACGCCACCGCGCAAAAACGGAACTTACCCATCGTCCTCCGTCTTTTAAGTGTCGGTAGTAAAACTCTATTGCCTCGGATTCATCTTTTATGGAGCCTAGAAAACCAGGAAGCATTTTATTAAATTTGTACTTCTCAGCCTTAATACGTTCACTTGGGGTTATTAAAACTTTTTTATTTAAAAGTTTCTCGCCTTCTGCCTCATTAACTAATGGCGCTTCAATAATAGCAACCGCTTTTTTCAGTAATATTTGTTTTGTGGCCTCCCTCTTATCTCCTAAGAAAGACGAATCAATTTCTTTACCCTCCGCATCAAAAGAATCAACAGTGTAACCATCGGATGAGAATTGCTCTCTTAGCTTGTCCCGACGCTTGCAGCTTAAGTAATTATGTCTAGCACGTTGCTTACAAATTAAATCTAAAATAGGGGATTGTCCCTCTAGCCCAGCACGGGCTATTCTGCGTAATTCGTCAGCAATCGCATCGGGGGTAGGTTCTGGCGATTGAATTTTTGCAACGTCCGTAAGTCGGTCAACGCTATCGAAGAAGCTTTTTTTATGCTCTGATGGATAATGGCTTTTACTCCAATCACTTCTATTTGGCTTGTCAGAACTCGACCAATAATAGAGAGGTATTTGAAGGCGATATCGCCCGACCATCTGCAAAAAATCGGTCGGGGTTAAATGCGTATTTAAGGCTACCATTGCGTCAAAATGACCATCTTCGATACTTGCCCCCGACCCTAACGTTGGGGAAAAAATAAATAGCCTTATTTCTGGATGAGCTTTGATATATTCGGTAGGATTGTTTAAAAATAATTCTTGTTCTCTTCCGCCTTTAGTTTCGCGGTCAAGGCGGAAGGTTTTAAACCCTTGCTTCTGATAGCGTTCCTCAATTGATTTAGTAGTGTAAATTTCATCTAATGCCTCACCAGTTCTTTGAGAATCACAGGGAATAATTAGGCTTTTCCCTTCTTCTAGCAATTGGTCAATCAATTGGTAATTTTTAGCTTCGTTTGTAATCTCCCAAATTTCCCTATCCCGTGTGTAGGTAGGAATTTCAAGCACGTATACTGGCAAATCGGGACGTAAATTAGTAATATAATCGGCTTCTACATTAGTGATATAAGCATCGCTCAAAATAATAATATCTGAGTTTCTGCACACTTCATTTAATGCCTTTATATTTTGCGATCGCGGTGAGTAAGTATCACACTCCTTTGATTGAGTAAGGAATGAGAGAGATTGTCTAAACTCATCTAAAATTGCAATACTATGATTACCATAATCACGCCCTAGCAATTTCCATAAAGAAGGGCATACAAAGCCAATTTTTTCAATGAGTTTCGGGTCAAATCCCATTGCTTCAACATCATCGCGTATATCGATTTTTAGCCGATTACCCAACACTTCATTTAAAGCAATCGTAGGAGTAACACTAACAACTCTAGAATCGCGGTAGATTTCATTAATCAAAACATCAATGAGTTTCGTTTTACCGCCTCCCATCGGAGCTTTAAGAATAAGAATCCCCTGTGGCGGTATCTTCTCCAAAACTTTTGGATCATACTCAAAGCCACCCCAAGGTTTTTTTATTGAACAATCAGTGATGTGATGCCATTTAGGGCGAACAATGAGCTTATTTAGTAGTTCTGGATCGTCACCAGCAACAATGCTCCATAAAAAACCATCGTTGCCGTCCTCATCGTTAATACGGCTGGGTTTTAAATCTCTAGCAGAAGCAGACTTCCAAACTGCTTCTGCTTCAGATCCGTCTAGGGCAGGGTCACAGTTTTGGCAGTAACCCGCGTACAATTCTCTGGCAGTACCGGAAACTTCCACAGCCATATTTAGAGAGTTGTTGCCTTTAGCCCAATTCTCAACTGCTATTACTTCCGCAGCAACTTTAAAAGCGTCCTGGTTTCTCCCGCCTTCTTTGACACCATCTTTTATTAGTGTTTGGACTTCGTAACTACAGAGCCTAATTAGCGGAACTGTGGAGTCGCTACTATTAGCATTAGACTCAGTAGAGGCGTTTGTTTTTCTTTGACACTGTACATTTTTTGGTGGATTCTGTTCATCTAAATTAAGCAGACGCTTAATTTCAATCTCTTTCTTGAAAATGGAAAGTTTTTTACTACTAAGTACTTTTTTAATTTCCGACCATCTTTCATCTGAAAAATTCTCAAACGAATAGAACTTATAGTCATTCGCTGTAAAAAAACTTTTCAAAAGCTTGCGTCAGTTCTGACGCAGAGTATTTAACTCCAGAGTAAGAATCTAAAACTTGGAGTTTTCCCTTCTCCTTGCGGAAGAATCCGGGCGCACGCATTGGCTGATGCGGGTTACACACTGCCGGATCACCTAAGAGGGCGATCGCAAACATTCGAGAGAAGTAAGTTCTTAATTTAATCTCTACCTTGTCAGTCAAAACGAGGTGCGGATGTAAAGATTTACCGCCACTGGTAACTGTAAACGTTGGTTTAATACCACTGAGACGGATAAATTTATCAATTCGCCCTCTCTGCTCGATCTCTGCGCCGTCGTCCATCTCCGCGCCGATGTCGTTAGAGGCAAGGCAGTATTCTTTTAGTGGATACTCGCTAGGTTTCCCAGGAATGTAAAAAACGCCGCCGTCCTCTTGATCGGCTAACTGCGATAGTATGCCGAATCCATCTGGATAAAAAGTTGCTCTGTATCTGTTTTTGCCAGTTCCTCTAGTTTCCCAGAGGCTTATTCTCCCCCCTGGTTCTACAGTTCCAACAAAAAAATTTATCATGTCCTAACTTAAACCAAGCCGTATCGCTGGGGGTGAAAGAAGACTGTATAAAAAGCTCGAAAGCCGTTCTATTGTTAAGGTTTGAGCTTGTCGTTAGCGTTGAAGGTGTGCTAAAATTTAAGTAAGAAATTGCTTGCTGTTGTTCAAATTCTGATTTAATATTAGGCATAGTTAATTTACACCGTAAGGTGTATGAATCCATTAGTAAGCACCCTTGCTAAAAGATTGAAAACTAATGGGTTTACAAAAGAAAAAAAGAAACTAATTAAGCCCTCTTGTCTCCACAAGTGGGCTTTATTCATTTCTACAGAAATCACTATCTATCGTTAACTACCAAGCTTAGGTAATCCGACGTTTTGGCGAACATAAGAACTAATTGTTAAGCCTTGAGACTGAGCGGCTTGTTTTATTAGTTGGTGTTCTTGAGGATTAACGCGCAATTTAATCAGCGCCTCTCGTTTTTCCATCGCACTTAGTAATATTTTATACTTGTGTCCACGATAACACATAGTTCTCGAACTGACAATTACTTGACGACGTAAAGTATTGCTGTGCCTTAATTTCGGGCTTAATTCCTTAATTTAAGGAATGATTTTCTTACTTACGCAAATTAATCCTTAATTTAATTAAGGAGTTGTTTTCTTATTTGTAGAGAAAAAAGCTTAAATTAAGGATTAATTTCTTATCTGCGTAAAATAATCCTTATTTCCTTATTTAAAGTTCGGGGACTGAAACATCAGACACCACACCGGCGTAGTGTTTATAAATAACCTCTGGAGAGTTACCAACCCACCGCGCAACCTTTTGAACGCTAACGCCGCGCTCCAAACACAAACTAATAAAAGTGTGTCGGCAATTGTAAGGTGGTCGGTATCGTGAAACCTTACCTTCTACAACGAGTTGGGTAACAATGCCCGAAGTTTTTACGCCATGACTTACGCCACCGCGCCAAATAACGCCCGTAAAACTGTTAGCTTTAATTTCTCCCCCGCCAAGTGCAGGAAATAAAAGTGAGTCTGGACTGGGCTTATGTTCTCTGGCAGACAGTAAAAAAGCCCGTAATTGCTCATTACAAGGAAACTTGCGATTAACCCCCGTTTTGGTTTCTTTGCGCCCGTGGAAACTATAAGACTCGCAAAAGTAAATTTCTGTGCAATCAATATTGATGTGTTTCCACTGCAAGGCGATCGCTTCTCCAAGCCGACATCCAGTCAAAAATAAAAACCTTACAAAATTTGTGTAACCACTGTAGAGAGGGTGTTGTTCAAAACCTTGGATAATGGCATCACGCTCTGCTAGGGTGAAAGGGTCAATTTTTCCCGTGTCCCAACGTTTAACCTTGATATCAACAGCCAATCCTTCAAATGGATTGCTGGTAATTAATTTTGATTTAACGGCCCACTTACAACAAGCATTGATTTGAGTGAGATAACGCTTGGCTGTATATGGCGGGTAAGTTTGCAGTAAATGATCTCTGATTGCGATCGCATCCTTAATTTCATTGACAGGCAAATTATTTATCGACTTGGCGTAATTTCCCAAAAAATCCTGATTAAAAGTGGAGACAGAAACCTGATGTTGCTTAAATTCGCAGTATTTAGCCCATAACTGCATTAAGTTTGGTGTTTTAGGAATAATTTGCAGTCTTTGTTGCCCTCTTAAAACGCCTAATGCTGTTCTGTATTTCTCTAAAGTGCAATCCAGACAACCATCTTCAATATCCGCCTCAATCTGTAAAGCAACCATTTGAACCTTTTTACGGTTCTTAGGTGCGTCTTCAAAACCTGTGTAAATATAATGCTGTTTCCCGTCGCCAATATTACGCGGTAAGACAATACGAAGCTTACCAGCTTTAGCATTTATAGTTACACTACCCTTTCTTGCCTTACGTAACATTACAGGTTTCACCTCAGACATCAAAACGTCTAATCTAAGGTGATGCCCTTTATTTAACTGCCTAAAAGTCTTATACTGAGATGCTGAAATGTATTTAAACTAACATTTCGAGTGCGCCGCATTCAACCACTCTGCCACCTCTCCAGGTACTGATAGAAATGCAAAGATGTTCCTCAGCTATGATAACACTCCAAATCCAGAGAGCGATCGCTTGTTTGGGAAATCCGCATTAGACTTATATGATCATGATGAAACTTCAACGTTCTGCCAAACGTCAGTTTTCCAGCCATGACTTATCCCAAGCTATTCCAGATTGTAGAGGTTATCGCTGGAGAAAGTACTTGAGATAATTAGTATCAAATCAGAAATTCTGAATCCCAAATTTCTATGAAGCCCTGCAATCAATCGCTAACATCACAACTACGTCACTTTGGTCTAGCCTTGGTACTCCCAGCCGCACTTTTAGGCGCATTTACCTTTCCTAGCCAAACACAAACAGCAACCGCGCAGTCTGCTGGCGGTAATCGGCCTTTAACTATTCGTTCTGATATCCAAGAATATGACGCTAAAAGCCAAATTATCACTGCCCGTGGTAATGTGCAGATGTTGTATCCAGCGCGGCAAATCCAGGCTACGGCGGCTCAAGCCCAATACTTTAGCAAAGAACGCCGTATAGATTTTAGTGGCAATGTCTATATTTTGCAGCAAGGCGGCAATAGTATTCGGGCAGAGAAGGTGACATATTTAATTGATGAAGGCAGGTTTGTCGCTTTACCCCAAGGCAATCGTCAGGTAGAGTCGATTTATATGGTGGAAGACTCAGAACTAGGTGGACAAAATACTACACCAGCCCCCAAAACCCCAAATCTCAAGCCTGCCAATTAATATTTAAGTAGAACTGCGGGGAATAACTTCCTGGTTTATCCTCACAATTATGAGTGTTGAGTAAAAAAACTAGTTCTAGCCTCTAATCCCTTTTTCATAAGTCCTAGTAGCCTTGCCACGCCACTAGTGTATGCAGTTCATAATAACTACTTAGTATCAATCAACGCTGATAGTGAAAATTGTTTTAGAGAATATTCACAAATCTTACGGCAAGCGAGCCATTGTCAATCGCGTCAATCTTTCTGTTATTCAGGGTGAGGTCGTTGGTTTATTAGGCCCAAATGGTGCTGGTAAAACCACGACCTTTTACATTGCCACAGGTTTAGAAAGACCCAATCAAGGGCGCGTTTGGCTGGATACTCAAGATATTACTGGTGTCTCAATGCACAAAAGGGCGCGTTTGGGTATTGGCTATTTAGCCCAGGAAGCCAGTATATTTCGTCAACTGACTGTGCAAGATAATATACTCTTGGTTTTAGAGCAAACCAATGTCCCTAAACGGGAGTGGTCGAAGCGATTGTATACTTTGCTGAAGGAGTTTCGGTTAGAGAAAGTAGCTAACAGCAAAGGTATTCAACTTTCTGGTGGTGAACGACGGCGGACAGAATTAGCCAGGGCGTTGGCGGCGGGGAGAGAAGGGCCAAAGTTTTTATTGTTAGATGAACCGTTTGCTGGAGTTGATCCGATCGCAGTGGCAGAAATTCAAGAAATTGTAGCAGGACTGCGCGATCGCGGTATGGGAATATTAATCACAGATCACAATGTGCGTGAAACTTTAGCCATCACTGACCGCGCCTATATTATGCGTGAAGGGCAAATTCTCGCTTCTGGTACAGCTGACGAACTTTACAGCAATCCTCTCGTCCGGCAATACTATTTAGGGGATAATTTTCACGTTTAAAAAACTGAAAAATTTAAATTGAGAAGTTACCAATTACGCATTAACCAGGGTTGAACCATAAACTTTTATTTGCTTATGATTGCAACAAAGCAACAGTCTTTTTATAGTATTAATTCACTGCTGCCATTTACGATTATGGATCGTTATTTGCTCAGTGAATTGCTGCCACCGTTTTTGTTTGGTGTCGGGGCATTTTCATCGATTGGCGTGACAATTGATGCGGTATTTGACTTAGTAAGAAGAATTGTTGAATCTGGGCTACCTGTGGGCATTGCGATTCAAGTTTTCTTGTTAAAAATGCCATATTTTATTGTGTTAGCTTTTCCTATGTCCACGCTGTTGGCGACTTTGATGACTTATAGTCGTCTCTCTAGCGAAAGTGAACTCATCGCATTACGTGGGTGTGGGGTAAGTGTCTATCGGATGGTGCTACCTGCCGTGGTGTTAAGTTTGTTAGTTACAGGTATGACATTTGTCTTTAACGAACAAATTACACCAACAGCTAATTACCAAGCAAATCAAACTCTTCAAAATGCTATTAAATCTGATAAACCAGTTTTAAAACAACAAAATATTTTTTATCCCGAATACCGTGATATCCAAGAAGCCGACGGAACTAAAACTAAGATGCTGGCACGCTTATTTTATGCTGACCAGTTTGACGGTAAACGCATGAAAGGTTTAACAATTATTGACCGTTCTACAGCAGGACTGAATCAGGTAGTTGTGGCAGAATCAGCGCAATGGAATGGTTCGCAAAGTGTTTGGGATTTTTATAATGGCACTATTTATTTAGTTGCACCTAATGGTTCTTATCGCAACATTTTACGTTTTGAACAGCAGCAACTCAAACTCCCCCGCACACCACTAAGTCTGGTAGAAAAAAGCCGCGACTATGGTGAAATGAATATTTCTGAATCTTTAGAACAGTTAACAGTGGAAAAATTAGGAGGCGATCGCCAAAAAATTCGCAAGCTGCAAGTCAGAATTCAACAGAAAATTGCTTTACCCTTTGTCTGTTTAGTGTTTGGCATAGTCGGTGCAGCAATGGGAAGCATCCCGCAACGCACTGGGAGAGGTACAAGTTTTGGCGTGTGCGTAATTGTGATTTTTACTTACTATTTACTATTTTTTGTTAGTGGTGCGATCGGACAAGCTGGTGTGATTTCTCCTTTTTTGGGTGGTTGGTTGCCTAATTTTATTTTCTTAGGTATAGGTTTATTTTTATTGATGCGCGTAGCTAGGCGTTAGGACTCCAATTGAAAAAATATCCAATTATGAGGGTTAGCAGTAAAAGCAGAGGGAGAAAAAGATTCTGAATATTTGTAAACAGGAGAAAATGGCAAATGAGCAACAACTTGGTAGAATCCTACTAGCCGTTCAAGAGAGATGGAGAAAAGGGTAAAGAAACATTGCAACTTTCAGGCGCTTTTAGTGTTTTTTGTTGCTATGTTTCTCCCTTCACTAGGGTCTAAACTTACCAATCTCCAGTTATACATTTTCCAATTTTAAAGTTTTGCGACAATTTTCTCATGACAACCGCAATGTCTGATCAAAATACTGCCGATTTAGCTGCCGATGATTATGTTGTTATTGGCTTGGCAACCTGTTTTATTAAAGAAGATGGGGAAGTTCATCAAGTTGAAGTTATAGAACCAATTCCCTCTGCATCTTTAGAAACATTAATAAAAGATATTCCAACTTCCTATAAACTGGCTTGTGCCACAACTGTAGGTGCAGTTTTGGAGGGTGAAACGCCGGTATTACCCGCAGGCTTTCCTGCATCAGCACAGTTTGGTGAAGAATTTGCCCAACGAGTATTTGCAGCAGCGCGGACTTATAAACGCAGCGAAAGCAGCAAAAATTTAATTCCTTTGGGTACGACTTACACAAATTTCAAGTATTCTACTGAACGTAAACGCGTGTTAAATGCTGCCAGAGTTGTCACTAAAGAAGACAATGTGAAACAGCATTCACATACACACAAGGTTCTTTAAATACAAGTGATTATGCTAAAACTTTACGGTGGTGCCTTTAGTCGGGCTGCGATCGCCAAATGGTATCTCGAAGAACTAGAACTTCCCTACGAGTTTGTTCAGCTAGATATGCAAGGAGGCGCACACTTACAGCCAGAATACTTGCAGATTAACCCGATGGGGAAAGTTCCCGCAATAGTTGATGGTGATTTTCAGCTTTGGGAATCTGGGGCGATTTTGCTGTATTTGAATGAAAAATATGGCAAATTACCAGGTTCGCCAGAAGAACGGGCGAAAATTTATCAATGGGTGTTGTTTGCTAACTCTACCCTAGCATCAGGCATTTTTAACGAATCAACCAGAGAACGCGAAGTACCCCGTTTATTAACCCCACTCAATGAGATTTTTCAACAACAACCCTTCATTCTGGGTAATGAATTCACCGTTGCGGATGTGGCGGTGGGATCAGTTCTCGCTTACATCCCGATGATGCTGAAACTAGACCTCAGTGCCTACCCAGCAGTTGGAGAATATATTAACCGGATGTCTGAACGTCCAGCCTTTAAAAAAGGTATTGGTGGACAGGGTTAAAAGTAAAAAGGTAAAAGTCAAAAATTAAAAGGTACAAGAAAAAATTGTCTAAATCCCCTAAATTTTAAATTTATGGGGATTATCTTTTTACCTTTGACTTTTTACTTTTGCCTTTTTAACCAGTAATTTTGGCTAGTACTTTATCCACAGCTTGCAAAGCTTGGTCAACTTCCGCCTGGCTGACAATTAATGGTGGGACAAAGCGCACCACTTTTGGCCCGGCGGGGACAAGTAATAAACCTTCACTAATGGCGGCATTGACAACTTCACCAGCAGTTAGAGAAATGTCAGCAGCTAACTCCATCCCATTGATTAAGCCCCAACCCCGCACTTCAGAAATATATTGAGGATATTTAGCCGCGATCGCTTTTAATCCAGTACGTAACTGTTCTCCCCTCTCACAGACGTTCTGCAAAATATTTTCTTTTTCCAAGGTTTGGCAAACACTCAGCGCCACACCACAAACAAAGGGATTCCCACCAAAAGTGCTGGCGTGTTCTCCTGGTTGAAAAACAGCACAGAATTTTTTACTCATCATTGCGCCAATGGGAATACCACCGCCTAAACCTTTGGCGCTGGTAAAGATATCTGGTTCCACACCGAGATGTTCATAACCCCATAAATGACCACTGCGTCCCATACCGACTTGCACTTCATCAAAAATCAATAAAATGCCGGTTTCATCACAAATCTGCCGCAGTTTTTGGAAGTAAGCCACATCACCAGGACGTACGCCGCCTTCTCCTTGTAATGGTTCTAATAAAATCGCCGCAACGCGATAATCACCTTCATCTAACTCACTAATGGCTGTTTCGATGGCAGTAATATCGTTATAAGGCACGTAATGGAAACCTGGAACCAAGGGATCAAAGTATTTTTGATACTTGGGTTGTCCGGTGGCGGTAATCGTTGCTAAAGTCCGCCCGTGGAAACTAGCATTCGCCGTTAAAATAATTGGCTTTTCTATATCTAGAACTGTATGGGCATATTTACGTGCTAGTTTAATCGCCGCTTCATTCGCCTCGGCTCCAGAGTTACAGAAAAATACGCGATCGGCACAGGAATGTTGGATAATCCATTTGGCTAATTCCCCTTGTTCGGGAATGTAGTACAAATTAGAAACATGATGCAGCTTTTGAATTTGGCGTGTCACAGCTTCAACCATTGCTGGGTGGGCGTGTCCTAGGGTGCAAGTGGCAATCCCCGCCACGAAATCTAGGTATTCCCGCCCCTGTGTATCCCAAACGCGGCATCCTGCACCTTTTTCTAAGGCTAAAGGAAACCGACCATAAGTTGACATCACGGCTTCGTTAAAACTATCCGAATCAAAAGGAATAGATGACACTGAACCTGATGCTGGGGGGATGCTGGCTTCTTCAACTAGAGTTTGTAAGCTCACTAACCGCTCCTCCTGAAAATTTTTTAATTCTACACTCACTTACTAGTTTCCTCGAAATTGTTAAAAAATTTCTTGTGATTGATCGCAAATCATGATTTCTTTTAGGCTAACGCTTAAATATCCTTAAATCAGTCATCAGTTATCAGTGATCAGTTATCAGGCGGATGGCAGGTAATTTAGACCGCCACCAACGCTGTTAACCAATTGGTGCGCCTTTTCGCCCAGGGATTTTACTGTTAACTGTTAACTGTTAACTGTTAACTGTTAAACCATGTATTCCACTCTTGAGAGAAAATATCAACGTATTCAAAAAGAGCTAATGGCAGGAGCGATCGCTCTTGGTGGTGTTCTCCTGATTGGCACTTTATGGTACAGATTTGTAGAGGGTTGGTCATGGGAAAATGCCGCTTACATGACAGTAATTACCTTAGCTACGGTGGGATATGGCGAAACACAGCCACTAGGCAGCCGAGGACGCTTGTTTACCATTGCCCTAATTTTGTTGGGCGTAGTTAATATTGGTTACATAGTTAATCGATTTACAGAAGCCATCATCGAAGGCTACTTTCAAGAAGGAATTCGGCTACGACAACAGAGGCGCTTAATGGAATCCTTGACAGAACATTATATTATTTGTGGATTTAGTCGCACTGGTCGGCAAATTGCCAGAGAATTTCGGGCGGAAGGCGTACCTTTTGTGGTCATAGATTCGGAGCTAGAATCTGTGCAAAGAGCGCAAGGAGAAGGTTATATAGTATACCAAGGAGATGCTACTTTAGATGATACGCTGTTCCATGTGGGGATTGAAAGAGCGATTTGTATAGTTGCTGCCCTACCTTCGGATGCAGAAAACTTATATACAGTATTATCAGCAAAAACATTAAATCCAGATATTCGGGCGATCGCTCGCGCTAGTACAGAAGAAGCGTTGCAAAAACTACAGCGTGGTGGGGCAGATGCCGTAATTTCACCATACATTACTGGGGGAAAACGAATGGCCGCAGCCGCATTAAGACCGCAAGTATTAGACTTTGTCGATGGCATTCTTTCGGGTGCAGACCGACAGTTGTATATGGAAGAATTTTTACTTGATTCGAGCTTATCTCCCTTTGTTGGACAAACCTTGCAAAAAGCCAAACTGCGATCGCAAACTGGTGCATTAGTCTTAGCCATTCGCCGCGTTGATGGTAATCTGATCGGTGGCCCCACTGGTGATACTGTCCTAATGCCAGGAGATACCCTGATTTGTATGGGGACAGCCGAACAGTTACGCAGTCTCAACCAAGTTCTGATTCCAATTGGTTCGCAAATATTACGCAAGCCGAAGAATCAGTGATAGGTGACAGAGGTGCAATTTGGGAGAGCGATCGCTATTTTCTTCCCCTAAACTGCTATCCTGGCAAAAATAATACTCATATAAATTTCTCCTGCCTCCTGCCTTCTACAGAGTCATCTACCTAAAACCCTATGCTTACCCAAAATAAACAACAGCGTAACTGGCAACCTATTATCAAAGCATTTGAGGCTGTCCTTGGTAAAAATGGTGTAGTTCAACGCCGCGAAGAATTGATTACATACGAGTGTGATGGTTTGACTAGCTATCGTCAACGTCCGGCTGTGGCTGTATTACCCAGAACCACAGAACAAGTCGCGGCGGTGGTTAAAATCTGTAATCAGTATTCTGTACCTTTTATCGCACGGGGTTCCGGTACAGGTTTATCTGGCGGTGCTTTACCATTAGAAGATTCTGTATTGATTGTCACCTCCTTAATGCGGCAAATCCTCAGCGTTGATTTAGAAAACCAACGCATAGTTGTACAGCCAGGAGTAATTAATAGTTGGGTAACGCAAACTGTTAGTGGTGCCGGATTTTATTATGCGCCAGATCCTTCCAGTCAAATTATCTGTTCAATTGGCGGTAATGTCGCTGAAAACTCTGGTGGGGTGCATTGTTTAAAATATGGTGTCACCACCAATCACGTTTTTGGGTTAAAAATTGTCACCCCAGAAGGAGAAATTGTTGATTTAGGCGGACAAATCCCCGAAACACCAGGATATGATTTAACAGGTATATTTGTTGGTTCTGAAGGTACGTTAGGAATCGCCACAGAAATTACCCTCAGAATTCTCAAAAGTGCCGAATCAATTTGTGTATTATTGGCAGACTTTACGAGTGTAGAAGCTGCGGGGGCTAGTGTTTCTGATATCATCAGCGCCGGGATAATTCCTGGTGGCATGGAAATGATGGATAACCTCAGCATCAATGCTGTTGAGGATGTTGTTGCAACTAATTGTTATCCGCGAGATGCGACTGCTATTCTGCTAGTAGAAATAGATGGTTTAGAAGTAGAAGTTGCAGTTTTAAAACAAAGAATTACCGAAATTTGTCAACAAAATGGTGCGCGGAATGTCACCTCGGCAAGTGACCCAGAAACCCGCTTAAAATTGTGGAAAGGAAGAAAAGCGGCCTTTGCTGCCGCTGGACATTTAAGCCCCGATTATTATGTGCAGGATGGCGTGATTCCCCGTACACAATTGCCTTATGTTTTGCAAGAAATTGAAAACTTAAGTCAAAAATTTGGTTATAAAATTGCTAATGTTTTTCATGCTGGTGATGGTAATCTCCACCCATTAGTGCTTTATGATAATTCTGTCCCTGGTGCATTAGAAAAAGTTGAAGAATTGGGCGGAGAAATTCTCAAGCTTTGTGTAAAAGTGGGTGGTAGTCTTTCTGGTGAACATGGCATTGGTTCAGATAAAAAAATGTTATATGCCAGAAATGTTTAACAGCATCGATTTAGAAACAATGCAATGGGTAAGGCAGGTATTTAATCCCCAAGGTTTAGCCAACCCCGACAAAATTTTCCCCACACCCCGCACCTGTGGCGAAGCTGCAAATGCTATGAATCACAAGCAGTTTGAAGGCGTGGAAAGATATTAGTTTTCAGAAATTAGCGAATAGAATGATCTGAATATTGGTATTCTCAATTTGTAAGTATTCAGGAGTCAGAATTCAGGAGTCAGAATTGTTAAAAAACAGGAGAAATATTTGATACATCAATTTATTAATCCTAATATATACTTATTCATTCTGACTTCTGACTCCTGGGTGCTGAATTCTTACCTCAATTTAACAGTCATCAGTCTTCAAAGAAACTGATAACTGTTGACTGCTCACTGATTTATGCTGTCTCCAACATAGAAAGCAAAGATTTCAACTCTTTTAGCCCCCATAAAGTGTACAGCACTCAGCGAGAACTTGCGTGGGTGGGTTCCCAGCGTTGAGCAAAATTCGGGGACTCAGCACTTACTTGCGTGTCGCTTCCAGTAAGCGAGAGAAATAGAAGCGAGTTTTAGTCATTTCTTGGCGCTGGACTGTAAAGCCATTCTTTTCGATAATCTTGACTACATCAGCTTCACGGTGCAGATAAGCGCGAGTTGTTTTGCTTGCACCGGGAAAGAAACTACCAATTTTTTTGAGTAAACTGAGAGCGCAAGTTTTAGGGGCAAAACTGATGATTATCCGTGATTCTGCTAAAGAACAAAGGTGAGAAATCATTTCATCAGCTTTGTCTTGGGGGTAGTGGATAAGCACATCCAAGCAAATTACGGTGTGGTAATTGCCTGTCAAAGATTCTAAATCTTGGACAGCAAAAGTTGGGTTGGAGGCGTTTCCTAAAGCTTGTATAGCTCTTTGTTTGCCTTCTTCCACCATTTTTTCAGAAATATCGCTGGCAAAAACCTTAGCCCCTTCAGTTGCCAAGGGAATGCTCAGGCTACCTACACCGCAGCCAGCATCACAGATTGATAGCTCAGATAAATTGCCATCATTTTTCAGCCAGCCGATAACTTTATCCACGGTTTGTTGATGACCATAGCGGATGTCTAGCTGGACTTTGTTGACTTCACCATCACCATAAATCCGCTTCCATCGGTCAAACCCTGTGGAATTGAAATACTCACGAACAATCGTTTTATCGTCGGCTGCGTTCATAAACTTCGATTTTTAAGGGTTCCCAATCCTTAAAATTATCATTGTTGGCAGCAAGAGCGATCGCTTTCATCGAAAAACTTCTGCCGGAAGAAGAGGCAGGGGGCAGGGTGAAGGGGGCAAGGGTGCAGGGGAAGAATTGTTTACTCAGCACTTTCAACTCAGCACTCTACATAGCTTACTGTTGACTTTTGACTCAGAAATAATCCAAAATCCAAAGTTCGCATATCCTAAAGGGATTTACCAAAAATAGCTGTAGTTAAATAGGTAGGACATTTTGAAAGCTTGAATGCCAGCAATAGTAAAATTTTTACCTCCTGCCTAGTTGGTGAGCGAAGTCGAACCACTGCCTTCTGCTATATCTGGAAATCTTCTTTAATCTCAGCCCATCAGGTCGCTGAACAGCCTATGCTAACGATTAGGTTAATCCACTGGACTTAAGGCGCTCAACTCTAAGAACGCACTCGAATAAAGGACAAAGCACAGATGAGTAACATTGTAGATACAGCCATTGAGGCAATTGTGGCACGGGAAATTCTCGATTCACGGGGTAGACCCACAGTTGAAGCCGAGGTGCATTTGCTAAATGGTGCTGTGGGACTAGCGCAGGTTCCCAGTGGAGCCTCTACAGGAACTTTTGAAGCTCACGAACTACGGGACAATGATAAAAGCCGCTATGGCGGTAAAGGTGTTCTCAAGGCAGTACAAAACGTCAAAGAAATCTTAACTCCCAAGTTGTTAAATTTGGATGCGTTGAACCAAGAATTAATCGATCGCACAATGATAGCGGTGGATGGTTCACCTAACAAAGCCAATTTAGGCGCAAATGCGATTTTGGCTGTTTCCCTCGCAGCAGCTAAAGCCGGGGCGGAATCTTTGGGTATCCCCCTTTATCGCTATTTAGGCGGGCCTTTGGCGAATTTATTACCAGTCCCATTGATGAATGTGATTAATGGTGGCGCACACGCAGCTAACAACGTGGATTTTCAAGAGTTTATGATTGTCCCCATTGGTGCGTCTTCTTTTAAAGAGGCTTTACGTTGGGGTGCAGAAGTATTTGCTACTCTCAGCAAAGTTTTGGATGACAAAGGCTTGCTGACTGGTGTGGGTGATGAAGGCGGTTTTGCGCCTAACCTAGAGTCGAACCAAGTAGCTTTAGAATTGCTGGTGGCGGCGATTGAAAAAGCAGGTTATAAGCCAGGGGAACAAGTTGCTTTGGCGTTAGATGTGGCAGCCAGCGAATTTTACAAAGATGGTCAGTATGTTTACGATGGTAAACCCCACTCTCCTGCTGAGTTCATTGATTATTTAGGACAATTAGTTGACCAATACCCAATCGTGTCAATTGAAGATGGTTTACACGAAGAAGATTGGTCTAACTGGCAATTGCTTACCCAGAAATTAGGCTCACGGGTACAGTTGGTAGGAGATGACTTATTTGTAACTAATGCTACTCGTTTGAAAAAAGGTATCGAAGCCAAAGCTGGTAACGCTGTGTTGATTAAACTCAACCAAATTGGTTCTTTGACCGAAACCTTAGAAACAATTGACATGGCAACTCGCAACGGTTTTCGGTCAGTGATCAGCCATCGTTCCGGTGAAACCGAAGATACAACAATTGCTGACCTAGCAGTCGCTACCCGCGCTGGTCAAATTAAAACAGGTTCTCTGTGTCGGAGCGAACGTGTAGCCAAGTACAACCGCTTACTGAGAATTGAAGATGAATTAGGCGATCGCGCCATTTATGCTGGTACGGTGAAATAAAGTCTGAAGTCAGAAGTGTGAAGTATGAAATTTATTACTTCATACTTCATACTTCATACTTCAAGGATAGAATCCCAACTTGGGCAACCCCAAGGTTTCATCCCAACCCATCATTAAGTTCAAACACTGAATTGCTTGACCCGCTTGGCCTTTAATTAGGTTGTCAATTGCTGACATCACAATTATCCGACCTGTACGCGGGTCAGCTTCTACACCGATGTAACAAAGGTTGCTGCCGCAAGCCCACTTAGTTTGGGGATAAACACCACTTTCGCAGATTTTTACCCAAGGAGAATTACGGTAAAAAGCGTTGTAAATTGTAATTAAATCATCTCTGCCCAAGCCGGGGTCGCGCAGTGTAGCGTAGACAGTCGCCAAAATGCCGCGCACCATTGGTATAAGATGGGGTGTAAATTGTACAGTCACTTCATGACCGGCTAATTCGCTACAAATCTGCTCAATTTCTGGGGTATGACGGTGACGCACAACACCATAAGCAGCTAGGGAATTATCGGCTTCTGCTAGTAATAAATTGACTTTTGCTTGTCGTCCACCGCCAGATGTGCCAGACTTGGCATCGATAATGGCGGTTTCTGGCACAATTAAGCCTTGCTTTAACAGTGGTGACAATGCCAACAAGCTGGCAGTGGGGTAACAGCCAGGACAACCAATTAATTGGGCTTCGGCAATGCGATCGCGGTACAGTTCCGGTAAACCATAAACTGCCGTCGCCGCCGCAGTGCGATCGCTTCTTTCTTGTCCATACCAACTGGTGTAAGTTGCCAAATCATTAAACCGATAATCCGCACTCAGATCCAGTACCTTACAACCTTTTTCTAATAATTGCGGTGTAATTTGGCAAGCCAGACCATTTGGCAGAGACAAAAACACAACTTCACAGCGATGAGCAATTACCTCTGGCTCTACCGCCTCGATTGGCAAATTCACTGTATGAGCCAAATGTGGGTACAAATCCCCAAAAGATTTGCCCGCACTGCTTTCACCGCCTAAATAAACTAGCTCTACCTCTGGATGTTCCATCAGTAATCGAACTAGTTGTACTCCACCATAGCCTGACGCGCCAACAATCCCAACGGGTACGCGCCTAAAATTGCCCATGATTTTGAAATCCTTATCCGCTTTTGATTAATTTATCAGTCAATGGTCAAAGGTCAAGGGTCACTTGTCCTTAGTTACCTCAGCACTATGAATTTATTCTTTGTGAATCTCCCTATCCCCTTGACTACGACTTTTTAACTATGATTGCACTTTCGCTGAACCCCAATTTTAAAGGTAGAGGCTAGGCCATGTTATCGAATCATTGCTAGTGTATTCTCCACCGTATAAAGGAGTTACAATCACAATATAGAAATTGTTAAAAAAAAATTTACTATCACTAACTGGAAGTTTTTTGTGTCAATGCCTAAACCTACATGGCAGTCTGATAAAACTCCATCTGAAGGCGAAAACTCGCAAATGAGTGTAGTGCCGCAAGCTGGAGAAACCACTGATCATAGTGCTGCATCTCAACCAATTTTTAAATTTGATTCCATAGATGCTGCTTTGGCGGATCTCAAAGCAGGCCGCGTCATTGTTGTGGTAGATGACGAAAATCGGGAAAATGAAGGTGATTTGATTTGTGCGGCTCAATTTGCCACACCTGACATGATTAATTTCATGGCGGTGCAAGCTAGAGGGTTGATTTGTTTGGCGATGACAGGCGATCGCTTAGACGAGCTAGATTTGCCGTTAATGGTGACTAACATTACGGACACTAACCAAACGGCCTTCACTGTGAGTATCGATGCTGGCCCCCATTTAGGTGTCAGCACCGGGATTTCCGCCGAAGACCGCGCTAGGACTATTCAAGTTGCCCTCAACCCTGCCACCAAACCTTTAGATTTACGTCGTCCTGGACATATTTTCCCGATTCGTGCCAAGGCTGGCGGTGTCCTCAAACGCGCCGGACATACAGAAGCGGCGGTAGATTTATCTCGCTTGGCTGGACTTTACCCGGCTGGAGTGATTTGTGAAATTCAAAACTCCGATGGTTCAATGGCGCGGTTACCCCAGTTGATTGACTACGCCAGAAACCACAATTTAAAAATTATCAGTATTGCGGACTTAATCAGTTATCGCCTGCAACATGACCGCCTCGTAGTCCGAGAAAGTATTGCTGAGTTACCCACTCAGTTTGGTCATTTCAAAATCTACGCTTACCGCCACACCCTCGATAATTGCGAACATGTTGCTATTGTCAAAGGCGACCCCGCGACTTTCAAAGATGAGCCAGTGATGGTGCGGATGCACTCAGAATGTTTAACTGGTGATGCTTTGGGGTCTTTGCGTTGCGATTGTCGGATGCAGTTGCAAGCCGCTTTGAAAATGATTGAAACTGCTGGTCAAGGTGTCGTTGTTTACCTGCGCCAAGAAGGTCGGGGTATTGGTTTAATTAATAAACTCAAAGCCTATTCCTTACAAGATATGGGACTGGATACCGTAGAAGCTAACGAGCGTTTAGGATTTCCGGCTGACCTGCGCGACTATGGTATGGGAGCGCAAATGCTCATGGATTTGGGTGTTAAAAAAATTCGCCTAATTACTAATAATCCTCGGAAAATTGCGGGTGTTAAAGGCTATGGGTTGGAAGTTGTAGACCGCGTACCGTTGTTAATTGAGTCCAACGACTACAATTCCTATTACCTTGCAACCAAGGCGAAAAAACTAGGTCACATGCTGTTGCAGACTTATCTCGTGACAATTGCGATTCATTGGCAAGATGATCCCCAATCAGTAACCAAACGCTATGAAAGGTTGGAAAAATTACGTCATTTAGCCAAATCCCACGATTTATTATTGCAAGAAGAAGCTCGTCCTTTGGCGATCGCATTATTCGATGAACCATCTTTAACAGTACACTTAGGCTTTGACCAACCAAAGGTAGCAAGCTGTGATTGGTACCAGCAAAACGGTCATCCTTATGTGCAAGCTGTCTGCCAAATTTTGGATCATCTCAGCACCTTACCTTATATTCAGAAACTAGAATTTCTGATTTCTTCTGGTAGTGACCCCCTGAGCAACTTGCAAATTCAACTTGATCGACAAATCTTGTCTTCAGATACTTTGCCTTCTGCAATTAGCGATCGCCTAGAAAAACAGAAGATTTATAGCTTTACCAAATCACTCTAAAGTTGCGCCCAAGTTTTTAGTAAAAAATGGGTGTAAGGGTATAGGTGTTTTGGAGGCCGATGAGAGGAGGATTCAAACCCGCCTCTCATCGTTCCTGTACGGAAGACAGCCAAATCTCCGATTGGAGCAGGGGTTAAACTTCCCGAAGGGGAGTTAATTAAATTTAATATATAATTGTATGCTTAATTTTCTATTTGCATGTCCTGACGAGGAGTATCAGCTTTGGCACCTGTGAGAGTCCGCCAACACGTTAACCCATTAGCTCGCAAATATCGTACACCAGTGAATCCCCTGGAGTGGGAAAAGGTCTATGCACAACCAAACCAACCACTACATTTAGATATTGGCTGTGCTAGAGGTAGATTTGTGTTGCAAATGGCGCAGGTAGAACCTAACTGGAATTTTCTCGGTTTAGAAATTCGGGAACCATTGGTAGTGGAAGCCAATCAGTTGCGTTCTGAATTGGGTTTAACCAACCTGCATTATTTGTACTGCAATGCGAACAACTCCTTGCAACCTCTGTTATCTGGTTTAGCACCAGGAATTTTACAACGGGTAACAATTCAATTCCCTGATCCTTGGTTTAAAACTCGTCATGCTAAACGGCGTGTAGTCCAACCAGAACTAGTGACAGAATTAGCGGAATATTTAGCAGTTGGTGGAGTTGCATTTCTGCAATCAGATATGAAATTTATCGCCGTGGAAATGTGCGATCGCTTTGCCGAAAACTCAGCCTTTACAAAAGTCGGTACAGATGAATGGTTAAGCGAAAATCCCCTACCAGTCCCCACAGAACGAGAAATTGCTACTCAAAATAAAGGTGAACCAGTTTATCGCGCTTTGTTTGTCAAACAAGGGTGATATGTAGTTGAGAGGAGGCAGGAGGCAGGAGTTCGACAGGCTCGATATTCACCCTGACTGAGCATGGCTGAAGGGTTAATCAAAGGTAAATTCACATCTGCTCCCCTGCGGTTTACACTACAAATTAGGTGTTGAATAGTTTAATCAGCCTCCTGCCTTCTCAAAGCTTCACTCCTCCTTTTTGCAACTGCTTAAATGGATCAAGTAGAAAATCAATAATTCGGCGTTGACGGATAACGACTTCGGCTGTGGCTGTATCACCGGGACGCAAGGGTATACATTTATTAGCAGCAGGTAAACAATTTTGTTTGAGGGCAATATCTAAGTTATAAGCTGCAACTTTGCCAATGGGTGTGTCTATTTCTGTAGTAGTAGGAGAAATTTTAATTAGCTCACCTGAGATTACGCCATAATCTTGAAATGGATAAGCATCAAATTTGAGCTTCACTGGTAATCCTGTATGCAAAGAACCACTTTCTGTTGTGGCCATTGTGGCGCGAATGATAAAAGGTGAATTTGCAGGTGCTATCTCTGCTAACAAGCTTCCAGATTGAACAACGGCTCCAGCTTTTTGAATAGGTAGTTGAAATAAAATTCCGTTGCTAGTAGCTTTGATTTCTCTTTGTTGTAATTGAAATTGCCAAGATGCAATTTGACTTTTAGTTTGAGCAATATCTGATTGTAAAGATGTAATTTCGGTTTCGAGATTTTTTTGTTGTTCGGCAATTCTTAAAATGGCTAGTTTACCAGAACGAGTTAAAGTTTGATAACTACTTTCTTGTTCTTTGAGCCGTAACTCGGCTTGTTCAATTTCTGCATTCGCTTGGCGAATGTTCCGTTCATAACTACTTTGCTGTTCGGCTAAACGTAAAGTTGCCTGTTGAATATCTGCCTTGGTTTGTTCATATAGTTTTATTCTTTCTTGGAGAGCATCTTCCTTTTCCACAACGTTAACCTCCGCCGCAATGCCATCTTTAAAAGCTTTTTGATAACGCTCTAGTTCGCGTTGAGCGATCGCCAAGCTAACTTCCGCCAATTTTTTTCGCTTTTTCATTTTGAATAATAGTTTGTTTGGCTTGGTTTACTTGCGCTATACCTGCGGCTTTTTGTAAATTAAATGTATTAGTAGATAGTTGAAGATTTTGCCGAAATTGCTCAATTTGGGCTTGTTTTTCTAATTGCTGTGATTGATTTTGTTGCTCTTGGGTAGCTAAGGAAACCAAAAGTTGATTTTTAGCGGAATTTAACTGCGTCAGTCGATTTAACTGTCCTTCTAATTTATCTTGCGCTTGTTGTAATTCTGATTTGACTAATTCCGAGTCTAAGATTAATAAAGTTTGCCCAGCTTTGACTGTATCTCCTTCTTGCACTCTAATTTCTGCAACCGTTCCTGCAACAGCCGCATCTAGTTTAACTGTTTTATCTTGAGTTTCTACTCTTCCTCTGGCTGTACCAGTTTCATCAATTTTAGCAAACATTGTCCAAGGCAAAATTATCGAGACAAACACAACTAAAAAATAGAGTATTCCTCGCGTCCAAACCTGGGGTAAGTTATCAAGGGTTTCTCTAGTAACATCAGACCAATCATCGGTTTTTGGTAATACAGGTTCATCGATAATTTCTGGTTCAGATATATTTTTTGGTAATGAATGTGATACTTTACCATTCAATGTATTTGTCATAGTTCTTCTGAGAGGCTAGAGGTTAGGGGCTAGGGGCTAGAGATGAAGAGAAGAGATAATCAGAAAAGGCACAAATTATCAATGAGGGATGACTAAACATTAATTTGCATTTGCTGTTGATTTAAATAGAAATAATGTCCGCGTTTAGCCATTAGTTCTGCATGAGTTCCACTTTCAATTAATAACCCTCTATCTAAGACTAAAATTAAATCTGCATTCCGCACTGTAGAAAGGCGGTGGGCGATAACTAATGTGGTTCTGCCTTGGAGAATTGTATTTAAATTTTGTTGAATAATTCTTTCCGATTCTGTATCTAAATGGGATGTGGCTTCATCTAAAATTAGTAGCTGTGGATTACCTAACAAAGCTCTAGCGATCGCAATTCGTTGTCGCTGTCCACCAGATAACAACCCGCCACCTTCACCTATTTGGGTTTCATAGCCCAATGGCAACTTTTTAATAAACTCATCAGCACCAGCTAATTTAGCAGCTTCGATTAATTCTGCTAAGGTTGCACCTGGATATCCTAAACTAATATTCTCTCGAATTGTGCCACCAAATAAAAAGGTATCTTGATCAACTACTCCCACACAAGCACGGAGAGAACGTAGGGAAATACTAGTAATATCTTGTCCATCAATTAAGACTTTGCCATCAGTAGGCGAATATAAACCTAAAACTAACTTAGAAATAGTAGTTTTACCTGAGCCACTCCGCCCTACTAAAGCTACCATCTGCCCTGGTTTGATTTCAAAGGAAAGATTTTCTAAAATATTCACATCACTATCGGGATGATAGCGAAAGGTGACATTTTCAAACCGGATACTACCTTGGAGTTGGGGGATATTTTGCCTTAATTGGTGTTGTAAATCTTCTTCTGGCTCGGCATCTAAAACATCATTAATCCGTTCTACAGCAATCACGACTTCTTGGAATTGATTCCACAAAACAGTTAATCTTTGAAATGGGGTAATAATATTGACTAAAAGTAAATTAAATGCTACTAATTGCCCAATTGTTAGCTGATTTTGAATTACTAAATGCGCCCCGAACCAGAGCAAGGCAGTAGTTACTAAGGCTTGAATCGTATTACTAATAATTTGCAGTCGATTACTAATAACTTGACTGGCAAAGTTAGTTTTTACTTCTTGGTTTAATAACTCTTCCCAATGCCAACGCACATTTTGTTCCACTGCTGTGGCTTTGACCGTTCGTACACCAGTTAAGGCTTCAATTAAGTAACTGCTTTCCTTGGCGACAGCATTAAATATTTCCCGCGAAATTCTCTGTAAAAATGGGGTAGCGATTAATGCTAATAAGGCAAATGGCGGCACAATAATTAATACCAGTAAAGCCATGCGCCAGCTATACCAAAACATCAAGCCGACATAAATAAAGACGGTGAATAAATCTAATAAAATAGATAATGCTTCACCAGAAAGAAATCTTTGAATTTTGCGGTTTTCTTGAATGCGAGAGACAATATCGCCCACATAACGGGACTCGAAAAAACTTAACGGTAGCCGTAAGGTATGGCGAATAAAACCAACAATTAATACTAAGTCAATTTTGTTGGCTGTGTGGTCTAAGAGATATTGGCGCAACCCCATCATAGCGACGCGAAACAAGTTAAACATCAGCAACCCTAAACCCACGGCTGTTAATGTCAGTTCCGATCGCTGCACAACTACACGGTCTAAAATTAGCTGGGTAAATAATGGGGTAATCAAGCCAAAAATTTGGATGAATACAGAAGCAATCAACACCTCAGCTATCACCAACGAGTGAGGTTTCATTAATCCAAAAAATTGCCAAAAAGGTGTAGAGGCTTCTTTGGCATCTTTAAAAGCGGCTGTTGGTTGCAACAGCAAAGCATAACCAGTCCAGTTAGCTTTAAATTCGCTGTGGCTGAGAGTTTTTTGACCAATGGCGGGGTCGCCAATAATCACATCTTTGGGAGTAATTTCGTAAACAACTATATAATGTTTGCCTTCCCAATGAGCGATCGCAGGTAATTTTTGTTTGGCTAACTGATTAAAACTAGCTTTCACAGGTCTAGTGTTAAAACCGAGGCTTTCCGCCGCCATGACTAATCCTCGCAACGATGCACCGTTGCGGTCAACATTGGCGATATCTCGTAAACGATTCACACTAAAACGTTTACCCCAATAACGCGACACCATCACTAAGCAAGCAGCACCACAATCAGAAGCACTTTGTTGAGCAAAAAACGGATAGCGTCGAGTTACCCTCTGCCATAAATGTCCGACTCGTTGGCTAGGGTTGGGGAAGTAAGCTTTACTAATCTTTTTGCTGTCTGGAGGTTCAATAGGCGGTGCAACAATATCTATTTGATGATGTGGATGCACCTCAGATGTCTGAAGAGAGGAAGTATCTGAGCTTGTCTGTTGTGGCGAACGGGATAAGGCTTTAGTCCAGAGATGACCCCGCATTTGGGGATAGTTGGTCATCAATGACTGCAACACATCACCAGGAATAAAACATAGTTGCAAATTAACAGAAGCCCTGGCGGAATATGGCGTGAGGTTAGTTTCTGGAAATAAGGTAAATTCCCCAAAGGAATTTCCTGTTTCTAATGTGGCAATTAATTCATCAACATCATCTAGTAGCCTGACTTTACCTGTCACCACAATATAGATACCAGGTTCTACATTTGCGCCTTGCCAGAATTTACCAACTTTTGGATTTAGGGATTTAGCTTGTTTAAGACAGTACTGAAATTCTTCTACCGATAGGGAACAGCCCAAAGTCTCGTTGAGTTGTTCGGGAGTGATCAACTGAACGGATAGATTATGCACCATAGATATCTACATTTGTTCCTAATTTTGTGAACTTCATCGGCGAAAAATCGCTATCATCTTTTAATCTTGCCGATCGCAAATCTTGAATCAAAATTTTGGCACCATGAGTTTGCTGAGGTTGAGTTGCTTCAGCATTTTGGGATTTTGGTAATGTAGATAATCCCATTTGTTTCAGGAGTCGCTTAATATGGCGATCGCTAATTTCCATCCCTAATTCCTTAGCAAGATGTTTTTGCAGCCAGTTAACTGTCCAGCGCCGAAAAGAATAGCCATAGTCGCGGGGACTATTACTGACAAGTTCTCTCAATCGCTCTAAATATTGCTCGTTCACTGCTTTTGGGCGACCAATAGGGAAATCTTGCCATTGATGCGCCAGACCGATTCGCGCAATGTGCATCCAATGTCGTGCTGTAGCCGCACAACATCCCAAAATTTGACAAATTTCTGTTTGTGACTTTCCTTCATCTGTCAACAACATAATTTCAATGCGCTGACGATAGGAATCAGATAAATCTTTTTGTAAATTTTCTTGCAGTAGTTTGCGTTGAAACTTTGTTAAATACTTACCTGTAGGAGCTTGCGCCCTGTCAATGTCATATTGTGCTTGGTGGTACGACATAACGGTAAAAATGCACTACAAATGGTATGTCTGTTGTTATTTACCCAATGCAGATTAGACAGCAGATAAATCACAATCAGCGGTGCAGATTAATTTGCACCGGGCTATAAATACATATACAAAAAATTAATTTCCGTAAAAACAATTAAATATTTTTCTCGATGGAATTGTCATTCAACGATGAAGTCTATGTGATATCTCTGGTGCAGACAATCAGGCGATCGCTTCTGCAAACAAAATTTTTTGGGACAGAAACTCAAACATTTATGTCCCAAAAAATTTCTCAAATTAACCGCTTAAATTTTATTTCAATACAAATACATCTCTAGCTAGATTTACTTGCTAGAATTGGCTTCGCGAGATTTCCTAATTGAGCGCAGATACTTTTTCAAGGCATAATTCCGCAGTTAAACAGCTTCGATATTTCAATTGAAAACTAATTTTTGTCTCGCTAGTATTTACAAATTGATATTAATATGATAACTATGTGTTTTTCATCAATGTCTATATGCGTCATAACATATCTATACTAAATAAAGTATAAATAAAAGCAATTTAACCTAAAATATTTTGAATGAAGATACAATTTATCGGTTGTTGTAGATAAGTAAGTTGTACACAAAGTCCTAATTCTCCCATGTCCACCTACCTTGTCTATCCTGTCTTCCTTGTCTCCTAAGTCTCCCTTACCTTGATGCTTCAGATATAAAACTACCTACCGAGTCAAGCTGAAGCTGATATGTAACTTGCTGAGTTTGCTTCTTCAGCCATTCCGCAAATAAATATGCCACAATTTGTTGGCGCAATTGAGCATTTAACTCTGGCTGAATGATTTCCTCTACCAAAATCAAGTGGATTCCCCTTGATGTAAAAATTGGTTTGATAAGTTGGGGTGGCTGAACTGCAAAAATAGCCGCAGATATTTCTGGTAATAAATCTCGGCGACGAACTAACCCGCGATATCCACAAGCACGACGTAATTCTACATTTTCAATATATTGGTGAGCAACTTCATAAAAGCTAACTTCACCTTCTTTAATAGCGTAATAAAGTTCTAAGGCTAAATCTTCATCTTCTAAAATTACTTCATACATAATCACACCAGCATAGTCAAGTTGGTGTGCAAAAAAGTATTCTTCAACTTTATTTTCAAACAGATGTGCTGCTAACTTACCAAAAATGAGACTACTATAAGTAATTTTTTCAAAATCATCAAGAGACAAATAATTTTTTTCCAGCCATTGCCATGTTTCAGACGCACTATCAAGATTGTTAGCTAACCTAATTTTATCTGCTGCTTGCTGCAATTCCTCTGTTTCTACCTTAATTCCATTTTCTAAAGCAACAGCTTTCACAATATGATCAGCAGTGATTTGCTCAATAATTTCTGGCAGCTTACAAGATAGTTTTAGTTGATGTAAAATATCCTGACTGGTAATTAAGATAGAGTCTGTCATTTTAAATAGGAATTTCTAACAGTTTTATTTGATATGTGAATGAAAGAGACAAGGGGGAAAGGGTAGACAAGGAGGACAAAGTAGTGATGTTGGTAAATTACTTAAGATTGCTATAACAGTCCTCTTTGATTGATAAATTTGTAAGGATATAAGTAACTCGGTGAGAAAAAACAGAACTATGTTAAGAAAGGTTATTTAAACTAAAACCCTTTCTCCTCCTGTCTTCTGCCTTCTGGAGACACTTGCGTGGGCGGGTTTCCCACGCCAGTCGCTACAACAGAGGGAACCTCCGCAACGCGCTGGCTCGACTTGAGCAAAGTGTCGTCCTCCTGCCTTTTTCCAACTACAAATAGAATTACCAATTATTGATGACTGCCATAGCTTCATTGTTATCTTAAACTAATACTTTATCCGCCGATCGCTTTAATGCAGACAAGGATTCACTTTGGAAGTTAGGTGCGGCTTTGGGTTGTAATTGTTGCTTTTGTTCTTCCAGTTCTGCCAAACGTAAATTACTCCAATTTACCAGTCCGGGATTTCCCAAACTAGGAGCTATATTAGCTAGGTGTTGAACAACTGAGATAGCCTCTGGTTCGATTTGTAGAGAAGCCAGATAACAATCACTAGCTAACTCTAATTCACCCATTTTTTCATGACATTGACCAGCCATAAACCAAGCTACTGGAGTTCCTGGAGGGCCTAATCTTGTGGCTGAACGATAGACTTTTGCTGCTTCTTCGAGTTTGCCACGTTTGGTTAAAACTTCCGCCAATTCTAAATGATATCTCGGTTCTAGAGGCTCTAGCTGGACTATCAGACGTACTCGTTCTTCTGCTAAATCGAGATCCTTTAGCCATATAGACTCTTTAGAACGACTTTCCATACACAAGCTGAGATTTTCGCGGGCGACAACTTGTTGCAATTCATTTTCAGGTTTTAAACTTCTGGCGTGAGACTCGCATAAATCCATTTCTTCAACTACTTTCTGTTTATCTCTGCGTAAAAATGGCACAAAAGAAACAGAACGGTAGTACATACTCATCAACAAGTTATATTCAAACTCGTTGAGTGAAGGTCTTAAAATTTCAATGTCCTTGGTAACTTCTTCACGCCAAAACTCAGCTGCGGCTAAATCGCCAAATATTTTGGAATATTCAACTACCATTTGTAATCCGGCGTTGATTTTTACCTTACTTCCCGATGGTGCATGAGTAGCGATCGCAGCAATTTCTTGAATATAATCAAAGGTGCGATCGTCAAAGTGAGTAATCAAGCTAGAAAGCGCCCTACACCATGCAAGAGTAGCAAGTTCCACATTACTAGCAATTTCATCACTAGATATTTCTGGGATATACTCTTTCACGACTCGATGAAAGCACAAGCTACGTAATAAGTTCATCACCCGCAATTTGGTGATATTGGGTAATTCTTGATAATTAGATAAATACTCACAAAGCTTTTCCCAACGTTCAGTACGTAATTCTTTTGCTAACTGTAGTGGATGATTAACATGATATTGAAACATCCCAGTTTCTTTTACCAGAGATTCGCGAAAGAAAGGCGAGACATTAACTTGAACTGTATAGGGAAGTGTAGTGTTATTAATTAAACTATTATAACTAAATTCAATTCCATAATGATGAGGTTTACCGCCATTGAGAGGGCCTAAATCAAAATATTGTCGATTTAACCAAGCAATAGATGAACTATTAAGAGTTAGCATAATATCTCTCCTGATATTCATTATTATGTAGTTATTGCACTACTACAAAAATCTAGTAACAGTTTGATGAGTAACTAGACATTAGATGAATCACAGTGACATAGTTAATTTCATAACCTAATGTCACTGTGAAAAGTTCCTTTTAAAATAGTTTTGAAATCAGCAACAATGATTGTGTATTTCAGAACTATTTGGGAAAATTTTTCTATCTTACGCTAAGAAAGAAGACCATTTAGCAGCTGCAAAAGCAACACCACCACGTACAGTTGTGAAAGCTGTAAACTCTGGAGAATCTTTTGCAGATTTAGCCTTTAAGTCAACGATTTCATCAGCAGTTTTTTCGGATTTCAGTTGATTAATTTTAATTTCAGCCATGATAATAAACCTCAAGATTCAAGTTGTTTTTGTGGAGAAACTTTGTTTTGTCTCTTCCTATTAACATCATGCTTTCTTGAATCTTGAAATGCAAGAGAATGCCAAGCATAAATCGGGACAAAAATATCGCATTTTTTGGAGCTTAAATTAAAAGTTTAAGTTTATATTTACTAAATAAGGCACAAAAAGTTTAGGCCGGAGCAGAAGAACAAAAACTAATTCTGTAGACATATCTAGCATTTCTAAATCATTCCTGAACTAAAAGATCCCCGACTTCTCCAAGAAGTCGGGGATCTGAGCCTCTATAAGTTGCATCTTTATCAAGAAACGGTATTACTAGTGCAGTATGTCGGCAGAATAGAATTAATTATGTCTCTTTTTCTTCTTTTTCTTGTGCTTATACCAAATTGAAAAATGATTGCGACAGATGGATGGCTGAAAAACTTACCAATCAACCCTTACCCAATCCAATATCTGTCTTGAAAAGTTTGCTCAAGTCGAGCCAGCGCGTTGCGGAGGTTCCCTCCGTTGTAGCGACTGGCGTGGGAAACCCGCCCACGCAACGCCAGTTGCTTCAAGCCGGGAAACCCGTCCAACGCACTGGCTCAACTTTTCGCAAAATCTAAAATCCAAAATGGTATTAGCTGATTCTCATTAGGGACTTCCAAGCAAAAAATTTCCCATTATCTGCTAACAAGGAAGATCAGGGAGAAAATTATTTTTTTGATTACCCTTAAAACAAAAATAAAAAATTAAGCATCAAGGTAAAGATTTCACCTCATGCTTTATCTAAACTTTTTATCTAACAAGGCAAGCATTTTCTAAATAAGAATTCAGAACTCATAAGCCAGTATCTAGAACGAATTTCTCACGAACTCGTCTTTGAGTACCTGAAATATTAAGTTTCAAACCTTGCTCTTGGTAGGCAAAATTAGTATTAAATTATGATTCCTGGTTACAGAACTCCTGTGTTCTGAACTAGTGCATTTCGTCATACTCTGGTGC
Organism: Nostoc piscinale CENA21; assembly: GCF_001298445.1. Classification (NCBI taxonomy): domain Bacteria; kingdom Bacillati; phylum Cyanobacteriota; class Cyanophyceae; order Nostocales; family Nostocaceae; genus Nostoc; species Nostoc piscinale. Next base: position 1,770,052 of record NZ_CP012036.1, on the reverse strand, counting down.
TTCAACTCGTCTGGCTTCTTGGCGAGAAGGCGGAAGAAACTCAGCTCGTCGTACAGGAACCAAAGGCGGAGTAGAACCTTGATAAGGATGAATTACCTGCACTGTGCGAGTCGGACGGCTGCGCGGCCCAAATAAAGCCAATACTCCAGCAACTACAATACCGCCACCAACAGTCAAAGTTGCGCCTCCCACAGCCCAAACAATTGGTGAAGTCCACCAAGCGTTTTGAGGTTGTAATACTTCAGATGCCGCTTTTTGGCTATTTTGCTGTGCTAATAACAACTGTTGGGCATTTTGATTGTCCAATAGTCGTTGGTTTGCCCCTTTTAGCTGTTCATTGTCGGTTCTTAAACGATTTAATTCAGCTTTTAATTGCTCAAACTCTGCCCGTAGCTCAGGCTGAGACGCGGTAGGTGGCTGAGTATTCGGGTACGGTTGTCCGTAGTTAGATGGATACTGCATAGGCGGCTGTAGCTGGGGTGCAACTACAGTGGGCATTTGGGGGGTAACAGTAAAGTTAGGTTGTAAGGGATTATTTGTTCCCTTGAGCAAAACAAGCGCCGCCAGCCCAGCCACAGCGACTCCACCGATAAATGCCATACTTTCACTCATCGCTTTTGTCCCTCAGCTGCGACGTAATTGTTTGTGACTGACACACTCTCACACTCATAATCTTTTACTTACTCAAATTCACCTAAACACTTAAAGTATAAGCGACAGTACCAGCTAGTTTTTTTACAGCCTGCAATCTGCTGTTAATATTCAAGACCATAAAGGTCAAATTGTCTACTAAATTAGGGTAAAAAAACTATACTGTTATACATTCTTAATCTACTTTTTCTGAGGTGGCAAGAAAGTCATGAGTTAAGAGTCAACAGTCATTTGTTCTTTCCTGGCTTTCCCTACTCCCGACTAACTGCGTAGAGCAGCTTTCAGGCTTTGGCAAAATTGGCCGATCGCATTTAATCCCTCTTCAGGAGTACCTTCTGCTAGACGTTTGACAAAAGCACTACCAACAATTGCGGCATCTGCTCCCCAATCTCTGACCTGAAGGGCTTGTTCAACATGAGAAATTCCAAAACCAACCCCGATGGGTTTATTAGTAACATTACGAATTTGCTGGAGTAAATCCGATACGCGTGTTTCCATTTGCGATCGCATCCCAGTTACCCCAGTCACACTCACTAAATAAATAAATCCTTGGGAAGCACGAGCGATCGCTTCGATTCTATCAGCCGAACTAGTAGGCGCTACCAATAAAGTTAAATCAATCCCGATCTCATCAGCAGGTTTGAGCAAGCCAGCCGCTTCTTCTAAAGGTAAATCAGGTACTACCAATCCTGCTACCCCAGCCTTGGCAATTTGCTGGAGAAAATTTTCAATACCCCGGTGCAGAATTGGGTTGTAATAAGTAAACAAAATAATTGGCGCTTGCAAGCTGGGGGTAATATCTTGCAACATTTCCAGAACGTCTTCTAACTTGGTTCCCTGTTGCAAAGCGCGGGTAGCAGCCGCCTGAATCACTGGCCCATCCGCCAGAGGATCAGAATAAGGTACACCGAGTTCAATCAAGTCAGCACCGCTATTATCTAAAATTTTCAAAGCGGATGCGGTGGTTGCTAAATCTGGATCACCAGCAGTAATAAACGGAATCAGAGCGCACTCTTGATTCCGTTTTAAGGTTTCAAAGCGATCGGAAATGGCGGTCATTAGTCAAAAATCAAAAGTCAAGGGTCAACAGTCAAAAGAATGAATCAGTAACGAGAAAACGGATAGTACCGATGGAAGTCAATATCTTTGAATCCCAGAACTAGAAACACTATTCCCTGTTCCCTGTTCCCTGTTCCCTTCTTCACCGACTATTGACTATTGACTCATAAAATGATCACTTTAAATCTGAGATTGTTTTTCTTGTTCAACCTCGGCTTGAATTTTTGCTAGTTCTTCTGGCGTAAGTTCTTCCAACCGCTTTTGGAAAAACGCTTGTTCATAGTCTTCCCGTTGCTGATGGTAGGTCATATTTTTATTCACAGCGCGGTAAACATAAGTGCTTACCCAACCAACCAAGCCAATCACCACTAGCACAGCTTGGCTCCATATCCCAGCTTGTTGAGCATCTAAGCCAACAAGTTGTAATCCCACATAAGCCAAGCCACCAGCAATAAAAATGCCTAAACCAATTCCAAGAGCGTCGATGCGTCGCATGAGAGTTATGACCTACCAATCTTGTTAAGCTTCAATTTTGCGCGGTTGTGGTCGCAGGTTCACAAAGGGCGACAGAACCAACAAACCGGGAAAGAAGAAGAAAACCAAAAAGTACATAAAAGCACGCTCAATAGAGGTAGCTGCATACCATCGCAGCTTCATGTAAAACATTACAGCCACAGGGAGGACTAATAAATAAGCGCCAGCCAAAATCAGATACAGCAGGGCTACGATCATAGGTTTTCTCTCTTTGTAGACAAGGCCATTTGGTGCATCTGTTTTTCATCATAGGCTGAAGAGTCCTATTTATGTAACTGTCCAAAAATTCTGCTCTTTTGCTGGACAAATTTTAGGATAGTGCTACAATAGCAAAGCCAGTATCTGATGTGTGTACTTGTAACACCAAGGTAAAGATGCTTGTCTAAAGCGATAAATTGCAAAAAGTAATGCGATCGCCCAACACAGACAAAATTTTTTTTTACCTAGTTCACAAAATGCACAATTGATGGTGGAATAGATGAGGGAGTATTTGTTACCTCCAAAAAATAAATGACTCCTAAATAAACTTGGGGGTGTGGCGGAATGGCAGACGCTACGGACTTAGAAAACTGAGCCTTGATGAAGAAATTCTTCAAGTGGAAGCTCTCAAACTCAGGGAAACCTAAATCTGTTTTCAGACAAGGCAATCCTGAGCCAAGCCTAAAACAAGTGCTGAGTTAAAAGTGCTGAGTAAGTTTAAAATTCATACTTTTGAACTTAAACTCAAAGTTTTAGGAAGGTGCAGAGACTCGACGGGAGCTACCCTAACGTAAAGGCGAGGGTAAAGGGAGAGTCCAATTCTCAAAACCAAAAGGTAGTTAAAACTCCTAGGTAGTAGTGAAAGCTGCAAGAGAATGAAAATCCGTTGACCTTAAACGGTCGTGAGGGTTCAAGTCCCTCCACCCCCACTAAAAACAAAGTTAAACAAAGCCTGCTTTGTGACTTTACCCATAACTTTGCCGCGATGGTAAGCTTATGATGCCAATGAAAGGCGGCTAGATCATGCTTCCAGGTTTTAAAAGTCAAGATAAAACTATAACAGTTTATATAGCAAAATCATGCTAAAGTTGCGATCGCATAAGCCGAAGCAGCAGAAACTGTAAAGTTAGGCTGCGGGTATGAACGTAAACGCAGTAGCGAAGGAGCCGCTTTGCGTCTACACTTCGCTATGGCTACGTATTCTACGGGAAGGCTGACGCTTAGGTAATGACAAGCGTTTGGTCGGACATGATATAACTTGTTACCTAACAGAAAAAGCTTCGCTAAATCGGCGAGTTACGGGTTCGATAAGGAAAGTTAAAATTGATTTCTTGCGCGTGACAATTTCTCCTGTAGCCACCATACCTGGTGTAAATACTACTTCTTTACCCCGTACGTTTAGGGAATGTTTATTCATTTGAATTCTGGTGGGGAAAACCAAACCCAAATCTTTATCAACTACGGCGTTGGGGCTAACTTGTACTACTGTGCCATCAATAGTGCCGAATTCTTGGAAAGGAAAAGTAGCCATTTTAACCTTTGCCTTCATCCCTGGACGAATAAAACCAATATCGCGGTTGAGGACTTTCACCTCTAGTTCTAATTCTTCGCCATCTGGCAAGATAGACAGTAATTCTTCCCCTGATTGTACAGGGCCTTTGGTAGCCTTAATTCTGTAGATTGTCCCAGCCACAGGTGCTTTGATGGTTTCTCCGTCTTGCTGCTTTTTCGCCTGGGCTAATTGACCAGAGACGGTGGTTAATTCTTCTTTGCGCTTGTTCATTTGAGTCAAAATTTCACTTTGACGCTCAGATGTTACACGTTGTGCTTGATTACGCGCCCCTTGAAAAGCTTCTTCGGCTTGACGGACTTCTTGGACTTGGGCTGCAATGTCTTTTTCGAGAGATACCACTCGATCTTGTGCTTCTGCGACTCTATTACTCGCGTTGGTTACTTCATCTTCTGCACGAGTGACATCTGTAGTAGCACGATTTAATCTTTCTTGAGCTTCTAAGTAATCAACTCTAGGGACAGCACCAGGAGTAATCAAGGTGCGGAGTTTGGTTTCTCGATTTTTGGCAATTATTAATGCTTCTTTGACTGTTGCGCGGATATTTTGAGCATTAGCTAAGTTAGCTTTGGAGTTAACTAATGCAGTTTTGGCAGTTTCTAAATTTTCTCGCAATCTTGTCAAGCGGACTTTTGCTTGGTCGAGGAGGGCGCGTTGGCGGTTAGCTTCGGCTTCGGCGCTGGCTTGACGTGCTTGATAATCGCGTAAGCGAGCAGTCAACAGTTCATCTTGTAGTTTCTCACCAGTGCTTTGACCGCCGATGCGTTCTACATCCAAACGCTCTAAGTCATCTTTAATCAATTTGCTAGATTCTGTCAGGCGGTTTACGTCTGTTTTTTGGAAATCGGGGTCACGTTCAACTAACACTTGATTTTTGGTCACCCGATCGCCTTCTTTCACCTTCACCGCTAAAATCATCCCATTCCCTAGGGATGTCAAAGGTCTGACTTGAGTTGAAGCAATTAATTCCCCTTGAGCGATCGCTACTTCGTCAATTTCCGAGAAATGCGCCCAGGCGATTGTGCCGAATAACGCTAAACTAATGGTTCCAGCTAAAAATCTAGTATAAAGCGGTGGCAATTCTTGAACTGCCTTACCTAACTCATAAGACAGTTGATCCTCTGGCTTGGCAAATCGCTGTTTTGTTTGACGCGCTTGAGCAGCATTGGCAAATAGGGGAGAAGTCATAAATTTTTAAATTTAATAGGAGGGATTAGGGGCTAAGGGTTAGGGACTAGAGGCTAGGGATTGGTCTTAAACTAACCTATAACCTCTACCCCCTGATTTAAACTGCTAAATAGCGTCGTAAAAAATTTTCCAACGTTTCTAATTGAAAATTGAAAATTCTCTCTAAGTTAGCTATTTCATCTTTTTTACAGAAAAATTCATTAGATAGCAATGTACGATAAGTCCCCAAAGCTGTTTGCGTTTGCGGACTGAACAAACCAATAAAATTTCTGACCCCATCCACTAAAAAAACTGGTGGGTTGATGACTATCGGTTCTCTGTTAAAAATTCGACCAAAAATTTGTGGAATATCTTCCCGTTGCAAAATTTCTGGCCCCCCGACTGGCAATATTTGATTACGCGCCTCTGTAAGTTTGACAGAATCGACTATCATTTTTGCTAAATCGTCTGTACTCACAACTGAGCTACGATTTTTGCGATCGCCAATCAATAAATACAACCCTGTTTCTCGAAATTGTTCTGCCAGTGGCAGCAAATTTGATGCTAGTCCAGATGGACGTAAAATTGTGTAATTTAAGCCACTATCTACTAAATATTGTTCGACTGCGCGTTTGGCTTTAAATACAGGCGCATCTTCATAGCCGCGATCGACTCCCAATACAGACACAAACACAAAATGCTGAACTTGGTTAGCTTTTGCTTGGTCAATCAGTTCTATGTTGGCGCGATAATCTAGTGAGAGTGCATCGCCATCAGAACCGTGAGTGCTGATAATATATTTGACACCTTGAGTAGCTTTTTCTATATCTCTGGCTTGGCGCAAGTCACCAATGAAGATTTCTGCACCCCGATGTTCTAACTCACTATAACGTGAGGTCAGGCGCACAAATGCCCTGACTGGTTGTTCCTGTTGGCGTAGCAGTCGCACAACACGACGACCAATTCCCCCCGTTGCTCCTGTTACTAGAAACATATAAATACCTAAAATTAATATACTTAGAGTCTACTGATGGATTCTCGAACATCAAGTATGAGCATATTTGTATATTAACTAGGACTTACACCACGAGATAATAAATCATCGATTTTAGCGATCGCTCATTTACCCAGTAAAATGGCCCCTGATTTTTGTATATTAAATAACTATAGTCACTTTGACGAACTCTTGTTACCAGAAGCATGAAAAATAAAGCAATCCCAGATTATTTGGGATTGCTTTATTTTTAGCTAATTGGAGCGGTGTTCAAGTTATCCGACAACTGTGGGTTTTCGTGGTTGAGATGTTTGCACTACTTCGTAAAGTCTGGCCTCAAACTTCTCCATACAAGCAGACCAATCATACTGAAGAATAGAAGGACGGGCTTGTTCGCTCATTGCGACTTTGAGTTCAGGATTTTCTAAGATAGCGATTACCTTGTGAGCAAAATCTCTAGGGTTATTTGGTTCCGCTAAAAAGCCATTCTGACCAGGAAATACTTGTTCTGATGTTGAGGGTGCAGTCACCGCTACTACAGGAGTTCCTGAAGCTAAGGCTTCGTTAGTTGTGGTGCAGAAGTTTTCTGTTACTGAAGGGTTCACAAATACATCTGCACGCGCAAACCAGCCTAAAAGTTCTGTACCGTGTGACTCACCCCAGATAGTAATACCAGAACCAAATTTTGCTGCTCGCCGACGAATTTCGGCATCTAAGGGGCCGCTACCAACAATCACTAAATGCACATCAGGAATTTTAGTGGCGATGATGGGAAAAGCATCTATTAATTGAGTAACATTTTTTTCGGCTGTAACGCGTCCTACAAATAATAGGGTCGGTCGATTGTCATCAGGTATTGGGTTATAAACGATGTTCTGGGGATGAAATTTTTCGCAATTAATTCCTTGATAGGGAAGATATTCACTACGTTGACATTGGAGGTTTTGGTATTTTGCAAGCTGTTCTTTAGAAGAAAATAAATTCAGGTCGTAAGATTCACTAAACTGCCTAACTATCAAAGGAATAATTGGGCGGAGGAGGTTAAAAAATGTATCTCCTAAATAATATTTGATGTAGGCAACAATATCAGTATGGAAAACTGAAATAATTGGAGTATGAGTTTTTTTTGCATATTCTACTCCAACAGGGCGACCATAACCTTGCAAAAAGGCTGAATATACTCCCCGCATTTGGGCGGCTTCTTCAACCACAATAATATCTGGTTGAAATTGTTTTAGTAGTTTATTATCACTCCAATGACGATAGTTTAATGGTTGGGGGAGAGACTTATAAAATATTAAAGGCTCTGTGGGGAATATATATGAATAAAAAGTCGGAAAAGACTTTAATTCATCTAGCCCTGGCATGGGGCGATCACTCACTTTTTTGGGGTATTTATCGTTAATTTCTGGATGAACAAGTAAAACTTCATGTCCTTGTTGTAACAACCAGCGAACTCTTTGATGAACTGCAACGGAAACTCCTGTCAGAAAAGGAGAATACAATCCTGTAAACAGCGCAATGCGTAGCTGTTGCTTTTGCATGATTTTAGTTAGTTTGTTAATTTTTTATCGGAGCCAACTTGCAAAACTGAACTACTTGCTCACACCGAAAAACGCTAATTTGAGGATTTACGCATTGCTAGAGAAATTCCTGGAAGAAGAAGTCAGGAGTCAGAAGTCAGAAGGATTAATAAATCAGCTTCTTACCACACTCATTACTGAGTGTTGAATAGCAAGAAGATCACATCTGACTTCTGAATGTTAGAGAGAAACTTTGCGATCGCTTGGTTGATCTTGTAAATGATAAGGACGATATTCTACAAGACGGATATTCCAAGGGCCTTGAACTTGATATATCACACCACGCCAATGGACTGTCGGCATCTGAAACGATGCTAACATAGCTAACCCATAAATCCATTGTGTGAAGGGCAGAGTTATAGCAATTTTCCCAATTACGGCTGCTGAAAGTTTTGTTACCTGTTGACCTTGAGCGCGAATTTCTGGCTGGACTCCTAACTCTAAAAAGAGGATCAGCATCACTAAAGCCAACATATAACTGACATACCAACTCAAAGCTAAATTGGCACTGTCTCCTTCTCCAATCAACAGAGCTGCGAAAAATACTACCAATAAAAGATTCGGTAGCAAAATTGTGAAAATCACATCAGTAGCTACAGCTATCCATAAAGGATGGTACAAGCGAGAAGATAGCAATTGACGTTGAAACCAGTATCTTAAACTCGGTAAATCGCACTCTTCCCTATTCAACATAATCAAAGAAGGCACAAACTGAACTTTGAGTTTATGCTTACCTAAGACGCTACGAATCATCGTATCTTCGCCAAAGGCTTTACTCCACTTATCTAGCAGTCCAGTTTGATGAAGTACAGAGGTTTTGATTGCTAAAGTTCCACCCCAAGGAATGCCATAAAGAAACATCTGTACGAGTGCAGAAACATTCCAGATATAGCGGACTACAGTACCCCAATACCTACCTGTTGGAATGTACCAACGATTTCCTGTGGTTGCACCAACTTTCGGGTTATTGAGAGGTGTGACTAATTCCCGCAACCAATTGAGATGCACGACTGTATCTGCATCAACTAAAGCCACAACTTCGTAAGACTCATCAAGTTCCGAGACAGCTTGAATTAAGGAACTACATTTGAGGCTGCAACTATTACGAACTATTTTGAGTGGTTGGATATCAACGTTAGTCACCCCTAGTTCATTGATAGTATTGTGGGCTATTTGCCATGCTGGGTCTTCGATGCTATCCACAACCAACTTCAAATGATAGTTAGGGTAGTTTTGATGAAGTAGCGATCGCAAGCAATTTGGCAAAAACGGATCAGCACCACGCAAGCAAAGAATTACTGCCGTTTTTGGTAGTTCTTCATCTAGTAATGGGTCTTGTGGTCGTGAAGACAAACACCACAACAACGCCAACACCGAACACACCTGAATTGCTAACCAACTCAACAAGCACCGAGACAAAAATATTATTAACTCATTCATGTTTGAGAAACCCTACGCAATTGCATCTGATAGAAAAGCTATAAATAGCTTTTGTGACTCATGAAAAATAACAGTCAACTGACGCAGGATTTACACAGAGTTCGTTAGGATTTTGGACTTTTAGATCCCCGACTTCTTCAAGAAGTCGGGGATCTGACGATTGACGATTAAAGCCGCTATAAATCTTGTTTAGTCTCTAGTACAGCTTGGCGTAAATAAAAGACCATCAGTAATTGCTAAAAGAATTGTGGTATTACCATTCTTTCTTTTGAATTTTTACTTTTTACTTTTGCCTTGTTGTACTAGCTCCTTTTGATTCACAAAGATATTTTGCTATCTACTGGTTGATCCAAAAAATCATAAGCTTGATATTCAACTAAGCGAATGTTCCAAGGGCCTTGGACACGATAAATAACACCCCGCCATTTAACAGTTGATTTCAATAAAGACTTAAGCATGGCTAAACCATATACCCATTGTGTTAACGGGATGGCAATCAACATTTTTAATATTGTGCCGATGGATAATTTTGTCACTGACTGACCTTGATGTAAAATTACTGGTCTGACTCCTAACTCTAATATCAACATGAGTAAAAGTAGTCCCAGAGTGTAGATGCTATAAGAGCGAAATAATAAGGCTGCGGTTTGCCATTCTTCATCCCACAAAGAGGCTATTAACAAAACAATTGTGATTGCGGGAAATAAAATGCTAGAAATTACATCACCAACTATAGCTATCCATTGCGGATGATAAAGTCGAGAGTATAAAAACAGTCGTTTGAGATGATCTATTAAGCCGAGTAAATCAGACTCTTCCCGATTTAACATCATCAAAGAAGGCACAAACTTGATTTGCATTCCATGTTTTTTCAAAACTTTGTGCATCATCAAGTCTTCATTTAAGGCTTTACCCCACATATCCAGTATTCCGGTGTGGCGTAGTAGTTGTGTTTTGATGGCTAAAGTACCGCCCCAAGGAATGCCAAATAAAAACATCTGCACAACTGTAGAAACATTGCCTGCATAGCGGACTACAGAACCCCAATATTTACCAGTTGGTATATACCAACGATTACCAGTCGTCGCGCCAACTTTGGGATGAGATAAAGGGCTAACTAATTCTCGCAACCAGTCGGGATGAACTACCGTATCAGCATCCACAAAAGCGACAACTTCGTAAGCATCATCTAATTCAGCAAAGACTTGTAAAAGGGCGCTGCATTTGAGGCTGCAATTGTGGCGAATTACCCTTAAATAGCTGATATCAACATTAGTTGCGCCTAGCTGATTGATAGTATCGTGGGCTATTTGCCAAGCTGGATCTGTTTGACTATCGACAACTAGTTTTAAATTATATTGTGGATAATTTTGCGTCAGAAGCGATCGCAAACATTCCGGTAAAAACGGATCAGCTCCACGTAGACAAAGAATCACCGCCGTTTTGGGTAGCTGCTCATCGGCTAATGAGCTTCTTTTGCTGAAGCGCAAGTAGAACAAGAAAACAAGTGCTAGACACACCTGAATAGCCAGCCAACCCAGCAAAGACTTAGACAGGAATATCGTAAATGCTTCCATGTAATTGAGATGTGAGGAGGAGTTGGGGAGATGAGGGTGAGGCGGGTGGCAAGGGTGACAAGGGCGAGGGGGAAGACAACGGTGACAAATATATTTTCTACCTTGTCTACCTTGCCCCCTTGTCCACCTTGTCCCCCGTGTCTCCCTTGTCCCTCTTATGGGTCAAGAGAGTATTTCATGACAATATTGATGCTGGTGTTTTTGTTAACTACAAAACTAGCGTCACGAAATTTTGGTGTACCTGTTTGAACAGAAACAGTAGGATTTTTAGAAATACCAAAGCCTTCTTTGGGGATACCGAAAAAGTCTGTATTTAATTTGCGATCGCCATTTTGGTCGTCAACAATTGCTACTGCATAAGTACCATGTTTTAAACCAGAAAATTTCTTAACTACAGTATTACCTGTAATTTTGGCGCAGCCGCTTTGAACTTCACTTTTATCGCTCATCGGGAATCCTTTTTCCCCAGCGTAAATGCGGAAGCACACATCACCTTTTTGATGACGAACATTTTTGACGACAATAGTTAGTGTTGCGGTTTGTTCTGCGGTTACGGGTTTAATACAATAAATGCTGATTAAAGAAGAAAGCACAAAGTAAGACCAACGTGCAATGTTACGCATGATGATTCATTAATTTGGTAATTTTGACAATTAGGAAAACTTCTAAATTCTTATCTCTGTATTTTCTGCGCCTTTGTGGTTTATTTCTGTTAACGAACCGCAGAGACACAGAGATAAGTTGCGTGCGCGGGTTCCCCGCGTTGAGCAAACTTCGAGAGGACTCAGAGAAGAGAGCCGTCTATTTGGCTAGTTTTTGGATATCTGTCTTCTGCACCCATTCAGATGTTCTACGCAAGCCTTCTTCTAGATCAATTTTGGGCTTGTAATCTAACAAAGTTTGGGCTTTAGTAATAGAATAAGCGTAGGGGCGAGTCATAAAATCAACTGATTCTGGGAGAATATCAGCTTTTTTGCGAAATAATTTTTGTCCTTGGCTGCGGATTTTGAGAAATAGCTTAATTTCATCTTTTGGTACAGACATCGGAGCCTGTAAACCTTCAGTTGCAGCCAAGCGCATAAAATACTCTTTCCAGGAAGTTTGTTGACCGTCGGTGATATTAAAAACTTCGCCGTAAGCTTCTTTTTGGATGGCTAAAAAGATGGCATCAATCAGATTATCTATATACAGATGGTTGATGACTCCTTGACCATCGTTAGCATAAGCAAATAGCTTTTGACGCATCATCAAAAGTGGTCTGATAATCCAAGGGATGCAGCCAGGGCCGTAGACATCGCCTGCACGAATCACAATCACACCAAAGTCTGGTGGAGCGTTGAGGGGTATAAGTTCTTGTTCTGCTTCGATTTTGGTCTGACAGTAAGGATTATTATCACCAGATAAAGGGCCAGTTTCGCTTACGCCATCAGGATAATCAAAGCCATACACCATCGCACTAGAGAGGTGGACGAAGGTTTTAACGCCAGCGTTTTTGGCGGCTTTTGCTATGTTGAGAGTACCATTAACATTGATTTCCCGAAACTCTTTGATGGGGCCAGCTTCTTGGGTAAGTTGGGCTGTGTGGAGAACAATATCTACTCCCTGACAAGCTTTTTGGGCAATTTTTGGGTCAGTAATGTTACCAGCGATCGCTTCTACATTGAGATTTTGTGGTATCTTGCGATCGCTAGAACTTTGCAACCCGCGCACCTTCATTCCCTGCGCTATAGCTAACTCGGCTGCACGCAACCCGATAAAATCATCAATCCCAGTAATCAGGAGAGTTTTTTTGTCTAAGTTCATCAGGGGTTATTATTTTACTAAAGTTTGAATTTCATCTGGAAGTATGAATGCTTAAAAATGAATGTTATTTTAGACTTCATACTTCACACTTCTTAGAAGATATCTGCTGGGTCAGCAGAACGTAATTTGTTAATAGCAAGTGCGCCAGATGTGATACACATTAAGACTGCTGAAATAAACACTATCAAGGCATTTGTACCATTCATCATGATGGGTAATTTTGTTGCTTCCATTGCAAAGTCATACAAAATTATGGAAGTAATAAACCCTGGAATATATGCAAGAAATGCCAAGATTAATGCTTGTTGAAATACCACTTTTAACAAATAAGAGTTGGGATAACCAATGGCTTTCAATGTCGCATAAGCAATAAATTGAGTGGCAATATTACTGTAGAGAATTTGATAGACAATCACCACACCTACAACAGAAGCCATTGTTAACATTAGGTTCAATATGAAACCAATTGGCGTTCTATCTGCCCAATATTGTTTCTCAAAATTTATAAAGCCTTGACGAGTAAAAACTAGAACATCATTAGGTAAATTGGCTTGCAAATTCTTTAAAACTTTTTCTTTATCGGCATCAGGCTTGAGAGTAATTACACCGATGTCGATTTTTTCTGCTGGACGAGTATTTGGATTTATCCGCAGAAAAGTTGAGTCGCTGACAATTAAGTTACCATCTACACCAAAGGAAGGACCTAAGCTAAATAGCCCACCTACTCGCACGTTATAGCCAATGGGGCCATCAAAAGGAAAGATTTCAATGGTTTGTTCAGTATCTCCCTTATCAAAATTCGCAGCAATTGGCCCAAATTCTGGACGAGAATTTCTGTCAAAAAGCATGACATCAGGAATTTTGAGCTTGTCTAAATTCTGCTCAATTTCTGGGATATTCAGCACCGGATTTCCTGGGTCAAAACCAATCACATAGATAGAATATTTCTCGCCATTGACAGGATTTTTTAACTTGGCAAATTGCAAGTACATAGGGCTGACAGATTCAACCCCTTCAAACCCTAAAGATTGATATAAACGAGTACGAGAAAAGCTTTGATTAGATGTCAAAGACTTATATTGTGCGCTAACTAAAAATAAGTCCCCGCGTAAGCTTTGATGTACTGCGGTGGCACTAGAATACAGTGCATCTTGAAACCCTAGCTGGACAAACATTAGTAGCACAATGAAAGCAATCCCGGCTACAGCAACGACAAAACGAATCTTTTGTTGAGCAAGCTGTAGCCATGCTAAAGGAATCTTGAAATTCATGGATTCATTTGTTATTTGTTATTTATCATTAGTCATTTGTCATTGGTCATTTGTTATTTTGACTATTGACCATTGACTAAATTTGAATAGATACATCCACTTGCAGATTTGTCATTCGAGCTACTTTTTGACTATCTGCGGGGTTATCAATAGAGATTTTGACCTCAACAATTCTGCGGTCGGTATCAGACCTGGGGTTGAGGCTAAAGATGCTTTGTTTGTCAACTTGCCAACCAATTTCTTTGACAGTTCCCTGTAATTTACCAGCGAATGCAGCACTGGTAATTGATGCTTTTTGACCTATACGTACTTTTTGAATATCGGTTTGATATACTTCTGCAATTACATACATTTGCGATATCTTACCGATTTCTGCAAAACCAGAAGTATTGATAACTTCGCCAGTTTTGGCGTGAATTTTGAGAATTCTACCGTCAATAGGAGCTTTAATGTAAGTTAATTCGTAGTCAGCTTTGGCTTGTTTAATTGCTGTGACTGCACTTTTAACTTCTGTTTGCGCGGCTTCAACATCTACAGAACGTACTTCTTTAATACTGCTGAGTCTGGCTTGAGCTTCTTTTTGTTGGTCTTTTAGGGTGTTTTGGATACGAGTCAGTGCAGCTTGAGCTTCTGTGAGTTGTTGTTGGGTGGTTTTGAGTTGTAAGGCTTTGCTGTCTGCTACAGAAGCAGCGATCGCACCTTGTTTGTATAATTGCTGATAGCGATCATTCTCTTTTTGAGCGTTATCAACTTCAGCTTGGATGCGGTTAATAGTTGCTTGTTGAGTGGCAACTTCTCCTTTTAATTGAGATGCTAAATTCGCAATGCTGGCTTTTTGCGCCTCGATATCTCCAGATTTTGCGCCAGCTTTTACTTGTGCTAATTTAGCTTTGGCAACTTGTAATTTATCTAAAGATTGTTGCAGGGCAGCTGTGGCACGTCCATAATCTTCTAAATATGCCAGTACCTGCCCAGCTTTGACTTCATCCCCTTCTTTTACCAACAGTTTTTCCACACGTACACCGTTGATAGAATTAGGTGCAGACAAAAAAGTAACTTCACCTTCTGGCTGCAAACGTCCTAAAGCGGTAACTGCAACTTTTACAGGTGCGGGTTTTGGTGTTGTTGCTTGAGTAGTTTGAACTGCGACACGGTTTGATTTTGGTGCAACAGTGTAAAAAGTTCCTAGCCCAGCCGCAGCTACAGTAATAGAAGCTGCCAAAATTATTTGCCACCGACTCAAGGGTTTTGAAAACAAGTGGCCGTATCTTTTTAGTGCCATATTTTTATTCCAATTGTGCTATGCCAGAAACCTGAAATCCCGATAATTAAGGTGAAGAATGAAGTATAAAAAATCTCTTTCAATTCATAATTCAGACTTCATACTTTTTGTACAGTTCTATGGAAATTGTTGTACGCCTTTAAACCAGAGTTTATTGCTAATTTTGCGGATAAATAACAGAAGGTGCTACTCTAAATCTTTCTCAGTTTTATCTTAATTTCGTATCAAATCCAGTATTCTAAAATACGATAGAGCTAACTAAAAAATTTAAATTTGTGAAAATGAAGCGTTTAGAATAACTGGATAAACTGTGTCTAATTTTTGCAAATTACTTTAATATTGTCAACCAATGGGTGTTGCTGAAGTGAGCTTTTCATGAGTTATTAGGCAATAGGTAATATACAGTATTGGACAAGAAAAATTTGTGACCAAATTTAAGTAATTTTCATCACTCTTTATCTATTTCAGGAACAAAACTCTAGGATTAGACTCACTAATTAGAATTAAACATTTTAATTTTGCGTGTTATCTTGGTTGTTTTATCTGAATTTATATCAAAACAGTAATTATGCCTGAAGTTGCCGTTAATCAAATTCATATAGGTTCTAACCGCCGTCCTGTTAATGCTCATAAAGTTAATGAGTTAAAAGATTCAATTAAAACTAATGGTTTATTAAACCCCATCACGGTAGATCAGAATTTGAACTTGGTTGCTGGCTTGCATCGGCTCACAGCTTGTAAGCTTTTGGGGCTTGAGGTTATTGAATGTCGTATTGTCAATTATCAAGATGCTGACCAAGCGCGGTTGGCAGAAATTGACGAAAATTTGATTCGTAATGAGCTAGAACCCCTAGAGCGTTCAGAACTGTGGTTAGAACGCGACCAGATTTTAGAGCGGATGGGATTACGGGCGAAAGCAGGGGATAACCAACATACTCTCAAAGGTGGTGCAACCATTTCACCACCTCCCAAACGCACTATTGAGTTGGCGAAGGAAGTTGGTTACTCTGAGCGCACCTTTCAGCATGGAAAACAAATTGCTAAAAGTATCCATCCAGATGTCAAACAGATGATTAAAGGTACACCCTTGGCTGATAGTCCCACAATACTATTAAAAATCGCCAGGGCTGGTAGCAAAGAACGCAGTTTAGCCGAAGAAGCACAAAAAGCTTTGGAATTAGCTCAAAAGCAAGGAGATAAACAAGCAGTAGCGCAGCAAGCGCAATTAATTGCAGAAGCTAAGAAAAAGCAAAAAGAGTTACAGACATTAGCTTTTAAAAGTGCTATGGCGGAGAAAGAAGCGAAATCAGCACTGAAAAAGGTGCAACGCCAGGTAGAACAAGTAATTGAGCAACCAAAAATCAATTTAGAACCCGCCATAAAAGTTGGTGAGGAATGGATGCTAGGAAGACATTTGGTTTATTGTGGCGATACTTACACTTCACAGTTTCGGAATTTGTTACCTTCAGATGCAGCACTGGCGATCGCTACTGTATCCTCTACATGGCAACATAATTATTTAGTAGACGAAGCCAGAGTTGTCGCTGTCCTCCGTTCTGAAGGACAAATTTACGATTTTTACAAACATAACAAAATGCCATTTCAATATGAATTGTTAGTAAACAACCTTTATGTAGGCATTTTTTCACATCATTCAATTGCTAAACCGCAATCAACTATTCATATAGAAGGTATTGAAGGGGTTGTCAATTATCTCATCAATTTCTACACCAGTCCCAATAATTTTGTGATTGCCCCGTTTATGGGGCAAGGTGAAATACTTATCGCTTGCGAAAGACTAGGACGCATCTGTTTTATTGGAGATGAAAGTCCTCAATTAGTTAATCGCGGTGTAATGCGTTGGCAACAATGGACTAGCAAGCCAGCGCAAAAAATGGTGGGTGTTTAAATCATTTGCAAGAACTTAGATCCCCGACTTCTTTAAGAAGTCGGGGATCTGGAACACCTCATCTTCTGTAACGTTTTTGGCAGATATACATTTCAATCCTCAAATGTTTGTAATTCATCAAATGTCATCAAATTATTGTTTATAATGCACTTTCTAAAATTTTAATGTTTGCTTGATTAATAACTTATTTCTGTTAGGTTTCGCCTTATTTTAAAAATTCATCAAAAACTTAGTTCATATTATGAGGCTCTGCTGAAAAAACAAGATATATGCTTATGTATTTGTTCATGATTTTTCTACTGAATACCCTGATTTTAGAAATATCTATGAAATTAAGCTGTGGTTTGTGCAGGGTAGGCGATCGCTCAAATTTTCAAACACTAAATATAAGTTTCTAAATATACCTATAATGCAGATTGTATTTAACATCAACATCCATCAAAAGCCAGATTTTTTTCTTAAAATCCCTTGAAGAAATGATTTAGTTTATGTGAAGTGTGCTATTCTTTTTATTAATTCAACTCTTCAAAGCCCAACGGAAACAGAACACATTTATTGTGCTTGAAGATGAGAAACATACTATACAAAGTCGCATCACCATCACCTTGTAACTGTTGATTAATTTCTTCAAATTGCTGTGAAATTCAAAGTAGAGGTGATGTTCTTTCGGTAACGAACTTGTCAACTTTTCTGGGTCGAATTTCGTACAATATATTATCCTGGACGTTGAAACTGGCTATGGCATTTATCAAGATACAGAACGTTGTCATTAATACCAGCTACGTTGCTGCTGTTAGGCTAGATAATCAAACGAGTTTGGGAGAAAAAAGCGTTTCTGTCCTCATGGCTACTCCTAAGTTTCCAGTGTTCCAGTTGGATACTATTGCTCAAAACTTCTACCACTACGAATGGCTTGAATTCACTGGTCAAGCAGCTAACGCGCTCCAAGATTATTTTACCAGTTTCAACAACGTTATTGACTTGCTACCGCAATATCAAGAGAAGTGTGAAGTATGAATTATGAAGTATGTTCGCCCTACAGCCCTAAGGGCATCCTACGGCAGGCGTTCCCGTTCGCGCAGCGTCTCTGTTAGGAGAAGGGTAGAAAGGCTTCATTATGGTGGTGCGAATAAATGTTACTAGGTTATGTCTATAAACTTTACAAATGACAAATGACCAAGGACAAATGACATTTGTACCTGCCTACTTCATTCTTCACCTTGATTTGAATTGTGTAGTGTTTGTTAGGAAAAAAGCATTTAGCCTTCACACATAGGATAGCTAGTTGCTTGTCACAACAGACAGATACTTTTTGACGGGTAACAAAGACTACTGTAGCTTCACAATCCACAGTAATTTAAAACTGTCTATGTCCTATGTCTGCTTATTCAATTGATGCTGCTTTGGCAGAGTTAGAAGCCCAGATCAACAGTTGTGAAAAAACTTTGATTCGGTATATAGAGGAAAAAAAAGATGACGACAGATAAACCAATGTCGATTAACAAACTTAACAGACGACTGGAACAAAATCCTATAGCTATTGTGGGCATGGCTTCGCTATTTGCGAAAGCCAGAAATTTGCGGGAATATTGGCAAAATATCATTAACAAAATCGATTGTATTACTGATGTACCTCCTACTCACTGGAGCGTAGAAGATTATTACGACCCCAACCCCAGAACCCCAGAAGATAAAACTTATTGTAAACGCGGTGGCTTTATTCCAGAGGTAGATTTTAACCCGATGGAATTTGGTATTCCTCCCAGCATTTTAGAAGTTACAGATGTTTCACAGCTACTAAGTTTGGTAGTTGCAAAAGAAGCAATGGAAGATTCTGGCTATGGTGAATCTCGTGAGTTTAGCCGCGAAACAACTGGGGTAGTTCTCGGTGTAGCGATGGCTAAACAATTGGGAATGCCACTGGCTGCACGGTTAGAATATCCAATTTGGGAAAAGGTTCTTAAAAGTAGTGGTTTGTCTGACGAAGACACTAAAAAAATCGTTGACAAAATCAAAGCTGCTTACGTCAAATGGGATGAAAACGCCTTCCCTGGAATGCTGGCTAACGTTGTGGCTGGACGTATTGCCAACCGCTTGAACTTCGGCGGGATTAACTGTGTAGTTGATGCGGCTTGTGCTAGTTCCTTCGGTGCGTTGAAATTAGCGATTAGCGAACTAGTCGAACATCGTGCCGATATGATGCTGACTGGTGGTGTAGATACCGACAACACCATCATGGCTTACATCTCCTTCAGCAAAACCCCGGCGGTTTCTCCTAGTGAAAGTGTTAAACCATTCGATGCTAAGTCTGATGGGATGATGCTGGGTGAAGGTATCGGGATGATTGTTCTCAAGCGTCTAGAAGATGCTGAACGAGACAACGATAAAATTTACGCTGTAATTAAAGGCATTGGTACTTCTAGCGATGGACGCTACAAGAGTATTTATGCACCTCGCAAAGAAGGTCAAGTAACCGCCTTGCGCCGCGCTTACGAAGATGCTGGTTTCTCTCCGGCTACCGTTGGTCTGATGGAAGCCCACGGTACAGGTACAATGGCTGGCGACCCCACCGAATTCGGTTCTTTAAGAGACTTCTTTGGTGAATACGACCAGAAAAAGCAGCACATCGCTTTAGGTAGTGTGAAATCTCAAATCGGACACACCAAAGCGGCTGCGGGTGCGGCAAGTTTAATTAAAACTGCTTTGGCACTACATCACAAAATTTTACCGCCAACTATTAACATTACCGAGCCGAATCCTAAACTCGACATTAACAACTCGGCATTTTATCTTAATACTGAAACAAGACCTTGGATTCGTCCAGAGGGCGAAGCACCAAGACGCGCGGGTGTCAGTTCCTTCGGGTTTGGTGGTACAAACTACCACGTAGTTCTAGAAGAATACGAAGCCGGACAAAATCAGCCTTACCGGATACACAGCACACCCCAAGAAATCCTGCTGTTTGCAGATAACCCAGCGCAACTACTCAGCAAGTGCGAAGCAGATTTATGGAAGTTGCAATCAGAAGGCGGCGAGAGACATTTTTCTCAGTTGGTGCAAGATAGTCAATCTCTAGAAATTCCCCAAACTGCGGCGAGAGTTGGCTTTGTTGCTGAGAACCTGCAAGAAGCTTGCAAGATGCTGCAAATCAGTATCGACTGGTTGAAACTCAAAGGTTCAGCCGCATCTTGGGAACATCCCCAAGGTATTTACTACCGCGCCTCTGGTATGGAGTTAGGCGGTAAAGTTGTCGCGTTGTTCTCTGGTCAAGGTTCCCAATACCTAGAAATGGGTCGTGAATTGGTAATGAACTTCCCTGAGATGCAACGGTTACATGGTTACATGGATAGTTTGTTACTCAAAGATAACTTGCAGCCTCTCTCGGAAATTATCTTCCCTCGCCCGACATTTGAAGAAGCAGAGAAAAATGCTCAAGTTGCAGCACTGCAACGCACAGAATACGCTCAACCTGCAATTGGGGTATTTAGTGCTGGTCTGTATTCCATCCTGCAAAAAGCTGGTTTCAAATCTGATTTCGTTGCTGGACACAGCTTCGGGGAATTAACAGCATTGTGGGCTGCGGGTGTATTAAGTGAGCAAGATTACCTGTTCTTGGTGAAAGCTAGGGGTCAAGCGATGGCTGCACCAGAAGACCCAGACCACGATGCAGGTACAATGTTGGCTGTCAAAGAAGACATCAACAAAATTGAGCCGATACTGAAGCACTATCCGCAAGTATCCATTGCTAACTTTAATTCTCCGACTCAGGTAGTGTTGGCAGGGCCGACCGCAGAAATCGCTAAAGTACGTCAGACTTTGCAAGAACAAGGATACGCGGCTGTACAATTACCTGTTTCCGCAGCCTTCCACACTTCACTGATTGCTTTTGCTCAGAAGTCCTTTGCGATCGCTACTAAATCAGTCAAATTTAATACTGCTCAAATTCCAGTTTTCAGCAATGTTACTGGTAAGCCTTATCCCCAAGACCCCGCAGGAATGCAGCGCATCCTGGAAACTCACCTTGCAAGTTCGGTGCTGTTTAAACAGGAGATTGAGAATATTTACGCGGCTGGTGGTTCTTGCTTTGTGGAATTCGGGCCGAAAAGAATTCTGACTAACTTAGTTAAGGATATTTTAGGCGATCGCCCTCATATTACTATCGCATTGAATCCTAGCACTCAGAAGAATAGCGATCGGTCTCTGCGGGAAGCAGCAGTACAAATGCGCGTCATTGGGATGCAGTTGAAGAATCTTGACCCCTATCAAGTTCAACCTGCATTACCTGCTGAGAAGAAGAAAACCTTGAGTGTGCGTCTCAATGGTATTAACTACGTTTCGGAAAAAACTAGAAACGGCTTTAAGGAAGCTTTGGAGAGTGGACATAAGGTTTCGTTACCTGCTGCACCTGCGCCAGTGGTTAGTGCTACTCCAGAGTTTTCTGAAACGAACCGCCAAGAGCGCGAAGAACGCCAAGAGATAAGAGTTTCGGAGAGTTTAGGTGTAAATCTTCAAGAAATAATCAAACCGGAACCCGCACCTGAAGTTACTCCTATCACTAATATCATCACCGAACCAACACCAGAACCAGAAATGATTCCTGCGATCCTTTCTAATCAACTAGCCCAGGAAACTGATATGCCAAAACCTGAAAACTTGGTAAATTACCAGCGAATGCTAGAAAGCTTAGAGTACTTGCTGACCCAATTCCAAAAGAATCAATCTGATAACTTACAAACTCACGGTCAGTATCTCAACCATCAGATGGAATATACCAAAGCATTCTTCCAACTGATGCAGCAGCAAAACGCTTTGTTCGCTAACGCCAAGTCTTCCCAAGAGGTAGCGCAACTGAAGCTAGTTGTGATGGAAGGTGTGGAACGCAGTATGATGCAGTTTCACAACCAACAAGGTGAAACTCTCCGCATCCATGAACAATATCTTCTGGAACAGGTTGAATACGCTAAAAACTTCTTCAATCTCATTCAGCAACAATATTCACAGTTAATTGCTGGTGGTGTTGCAGTTGAACCAACCCCTGTCAGCGATGCACCTGTACCTGTAACCACCAAAATTGTTGCACCAACTCCAGTAGTGGAGCCTGTAGCGAAAAATGGCAATGGTAACGGTAATGGTCACAAACCTGTTGAAACACCAGTTGCACCAACACCCCAGCCTGTAGCGGTTGCACCTGCACCAGTAATTGAAGCACCTGTTGCACCTGCACCTCAACCTGTAGCGGTTGCACCTGCGCCTTTAATTGAAGCACCTGTTGCTTTCACTCCTGCGCCTGTAGTTGAAACACCCGCACCAGTAGTTCAAATTCCTACACCTCAGCCTGTAGCTGTAGTTAGCGCACCTGTTGTAGCAGCACCTGCGGTTGATGTCTCTGACTTAGATAAAAACTTGCTGGCTATTATCAGCGATAAAACTGGCTACCCAGTCGAAATGCTCGAATTAGAGATGGATATGGAAGCCGACTTAGGTATCGACTCCATCAAACGAGTTGAAATCTTGGGTGGATTACAAGAAATGTATCCTAATTTACCCAAGCCCAACTTAGAAGAATTAGCAGAAAAACGCAGCATCGGCGACATTATTACATATCTGCAAACTAATGCTTCGGGAAATCCTAGTGTTGGAGTTGCAGTGTTACCCGCGCCAGCAATGCCAGAAATGCCAGCCGCTACTACCATACCTGTAGTTCCTGTAGTAACTGCACCTGAGCCAGTAGTAATTGCTGAAACTCTAGTCGCAGAAATTGTAGAAGATACTACAGATTACGCAGACATCGCCCAAACACTGTTAAATATTACTAGCGATAAAACTGGCTACCCAGTCGAGATGCTGGAACTCGAAATGGACATGGAAGCGGACTTAGGTATCGACTCCATCAAACGGGTAGAAATCTTAGGCGCAATGCAGGAAACTTACCCCAACCTACCCAAGCCAAACGTTGAAGACTTAGGTGACTTACGAACTATCGGTCAAATAGTTGATTACCTGCAACGCCTAGTTGCGGGTGAAAAAAAAAAAGCCTGATTCTAACTGGGACTTCCAGCCAGTCCAAGTAATTGATAACGTTGCGCGTCGTCCCGCGCAACTAAAAATCCTCCCGCTACCCGACAGCTTAGAGTTCAGTTTACCAGAGGGACACATCTGCTTAATCACAGATGATGGCTCCCTCACCACCTCCCACGTAGTGCAAACCCTGTGCGATCGCAGTTGGAAAGTAGTAGTATTAAGCTTCCCCCAAGCTATCATCGCGCAACAAGCACCCTTACCTGCTGGTGTAGAACGTATCACCCTTGCAGATATGAGTGAAGAATTACTCCAACATAAATTATCCGCGATCGCAACTAATATTGGCACAATTGGCAGTTTCATTCACATCCATCCACAGGCTGTAGAACAGGACAAAGCGATAGTTAAGCACATCTTCTTTGTAGCTAAACACTTGAAGAAATCCCTTACCGAAACAGCAAATTACACCCGTAGTTCCTTCCTCACAGTAGTGCGCTTAGATGGAGCATTTGGGTTAGAGCATAACACCAATTATGGAGCGATCGCAGGTGGTTTATTCGGACTCACCAAAACCCTGAGATGGGAATGGCCAAAAGTATTTGCTCGTTCAATTGATTTAAGTCCAGCGATAGATGCACAAAAATCGGCTGAACATATTATTGGCGAACTGTGCGACTCGAATCTTTATATCAATGAAGTCGCTTATGGTTCTCAAGGGCGAGTTACTTTGAAGGCTTCCGTAGTTAAGTAAAGTTTCGCGCAAAGGCGCAGAGAAGAGCGCACAGAACAACTCTCTTAAACTCTCATTCCTCCGCGTCCTCTGCGCCTTGGCGGTTCGTTTAAATTCTAAATCTTCAATAAATAAATATGACAACAGCAACCCTGGTTCGTTCCTCATCAGTATTTCTCGTTAGTGGTGGTGCGAAAGGAATCACCTCCCTCTGCGTTAAAAAACTCGCACAACAGCAACCTTGTACATTTATTCTTCTCGGTCGTTCAGAAATATTAGAAGACGAACCAGACTTCGCCAAAGATTGTTTTGAAGATGCTGCATTAAAAAAACGCATCATGGAAAATCTTCTCGCTCAAGGCGAGAAGCCTACACCCATGAGTGTGCAGAAAATATATAACAAAATTGCTTCTAGCCGCGAAATTAAACAGACAATAGCAGAAATTAGAGCAACAGGCGCGAAAGTTGAATATCTGAGTGCTGATGTCACAAATGTTGCCGAATTACAACAAAAACTAGCAGCGACAGTTGCACGTACAGGAGCAATTACTGGCATTATTCACGGTGCGGGTAACTTAGCTGATAAATTAATCGAAAAGAAAACCGACCAAGACTTTGAAAAAGTTTATACCGCTAAAGTTCAAGGCTTAGAAAATCTACTGAATTGCGTTAACCCCAATCAACTAGAACAGTTAGTATTGTTCTCCTCCGTAACTGGATTTTACGGGAATATTGGGCAATCTGATTATGCGATCGCTAACGAAATTCTCA
Organism: Nostoc piscinale CENA21; assembly: GCF_001298445.1. Classification (NCBI taxonomy): domain Bacteria; kingdom Bacillati; phylum Cyanobacteriota; class Cyanophyceae; order Nostocales; family Nostocaceae; genus Nostoc; species Nostoc piscinale. Next base: position 1,745,711 of record NZ_CP012036.1, on the reverse strand, counting down.
ACAAATCAGCGCATCTATTCAAACAAAAGCATCCCAATTGTCACGTAGTTGCAATCAACTGGGGCGGCTGGGATAGCGGGATGGTGACACCAGAACTCAAAAAAGCCTTCGCTGAACGCGGAATTGATATTATCCCCGTAGATATTGGCACACAAATGCTAGTTAACGAACTGCATCCCGCACACCATGACTCCACACAAGTAGTCATCGGTAGCCCTACAATTCGCCCACCCGCACCATTAGATACAGAACTCAAAAGCTACCGCATTCGTCGCCGCATTGTATTAGAAGCAAACCCCTTCTTATATGATCATGTCATCGCTGGTTCTCCCGTATTACCAGCAACCTGCGCCATGTCTTGGATGATTAATGCTTGTGAAGAATTGCATCCAGGCTATCGCTATTTAAGTTGTAAAGAATTCAAAGTTCTCAAAGGAATTACCTTCGCTAATTCCAACGTCAGCGAACACATTCTCGAAGTTCAAGAACTCGCTAAAAAAGAATCTGAATTTGTCGAATTACAAACCACAATCTTAAGTAAAACACCTGAAGGCAAAACTCATTATCACTTCCGCGCCCAAATCAAAATCGTGCGGAAAATGCCAGAAGCCCCCATTTACGAATCAGTAAACCTCACCGAAGATAACATCATCACCGCTACTGGCACAGACTTTTATCAAAAAGATAGCTCCTCATTATTCCACGGCCCAGCATTTCAAAAAATCACCAGAGTCATCAACATTACACCAGAAAAAATTACAGCCGAATGCTACTGGGCATCAATTTCTGCTCAAAAACAAGGGCAATTTCCTATCAATTGGCATAACCCATACGCCAACGATTTAAGCACGCAACCCCTATGGGTTTGGCTAAACCATTTCCATCAAGAAATCTGCCTACCAGGACAACTAACCCACTCCGAACAATTCCGCGCCTTACCTTGCGATGAACCCTTCTACGTTTCCTGCGAAGTCAAAGCAAAAACAGCAACAGGTGTAACCTCCGACTATTACATCCACGACCGCGAAGGTAAAATATATTCTCGCATCCTCGGAGCCAAAGCAGTAATTTGGCCTATGAGAATGATGAATAAATAACCGCCGATCAACGCAGATGAAAGTTCCCTTCACTCTGCGTTTAAAATAGCAATAGTAAACTCATCTCTATTTCTCTGTAACCCTCCTCTTCTTTGCGCCCTTTGCGCTCTTTGTGGTTCGTTAAAAAAATACTCTGGGAAAACACACCTTCCCAACTCTCCGCGCCTCTGCGCCTCTGCGTGAAATAAACTCTTAATTTCCACTCCGGGGAACATCGTAAATCCAAAAGCCCACCCCAACGAGGACAACAACAGTGGAAAAAATAGCCATCATCGGTATATCTTGCCTATTTCCCGACGCGAATAATCCCGAACAATTTTGGCAAAACATCACCGACCAAAAAAACTCAACCTCAGAAGTTACACTTGCCGAAATTGGTGTTGATCCCACAATATTTTACGACTCTGCTAAAGGCAAACCGGAAAAAATTTACTTCCTCCAAGGTGGATTTATTCGCAACTTTCAATTTGACCCCAGCGAATACAACCTACCACCAACCTTAGTAAATAGCTTAGATAATACCTTTAAATGGTCACTCTACGCAGCTAAACAAGCAGTCCAACATAGCGGCTATTTAGGTAATCAACAAGCCCTCGCCAAATGCGGTGTAATTTTAGGAACCCTCTCCCTACCGACAAAACTTTCTAATCAATTATTATCCCCCATTTATCGCCGCACAATTGATGGTGCGATCGCTCAACTTCTCCAAGACCAAGATTTCCATTTAGCAGCCATCCCCCCAACTAGCAAACCATCGCCCTACAACGCGATGATATCTGGTTTACCAGCCGCCCTCATCGCTCAATCTCTCTCACTATCAGGCACTCATTTCTGTATAGATGCAGCTTGTTCCTCAGCCTTTTATTCCATCAAACTAGCATCTCATTACCTACAGACACGCAAAGCCGACTTAATGCTGGCTGGTGCTATTAGTTGCTCTGATCCCCTATTCTTACGAATGCTCTTTTCTGGTATTCAAGGATATCCAGAAAACGGAATTAGCCGCCCTCTAGATAAAGCCTCTCGCGGCTTAATCACCTCCGAAGGTATCGGTATGGTAGTTCTCAAACGCTACAGTGATGCTGTCAGAGATGGTGATAATATCCTCGCCACTGTTTGCGGTAACGGACTATCCAACGATGGTAGGGGTAAACACTTACTCAGCCCCAACGCCAAAGGACAAATCCTAGCTTACGAACGAGCATATCAAGAAGCCCAACTTAGCCCCAAAGAGATTGATTATCTAGAGTGTCACGCTACAGGTACACTCTTAGGCGATACAACAGAATGTAGTTCTGTAGAAAGCTTTTTTGGTGAACATCAAGCATCACCTTTAGTCGGTTCTGCTAAATCAAACGTCGGACATTTGTTAGTAGGTGCTGGGATGGTGGGCTTAACCAAAGCAATTTACAGCCTGAATCATGGTGTGATTCCACCCACTATTAATATTGATGAACCTATCGGTGCAGAAAATACTGTCATTTCACCCAAAAATATTGTTAAAACAACAACACCCTGGCCTAACAATAATTCGACTAAATGCGTAGCCTTAAGTGCCTTTGGTTTTGGTGGAACTAACTCACATATCATTTTGGAAAAAACCGCAAAGGACGCAAAGGACACAAAGAAATAAGAGCTTTAGAGGTTCTTCGCGTAAGCTTCATTTTCTCTTTTTTCCTTTGCGTCTTTGCGCCTTTGCGTGAGGCAAAAAAATATTTGTTTAGGTACTTAGTAATGACACAAGATAATAAAAACAAAATTGCCATTATTGGCATGGATGCCTTCTTTGGTGAATGCAATAACTTAGATGCTTTTGAACGCAGTATTTACGACGGTAAACAACATTTCATACCTCTACCCGAAAAAAGATGGTATGGCATCGACACAGAAAAAGATTTACTCCAAGACTACGGTTTAACTGAAGGCAAACCCCCCGTCGGCGCATATATCAAAGACTTTGAAATTGATACCTTAGCCTATAAGATTCCTCCCAACGAAGTTGAAAAACTCAACCCCCAACAACTATTACTGCTGAAAGTTGCAGAACGCGCCATCAAAGATGCAAACCTACCTGAAGGCGGAAATGTAGCAGTAATTATTGCAGCTGAAACAGAGTTATCTGTCCACCAACTACAGCAAAGATGGGATTTGTCTTGGCAAGTCAAAGATGGTTTGAATGCGGCAGAAATTACTTTACCATCAGAAAAGATTACTCAATTAGAAACCATCGTTAAAGATAGCGTTCACCAACAAGTAGAAATTGGTGAGTATTTAAGCTATATCGCCAACATCATGGCGAGTCGCATTTCTTCACTGTGGAACTTTACCGGGCCTGCTTTCACTCTCACTGCTGTAGAGACTTCGGCTTTCAAAGCTTTAGAAGTCGCGCAAATGCTACTGATGACTGGCGAAGCAGACGCAGCCATTGTTGGTGCTGTTGATTTGGCTGGTGGTGTAGAGAATGTCTTATTACGCAATCAAACAGCCAAGATAAACAGTGGTGTCAATACGTTGAGTTATGACCAAAAAGCCAACGGTTGGACGGTGGGTGAAGGTGCGGGTGTAGTTGTTCTCAAACGCTACGATGTGGCGCAGGAAAATGGCGATCGCATTTATGCCACCATTGATGCTATCAGTATCGGACAATCCCTCGTTAACTCCGCTAACGAAGCCTTCTATAGTGCAGGTGTACAACCTTCTCAAGTGAAATATGTAGAGGTTTGCGCCAGTGGTATTCCCCAAGAAGACGAAACCGAAATTACAGGTTTATTGCAAGCATATCCATCGGTAGGTCATGGTTTGCACTCTGCTATTGGTAGCGTTAAAGCCAATATCGGACACACTCAAGTAGCTTCGGGAATTGCCAGCTTAATCAAAACAGCGTTGTGTCTTTACTACCGCTACATTCCTGGTACGCCTAACTGGTCTGGTGTGAAAACACCCCAACAATGGGAAGGTAGTTCTTTTTATGTGGCTACAGAGTCTCGTCCTTGGTTCTTGGGTAAAGACTCTGACCGTCGGATAGCTGCAATTAACGGTCTGGGTTGTGATGGTACTTTTGCTCATGTGATTATCTCGGAAGACCCCACCCAAGAAGAACGCCCTAGCAGATATTTGGAACAAATGCCATATCATCTGTTCCCGATAGCAGCTAACGACAAAGACAGTATTTTTGCGGCTCTAGATAGTCTGCAAAAGAGCATTGAAGCTAGTTCTTCTTTATCAGAATGTGCTAGTCAAGCTTTTGCTACATACAAAGCAAACCCCCAAGCGCAATACGCCATCGCCATTAACGGACGGAACAAAAAAGAACTCCTCAAAGAAATTGAATCGGCGCGTAAGGGTGTCAAAACGGCGTTTGAAAAAGGCACAGACTGGCAAACACCTATAGGTAGTTATTTCACACCGAAACCTCTAGGAAAGCATGGTGAGATTGCTTATGTGTATCCGGCGGCGGTGAATTCATACGTAGGTATGGGTCGAAATCTCTTCCGCCTCTTCCCCAGAATCTTCAACGACTACATGGTGAAGAGTCTGCATAAGCGGGTAGCGGATGTAGAACTACGAGTTTTTCCCAGAAGTTTGAGTAAGTTATCCCTCAGACAGCTAGAGACTCTAGAAAAGCAATTGCTAGATGATTCTTTAGCAATGTTTGAAGCGGAAATGTTTTTTACCAGACTGCTCACCACGGTTATCTGTGATGACTTTCAAGTTAAGCCAAAGTATGTATTTGGCTACAGCTTGGGTGAAACAAGCATGATGGTAGCGCAAGGAGTTTGGAGTGATTTCTTTCAAGGTAGTAACTCTTTCAACTCCTCGGCATTGTTTGGGAATAGGTTATCTGGGCCGAAAAATGCGGTACGCGAGTTTTGGGGCTTACCAAACGCGGATAATTTAGATAAAAGCTTTTGGGGTAACTTCGTTTTGATGGCTAGTCCTGAGCAAGTGCAGGAGGCTATCAAAAACGAGCCGCAAGTTTATCTCACACAAATTAATACACCGGAAGAAGTCTTAATTGCTGGTGAGCCAGCCGCTTGTAAGCGAGTCATTTCTGCCTTGGGTTGTAACTCTTTCGTAGCTCCCTTCGATCACGTTATCCACTGTGAAACGATGCGATCGGAGTATGGAGAGTTAGTCAAATTAAATACTTTGCCATCCCAGAATCTAGCTGGTGTAACCTTCTATTCTGCGGCTGAATATCAGCCTATTGTACTAGAGAGTGGTGCGATCGCTCGCAGCATCGCCACCGGACTTTGCCAACAATTAGACTTCCCCCGCCTAGTTAACCGCCTCCACGACGACGGCGCGAGAATATTCATCGAAGCTGGTGCGGGTGGAGTTTGTTCACGCTGGATTGATAAAATTCTCGAAGACAAAGATCATATCACCGTCTCCCTCAACCGCCGGGGTATGGATGACCACACTACTATTGTCAAAGCACTAGCAAAACTTCTCAGCCATCGCGTAGCTGTAGATTTATCACCACTCTACAATCTCACACCTGCACCTAAACAAAATAAAGCCACCTTACGCACTGTTACCGTCGGTGGTAAATCAATAACCGCTAGTATTTTGACCGAAGAAAATCGCCAACTTTTCCAAGATTTAGCCGGTAAAGCACAAGGTATTCAAGCTGAAAATCTGCATTCAAATATACCATTGCCAGATGAAATTGATATCATCAAATCGCTGCAAGATACTCATAAAATCTTAGGCAATGATATTTTGACTCAAAATACAGAAGTTTCAATAAAAAATATCATTGAACACGGTTTTGCAGCAGAGGAAAAAGTAGAATCTTCTGAGTTAATCGCCACACCAACACAAGCATCTGCTACCAATCAAGATTTAGATACCCTAATCAGAATGCTGGAGTTAAATACCTCTCACTGTCAAAAGCTGAATGCTAATAATGCTCGGATAACTCAAGCACATACAGCTTTTTTACAAGCGCGGCAAGATTTTAGTCAGCAGATGCGTGAAATTATTCAATTGCAATTAGTTTGCGCGGAAGATTTGCTTAAAGAATAAGCTTGAATGCACGTTACCTCATGGTTTAAGGATAAAGTGTTAAAGCTTTATTCTTAGACCTTTCTTAAGAAATTCAAATTATAGCAATTCTACTTGAGTAATGAAAAAAATCTTTTAACGAACCGCAAAGTACGCAAAGTTCACAAAGCTAAAAAAGAGCATCTTAGTGAGTAATTAAAAATCCTCTCTCATCTCTCTTCCCTTCGCGCTCTTCGTGTCCTTTGTGGTTCGTTTCAAAAAATAATTCACCTAACCACAACAATAAAATTCGCAATTAACAATCCGAGGGATAACTACTGTGACTACCTTCGATATGCCACTCAGCACCCAAGATAATGGCTTAAGATTCTCCGCATACACCTACAATCAAAATCTTGTTTGGAAAGGTAATTTAGAAACAATATCCTTTGAACAGCAAGCTATCAAAAATAAATTACTCCTATTAGATAAACCTTGCTATATTGTCAAAATTGCAGGTAAGATTGGCGTTACCAATGAAGGATATTTATCTCCTGCTGAAAATAGCACAACTTCTCAATTAGAGTTAATTGCTTCCCTTGCGCCAATTTCTCTACAACAATTAGGCGACCCTAGTTTTCTCTCTTGTTACGGCGTAAAATATGCCTATATGACTGGAGCAATGGCTGGTGGTATCGCTTCAGAAGAACTGGTCATTGCTTTAGGAAAAGAGAAAATTTTAGGTTCTTTTGGTGCTGGTGGTTTACCTCCAGAAAGAATAGAAGCAGCAATTCAAAAAATTCAACAAGCTTTACCAAATGGCCCTTACGCTTTTAATTTAATTCACAGCCCTAATGATATGGCTATTGAACGCCGGGCTGTGGATTTATATTTAAAATATGGCGTGAAGGTTGTTGAAGCTTCAGCATTTTTAGACTTAACTCCCAACATTGTTTATTACCGAGTTGCAGGCTTAAGTTTAAATGCTGCTAATCAAATTGAAATCAAAAATAAAGTCATCGCTAAAATTTCTCGCCGGGAAGTTGCGAGTAAATTTATGCAGCCAGCACCAGCCAAACTTGTAAAAGAATTAGTTGAACAAAAATTAATTACTGAGTTACAAGCAAGATTGGCAGAACAAGTGCCAATGGCTGATGATATTACGGTGGAGGCTGATTCTGGCGGTCATACTGATAACCGTCCTTTGATTTGTTTGCTCCCTTCACTAATTGCTTTGAGGGATGAAATTCAAGCTCAATATCATTATCTTCAACCAATTAGGGTTGGTGCAGCAGGTGGAATTGCTACCCCAGAATCAGCTTTAGCAGCTTTTATGATGGGTGCTGCTTATGTAGTTACTGGTTCAGTTAATCAAGCTTGTGTTGAATCTGGTGCTTGTGAGCATACCAAAAAACTATTAGCGCAAGCGGAAATGGCTGATGTAACTATGGCTCCCGCAGGCGATATGTTTGAAATGGGTGTGAAGGTACAAGTGCTAAAACGGGGTACGATGTTCCCGATGCGCGCGCAGAAATTGTATGAATTGTACCGCACTTATAACTCAATTGAAGAAATCCCGACAGCGGAAAGGGAGAAGTTAGAAAAACAAGTTTTTCGGAAAACTATTGCTGAGGCTTGGGAAGGAACTGCTGCTTATTTATCACAAAAGAATCCAGAAAAGTTAGGTAAAGCAGTTAATAATCCTAAACTCAAAATGGCTGTGATTTTTAAATGGTATTTAGGATTATCTTCTCGCTGGTCTACTGCTGGTGAAAAAGGTCGAGAAGTTGATTATCAAATTTGGTGCGGCCCGGCGATGGGTAGTTTTAATGACTGGGTACGTGGTTCTTATTTAGCTGAACCTCAAAATCGCACAGTTGTGGATGTTGCTGACCAGATTATGAAGGGCGCAGCGTTTTCCTATCGCATCCAAAATTTAAAAATTCAAGGTTTGCAAATACCTGATTACTACACTCAGTATCGTCCAGAAGTTTGTCAATAATTTAAGAGGTAACAATGTCTTATAGCGCAGCAGATATTCAAGCGTGGATGGTGTCTCACCTGGCTGAGTTACTGGGTGTAGAAACTGATGAAGTTGATATCCACGAAAATTTGGAAAACTACGGTTTAGACTCAGCACAAGCGATGACTCTAGTAAGTAAATTAGAGGAATTGCTGGGTTTTCAACCATCTCCTTTATTATTGTGGCATTATCCTAATATTGCATCTTTGTCGGAGCGTTTAGCTGAGGAATTAGTAGAACAATCTGATGTGCAAGATACAGGGATTGTAAAGCAAACAAGTGGGAATGCGATCGCTGATATCCCCACTCTCGATTTACAAGCTGAAGCAGTCCTTGACCCCACAATTCATCCTGGTGGTGCTGTTTACACACCTGTAGACAAACCCAAGAAAATCTTCTTGACAGGTTCCACAGGCTTTTTAGGCGCATTCATCATCCGGGAACTGCTAGAACAAACCGACGCAGAATTGTATTGCTTGGTACGCGCAAGCAGTCTCCAAGAAGGTAAAAACAAGCTATACAAGAACTTAGAACAGTATGGAATTGGTCAGGATGAATTAAATCCTCGCATTATCCCAGTCATTGGTGATTTGTCTCAACCAATGTTAGGACTTGGCGCAGAACTATTCCAAGCGTTAGCTACCAACATTGACACCATTTATCACAGTGGTGCTTTGTTGAACTACGTTTATCCCTACTCAGCACTGAAAGCAGCTAACGTTTTAGGTACTCAAGAAATATTGAGATTGGCTTGTCAAATCAAAGTTAAGCCTGTACATTACGTTTCTAGTGTGGCTGTATTTGAATCACCTGTTTACGCTGGTAAAGTGGTGAAAGAAGATGATGATTTTAGCCACTGGGAAGGTATTTTCCTCGGTTACTCGCAAACAAAATGGGTGGCTGAGAAGTTGGTGAAAATTGCCAGCGATCGCGGTTTACCTGTTACAATCCACAGACCACCATTAATCGCCGGAGACAGTCAAACAGGTATCGGTAACACCCACGACTTCATCAACTTAATGGTCAAGGGTTGTCTACAAATGGGTTACTTCCCCGACGTAGAGTATATGTTGGATATGTCTCCTGTAGACTATGTAAGTAAAGCTATTGTCTATCTGTCCATGCAGCCAGAATCAATAGGTAAAGCTTTCCACTTACAACATCCCAACCCTGTTTCTTTAAAAGTATTAGTTGACTGGGTTAGTTCTTTTGGTTATCCAGTGCAAATGCTACCCTACGATGAATGGCAAGCAGAGTTAATTAAAAATGCCGCTTCACCAGATAATCCTTTATATACTTTGCGCCCATTCTTACTAGAACGCTGGTCAGAAGAACAACTCACAATTCCTGATTTGTATCTGCAAGCTAGAAGACCAAAAATTAGCTGTGAAGCAACTGTGAAAGCATTAGCAGGTAGTTCTATTTCCTGTCCGCCAATTGATTCTAAGTTGTTTATGACTTACACAGCTTATTTAATCGAAAGCGGTTTCTTAAGTATCGCTTTGTAATAATTTACAATTGCAATAGATCGAAAAAACCCAGTTACTATCAGTAACTGGGTTTTTTGCTGTCGAGATAAAACGAAAAAATTATTGAAATGAGTATCTATTCTTTGATTACTCTATTCAACCTTGGCAATAACCCTTTTGGTAGTTTTTGATTCTTCAAACTTTGTGAAAAATCTGGTATTTTTTTGAAAAAATTAACCGCAGATAAATGTGGATAAAATAGATTTTTTAGACTAGACGAGCTACTACAAATTCTTATTTCTTAACTAAGAAATAAGCTGTAACATACTCTGGTAATTGCTGAATATACTGGTTAAATTCTTGGCGATTTTGGAAAATTCCTGCTAAGAAATCGAGTTGGTAAAGATTAGGTAAAAAGGCTCCACCTGTATCAGCAATTACTCCCATTCTTAGATTTTTACGTCCATCTTGGTTATGTTCTATAACTACTATTTTACCTAAGCCAACATTGAGGACATCACCAGCAAAAGTTACTCCTGGCTTAATCGAGATTTTGGCATCTATTTTGTGACCATAACCTTTAATGGCATCTACTTTTTTTAAAATACCAATAACGCTTTTGGGCTGTTCCTTTTAAACCCCGAATGTAAGACATACCATTATTTCTATCAACATTAAAAAATGCTTGTGAACCATCGGTAAATTTAATCAAGATAGTACCTTGTAACAGAGCTTCTTCTAAGCCGTCACGGGTAAGATAAGCTAATGGTTGAACTTTGCCAAATTCTTTACCACCAGGTTCATAAATACCGGATAAAACATCCTGTTTGGTGTAGCGTGTATAGAATTTATCTGTAATTGCGTTATCTTTTAAACTATAAATTGGTGTATTAAACTTAGCTGTTTTAGTGCGAGAACCTGTATGGGTAAATACTGCATATTTGGTGATGCGTAGCTGTTTTTGGCGAGTGTTTTGCTTGTTATAAGCATTCCATCTAATCACCCGAAAATTATTATTAATAAAGTTCGGGTCTTGGAGACGTGTCGGGCGATTATTTGCAATATCTTGTTTTAAGACAACAATCATGAAATCTAGTGTTTTGAGAACATCTTCGACACTGACTCCTTGAGTTCCTAAGACACCCTTACGTTGAATATCTGGGTCATCTGTAGCGTGGTCTTTGAAATATTGTCGGGTATTGACAAGGGTACTTAATAAATCTGTTTGGTTAAAATTAACTTTGCTAGTTGGTAATTTAGTTGTAGATAAAATTTGATTACCATTAATACTAAATTTATAATTCTTCCATTCGTCAATTACGGGATAGCCTACAGATACACCAGCCGCATATTTATCAGGTGTATTAAGACTCAGAGTTTGCATTGCAGCCCAGGAAATTTGCGGTTGAGAAGAGGCAGAATTATCTTGACGATTTTCTGATGATGAGAGTTGTAGGTTTTTTAACTGAGTAGGAAAATAGCTATGAGCAAAGGTAGCAGTTAATAAGGAAGCAATACCCAAAGACAGGCTGAGTGTGTGACGCAAAAAGTTACTCATAGGCTAGAAAAAATTGCTATTAATCAATAATAATTACACTTGCTTAATATCTGGTCGATATTAATTTGACAATCCAGAAACCGTGATTACAATAGTGGCATTATAACTAAGTTCATCTTGCTAGAATCAAGCTCACGAAATTCAGTACTTCCCATCATCAGCTAATAATAGATACTCAGTAAGATAAGAGCCATGAAACTTTGGCGCTAAATTGTGCGGAGGATTCATGAAAAATTTACGGTATTTATCCAGAAGAAAATAACTCATATTACCGTTGTTCTGTCAATACGTAACATTTGTACAAATAGCAGCAAATGATACTGTCAAAAATCGAACATGACAGTTTAATCATCAATAATCTAAAAAAAATCTAAAAAATGTTAAGTATCTCCATTAATCAACCTTTACCTAGTGTGCCGCGTTTGGTGACAGCTTTACCAGGGACTCGTGCTAAAGCAATTGTAGAACGCGATCGCGCTGTAACTTCCCCATCTTATACCCGCGACTATCCTTTAGTGGTGGCTCGCGGTCAAGGCTGTATGGTAGAAGACGTTGACGGCAATGTATTTTTAGATATGACGGCGGGTATTGCTGTTACTGCTACCGGACACGCCCACCCAGAAGTTGTACAAGCTATTCAAGAACAGTCGGCTTGTTTGCTGCACATGTCAGGGACGGATTTTTATTATGAACCAATGGTGGAATTGGCAGAAAAATTAGCCTTTCGCGCCCCCTTCCCAGAAGGTGCAAGAATATTTTTTACCAATTCTGGGGCGGAGTCGAACGAAGGTGCAATTAAACTAGCTCGATATTACACCAAGCGATCGCTCATCATTGCCTTTTTGGGTGCATTCCACGGACGTACATACGGCGCAATGTCCCTGACTGGTTCCAAAACTGTGCAACGGGCTAACTTTGGGGCGTTAGTTCCTGGGGTAACTCACATTCCTTACGGTACTCACGCAAGTTTAGATTATTTAGAAACACAATTATTTAATACCATGCTGCCGCCCCAGGAAGTTGCAGCAATTTTCGTTGAGCCAATTCAAGGAGAAGGCGGCTATATTGTCCCAGAAGATGGATTTTTGCAAAGAATCCGAGATATCTGCGATCGCTACGGCATATTAATGGTAGTAGATGAAGTGCAATCAGGGATGGGGCGTACAGGCCGCTTGTTTGCTATTGAACATTGGGGTGTGATGCCTGATATTATCACCACCGCTAAAGGCCTCGCCAGTGGTTTACCCCTGGGCGCAATTCTCGCCCGCCCAGAATTAATGACCTGGCCGCCTGGTTCCCACGCTACCACATTTGGCGGCAACCCTGTGGCCTGTGCGGCGGGTTTGGCAACTTTGCGACTCTTAGAAAGCGGTTTGATGACCAACGCTACCCAAATGGGAGAACTATTACAAGCTGGCTTAACCCAGTTACATCAAAAATTTCCGCAAATATCGTTACCCAGAGGCAAAGGTTTGATGGTCGCAGTCGATTTAGTCGACGAAGCAGGTAATTATGATAGTAAACTACGCGATCGCATTATCCAAGAAGCCTTTTTACGCGGTTTATTATTACTTGGTTGTGGTAAAGCCGCCATTCGTTTTTGTCCACCCTTAATTATTGACAGCCACCAAATACAAACCGCCCTCGATATTCTCTCAGATATTCTCCAAAGTATTGAGTGCTGAGTGCTGAGTAGACAAGGTAGAAAGATTGCTCCCTTGTCTCCCTTGTCCCCCTTCCTCCTGCCTCCTACTCCTCTGCGTGAGAAATTATGAACCCCGAACTCGCATCGTCCCTCTGGGAATCACTTTGGCAAGAATACAAAGCCAGAGTCAATTATGCTCAAATTTACGAAAAAATGATTATAAATGCGGGTGGAACCGTTGCCAACGACCATATTGCTTTTCGGTCTTTGCGGTTGCTAGTCGATAGTCCCCAAGGAAAGATTAACTTAGGAATCAACCACTTAGCACAAATAGCCGAAGCATTAGGTTACGAAGTTGCAGGTGAATATACATTTACCGCTACCCATCTTTATGCACGTCACTATCAACATCCACAAGCAGCAGAATTCGATTTACCCAAACTCTTTATTAGTGAATTAATTGTTGATGAATTACCAGAAAATATTGCCCGACTCATTTATCAAACAGTCTCCAAAATTCCCGACGCAATGCTTTCTTTCTGGACACCGATTTTCTCAGATGAACAACAATTAAAGCAAATCTTTTCTCGTCCTTGGCAAGTTCCCCGACGTTCCGTGGTGGAGGAAGTGAATAAAATCACTCAATATGGTGCTTGGGTATTGTTGCATGGTTACGCCGTCAACCACTTTACAGGATATATTAACCGCCAAAATACCCCTGCATATCCTGATATAGATACTACTGTTGAGGCTTTGGCGAAATTAGGTGTCCCGATGAAAGCCGAAATTGAAGGTGATGTAAGTTGTGGTTTACGCCAAACTGCAACCCACGCCGTCTCAGAAATGGTGATAGTCTTAGATGACAGCAGTCAAGCAGAAATCCAAATTCCTTGGACTTACGCTTATTATGAACTTGCCCAGCGTTACATAGTAGAATTGGAACCGGGAAAACCAGAACTTTTTCAGGCTTTTTTGGGCAGAAACGCTCAACAGTTATTTGAAATGACTAGGAAAATGGCCTAAGTGTCCTCACAAAGATTTTCTCTGAAGGGTGTAGGAGAGTAAGGGTATAGTAGTTCACCAACTCAACATTGCTATGTAGACTTAGCAGGGGTGTAGGGAGAATTGGAGAAATCTTCTCCCCCTTGCTCCCCACCCCCTGCGCCGAAGCCTGTCAACTCTCCCCTGCTTATCCGGGAAACATAAGCTCCTGATGGACATTCATGGTAAACGTAAGATTTAATCAAAGTATTCTAAGCCGCCAGGAATTTTTGAGTCAGCCCATGAATAAAATTATACTGAGTTTACTTTCTACCCCGATGCTGATTAGTTCTCTCCTGTCGATGACAGCGATGTTTAATCAAGCACAAGCAGCAGAACCAGTAGTCAAAAATACCGAAGACCGTTTATCTTGCATCCGCAATAAGCATAAAGTTGGCTTAGTTTGCGCTAGAGCGTCTGTGTTAGCACAAATCCCAACTGAACAGGCTGAAGTAGAATTTTCTAATGATAATAATGTACCGATGTTAGAGTTCAGTGACCAAGAAAGCGAAATGGCAGTTACTTTGTTTGGTTGTGACTGTCCAGCCTGCATCAATTCTTTGCGTCAAATGAGTGGTGCTAAACCTTTAGTTTATTAAACTTTCATCAGCGATCGCTTTCATTTTATCTGTTGTTAACCAAGACTTTAGCGATGCGATCGCTATTTGCTGATTTACTTAAGCTTCCTATTCTTGATTATCGGGGATATTGTTCTACAAAATTTTTATCTCTGTAGAGACGTTGCAATGCAACGTCTCTAATTTTTAGCCAACAGATTCTAGATTTAGTTTGACGACTTTTTTTCTTTTCGTCTTCAGCTTTAGGCAAGGTCAAATTCAAAATACCGTCTTTATAATCAGCAGTAACATTGGTATTTTGAATGCGAGTTGGTAGAGGAATCAAGCGTTGGAATTTACCATAGTGAAATTCACTCTTGGTAATGCCTTTGCCTTCTGTTTTGGTTTCAGATTTACGTTCACCGCTAACATAGACAGCTTTTTCAGTCACTTGCACATCTAGGTCTTTGGCTTCAATTCCTGGCAGTTCTAGTTTGAGATGAATCGCTTCTTCAGTTTCTTGTAATTCAGCAGCAGGAACTTTTACTAAGGTTCTATCAAGTAAAGTAGATGGTAGCATTTCTTCTTCAAATAAACGGTTAATTTGTCTTTGGAGAGTGTTAACTTCTTGCCAAGGATGCCAATGAACGAGTTTCATATCTCTACCTCATTTAATTTCTCAATTTGTTAGTTGATTTAGGTTTAAATCATTTGCTTTGTTCTTATAGTATTCACAAATTATAGGAGTGTAAATTCGGTTTTTATCACCAATTTCATCATGATTACCGAATGATATTATTAGTACGGTAAACCCCATTATATAGGTGTGGTAAACTGAATATAAATTCTAATTATTTATATACCCGACTCCTTGAAGAAGTCGGGTATATGATTTAGATGATTTAGATGATTTAGATAATTTTGATAATTTTAATCAGATGAGGAGGAATGTTATCAACATGGCAGAATTACATATTTTATAAAATATATAATTTTTAATCATTCTGTTTGATTGTCAAAATCATATTTTCATCATCCTCATACAATAAACCAATAAATATATGATAAGTAGTTGGATCTGTCTCATTACAGCAATATTATTTGAAGTCGCTGGGACAACTTCTATGAAATTGTCTGAGGGATTTACAAGAACTATTCCCTCAGTATTAATTTTTGTTTGTTATGGAATATGTTTTAGCTTTTTAACTTTAGCTCTCAAAAAAATTGAAGTCAGCATTGCTTATTCTGTTTGGTCTGGTTTAGGAACAACTGTAATCGCTACTATTGGTGTAATTTGGTTTCGAGAATCGATGTCTCTGGTTAAATTTATATCAATAGCTTTAATTATTGTTGGTGTGATTGGGGTAAATTCTGCTAAATAAAAAAAGCCCTCATCCATTACAAAATGAATGAGGTGAGGATAGGAGTAATCAACAAGGACTTCCTGTTATGTTTGTCCTTTTCAAGATAAAGAAGCTTGAGGCTGATCGCTACAAGAAAAACAGTAGCAATCTCTCAAAAGAGTCAGCAAAATAAGCAACCAACCTAAATCCGTCCGTTGTTAATGCTTTAGCATGTATAGATAGTGTAGTAAAACTTGGCTCATCAAGCCCGCAAGTTATTTCCCACTCATAATTTAGCAGTGATGCTCAGGTATATGTAGCCAAATTGGCAGTAATCAGCAAAACTAATTTATTCAAAGTGCAAAGTTCCACGTTTTATTTGTTCGCTTTCAATGGCTTCAAATAAAGCACGAAAATTACCTTCGCCAAAACCTTGTGCTTGAAAACGTCGTTCAATAAACTCAAAGAAAAATGTTGGCTGTCCAAAAATAGGTTGAGTAAAAATTTGTAGTAATAATGCGTTTTGGGTATTAGCTTGCCAATCTACTAAAATTTCTTGTTGGGCGATCGCTTCTAATTCTAAGGGTGATAAGGGAAATTCTGTCCGCTTTTTTAACTGAGAGTAATAAGTCTGGGGAACCGACAATAAAGATAAACCACGGCTACGTAATTGCGCGATCGCACCAATTAAGTTTGATGTTCGCAAAGCAATGTGTTGAATACCTGCGCCGCGATTTACATCCAAAAACTCTTGAATTTGCGAATTACGAGAAGTTGGTTCATTAATTGGTAATTGTACACTGCCATTCCGAGAAACTAGCACTTGGCTGTACAATCCAGAGCGATCAGTTTTAATTTTAAATGCTTGTTGCGCTTGCAAATCTAAGACGTTTTTGTACCAAGCCACAGCAGATTCTAACTCACCAACTGGTACATTTAAAACTATATGATCAATGGCGCTAAACATGGGGCGATCGCGTGCTTCCCAATTCACACTGGCTGATTTTTCTATCAAAGTATGAGTCATCCCTCCCCAAGCCGCAATTTTACCGCATCTATAGCCGGGATATTCTTGGATGGGTTCTAAGATTGTCGCACCTTGGGCTACTGCTTGAGCGATCGCAACCTCCACATCTGGTACAGTAAAAGCAATATCCGCCACCCCAGGAGGATGTAAGCGCAAAAAATCTGCTACCGGACTTGTCGGCAATAATGGTGAAGATAGTAAAAAGCAAACAGCCCCACTCTGCACCCTTTCAGTACGAGTGTGTGCTGAACTTATTCCACTATTAACTGCGGTAAATCCTAGATAGTATATGAACCAATCCCGCCAAAATGCGGCATCTTCTACATAGAAATGAACGTGAGCAATTTCCATAAATCCTGAAAATCTAGCTTGAGAGCTTATCTATGTGTAAATTTTGCCTTTTTTGCTAGATTATCAAGTCCTTCCTAAGCAGTAATTATGTAAGCATCTTACATAATTACACCTAAATAATCAAGAACTGGCATAATAAGACTTTAATTTGATTTCTCAAAACAATCTTGACACCTAAAAACTACTTTTTACTACTCCCCACTCCCTACTCCCTGACTCAACTGATAATTTAGAAATCAAATAAGAATATTATATAAGGTTATTTAACTGCTATTTGCCAACCTTTTGCTGTTTGCTTGAGTTGATAAGAGCTACATGATTGCAAAAATTTAATGAAATTGCCACTTAATTGCAAGCTTTTAATTTGTTCTGTAATGGGTTTATCATATTGCTGCTTAAATTCACTACCTAAAGTCCCAATGTCAATGTAATTTCCAGGCGAGTTACTAGTTAATTGATAAATAATATTTTTTAGTGCTTGTTCTAAATCTGCTTTACTATTAATACTTGCCTTTGGATGTTCAGTTATATCAGCTTGATCAGCCGCAATTTCAAATAATGTGATATGTACCGGGGCATTTTGCTCAACTTGATGCAGCACAAATTCTGCCGGATATTGCTCAAATATTTCCCTAGATTTCTTACCAGGAAAGTATTTTTCAGCTACTTGAGTAATACTTATTTTATACTTATTTTTATAATTTTGTGAGATAATAGCCAACTTAACCCAATGACTATGAGTACGGGTTTGCTCTGTTTTAATTAACTCTTTAATTTGTTGAATAAATTGGGCGATCGCTGGTATTTCAAGTACATTAGCATTCTTCCTCACCAGTTTGCCTGTAGCACTATTTAATACGGTGATATCTTCACCTTGGTGACTGACTTGATATACTATTAATCCATGTTGCCGGAGATGATTACATAAATTAGTCATCACTTTATCAGAAGAACAAACTAAAACTTCTCTCGCCTTTGGATATCTTTCATAAATAGATGAACCAAAGGCAATCATTTTTCCATCAGCGTTATCTTTACCTACGGGTACATGAATTAAATCGTAACCACGTCCATGCAATTCAACATCTAGTTTACCCATACTACACCAATTAGCAAAGGCAATTTTAATTTGAATTGGGCATGTACAAACTGTTGTTAAAAACTTTTCAGTTTCCGAGTTGATTTGTAAGTTTTCTGCATCTAATAATAAAACTGCCGTTTCCGTTGGATGAGCAAAAGAATAACAGACAAGTTTTTGTTCGGTTTCAGTAGGCTGCACTTGGATGATACTACCTGAGCCATTCAACTCAGTTGTTTTAGCATAGCTCATAAACTACCACAGATAATTTAGCTTAGATGATTGATTATCCAAGCCAAGAAATTACCCATGTTATATCTGTGCAGTAAAGTATCTGATAACCGTAAAACTCCTGAAAATAAATTCTCTTAGAGGATGTTTCAAAAGTCCTATTGTTGGTAGCCAATCATTTTAGATCCCCCTAAATCCCCCTTAAAAAGGGTGACTTTAAGGACTCTTAGCCCCCCTTTTTAAGGGGATCTGAACATAACCAATTTTTAGACAAATAATCAATATATTATCCAATATAATGATATATAAATTTATCTACATCTATCTCCGTTTAGCTGCGGTTAATTATTCTTTCCTCTCATTGGGATAAGAACAGCTATAGAGATAAATTAAAAGCAAATACGAGCAACTTTCTTCTCTAACCCCTAGCCTCTAACTTCTAGCCTCTATTTTCATATTTACCACTACCAAGACGGGTTAACACATATTCCCGTGTGCGAACATCAAGGGCGTTAGAGAAAATCTTTTTTGTAAGTCCAAATTCTACCATTTGCCCAATGCGATGTTCATTGGTGGAAAAAAAAAGCCGTGAAATCAGATATGCGTGTGACTTGTTGTAAGTTATGGCTAATAATCACCATTGTTAATTCTGATCGCAAACGCAAACTCTGAATTAAACCTTCCACTTTTGTCGCAGCTACAGGATCAAGCCCAAAACAAGGTTCATCCATCAGAATGACTTTGGGTTTGACTGCTAAAGCACGGGCTATACAAAGTCGCTGTTGTTGTCCACCAGAAAGCTCTAAAGCAGATTTATGCAGTTTATTTTTGACTTCATCCCACAGATCAGCATCTTTGATGGCAGATTCGACAATTTGATCTAATTCAACTTTCGGCCGCCATCCCAGTATTTTCACCCCATAGGCAACGTTATCATAAACGCTCATGGGAAATAAATTTGGCTTAGGCAACACCATACTAACTTGACGGCGTAAGCGATTTAAATTGACGCGACGTTCATAAATATTTTGATTGTAAAATTCTACTTTTCCTTCAACATGAACTTCAGCTTCTAATTCATTCATCCGATTGAGGCATTTAATAAAAGTAGACTTACCACAACCACTAGGGCCAATAATTGCTGTGACTTTATCCTGGTAAATATCCATTGATACTCCTTCCAGGATTTTTTGGGTGTTGTAGTAAAGACTAAGATTTTTAATTTTGATTGCTGGAATTAGCTTATTCATACCAGAAAATTGTAAGTGTATTGATGTTGACTAAACGCAATCATGAAAATCCGTGGCTTTATATACTACACTGGTTATCAAACTAGAAGTTGATTTTCTTTGTTTAAGCTATACAGCAAATATACTGATATTAGATACCTGTATAAATTTAGAGTAAAAAGTTACTGCTGATATCAAAGTTTACTGTAAAATATGTTACCATAAAATCCCGATTTTTTCTAGTTTTTGTTAATGAATTGCCCCATTTTCGGGATTAATTTTAAGATATGACCTGCAATTAACAATATTTGGGACTTTTTAAGTACACTCTTCTTTAAAAATGCAAACTATTTTTTAAAATTTGAATAAACTTATGATGGTAATTGATAATTTTTTGAGGAATCAGGTAAATTAAGTGTTTAGCTTAAAAGTAGATATTAAGCGATCGCTACAATATTAAACTTGAAATATAGATAATACATACTTGTAGTTAGTGTTGTTACTAACTGCATAGTTAATTTCTTGCATCTGATTAACTTTCAATTATTGCTGGCATTACTGTTTCAGATAAAATCTCAAACCTCAATATATTAATGAGCAGCAAAAATTTAAGTAATGATTAATATGCCAATATTCCCAAAAGCAACTGTAGTTAAACTATAGACATTTTTAAATTGAATAATGATTTCTAAATAAACACTTCAGCAGGATTTAGGCAAAATTTTGAAAAAATGTAGCCGCGCCAGCGTTGAAGCAGTCAAGGCAAACGTATTTAATATTGATATGCTCACCATTGCAATCTATGCTGGGTTGAAAGGATAGAGCAACAGATTCTTTGTTTGAAAAGCTTAATTCTAACTCTAATATCGAAACTGATTAGTTACGCGATAAAATAAGAGTCCTGCCACACTTTAAATATTGGTAAGTGTAGTCATGACACACAATTTGTCACGCGGACAACTAGTTTGGTAATCTATAAAACGAGCGCGGAGGGATTTGAACCCCCGACCCACAGAACCGGAATCTGTTGCTCTATCCACTGAGCCACGCGCCCTTAATCTTCTGCATTATAGCATGGTTGTGATCAAGTTTGCAGGTGATTAAAGAAAATCAGCCGGATTGATGGGTGTACCACGGCGACGTACTTCAAAATGCAGGTGTGGCCCCGTAGAAAAACCTGTGGAACCGACAGCCGCGATCGCTTGTCCGCGTTGTACTCCTTGTCCTTCAGAAACAAACACTTCGCTGGTGTGTCCGTAGAGTGTGGTCAATCCGTTACCGTGGTCGATAATAACCGCTCTACCATAGCCACCATACCACCCCGCAAAAATAACAGTTCCCGAATCGGCGGCGCGAATTGTACTACCATAACTAGCTGCAAAATCCAAACCTGCATGAAAGCGCCGATAACCTAGAATTGGGTGTACTCGCCAGCCAAAGGGACTGCTAGTAGGTGCATTGCTGGGATAAGCAAACATTCCTGTACCGCGAATGATAATACTATTGCGGCTGTTGGTTTTGCTGCGTCCTTCTAAGGCGGCGACTTTTTCTTCAATCAAGTTTTCTAGATTATGGGAATCTCTTTCTAATTGATTTTCGGCTGCTTCTAAGGCGAGGCGATCGCTATTTAAGCGTTGAAGTAATTCTGCTTGTGACTGTGCTTGAGCTTGATAATCTGCTTTTTGTAAGAGTAATTGCTGACGAATTAAGGCAATTTCATTTTTTTGTTGTTCTACATCAGTTTTTTGCTGATTGATTTGCAGTGCTTGGACATTAAGTTTGGCTAAAATTTTCTGGTCTGCCTGATAGACTAACTTTAATTGGTGACGACGGCTGATAAAGTCACTGATATTTTGGCTTTGCATTAAAACTGCCCAGCCTTGACTAGCGTGCGATCGCTGAAGATAACGCAATCTGGCGACTGTGGCGACTTGTCTTTCTTCGTAGCTACGTTGCGCCACAGCTAAATCGGCTTCTAGCTTTTGTAGGCGTTGATTGGCTTGGGCTAACCGTGATTCGCTATCTTGAATTTGATTACTTGTGGTATTGATATTTTGGTTGATCCCTGTCAAACGCTTTTTTGCAGCATTGTGCAAATTAGTCAAGCGATCGCGTTCCTGAATCACATTCTGGCGTTCTTGATTAATTTGTTCCTGCTGTTGTCGCAAGGTATCCACGGAGGCTGATGTTGTTGCATATCCCGCCGATACGGAAATTAATACCAAACCAACACACAAAACATAAGCAAATCCCAGAAAAATAATTTTTAATGCTCTCATAGCGTGAGCCTAACTAAGCCAATGCTGCAAAACACTATGAGTATTCCCAAATTTATCTTCTTTTGCTCAATGTACTATTTCTTGCTGTACCTGTGAGAAGTTAAATGGAATAGGTAAATCATCAGGTGTTATGAAAGCACGTATAGCAATTCTCTTAATTACTTTAGTTTTTCCAGGTGTGGCGGTAGTAGGAACGTCACTTTATTGGTTTAACTTAGACTATGCTGCACTAGGCAAAGCTGAAAATTATGTGCAGAAACTAGTAGAAGAAAACAAAGTCACTGATAGACAATTAGAATACGCTTACCATCGTACTTTTATTCATCGCATCAACGTATTCGCTGATGGTACATGGGGTTTGCTGGGAGGTGTGATCACAGCACTGGGGATACATGGATTAGTAACGATTAAGGAAAAGCCATAAAGAAAATATCTATTGTAAATAAGAAGAGTCCCAACTTATCAAGGAAGTTAGGGATTTGAAGCCCACTGAGTCTAACTTGTTTATGAATTCTAACCCAGCGTTGTGTGCGGCCATTAGCGATCGCATTGCTACAAGTCCGCAAAAGCGAATTACCTTTGCGGAATACATGGATATGGCGTTATATCACCCTGAACATGGCTACTATGCCAGCAAAGCCGTCAACATTGGGTTTAAAGGTGGTGATTTTTTCACATCTGTTAGTCTCGGTGTTGATTTTGGCGAGTTACTAGCAGAACAGTTTGTGCAAATGTGGGAAATTTTAGGACAACCCCGGCCTTATTCCTTGGTAGAAATGGGAGCAGGTCAAGGACTGTTGGCGTTGCATATCCTCAACTATTATCAACGGCATTATCCTGATTTTTTACCAGCCTTAGAGTATGTGATTGTCGAAAAGTCTCCCGAATTGCAGCAAGAACAACAACAACGTTTGCAAAATTACCCTGTGCGGTGGTGCAATTTAGCAGATATACCGAGTAACTCCATCACTGGCTGCTTTTTTTCTAACGAACTAGTCGATGCTTTTTCAGTGCATCAGTTTATTTTACAAACTGGGGAACTGCGAGAAATTTATGTCACCTTACCATCTGATGTAGAGCAAGATGAAAATTATCTGCTGTTAGAAGGGGAGTTTCAAGAAATCATCGGGGAAATTTCTACACCGCAGTTGACAAAATATTTTGATTTGATAGGGATTGATTTAGCTGCAAAAGTCTACCCCGATGGCTACCGCAGTGAAATTAATTTAGCGGCTTTAGACTGGTTGAGTATAGTAGCAGACCGCTTGCAACGCGGCTATGTGGTAACAGTTGATTATGGCTATCCTGCCCATCGCTACTATAACCCCAGGCGATCGCAAGGAACCCTCCAGTGCTACTACCAGCATCGTTACCATAACAACCCCTACATTAATCTTGGGCGACAAGATATCACTGCCCATGTTGACTTTACCGCCTTAGAACTGTGGGGAGAGCAATGTGGTTTAACCAAAATTGGCTTTACCCAACAAGGTTTATTTTTGATGGCGTTGGGTTTAGGGGATAGAATAGCCTCACTTTCTCAGCAAGATATAGCGATCGCTCAATTGTTGCAAAGACGTGAATCACTCCACCAACTTATTGATCCCAATGGCTTGGGTGGCTTTGGAGTCCTCATCCAAAGTAAAGGACTTCAAAATCAGGAAATTTTGCAACCCCTGAAAGGATTAATTGTGCCAAAGTAAAAGTAAGGGAAAAAGTTAAAACTCTCTGTAAGTCGGCAGCATCACTGTTATATGGACTAGCATTACTATTGATTACTGCGAAATCCTGTATTTAAAAAAGCAACAAAAACTATGAATACTCATGACTTGTTGATGCTAGTAATGCTACTTACACCCGGTATCTTACTATCTGTTGTCATTATGGCGACATTTGCAGCTGGCGGCTGAATTTACAGTGCTGAGTGCTGAGTACTCAGCCGTATCGGGTGAATTTGAGATTTAGGATGGCATCTTAAGTCTCAAATTACAAATCACCAGCCAATTACAATCAAAAGATGAAAACGCGATTTCTGTTATGGACTTCGCCTCAGCTTTATCAAAGGAACGTGAACAATGAAGGTGGCATTTCTGGGAACTGGACTGATGGGACAACCAATGGCTCAAAGGTTGTTAGCAGCCAACATACAAGTAGTTGCCTACAATCGCACCCCAGAAAAATTAGCACCATTACAAGCAGCCGGCGCGGAAATTGCCGCCCAACCCCGTCAGGCCATTCGTGCTGCTGATTGCATTATTTTGATGCTGACTAATGCCGCAGCCATTTATCAAGTCTTACTTTCAGATACAGCTTGGCGTACCCTAGAAGGACGCACAATTATTCAGATGGGGACAATTACACCCACCGAAAGCCAAGAAATTCGAGATACCATCATTGGTGGTGGTGGTGAATATATAGAAGCACCAGTATTAGGAAGTATTCCCGAAGCCAAAAGCGGGCAATTAATTGTTATGGTAGGCGCAACCCCAGATCAATACCAAAGACATTTACAATTACTGCAAAATTTTGGCCCAGAACCTTTACTAATTGGCCCTGTGGGGACAGCCGCCGCCTTAAAATTATCCCTCAATCAATTAATTGCTTCTTTAACAACTAGCTTTGCCCTCAGTTTGGCTTTTTTACAGCGTCAAGGTGTCAATATTGAATCTTTTATGCAGGTTTTACGCCAAAGTTCTTTGTATGCACCGACTTTTGATAAAAAGCTGCAAAGAATGTTAGAAGAAGACTATGCTAACCCCAATTTTCCGACAAAACATTTGCTCAAAGATACAGACTTATTTATCTCAGAAGCCAAAGCTTTAGGTTTAGACCTCAGCAGCATTGAGTCTGTGCGACACATTTTAGCTACAGCCATGAAAATGTCATTTGCTAATGATGATTATTCATCAATCTTTTCCGCAATTAAAGAATGGGGAGATTCTGGGGCGGAGTGAGTTGGGCTTGGAAGGGAGACAAGGTGGACAAGGCGGACGAGGGAGACAAGGGAGACAAGGGAGACAAGGCGGATAAGGGAGCAATTTTTCTCCCCCCTCACCCTTGTCCACCCCCTCCTCCCTTGTCCACCCCCTCAGCACTCAGCACTTTATCAACCAAGCACTGAAAAAGATAATATGGTATGGTAGCTCGTTTGCTTTTCGAGGGTACTATTGCGTGCTATCTACTCTACGTGCCGATTTCCGCATCATTTTTGAACGTGACCCAGCCGCCCGTAACTGGTTAGAGGTTTTGGTTTGTTACCCTGGCTTGCAAGCCCTAATTTTTCACCGACTGGCTCACTGGCTACATCACCTTGGTCTTCCCTTTATTCCCCGCTTCATTTCTCACTTCTCTAGATTTTTGACTGGTATCGAAATTCACCCAGGTGCAACCATTGGCCAAGGGGTATTTATTGACCACGGTATGGGTGTAGTCATTGGTGAAACTGCAATTGTGGGTGATTATGCTCTGATTTATCAAGGTGTCACTTTGGGAGGAACTGGTAAACAAAGTGGTAAACGCCATCCTACAGTCGGTGAAAATGTTGTGGTTGGTGCTGGTGCAAAGGTATTAGGCAATATTCACATTGGTAATAACGTCCGCATTGGTGCTGGGTCAGTTGTCCTGAGAGATGTGCCTTCTGATTGTACAGTGGTTGGGATTCCCGGCCGGATTGTCTATCGTTCTGGAGTCCGCGTTGCACCTTTGGAACACAACAATTTACCCGACTCGGAAGCGGAAGTAATTCGCGCTTTAGTCGATCGCATTGAAACTTTAGAACAACAAATTCAAACTCTACAGCAACTACAGACTGCTGCTAAAACTCCTGTATTAGTTGGTTGTGTTGCTGTTAACGAGCCTGAACCAAAACCAGAAGCGCCTTTGTGTAGCCTCAGAGATAAAGCCATACAACAATTTCTTGATGGCGCAGGTATTTAAATTGTGACTTACGCACAAATATTGTTTGTGGATAATGGGTGTAAGGGTGTAAGGGTTCTAGATACATACACCCCGGTTACTGAGCGCAGTTTAAGTATACCCCTATACTGCTTTACCCTTTCCTAAAACCTGGGTTTTTCGTTTTTATGCGTAAGTTCTATAAAATACTAACTTAAAGTGATGAAGCAAGAGCCACTGAAAAATATTTTTCTGCATCGTCAGCAGATCAAAATTATCCTCTTATTACTAATCAGTGGCTCTTTATTCTACTTGTTTTTAGTTCGATTGGGCTTTTTGGCTCCCCTCCAAGAAATTCCGCAAATTTTGTGTCTAAAAAAATTGCCAATCTGAGCAGAATTTTCATTCCAATTTACCAGGAAATCAACTATTAAATTACGACAAATCACTTGAGCAGTTAATTGACAGAAATTACAACAAAAATAAAATATCTATCCTAATTGAAAAATCTCAGCACAGGCTGACATTGTACTATGACCTCAAACCAGTCAAATCTTACCCAGTAGTGTTTGGTAGTAACTCTGTGGGTGATAAGTACGGTGAAGGCGATAAAAGAACACCGGAAGGAATTTTAAAAGTTAGAGATTTGTATCCTCATCCACAATGGTCAAAATTTATTTGGTTAGACTATCCCAATGGTCAATCTTGGCGGAAGCATTTTCAAGCAAAGATTAATGGTAAGTTAGCTTGGCACATTCCGATTGGTGGGCAAGTTGGTATACATGGTGTCCCAATCGGTACTGATAAAATGATTAGCGATCGCTACAATTGGACTTTGGGTTGTCCTTCCTTAAAAAATCAAGATGTCGATGAACTGTATCAATGGGTCGAAAAAGATACAGTAGTTGAAATTTTACCTTAAACTCAACATACAGACTGTCTTGGCAAAGTATACTATCCCTGGTTCAAAATCTAAAATTAGTATCAGAGTCTACTATGTCAATTCCCGCATTAACTCAAAAGCTGCTGGCTGCAAAAAAACTCAAAGGATTAACCTTTACAGATTTAGAACAAGTTTTAGGACGAGATGAAGTCTGGATTGCGGCTTTGTTTTATCGTCAAGCAACAGCTTCTCTAGAGGAAGCACAAAAACTAGCTGATGTGTTAGGGCTTGATTCTGAAGATATTGCGGAACTAATTAGCTATCCCACCAAAGGTTTAGGCCCTGTCGTCCCTACCGATCCCTTAATTTATCGGTTCTACGAAATTATGCAAGTTTACGGTCTACCGATGAAAGAAGTGATTCAGGAAAAATTTGGTGATGGGATTATGAGTGCAATTGATTTTACCTTAGACATCGAAAAAGTAGAAGACCCCAAAGGCGATCGCGTTAAAGTCACAATGAATGGTAAATTCTTACCTTACAAGAAGTGGTAATACCAATTCACAATTCGCAATTCGCAATGACGCTCGCAGGCTCGCTACCGCTACACTAACGCAATTAAAAAACTTAGATACAGCAAAGCTTTTAGGGTTTACATCTGTATCAAATTTTTCGTGAAATGGTATAAGGAAGTGATGAGTAATGAGTGCTAAACTCTTCCTTGTCCTCCTTGTCTCCCTCATCCCCCTTGTCTCCCTTATCCCCCAACCCAGAAAATAGGAAGAAAATCACCAATGACCACTGACTAATGACCAAACGCATCATCGGTTTAACTGGAGGAATTGCTACAGGTAAAAGCACTGTTGCTAATTATTTAGCCAGTGCTTATAATCTGCCGATTTTTGATGCTGATATTTATGCTAGGGATGCAGTATCTATTGGTTCACCTATTTTAAAGGCGATCGCTCAACGTTACGGTGAACAAATATTACTTCCTGATGGTAATCTCAACCGTCAAAAATTAGGCGAAATTATTTTTCAAAATCAACAAGAACGCCAATGGGTAGAAGATTTGATTCACCCTTATGTGGGTAACTGTTTTCTAGAAGCAATTGCAACATCTACCGCAGAAACTTTGGTGTTTGTGATTCCACTGCTGTTTGAAGCAAAAATGACACATTTAGTTACAGAAATTTGGGTAGTAAGTTGTTCAGAAACACAACAGTTGCAAAGATTAATCCAGCGCAATCATCTTCATCCAGCACAAGCACAAGCTAGAATGCAAAGCCAACTACCTTTAGCCGAAAAAATATCCCGTGCTGATGTTGTTTTAGATAACTCTTCTACCCCAGAATCGTTGTTGATTCAGGTGGATGTGGCTTTCCAAAAAAATACAAATTTATCATAAACCCCTCAGACTGAAAGTCTAGGGCTATAAAAACAAAGCCTGTCTAGCCTATCAGCAACAGCAAAGCCGAACGCAGGCTAATTATATTCTTAGTTGATGAAGATTTGGAATGTGAATTTCCACCATAAGTACTGAAATAACTTGAAATGTTGTATTTTTGATAAAAATTCAGCTAAATGACGCTCGACTGTCATCCTGAATACATATATTTATATATAATCGAAAGTCAAGTAATCAAGACTTATGTCTCAAGCGTTCTTAATTGAATTTTTAATAAATTCGATGTGAACACTACCTTTTATACTTCTATAATTTATGTACTAAACCCATCTTTGAGCAGTCCAATACAATAACCTGAATCATTGATAGATTTTATGGTTAGCATCATCAGCAACACGGATATTATCTTTAGATAAAAATTAAACAATTAAAATTCGGAATTAAGTCTACAAAAAATCTGCATCAATTCTGAATCCTGCTTATAAAATGATGAAATGGTTGCTAATTCAACCTATTGGTTCATCTACATAACAAGTTATCTCTAGCAGTCGAAGTATACTGCTTTTTCACTATTGCTTATTGCTCAAGATATATCGATGTTTTTAGTTTTTTACGGAAAAAAATATGACTTTAAGTTTTAATTTTTTTCAATTGGTTGCCACTATCAGTTATGTCAGTTAATGAACTAAAGCCAAAATATAAAACACATAATTACAGTAAATTTATTCCAGGTGAAGATTATGTATTTGAGTGGCTCAATTATGGTTTAGAAGGAAGAATGACAGGCATAGGGCAAGGCATTCAGCCTTGTGATTACATTATTTTACGTTGTGGTTCTGAATTATTGCGATATCAAGTTGCAGAAATAGATTACTATGCTGATCCGCCAGATATGTGGATGGCTTCACTCAAAAAAATCATAGATAATTCGTAATGCGTAATCTGTAATTATAAATTACGCATTACGCATTTAACTAAACTTCTCCACCTACAACGACATCTCTAATGCGGAGGCTGGGGCCACCACAACCTACAGGTAAACCATTTTGCCCTCCCTTACCACAGCCACCAGACTCATCCCAGTAGAAGTCATCGCCAATTGCTTCAATATCAGCTAGGGTTTGGAAAACATTACCCGACAGTGTGACATCTCTGACAGGTTCAGCAATTTTGCCGTTTCTAATCATCCATGCTTCCCCGGCGCTAAAAGTGAACATTTCACCATTAGTCATCCCCCCCAACCAGTTACGGGCGTAGACTCCTTCTTTGATATCTGTAAATAAATCGGCGACTGGCGTTTTTCCTGGCTCTATCCAGGTATTAGTCATTCGGACAATCGGGCTGAAGTGATAATTGAGACAACGGGCGTTACCAGTGGGGGCTTCGTCTAATTTGCCGGCGGTTTCTCGTGAGTGCAACCTTCCGACTAAAACCCCATCTTGGATAAGTTGGGTGGTTGTGGCGGGTGTACCTTCATCATCATAAAAATAACTACCACGGTGTCCGGTTGGGGCTGCACCATCAAAAATTTGTAGTTCTTCTGGCCCAAAGCGCCGCCCGATGGTCATAACTTCGAGTAAGTCGGGGTTTTCGTAAGCCATATCAGCTTCGGAAAGATGACCAAAAGCTTCATGAACAAATAAACCTGTGAGGATGGGGTCAATAACTACGGTATAGGTATTACCTTTAACTGGTGGGAGAGATAAAGCTGCAACTGCTCTTTGAGCTGCACTTTTGACTTGTTCATCTAAATTTATTAAATCTTCGTAGGCTTTACGAGAACCTGTAGTTTCTCTTCCGGTTTGGACGGTTTCGCCGTTTCTGGCGGTGGCAGCGAAGCGCATTTCCATATCTACCCAAGATTGGTCAATCAGTGTACCTTCGGAGGTAGCAATGATGATTCTTTGGGCGCTATCACCGTAGCGAACGGAAGTTGTAGTAATTTGGGTGTCAACACTTTTTAATAGTTGAGTGTAGCGATCGCACAATTGTTTTTTCTGCGATAGGCTAATTTTACGTGGATCTGTACCTAGTAGAGGTAATTGACAGACTGCTTGCACTGGGTCAATGGGCGCTAGTAAAGTTTCTTCATCACCTACCATCCGGGCAGCTGCGATCGCTTCTTCAATTCGTTCTTTAATAGTAGAAAGCTGGTTAAAACTGCTCAAACCCCAGCCACCTTTGTAGCAAGCGCGAATATGTCCACCAATGGAAATACCTTCACTGAGGGTTTCTACCTTGTCGCCACGCAACAAGATATCAGTCCCTTCTGCTTCCTCTAGGCGAATCATCAAATAATCTACACGGGATGAGTAGCGGGAGATGAGGTCAGAAACTAAATTTTGTGCGTCAGCAAGTGTAGTTGGCATTTGTTGGTAGTCACCACAACGAACTAAATTTATTGTGCAATATCTAGAGTTGTGCGTCTCAGTTCACAGTTTTTCACACAGAACATTACAAATACCACGCACAACCTGATAATTTTGTTTTAAATCAAATAACTGGAGTAATTTGACTGGAATCAGCGTTAAATAATATCACACCTGATTGGAACCTATTTATGTTCATGATATGTTGTAGCGATCGCTCTGGGTGCTTTTATCGTTACTCGTTGATGTCACTAAGTGTGTACGCTCTAAGTTAACTGGTATTTTAAATTAAGAACATCGATAGTCTAAGTTTAACCAAAAATTAACTAATCACGATAACTGATTGAAAGTAAGATCAGTCCCGGAACGCGCAATCAGATCATCAAAATTAGACTGCTGAAATTCAGCTATGTATCAACCTATTAAGTAGCAATTGATCGATTAGTTAGCGATCGCGGATGCAGTTATCTAAGTTCGCACCTATTTCGGACAGATATCTTAAACCCAACAACCACAGGAATCACAGGTATGACAAAACTAGATGGCAAAATCGCAGTCGTTACAGGTGCGTCGAAAGGTATTGGTGCCTCAATCGCCAAACATCTGGCAGCCGAAGGTGCAGGCGTTGTCGTCAACTACGCATCTAGCCAAGAAGCAGCCAATCGTGTAGTTGACGAGATTGTCAGCAACGGAGGCAAGGCGATCGCTCTCCAGGCAAATGTTGCCAAAAAAGCAGAGATTGAACATCTGTTTGCACAGACACAGCAAACATTCGGTAGGCTGGATATTTTAGTCAACAATGCTGGAATTTATGAATTTTCCCCACTTGAAAACATCACCGAAGAACACTTCCACAAGCAATTCGATTTGAATGTGTTGGGATTAATCCTCGCCTCACAACAAGCCATAAAGCACTTCGGTTCGACAGGCGGTAGCATTATCAATATCAGTTCTCTCGTCAGCACTTTTACACCTGCGAACGCCTCAATCTATAGTGCTACCAAAGCGGCTGTTGATGCTATCACAAAGTCGTTAGCTAAAGAGTTAGGCCCCCGCCAGATTCGAGTCAACTCCATTAATCCTGGCATGGTGGAAACTGAGGGTACGCACACAGCAGGAATTACTGAGGGTGAAGGCCGCCAACAGATTGAAGCGCAAACACCACTGGGTAGGATTGGGCAGCCACAAGACATCGCCCCTGCTGTTGTCTTCCTGGCTTCTGCCGATTCAGCCTGGATCACTGGCGAAACGCTGTACATTGCTGGTGGACTTCGCTAGGTTTAAATGTCATCGCTTAATCCACACCTACCTCAATAGGCAGAGAGGTTTTAACTTTGAGTGTGAGAGTGTGATGAAAGCCAACTATCTCCAAGGAGTGTCGCGCTGATGGAAACAGCAGATGTCATCGTGATCGGCAGTGGTCAAGGAGGCATTCCACTGGCGGCTGATTTTGCCAATGAAGGACGTAAGGTTGTCTTGTTTGAGCGGGATGCTTTAGGTGGCAGTTGCATTAACTATGGTTGCACTCCGTCCAAAGCGTTCTTAGCAGCGGCTCATGCAGCAGGTCGGGCGCGCCAGAGTCAGAAGTTAGGCATCCACACAGAGGTTCAAGTGGATTTCCCTGCGGTCATGGAGCGAGTTCGGGGCATCCGCAGCACCTTTAATCAAGGGATTCACAAGCGATTGGAGACTGCGGGTGTTAAAGTCATTTGTGCCGAAGCTGCTTTTGTCGGTGAACGGACGGTCAAAGGTGGGGATGTTAACTTTCAGGCTCCTCTAGTAATTATTAACACAGGCACGTCATCACTAATTCCTGATATTCCCGGACTTGCCGGAACGCCCTACTTAACTAACCGTAACTTCTTTGACTTGAATACCTTACCAGCCCGTTTATTGGTGATTGGAGGCGGCTATATTGGCTTGGAATTGGGACAAGGACTAGCGCGGTTGGGCAGTCAGACCCACTTAATTGTGCGGGGCGATCGCGTCCTTGGACAGGAAGAGCCTGATGTCAGCAAGGTCTTAGCAGAAGCATTCAAGCAGGATGGGATACATCTCCACTTTGGAGTCAATGTGAATCACGTCGCCCACGAGAATAATGTGTTTAGTTTAACCCTGAGCAATGGCGAACAACTCCAGGGAGAAGCGTTGCTGGTGGCGATTGGACGCAAACCCAATACAAGTGCCTTAAATGCAACCGCCAGCGGCATTGAGCTAGACGAGCGAGGCTTTGTCAAAATTGATGACCAGTTCCAGACTACCTGTTCTGGAGTCTATGCCATCGGAGATGCTGCCAAACAGCCTGCTTTTACCCATGTGTCATGGGAAGACTATCGCCGCTTAAAAGCAATTTTGTGTGGAGAAAACCGCACACGCAGCGATCGCGTCCTTGGTTATGCTGTTTACACAGAACCCCAGGTAGGGCGGGTGGGTATGACCTTAGAACAGGCTCAGAAACAAGGTATCAACGCCCATACTGTCACCTTACCCATGAGCCAAATTGCGCGTGCGATCGAGTGGGGGCATGACCTCGGATTTTATCGGATGGTAATCGACCGCGAAACAGACAAAATCCTGGGAGCAACCTTAGTAGGGTACGAAACTGCTGAACTAGTTCATGTATTTTTATCCCTGATGGAAGCAGGAGCAACTTGGCAATTGTTAGAGCGATCGGTTCACATCCATCCTACATACGGTGAAGCTTTACCCAGTCTGGCACGGTTGCTGCTTGGAGATAATATGCCTGGGTGTCCGAATATGTAATTTTCCTCACAACTTCCTCATGTTTTTCTCCTAACTTCAACTTAGAAACAGCAAAGTCTAGAAGAAAAGCCAAAGGCAGAGGGAAGACAGGAAAATGAATCAGAGAACCTTTGCAACCATAGATGGTAATGAGGTAGTAGCTCAAGTTGTCTATCGACTGAATGAAGTCATAGCAATTTATCCAATTACTCCTTCTTCGCCGATGGCTGAATGGGCGGATGCTTGGGCGAGTGAAAGTAAACCAAATATTTGGGGAACTGTACCAACAGTAGTACAGATGCAGAGTGAAGGCGGCGTAGCAGGTGCAGTGCATGGTGCTTTACAAACAGGTTCTTTAACAACCACATTCACAGCATCTCAGGGATTATTGTTGATGATCCCGAATATGTACAAAATAGCGGGAGAACTCACACCTACAGTATTTCATATTGCTGCGCGATCGCTCGCCGCCCAAGGTCTCTCAATTTTTGGCGACCATAGTGATGTTATGGCTTGTCGTGGGACTGGTTTTGCAATGTTATGCGCCGCCTCTGTGCAAGAAGCCCATGATTTTGCTTTAATTTCTACAAGAGCAAGTTTAGAATCTCGCCTTCCTTTTTTACATTTCTTTGATGGTTTTCGCACTTCCCACGAAGTTGATAAATTAGAACTATTAAATGAAGAAGATTTACGCGCATTCATCCCCAATGAATTAGTATTTGCCCATCGTTCCCGCGCCTTAACTCCTGATAAACCAGTGTTACGGGGTACAGCCCAAAACCCTGATGTTTATTTTCAAGCCAGAGAAACAGTTAATTCTTATTATGATGCTTGTCCAGATATCACCCAAAAAATTATGGATGAGTTCGCCCAAATGACAGGGCGACAATATCAATTATTTGAATATTATGGCGATCGCACCGCCGAAAGAATTATCGTGATTATGGGTTCTGGTTGCGAAGCCGTCCAAGAAACCGTAGATTATCTCAATGCCCGTGGTGAAAAAGTTGGTGTAGTCAAAGTGCGGTTGTATCGTCCCTTTGATAGCCAAAGATTTATCGCTGCATTACCCGCCACGACTCGCAGCATTGCCGTTTTAGACAGAACTAAAGAACCTGGCGCGTCCGGTGAACCATTGTATTTGGATGTCATCACTGCTTTGCATGAAGTTTGGGGTGTAGGGGTGCAGGGGTGTAAGGGTGTAGTGGGTGGAAGATATGGTTTATCTTCCAAAGAATTTACACCGGCGATGATTAAAGCTGTGTTTGATAATTTGGCAGAGACTACACCCAAAAATCATTTCACCATTGGTATTAACGATGATGTCACCCATACCAGCTTAGATTATGACCCAGAATTTCACATTGAACCAGATAATATAGTCCGGGCAATTTTCTATGGTTTGGGTTCCGATGGAACTGTGGGTGCAAATAAAAACTCCATCAAAATTATTGGCGAGGAAACTGATAATTACGCCCAAGGTTATTTTGTCTACGACTCGAAAAAATCTGGTTCGGTGACGGTTTCCCATCTCCGCTTCGGTTCTCAACCTATTCACTCCACTTATTTAATTAGCCAAGCCAACTTTGTCGCCTGTCACCAATGGGGATTTTTAGAACAGTTTGATATGTTGGCGCATATTATTCCTGGTGGAACTTTCTTATTAAATAGTCCTTACAATGTAGAAGATGTTTGGCAGAAATTACCGAGATTAGTCCAAACACAAATTATTGCAAAACAACTCAAATTTTATGTAATTAATGCTTATAAAGTTGCCCGCGAAGCGGGGATGGGCGGCAGAATAAATACGGTAATGCAAGTATGCTTTTTTGCCTTGTCTGGTGTGTTGTTACGAGAAGAAGCGATCGCCCAAATCAAGCAATCAATTACCAAATCCTACGGCAAAAAGGGCAATGAAATTGTCCAAATGAACCTCAACGCCGTAGACCGCAGCTTAGATAATCTCCATAAAGTCAAAGTTCCAGCAGGTATAGATAGTCACATTAAACTGCGCTCACCTGTACCCGATACTGCACCAACTTTCGTGCGGGAAGTGCTAGGTACAATGATTGCTAAATGTGGCGATGATTTACCTGTGAGTGCGTTACCTGTGGATGGAACTTACCCCACCGGAACTGCTAAATGGGAAAAACGCAACATTACCCAAGAAATTCCTGTATGGGATGCAGATGTCTGCGTGCAGTGTGGTAAATGTGTGATGGTGTGTCCTCACAGTGTGATTCGTAGCAAGGTTTACGAACCCCAAGAACTAGAAAATGCACCGCCCACTTTTAAGAGTACCAATGCCAAAGACCATGATTGGCACGGCTTAAAATACACTATCCAAGTAGCCGCCGAAGATTGTACAGGTTGCGGTATTTGTGTAGATGTGTGTCCGGCGAAGAATAAAAGCGAAACGCGCAAAAAAGCTATCAATATGGAACCGCAACCCCCATTGCGAGAAGCTGAACGGCAAAATTGGGATTTCTTCTTAAATCTTCCCAACCCTGATAGACGCAACTTGAAGCTAAATCATATCAACCAACAGCAAATGCAAGAACCGCTATTTGAATTTTCTGGTGCTTGCGGCGGTTGTGGGGAAACTCCCTATATTAAATTAGCAACACAGTTGTTTGGCGATCGCATGATTGTTGCCAACGCCACAGGTTGTTCTTCGATTTATGGTGGTAACTTACCGACAACACCTTGGACACAAAACGCCGAAGGACGAGGCCCTGCTTGGTCTAATAGTTTATTTGAAGATAACGCCGAATTTGGGTTAGGTTTTCGCATTTCTATTGATAAACAAGCCCAATTCGCCGCCGAAATGCTGACTTTACTCGCGCCAGTGGTAGGAGAAGAACTAGCAAATAGTATTTTGAATGCTGTGCAGAAAGATGAAGCCGATATTTGCGAACAACGCGATCGCATTGCTATCCTCAAACACAAGCTAGAAATTATTAATCACCCCAAAGCCAAAGAACTGCTGAGTATTGCCGACTACCTCGTTAAAAAGAGCGTCTGGATTATTGGCGGTGATGGTTGGGCTTATGACATCGGCTTTGGGGGACTAGATCACGTCTTCGCCAGTGGTCGCAATGTGAATATTTTAGTGCTTGACACAGAAGTGTATTCCAACACAGGCGGACAGATGTCCAAATCCACTCCTAAAGCCGCCGTCGCCAAATTTGCTGCTGGTGGTAAACCTGCACCCAAAAAAGACTTAGGTTTAATCGCCATGACTTACGGTAACGTCTACGTTGCGAGTGTGGCGATGGGTGCGAGAGATGAACAAACGCTCAAAGCCTTTTTAGAAGCCGAGGCTTATCCTGGGACATCATTAATTATCGCTTACAGTCATTGCATTGCCCACGGCATAGATTTGAGCCAAGGTATGCACAATCAAAAAGCCGCCGTTGATTCAGGTAGATGGCTACTGTATAGGTATAACCCAGAACTCCGCAACCTTGGCGAAAACCCCCTACAACTAGACTCCCGCACACCAAAACTCTCGATAGAACAATCGATGTATCTAGAAAACCGCTTCAAGATGCTGACCAAAATTAACCCAGAAGCAGCCAAGCAGTTACTCCAAGAAGCCCAAGCCGATGTCAATACCCGATGGCAAACATATCAATATTTAGCAGCAGAAAAGTATGAAGTGTGAAATTTCATACTTCAGCTTTCTCTCAAAACCTAACCCCCAACCCCTTCCCTACAAGGGCAGGGGAGGAAGATTCAAAGCCTCTCCCCGCTTCGGGGAGAGGTTTGGAGAGGGGTTTTAAGAAATCGCATTACTTCACACCTCTCAACTATTTAGGAATAAAGTGATATGGACATAACTACAACATACATGGGGATGCAATTGCGATCGCCCCTTGTCCCCTCATCATCTCCATTAACAGAAAATATTGATAACATTCAACGCATGGAAGATGCTGGTGCTGGTGCAGTTGTAATGCACTCACTGTTTGAAGAACAGTTAAGCTTAGAAAGTTACGAACTGCATCATCACTTAACTTATGGCACAGAAAGTTTTGCTGAATCTCTGACTTATTTTCCTGAACCAGAAAGATTTCGCATCGGCCCAGACGAATATTTAGAACTAATTCACAAAGCTAAGGAAAAAGTCGATATCCCCATTATTGCCAGCTTGAATGGTTCTTCTTTAGATGGCTGGACTGACTACGCTAGGCTTTTAAAACAGGCAGGTATTTCAGCACTAGAATTAAATATTTACTACGTCCAAACTGACACGGAACTTCCAGGAGAAGATATCGAGGAAAGTTACGTCAATATGGTGCGTAACGTCAAAGCTTCTGTGAATGTTCCCGTTGCAGTCAAGCTGAGTCCCTATTTTACCAATATGGCCAATTTCGCCCAGCGTTTAGATGATGCTGGGGCTGATGCTTTGGTGTTGTTCAATCGATTTTATCAACCAGATATCAACCTCGAAACCTTGGAAGTCCAACCAAACGTACTTTTAAGCACTCCCCAAGATATCCGCTTACCTCTGCGTTGGATTGCTATTCTCTATGATCGCATCAATGCCGACTTAGCCGCAACCAGTGGTATTCACAACGGCCAAGATGTCTTAAAAATGCTGATGGTGGGCGCAAATATTACTATGTTGTGTTCTGTACTGCTGCATCAAGGCATTAATCACATTCACTGCATTGAGGAGGAAATGCGCCAATGGATGGAAAAACACGAATATGAATCAGTCCGGCAGTTACAAGGTAGCATGAGTCAGAAAAATTGCCCAAATCCCAGCGCCTTTGAACGCGCCCAATATATGAAAGCTTTGCGGACATATAAACCTGAATGGGGGCGAGTTTATGAACCATCTTATTATCATGGCTAAAACTGGGAGTGGGGTACGAGGGTGCAGGGGTGTAAGGGAGACATCTATAGGACTTACGCAAGAACCCTCTCGAATCCTCTTAACTTCGTGTCCTTTGCGGTACCCTTCGGGAAGCCGCTTGCGCGTCTAAGTTTTTTCATGATTCTGCGTAAGTCCTGATCTAATAACAAAGGACAAATGACATATAAATATGAAAAAACGTATTGGTATTCTGACTAGTGGCGGCGACTGTCCGGGTTTGAATTGTGTAATTCGTGCAGTTGTGAGTCATGCCACACTCACATACAATTGGGAAGTTGTTGGTATTCCTTATGCTACACAAGGTTTATTAGAGCGACAAGTGATCGCACTCAGCGTCCACGGTTGGGATTTGCGCGGTATCGATCCCCTGCTGAATATGGGCGGTACTATTCTCGGCACAATCAATAAAGGCGATACCCTAGCCCGTGCGGGTGAGATGATTGCTAGTTACGCAGAATTACAGTTAGATGCCTTGATTGCCATTGGCGGTGATGGCAGTATGAATATTATTCATCAACTAGCGACGCTTGGTAATTGGAATTTAATTACGATTCCCAAAACTATAGATAATGACGTTGCTTTAACAGAAAGAGCGATCGGATTTGATTCGGCTGTGAATACAATTGTCGATGCTCTCAATCGTCTCACATTTACCGCCGCCAGCCACGATCGCGTCATGATTGTGGAAGTGATGGGACGCACCGCCGGACATTTAGCTTTACATTCCGGTATTGCCGGCGGCGCAGATGTAATTTTAATCCCCGAAGTAACTTACACAATTCCCGGTTTATGCCAACATCTCGACGAACTGCGAAATACTTGGCGGCGGAAATTTGCCATTGTTGTCGTTGCGGAAGGTATTTCACCTTGCGTAGCTGATTTTGGTAACAGTTGCGGTTTAGAACTCAATAACAAATACCCATCATTAAAATGTGGCATGGGACAATACATTGCAGACCAAATCACTCAATGTACCAACCATGAAGTAGATACACGAGTTTCTGTTTTAGGACATATTCAACGTGGTGGAATTCCTTCTGCCTTAGACAGACTCACAGCTACAGTTTTTGGCAAAGCTGCTGTAGATTTAATTGCTCAAGAAAAATACGACCAGATGGTAGCTTGGCAAAATGGGCAAGTCGTCCCTGTTCCCATTGCAGATGTAGTCGCTAAAAGCCCATCACCCGTCGATCCCGGCAGTTATTTGATACACAGCGCCCGTTCTTTAGGTACTTATGTCGGTGAATGGTAAAGTTTTGATACTGTAATTTCGTGAATTGGTATCAGAATAAGAGCGTGAGGTAAAGCACTACTACTCGCACAGAATTCAATTAGAGAATTCTGGCGAAGTAGCGGATGTATTCTGTTTTGTTAATTCACAAGTAATGTCTAGGAATTATATTTACCTCAGCGCATAATCTGGTTGATATTCTACTAACTCAATTTCATTACCATCGGGGTCATTGACATAGATTCTGTGCTTGGTTTCTGGTGCTGTAAGTGTGTAATATTCAATCCCCGCGTTTTCTAGCAATTTTTGCATTCCTTCGCCGTCTTTAATGACAAAGCCGACGTGATTAATACCAATGCTTTCGTAGGGTTGTGACACTCGATTCTGCTCTGAATAATCATTCAAAGTTAAATAAAATTGGTCATTACCAAAATGTAACCAACGACTACCGTTATA
Source organism: Nostoc piscinale CENA21 (assembly GCF_001298445.1). Classification (NCBI taxonomy): domain Bacteria; kingdom Bacillati; phylum Cyanobacteriota; class Cyanophyceae; order Nostocales; family Nostocaceae; genus Nostoc; species Nostoc piscinale. The sequence goes on along the minus strand of NZ_CP012036.1, from coordinate 1,705,926 downwards.
CACACCTTCAGCACGTACATACCAATCAGGAAATAGAGTTTGATAAAATTTTTGGCTGGCTGCAATGTCTTTGCAAGCAAGGTTAAGATGTTCAAAGCGAGTGAAGTTCATAATTCGCTCCTTTTGAGTTGGAAATTATTTGTGAAAGTTGAGAATGGAAAACTGTAATTTTAGGTGTACTGTTTTTTGAGAAATAAAATCAAACTTTTACCAATGACAAATGACAAATTAACTGGTTAATTAACTTTCTCACTAGTACAGCATGGCGTAAATAAACAGACCATAAGGAATTACTAAAAGGCTTGTAGTATCAATATTTTTTCTTTTTCCTTTTGATTTTTTACTTTTGCCTTGTTGTACTAGCTAAATTATCCCAGAGCAATATCTAAAAACATCATCACTACAAAGCCAAACATGACACCGAATGTTCCTTCTTTTTCTAAGCCTTTGCGATGTGATTCGGGGATGATTTCATCACTAATGACAAATAACATTGCTCCGGCTGCAAATGCCATTGCCCAAGGTAAAACAAAATTAGCAATACTCACCACACCAGCACCAATTAAACCACCAATGGGTTCGACTAAACCTGTGAGTAAAGAAATCCATAAAGCATAAGTGGCTGAATATTTCTCAGCAACTAATGATAAGGCAACTACTAAACCTTCGGGAATATTTTGTAAGCCAATTCCCAAGGCTACGGGAATGCCATCACTAATATTATTATTGCCAAAATTCACGCCGACGGCTAATCCTTCGGGGAAGTTATGAATAGTAATTGCGGCAATAAAAAGCCAAATTCGCTTAAGATTATTGCCATGAAAGTTTTCCTTGCCTTTAAAAAAGTGTTCGTGGGGTAAAAAACGATGAGCTAGTTGGAGGAATGCTCCTCCTAACAACATCCCTGCAACAATAATTAATGCCGCATTTGTTTGGGATAAACCTTGAGCCATTGCGGCTTCTGTCCCTGGCATAATTAATGAAAAGGATGTGGCCGCTAACATCACTCCCCCACCAAACCCCAGCATGATTCCTTGTACTCGTTGCGTTAAGTTAATTGGGAGTAAAACAGGTAAGGCTCCGATGGCTGTAGCTAGTCCGGCTCCTAGACTAGCAAATACACCGATAACAAGGCTCTCCATAGCTGGGATGATTTATTTGATTTCTTTAAATAAATCATAGTCGAAATGAGTATGAGTTGCAAGTAATTGTTAAAGTTTTAAGTAAGACGTTAAAAAATATACTGATTTAAAATACTGCAAATGTAGGTTGAGAAACAAAAATCAAAAATTAAAACCTTGTATTTATTAAGTTTGACTTCGTTTCACCAACCTACATATCTATAAACTTTCTAAGTATAAAGATTTTAGCCGTAATATAAAGTACTTAATGATGACGATGGACGAGAGTGGCGCTGGCTTGATCTACTGGCATGAGGATGACTTCGTTAATGTTAACGTGGGGCGATCGCGTGGTGCAGAAAAATATCACATCAGCAATATCATCAGCAGTTAAGGGATTTACGCCTTGATAAACTCGCTTGGCGCGTTCCGCGTCGCCATGAAACCGCACTTCACTAAATTCTGTTTCTACCATCCCAGGATCAACAGAAGTAACGCGGACTGGAGTACCTAACAAGTCTTGTTTTAAACCTTCCGAAATTGCTTTAACCGCAGCTTTCGTTGCACAGTAAACATTCCCACCAGGGTAAGTTTGATGTCCGGCGATGGAACCAAGATTGACCACATGACCACGACCACGGCTGACCATTCCCGGAACGACATAGCGGGTGAGGTAAAGCAAACCTTTGATATTGGTATCTATCATTTCTTCCCAGTCTTGAAAGTCGCCTTCGTGCAGCTTATCTAAACTGCGACTCAAACCGGCGTTGTTGATGAGAATGTCTATATTCGACCATTCAGCAGGCAGACTATTGATTGCTGATTCTACCGCAGGGCGATCGCGCACATCTAGCTGTAATAAATGAGTGGTTGTCCCAAATTCTTGGTTTAAGCTGTCTGCTAACTGCTGCAAACGTTCCAGCCGTCGCGCCGCTAAAATCAACTTTGCACCAGCACCAGCAAAAACTTTGGCACAAGCAGTACCTATTCCACTGCTTGCACCAGTAATTAACACAATTTGATTTTGTAGGGAAATCATTGTTAGTCAATAGTCAATAGTCCAGTGTTAATTGTCCAATAATTCTGAACTATTGACCAAGGTGAAGATTGAAGGATATCAAACCCGCGCAGGTGGGTTTAGTTTGTATAGCTCCAGACTTCAGTCTGAGGGCTATGTGCTTCAGACTTCATTTAACTACTCTTAAACGCTGACTTACCATTGTGATTCCTTCACCCCGAACAACCACGGCAGAAACCCAGTGATTACCAGGAGTTGCAGGGGCGCGTCCAACTTTAAAGATGCCACCGGATGTGAGTAATTGCAAATCTAAAGGTGCAGGGTTGAGATATTTTTCGATTTTGACAGGTTCTTCCATTGCTGCCCCTAGTAGAAAATCCTCTCCCAATGGTTCTTTCACAATGGCATCAAAACTATACTGCTGCCCAACTTTTACTTGCTGGGGTAATTTCACATCTAGTTGGGGTGGCTGATTACCTCTAGTAATCAGAGTCCGTTCTCCTAAGATTTCTTGACTGACAATTTTGCCGCCTGCAATTCTTTGACGGGATGTGATTGTGGCATTCAGCGCCAAGTTATTAGCGTTAGTGGATGAGGCGCTAGAAATGTTAGTGACTGTTTCGGCAATAATGGCATTACCTTCAGATTTCCATGATTGCAGCTTTGTGGTGTAGCGTAATTGGGGGTATTGTTTCCAAAGAGTCACCAGGGCTTTTTCCAAGTTTGTACGGTTTAAGCCATCTCCATTGGTAAAATTGGGACTGTAGAATTGAAGTACGGCTTGAGCATTGCCTTTACTAGCGGCTGTATCAATTTGTGTTAGTAAATTATTTAGTTCTGCTGGTGGAGTTGGGGGAGTGGCTGCTTGCACACTGTGTAAACTGCTAGTTAAACCAAGTGTCAGCAGCGATAATAACAGCCAACTTGGAGTTAAAAACCGGGGTTGGCGTTTGCGGAATATAGGAATAATGTTAGTCATTGGTAACAGTTTACTGATTTTATTCATGAAGGTCGGGAAATTGTTTTATCTTAGTTAAGCTAGGCGCTAAACGGTAGAGGTTTGATGACAAACGCACCGATAAGATTACTCATAGCTGCCAGTGGGACTGGTGGACATTTGTTTCCGGCGATCGCACTGGCAGAAAAACTGCCAAACTATGAAATTGAATGGTTGGGTGTGCCGAATCGACTAGAAACGCAACTTGTTCCCAAACAGTATCCCTTGAATATTATTGAAGTTGAAGGGTTCCAGCAAGGGTTCGGACTTGCATCTCTAAAGATTTTAGGCAAACTCACTGGTTCGATTATAGAAGTTCGACGAATTCTCAAACAGGGGAAATTTCAAGGGGTGTTTACTACAGGCGGTTATATTGCGGGGCCTGCGGTAATTGCGGCGCGTTCTTTGGGTTTACCTGTAGTTTTTCACGAATCTAACGCTTTACCAGGAAAAGTAACAAGGTTTTTTGGCCCTTGGTGCAATGCAATGGCGCTGGGGTTTGAAGCGGCTGCTAAGTATTTACCCAAAGCGAAAAATGTTTGTGTTGGTACACCAGTGCGATCGCAATTTTTAGCCGCAGAAGTTCCCCCGCTAGATTTAAATATCCCGGAGAATGTGCCGTTAATTGTGGTGTTTGGCGGTAGTCAAGGCGCAGTGGCTGTAAATAAATTTGTCCGTCAAGCTGCGAGTGCTTGGTTGGATAAGGGTGCTTATATTGTGCATTTAACAGGCGATCGCGATCCCGATGCCGGAATTTTTTAAACATCCGCAATATATAGAGTTACCTTTTTATGACAATATGGCGGCGCTGTTGCGACGCGCAACTTTAGCAATTAGTCGTTCTGGTGCTGGTAGCTTAACAGAATTAGCAGTGTGCGGCACACCCGCAATTTTGATTCCTTACCCCTTTGCGGCGGAAGATCATCAATCTTATAACGCCGAGGTATTTACCAAAGCTGGCGCAGCAATTACTGACAAACAATCGGAGTTAACCGCCGAAAAATTGCAAACTCAAGTTTTAGAGTTATTGCAAAATCCCGCCGAGTTAACCAAAATGGGGGAAAATGCTAAAGCGATCGCAGTTCCTGATAGTGCGGATAAATTGGCTTCTTTATTGCGAGAAGTGCTGGAAACTTAAATAATTTAGCAAATAAAATTTTACATAGAGACACGAAATTTCGTGTCTTTTTTTGTTTTATAACCAGTATTTTGGATAACTCCTCTCCTTGGCTAGATTATTAAAAATCACAGCACACAATACAAGGATAATAGAACCTTCTATTACAGGAGTTACAAGAAATTCCCAAGGAGCTTTAGTCATCATTACAACTAATGCAACTGCACCAGAAGGTGGATGCAAAGTTGCAGTTAATTGCATGATTCCAATAGCAGTAGCAACTGCCATTCCCATTGCCCAAGGTTCTGAACCAAAAAGATGCAAAACAATAAGGCTGACTATAGCAGCCAAACAATTACCACCAATTACATTACGAGGTTGAGCCAAGGGACTATCAGGTACACCAAAAATCAAAACGCTAGTGGCACCAAAAGGAGCGATTAGTAAAGGAGAATTGGTTTTGACAGAAAGGTAAGCTGCTAAAGCTATGCCAAAAAAACTACCGCACCAACTCCAAAAAATATGTTTATGATGAGGAATATCTAAATTAACTGAGCGTTTACTTGCGCGAATCTTGAACCAATAACTATGTAATTTATAGTGAAACTTTTTGGTATATATGTAATTGATTTGTCTTTTTGGTAAAAAGCTTTTCATGATTGATTATGAGAAGTAAAAAAAATGTATTAAGTACCTCAGCAGATTAGGAAACTCTATATTAATTTGCTTTAGAAAAAACAACTATTAGAAAATAAATCATATTAAATATTTATGCCATTTTAGAGAGTAAGCTTAATGTCATGGAATTATGACATTGATTTTTAGAATACAACCTAAATAACTCAATAAAACTTTGAAAAGATATAAATAACTGATAACAAACATTAAAAATAATTATATTTATGTAAAAAATAATGAGACTTTATTTTTATTTGCAGGTATTTTTTTAATAAAAAAGCTAATATCGTCACTGCATTGCAACAATCAACTAAGCATATTTAAGCAAAAAGCTCGGAGTGACTTTTTCTTAACTCCAAGCTTCAGCTTCAGAACAAATCTAAATCTTATTTACTATTTACTCATCACTAAATAAATACCCCAAATCGCCATCGCGCGGAGATAAGTACTCGCGCGGAAAGTTCCGGCGGCGGTGATAGCTTCTGGTGTGCGGAATTGCAAGCCGTTGTTGTAAACTTGCTGCACTACAGCTTTTGTTAGCCGCAAAGCTTCATCCTGCATTCCCATTTGTACCAGAAACGCCGCTAGTCCAAAATTGATTCCTGTCCACACTTCTAAAGGATGGGTGGCTTTGGGGTTTTCTGGGGAACCATCGGGAAGCACACCATTCGCCGCACCAAATTCACCGTTTTGGAACTTCAAGAAACAAGCATCATAAACAGTTTTGAGAGCAGAAAGGGCGCGATCGCTCGGTACAATATCTGGCAGTTCTAGTAATCTGGCATAAAATTGCCCACATAATTGATCTGCCATCACCACAGCAGAACCACTACCACTATCTAACCGATAATATTGTCCATTCCACAACTTTTCCTCATAGATAGGACGAGATTGCGCTAACCAACCTTCATAGATAGACTTCTGTTTCTCTGCGCTCTCTACTACTTTTTGGTTCGTGATTAAAATATCACTAATTGCGATCGCTGCTTCCAACGCCGCCAACCACAACCCGCCACAATAAGCACTCACACCCTGTAACCGCCAATCATCAAAGGTTTGGTCTGGTGCGCCAGAATTCTCTGGAATACCATCGCCATCTTTGTCGAAAGTTTTCAGATAATCGAGAGTTTGGACAATTGCATCCCAACAATCTGCCAAAAACTCGACATCATTAGCACCAGTCAACAAATAATCACGGTAAACTTGCAAAACAAAATCAGAGCCTAAATCTTTCCATAAATTACAGTCTTGATAACAGGTGTAATTTGTCTTTTCCCAGACGTGTTCATTGGGTGCGCCTAAATCGTGGGGTGTTGCACCTGCGACTTTACGGGGGGCAGTCGTTGTATCTGCACCAATGGTATAGTAGTAACCAATAATCCGTTGATGGTCATCACTTTGGGGAATTGCCCTAGCAAAAGCCCGCATCACCGACTTTTCTAGTTCTGGGAACAGCAACAGCAACCCAAAGGAACCGTATAACCGCACATCTAAACTTTCATACCAACGGTAATCTAAACATTCCAGTACAGCAAATTGGCCGATAGGGTCGAGTTCTGAAGCTGCACTCCAGAGAGTTCCACCACTAGTTAAGTCGTATAATTCGTTAAATAACGCCATTTTGAACCAATCTGGCAAATCTTCTCGCTGGAGAATTGGGGCTTGCCAACTCTGAATTTGCGATCGCCATGTTTGATAATTGTCTAAAGCAGTAGTCGCAATTTTCCAAGCATTATCACCACTTTTCCCAAAAAAATCTGTATATCTGCGGTAATAATTTACTCCCGCAGCAAATTCTGTTACAGGCAAATCCCAAGCCAACACAAAAGGAATTTCTAAAGTTTCCCCTGGTTGGAGAGTGAAGCGAAGTGCGATCGCACTTCCTAACTGTTGATTTTCTACGGCTGGATTTGCATCCAGATAATTAGGCAAAGAACCATCACTAGCAAAACTTTGCCATACCTCCTCACCTGTACCTCCAGGATGCCATTTGCTGTGGTGAAAAACTTCCACTTGCGGATGTTTCACCGTCGCAATACACCAACTCCCGTCACCTTCCTGTACAGGTTCAGTAATTCCCACCCTTCCTAAAAAACAACCAAAGTATTGCAAATTTTCTACTACCTGATTGTAATTGCCCTGACTTTCACCCCAGCGCGCTGATACTCATAAACTGGGCTACCATCATCACGAATCTTGACTTCTGGCGACTTCAACGCATTAGTAAACCAGCCCACCATATTTTGCCAAGTCAACATAATGCTGAGAGTAATTGGTGCATTACTGGGGTTATGCGCCTGCCAAACAAACACCGCCATCGGATAGCTAGTTTCTTGATAATTATTTGCCCAAATTGGCGAAAACTGCTCACAAGTTAATTGTGCTTGAAAGACATTTTCATACACAAACCAACTACGCGGGTATAAAGCATGATATGTTCCTGTGAAAGCTGACTCACTACTGGCTGGATACCATTGCCAAGCCTGGAGACTACCATCTTCCGGTGATTGAGTAGATAAAGCATAAACTTGAGAAGATGTGCCATTAGACTCAAACACACTGAATTGACAAGCCGGCACATTTTTAAAGATATGTTCACCGCCATCGATGTGCCACAGGTTAAAATCTCCCCTCGAAGAACGCCCAATGCAACCCGCACCAAAACCACCCAAAGGCATTCCATGCCAAGGGCCATCATCAATATTACTGGCGTAGCGGACGGTATAAGGTTTATCCCAGCCTAAACCGATGGGACGATTCCAAGTACAAGGGGGAATTTCGTGGGAGTTTTGATTTGTCATCGCCTGATGTCACAGCGTGCAGTTACGCTAAGGAAGCTTAACGCGATGTGCCGTTTTTCTCAAGTTTTTTCTCCAAGTCCAAATGACTTCCTTTAGAGAGATGAACTGTCAAGCTAATATTTCTACATTAATCACGGATGTCTGCTTAAGCACTAGGACATTTTAAGGCTTAACAAGACGTTAAGCCTTTTTCTTTAAGATGAAAAATCAAAGATTTAGAAGTATTAAGCACTGCCGGAGGCTGGGGAGAGACTGTGACAGTGCTTTTACTCCGCCCCAAATCGAGCGTCTTAGAAGGACGGGGCTTGATACATGAGTTCCGCTTCGCTCCACAGCAGGAGGGAAGGAGCTTGCTTCTCCCTGCTCTCTGCCCCTTTTTCCCCTACTTCTTGAGCCAGGGTATAGGTTTGAAAAACCTTTACAGCCTATACCCTGAGATATTTATGCAAAAATGTAATTTATTTTATGTAATTTTTGCATAAATGCGGATGCAATTAACTCTGATAAGTGCGATTCTCTTTGATGTAGGAATAGGTTGATGCTGATAGAGATAGATACCCCTGGTAAACACCGGGGGCTTTTTATTGGCAGTCTGTGGATAGTCAAGTTTTCAGCAGCTAGATCCCTGATGTCTCCGAGGTTGTTTGAAAAGTGATTGGCAGCACTTCTTGATCCGCTTGAGTATCCCCTTTTTAAGGGCAGGGCTGTTTCATTCTGGGAAAAACAATGGTTGAATCGGATAATCAGTGCATTGTTAAACTGACAAGTTATCCGGAATTAAAAAATTTAGTTTTGTAGCTTTCCGTATCCACACAGCAATTATTTCAGTCATTAATCTGAGAATACGGAAATGACAATCAAACAACTATCGCAACTAAATTTAGCTTCTTATACCACCAATAAAACATTTTATCCATCTCCCAATGCTTGGGAAGACCAAGTGTTTTATTTTATGATGCTCGACCGATTTTCTGATGGTAAGGAGAAGGAATATAAAGATAATTCAGGAAATATTGTCTCTAATGGTGTAAATCCCTTATTTGATGGTGATCAAAATAATGCCACTCGCACACCAGAAGGCGCAGAACGTTGGCGAGAAGCGGGTGTAAAATACGTTGGTGGCAATCTTAAAGGACTAACTAGTAAGATTGGATACTTGAAGCGTTTGGGCGTATCTGCAATTTGGATTAGTCCAATTTTTAAACAGGTATCTTTTCAAGAAACATATCACGGTTACGGTATTCAAGATTTCTTAGAAATCAACCCTAGATTCGGTAGCGGTGAAGATTTGCAAGAGTTAGTGCAAACTGCTCATGCCAATGGTATCTATGTAATTTTAGATATTATCCTCAACCATTCTGGTAATATTTTTAGTTACGAAGCTGGTACTGTTGATTACAACGGCACACCCTATCAAGTCAAAGGTTTTAATGATGCGACAGGTAAACCTAGCATCCCATTTCGCAAAACAGACCCCAACAAACCCGCAACTTGGCCGCAAGAAAATGACGCAATTTGGCCTGTAGAATTGCAAGATCCATCTTTATATACCCAAAAAGGACGCATTAGAAATTGGGATGGTTATCCAGAATTTTTAGAAGGAGATTTTGAGGATTTAAAAGATATTCGTCATGGCTTTGGTGGACTGGATGATTATGTCCCATCTCCGGCTCTAAAATATCTGGCCCAGGTTTATAAATATTGGATAGCCTACGCAGATATTGATGGTTTCCGCATTGATACTGTCAAACACATGGATAAAGGTGCAACGCGCATTTTTGCTTCGATGATTCATGAGTTTGCTCAAAGCATTGGTAAAGAAAGATTCTTTTTACTTGGGGAAATTACTGGCGGAAGACAAAGAGCATTTGAAACTTTAGAGGAGACAGGTTTAGATGCTGCTTTAGGTGTTGATGAGATTCCTGACAAACTGGAATATTTAGTCAAAGGATATCGTAACCCTAGAGATTACTTTAGTTTGTTCCGTAATTCTTTACTGGTACAAAAAGAATCTCACGTTTGGTTTAGAGATAAGGTCGTGACGATGTTCGACGACCATGACCAAGTACGTAAAGGACAAAACAAAGCAAGATTCTGTGCAGATAAAGACGCTACAAAAGTAGTACTCAATGCTTTAGCACTCAACGCTTTAACGCTGGGTATCCCTTGTATTTATTATGGTACAGAACAAGGTTTTGATGGACATGGAGATAGCGATCGCTATTTGCGCGAGTCCATGTTTGGCGGTGAGTTCGGTGCATTTGGTACTAGAGGCGTTCACTTCTTTAATGAAAACAATTACATCTATCAAGAAATCTCCCAAATTCTCCAAATTAGAAGCCAGAAAAAAGCTTTAAGTCGTGGTCGTCAATATCTCCGCCCTATTTCTGGTGATGGTGTAAACTTTGGTTTACCCCAAATCATTGGTAACGAAATTCGTTCTGTTGTCCCTTGGTCTCGTATTCTCAGTGACCAAGAAATAGTCGCGGCTATCAATACCGACTATTATCAACCTCGTGAAGCTTGGGTGACGATTGATAACGAGTTACACAAAGAAGGTGATTTCCTGACTTGCATTTACTCCACCGATAAACAACAAGTCGGCCAAACGGTGAAAATTGCAGCCAGGAATGGTAAAGCTGTGAAAATTACTGTACCTGCGGCTGGGTTTGTAATTTACGAATAAATTCCTCTTTACTGCCAATTTTATCTCCTCGTAGAGCGCATATACATATAGATATGCGCTCTTTTATTATTGGCATTGCAGGAGCGATCCAATTACCAAAGTTTTGTCACTAAAATATTTTTGGGATAAATATTTTATGTCAAAATAGTTAATTTAATCATACAATTTTTCACTGAACAGCAAAATTCTTTCTTAGTTAGTATGAAAATAGATCATTATCAACTTACGAAGCAGGTAAATTTTACTACCAGCAAGATAGATAAGTTGTTGTAGCTCGGAATGTAGCCTCTGGCTAACTACAGTGTCAATTAACACTAAATTTTAATCAAATGCCTTTTTTTTAAAATCGAATTTTTGCAAAAAAATAAAATATTTCAATTTCAAAATGACTGATTCAGCTCCGATTACTATCATTGATTGTGATCAGGAACCAATTAATATTCCTGGTTATATTCAACCATTTGGTGTCCTGTTAGCTTTAGAATTACCCCAACTCAAGATTCTGCAAGCTAGTAAAAATACAAGTGAATTTTTTGGGATTCCCGCTACTGATTTAATTGGACATAATTTAACATTTCTCTTTGGTTCAGAGCAAATCCAGTTAATTATTGATTCTCTTCAACAAGAGATATTGCCGTTTGTCTATTTGTTTGAATTAAAATCTGAAATACACCAATTTTCTGGAGAAATCACGCAGAAATTGTTTCTCGGAACTATACAGCGATCGCAAAATGTTTTCATCTTAGAATTAGAACCGCGTTCATATACAAAAAGTAGTCCATTTCTGGGATATTGTCATCTTTTAGAACAAACAGTTTCTCAACTAACCACTGCTAGAAATTCCTTAGAACTATTTCAAATTATTGTCAAAGAAGTCCGAAAAATTACACAATTTGATCGAGTAATGCTCTATAGATTAGAAGCAGACTATAGTGGAGTGGTGATTGCAGAAGATAAACCAAGTCATCTCGAAAGTTATTTAGACCTACATTATCCTGCTTCAGATATTCCCGCCCAAGCCAGACAACTTTACTACGAAAAATGTTTACGCCTGATTCCCAATATCAATTATCAGCCAGTTAAATTAACTCCATCTCATCCACTCTTAGACTTAAGCACAGTAACCTTAAGAAGCGTTTCACCCTGGCATCTAGAATACTTGCATAACATGGGTGTAACCGCAACTTTGTGTATCTCCCTTGTCAATCAAAATCGGCTTTGGGGGATGATTGCTTGTCACCATTATACACCTAAAAATGTTGATTATGAAATTCGCAAAATCTGTGAATTTATTGGTCAGTTTGCTTCAATTCAATTACTCAATCAGCAAGAAATTGAACTAAACTTTTATCGGCAACAAGTTAAAACAATTCAAGAACAACTCAGACAAGCTTTATCTAATGAATTAGACTATATTGGTAATGTCTTTAAACGCAACGAATCTAATTTATTAAACTTAGTGCAAGCTCAAGGTGTTGCTATCTTATTAGAAGAACAATTAACTTTAATTGGTCAAACTCCCTCAGACAGCGATATGAGAAAGCTAATAAATTGGCTTTCTGAACAAAACCGCCAAGAAATTTTTTATACTGACTCCTTACCACAAATCTACCCCCCTGCTAGAAAATTTAAAGATAAAGTTAGTGGCATTCTTGCCATTTCAATTTTTTTAAATCAAAGGTCTTATCATATTATTTGGTTACGACCAGAGCAAGTCCAAACTGTGAATTGGGCAGGAAATCCACAGACATCAATTTCTATAGCTGCTGATAATAGTTTACGTCTGACTCCCCGCAAATCATTTGAACTGTGGAAACAAACAGTAAAAGATAAATCCTATCCCTGGCAAGCATTTGAAATTGAAGTTGCACAGGAGATGAAAAATAACTTGATGTTAGCAGCTTTAGAATTTTCTCATGTGGCGCTTCAGCAAGCAGCCGAACAAGCAGAAATTGCTAACCGTGCTAAAAGTCAGTTCTTAGCCAAGATGAGTCATGAATTACGTACACCACTCAATGCTATCTTAGGTTTCACCCAAATTATGACTCGTAATAGTTCTTTATCGCAAAATGATCAAGAACATTTAGACATTATTAGTCGTAGTGGTGAACATTTATTGGCTTTAATTAATGATGTTTTAGAAATGTCAAAAATTGAAGCTGGGCAACTCACTTTAAATGAAAGTTACTTCGACTTGTTTCGGTTAATTTTCTCCATTCAAGAAATGTTTGCCCTCAAAGCTTCTGATAAGGGAATAAATATCATTACTGAGTTTAGTCCAGAGGTAAATCAATATGTCTATGGTGATGAAGGTAAACTGCGACAAATATTAATTAACTTGCTGGGCAATGCCATTAAATTTACAGTGGTTGGCTATGTGGCGCTGCGAGTTTCCTATGCTGAATCTGCCAAACAATCAGGCAAAGTAACTTTAGAATTTGTGGTAGAAGATACTGGCCCTGGAATTGCGACTGAAGATTTAGAGTTAATTTTTGAAGCATTTGCACAGGCTAAAGGTGGAAGACAATTTATGCAAGGTACAGGCCTGGGACTAGCCATTAGCCGCCAGTTTGCCAGATTAATGGGGGGCGATGTTCGCGCTCAGAGTATCTTAGGTCAAGGTGCAACTTTTACTTGTAGCGTGCAGATGACTATCGCCAAAAAAGTCGATGTTTTACCTGTTACACAAATTACTAGGCGAGTTATTAGTTTAGAACCTGGTCAACCTAGATACAGAATTTTAATTGTTGAGGATGTTTTAGAAAATCGGCAGTTAATGGTGAAACTGCTGAAATCTGTCGGTTTTGAAGTCTGTGCAGCAGAGAATGGTCTGATGGCTGTTGATATCTGCAAAGCTTGGCAACCCCATCTAATTTTGATGGATATACAAATGCCTGTGATGAATGGTTATGAAGCAACTAAGCAAATTCGCGCTCATACTCAAAATAAAGTTTTAGCAATTATTGCGTTGACTGCCAGTGCTTTTGCCGAAGACAGAGAAATTATTTTACAAATAGGTTGTGATGATTTTGTGGCTAAACCTTTTGAAGAAACTGTTCTGTTGGAGAAAATGGCACAGTATCTTGGTGTGCGTTATGTTTATGCTGAAAATCATCAACAAAAATTGCCAGAATCTAAACATCAATCACAAAAACTAACACCATCTGATTTGGCAGATATGCCAGCAAGTTGGCTTGCTCAAGTTTATGAAGCTGCATTAATGATTGATGATGAAAAACTTTATCAACTTTTCCAAGAAATTCCAGCCAGTCAGTATCAACTTGCAGAGACTTTAAAAGATTTAGTTGATAACTTTCATTTAGAAACAATTATTAACTTGTTAAAAGATATCTCAAATTAATCAACATTATTAATTCATAATTGAGTAAAGTTAAAACAATAAATTATGTCTTTATCTAGATTGACGATTGATTCCGCTTTGATTTTGTTAATTGATGATACACCAGATAATTTACGTTTACTAGCGAAAATTCTAGAATCTCACGGGTTTAAGGTTAAAAAAACTGTTAGTGGTAAAATGGCAATTCAGGCTGCCCAGATAGAACCACCTGATTTGATTTTACTGGATATTAACATGCCAGAAATCAATGGTTATGAAGTCTGCCAACAATTAAAACTGCAAGAAAAAACTGCTAATATTCCCATAATTTTTATTAGTGCGCTAGACCAAATTACAGATAAAATTAAAGCCTTTGAACTAGGTGGTGTAGATTATATTACTAAACCTTTTCAAGAGTCGGAAGTATTAGCACGAGTACAGAACCAACTGATTATTTATGAGCAGCGAAAAATGCTAGTGGCGCAAAACAAACACTTACAGCAAGAAATTCAAGAACGTCAACAAGCACAAGCAGATTTGCAAGAACTTAATCGATGTTTTGAACAACAAATCATCCAACGGACTGCGGAATTACAAAGATCACTAGAGTTTGAAGAAAGATTAAAACGTATTACAGATATAGTTCGTGACAGTTTAGACGAAACACAGATTTGGCAAGCAGCAGTGGCAGAGTTGGTAGTTGGCTTGGAACTAGATTGCTGTTATGCCACTATTTGTACTAATGATTTAAAAACTTGTGCTGTTGCCTATGAATATAACAAAGATAGTGAGACTGACTGGGGAATTACTTGTATCAAGCAAATAAAGAGTTGGGTTGAATTTCCTACAACAATGCGGAAAAAACACAGCACACAATTTTGCTGGTACTTTCTCAATGGTGAGGATGAAATTGAGCGAAAATATGCAATTTTATTATGTCAAATTTTTGATAATCAAAAAACTCTTGGAAGTTTATGGTTGTTTAAATCAGCAGGCAAAGCCTTTGATGAACTGGAAGTTCGATTAGTTAAACAGTTAGCCAATCAATGCGCGATTGCTCTCCGTCAGGCTCGGCTGTATCAGGCGGCTCAAGCACAAGTTGAAGAGTTACAAAAGCTCAATCAATTAAAGGATGATTTTCTCTGTTCTATCTCTCACGAATTACGCAATCCCATAGCGAATATTCAATCATTTATCCAATTACTAGAAACAGAATTAACGAGTTTAAATCACCATAATCCCAAGATATCGCAGTACTTGGTAATTTTACATGAATCGTGCCAAGGTGAACTCCAACTAATTCAAGATTTACTGGATTTGCAGTATTTAAATGCTGAATTTTATCCCTTACAATTCACAACGATTAACTTGTGTGATTGGATTCCCTACACAATAGAAGTATTTATTATTCAATCTCAACAACAGCACCAAAATTTGCAAATTCAATTACCTCCTGATTTACCATTACTAACTACTGATATATCTAGCCTGAGTCGCATCCTGCGCGAGTTAGTTAAAAATGCCTGTAAGTACACACCGGCGGGAGAAACTATTACAATCACTGCTTCCCATCAAAATAATCACCTGCATCTTTGCGTGCTTAATTCTGGTGTAGAAATTCCTGAAGCTGAACTATCTCACATTTTTGACAAGTTCTACCGTATCCCCAATATAGGACATTTAACATCTGGCGGTACTGGTCTGGGGTTGGCATTGGTGAAAAAACTGGTAGAACATTTGGGCGGTTCTATCTTTGTGGAATCACGCCCTAGGGAGATTTGCTTTACCTTGGTGTTACCGTTGCTGACTGAATGTAACTATAGGGGTGAAAGGGTGTAGGGGTTTAGGGGTGTAGAAGGCAGAAAGCAGAGGAGGAAAGGGTGCCGGGGTATAAAGGTGTATGTATCCAAAACCTTTACACCCTTATACCCCCACACCCCTACACCCAGTCTCTATACGTAAGTCCTGATTTTAAGAAGAGATTATGAGGAAACTTGACGACTCAGGGGTTTTATAGTACAAAAATACTAATATAATTTGCCGATCGCACAGACACAAACATATTACACTCCACAACCATACCAGCAGGAGCGCCAAGTTAATGAAGCTATCGAAAATAGACTTAAGCAGTTTAGTAGGGATTGCTCATTCTGACGGATACTTGCAATTATTACTAGATAGAGGTGACGAACTGGAATTTTTAGAAATTCCTGCACCAGTTCAAGCTTATGAAGGCTTGCAACACCTGAATGAGATTGTGGCAGAAACGCTCACTTTGCCTGTGTTGGAAGAACCCATTGCGATGCTACCAGTCAATTCATCAATGGCGATCGCAGTGGGATATAGTGAAAGCGATCGCATCTTACAAGTCGAGTTTCACAACGGTGCAGTCTATCAATATGCGGAAGTAGAGCCAGAAACTTGGGAAGATTTACACGATGCTGACTCTGTTGGTGAGTTTTTCAATCAAGAAATTAAAGGTAGATATTTGTCAGAACGGGTAGACTAGCAGGGGGCAGGAGGCAGAGGGAAACAAGGCAGACAAGGGCGATAAGGGAGAAATGTTTACTCAGCACTTAACAGTGTTACCCTACTCATAAAGTTTGAGGGTGTCTCATGTTGAACTTATATCATTAGATTAAGTAAGTCGGTGGGAAAAAACCTAACTATGTTACGAAAGATTAACTAAGCTAAACTCTTCTTCCCTCCTGCCTTCTGCCTCCTGCCTACTGCCTCAGAAGAATTACAACTTAACTTGGTTTAAATGACTGCGGGGATTATATGTACGTATAGCCCGAATTTTTTCATAATATTCTCGTTCTTGGGGGCTGAGGTCTTTTGGTGGTGCGATCGCAACTTTCACCAATTGATCACCACGTCCACCTTTGGGTAAAGGCCAGCCTTTGCCCCGTAAACGCAGAGATTGACCAGAACGCACGCCCGCAGGCAATTTCACATTCACATTCCCATCAGGTGTAGGTACATCAATCGAAGCACCTAAAGTTGCTTCATCGGGGGTAATTGGCACTTCACAGACCAAATTATCACCTTCAATTTGGAAGAACGAATGAGGTTGCAGTTCCACTTTTAAATATAAATCGCCCCGTTGTTGAGTCATGGGGTTAAATTGACCTTTACCCCGCACCCGCAAACGACTACCGGGTTTAGCACCAGCCGGAATGCGAACATCTAATGTTTCACTACCCAAATTAAATCGCTTCTGCACACCAGCAAACGCTTCCAAAAAAGTTAAAGTAATTGTGGCTTCCGTATCTTGGGCTGTACCTGCACCAGCATCTTGAAAACCAAAATCGTTAAAACCGCCAAAACCGCCTCCTGGTCTACCTGTGCTAGTGCGATAAGAGTAGCTTTGTCTACCACCAGTCGCACGAGAACCAGGCGCACCACCAAAGCGGCCTAATAACTCATTAATAAACTCATCAAAACTGCCGTATTGGCTGAAGTCGAAACCACCCATATCAACGCCAGCACCGCCGCCAGGGAAGCCTTGACCGACTTGTTTCCAATATTGACCAAATTGGTCATATTTCTGGCGCTTATCTGGGTCAGATAAAACTTCGTAAGCTTCGTTTACTTCTTTAAAGTTGGCTTCTGCTTGCTTGTTGCCGGGATTCACATCGGGGTGATACTTTCGGGCTAACTTCCGAAAAGCTTGTTTAATTTCCTCTGGACTGGCAGTCTTACTAACTCCCAAAACTGAATAATAATCTTTGAAGTCGGTTGCAGCCATCTACCAGCCTCCTGTAAAAATTTACTTTAAGTTTTTTTGTAAGATGTCAGATTTATATTTTGCTAGGTATAATGCCGAGCAATTAGATTCTGATTTTAAGTTAACAAACAATACACAATTGCAAGTGGGGTTCTTGCTCACTGCACCAGCGCGATTCCCGTACTTTGGGGGGTGTGGGAGGATGGTGAAGAAATCTTTCCCCCCACACTCCCCTCACTCCCCAGACTTCCCTCTTTCCCCACACCCCCTACCCATACGTGAGAAATTCGGGTGAGCGGTCACTGAATTTCTGTGCCGAACCCTGGAAATGAGCTAGAATAAAGTACCTGAATAAATAATCAAATAAGTAATCACTATACTCAGATCCTATACTGACTTTTGGATTGGCAAATCAGGATGTATCGACATACGAAAACCACAGAAAGTAAGGCATAAGAAGAAAGATAGGAAGAATTAAACTCCTGCTTTCTATCCAGAAGCCCACTAGGCAAGTCAAACTGAGGCAATTCGATCATCTAAATTAACTCACCCATGTGCTGGCATCCTGGGGAGTATCAAAAAAATCCAGGTTAAGCTAGAGATGAGAATTAAAGCGAAACTCATCCCTCTTGGGGGTCAAGAGCCAGACTAATTCTCAAGCGGGAATAATCTAAAATTTTGGCATTTTCCTTACTCCATGCTGCGAATCATTACTCAGCAGGCAGATGTTAAAGCAGAACTACAACGTATCTGCGATCGCACCCATGACGAACAAGTGGTTCATAAAGAAGCAACGGTGCGGGAAGTGTTGCAAACAGTGAAGCGCCAAGGCGACAAAGCTGTGCTGCACTACACGGCTGAATTTGACAACCAAACCTTGAAGCTGGAAGAACTGCGTGTTACGGGTTCGGAATTAGATACTGCGTATCAGCAAGTCTCTAAAGAATTGCTCCAAGCGATTCAGTTAGCGGCTCGGCAAATTGAAGCATTTCACCGTCAACGTGTCCCCAAAAGCTGGGTAAACTTTGGGGAAGATGATGTAGTCTTGGGCAAACGCTACACTCCAGTAGACCGAGCCGGGATATATGTTCCTGGTGGTCGTGCGGCTTATCCCAGTACGGTGTTAATGAATGCGATTCCAGCAAAAGTGGCTGGTGTACCCCGAATTGTGATGGTGACACCGCCAGGAGCGGGGAAAGTAATTAGCCCAGCCGTGCTAGTGGCGGCTCAAGAAACAGGAGTGCAAGAAATTTATCGAGTTGGTGGGGCGCAAGCGATCGCCGCTTTAGCTTATGGGACAGAAACAATTCCGAAGGTTAATGTCATTACCGGGCCAGGCAATATTTACGTCACCTTAGCCAAAAAACTCGTCTATGGTACTGTGGGCATTGATATGCTGGCAGGGCCGAGCGAAGTGTTAATTATTGCCGATGAATTTGCCAATCCGGTGCATGTGGCTGCTGATATGTTAGCCCAAGCCGAACATGATCCAATGGCAGCAGCAATTTTATTAACTACAGATCCGGCTTTAGCGAAAAATGTCCAAGTCGCCGTCGAAAGACAATTAGTTGATCACCCTAGGCGAATCGATACAGAAAAAGCGATCGCTCACTACGGCTTAATTGTGCTGGTAGAATCTTTAGCAGCCGCAACAGAACTCTCGAATGAATTTGCACCGGAACATTTGGAGTTGGAAGTCAAAGATCCTTGGGCAATTTTGCCACAAATCCGCCATGCTGGGGCAATATTTTTAGGTTACTCCACACCAGAAGCTGTTGGTGACTATTTAGCAGGGCCAAACCATACCTTACCTACGTCTGGCGCAGCCCGTTATGCTTCAGCTTTAAGTGTAGAAACCTTTCTCAAACACTCTAGTATTATTCAATACTCCCCAACAGCCCTGCAAAAAATGGCTGGCGCAATTGATGCACTAGCAACAGCAGAAGGCCTACCTTCCCACGCTGATTCAGTCCGGCGGCGGATTCAAAAAGATGAGTAATAGGCAATGCTTAATTTTTTCCGCTACTTTTAGTAAAAGCTAACCTGGGGCTGCACACTAGAAAATTAAACTGTATTGCTGCAAAGCGATTGGCGATCGACAAGCATACATAAAATTAAGATAAACCTGAGCTTCCATCAGTAATATTATTGGTGTCAGAACTAGAGTTTCAGGGGTCTACTTTTGAGGAGACAAGGGCAGTGCTGAATAATATATTAGTAGCTCTGGATGGTTCGGATATTGCAGAACGTGTAATTCAAGTTTTGGATGATTTGGTATTATCACCCGAAACTAAAGTCGTTCTTTGTCATGTATTTCCGACTCCAGATTCAGAGATGGAACTACCCGCAGATCGTCCTCATCCAGAATCTCCAGCATTGTCTTATTTCCAAATAGAAAAACAACTGCAATCTTACAAAGAAAAAATATCAATTCACAGCGCCGTAGAACTAGTCACTGGCGAACCTGCCGATGAAATTATTCGCCTAGCTAATATTTATAAAGCTGATTTAATTATTATTGGAAGTCGCGGATTAACAGGAATGAAGCGCATTGTCCAGGGTTCTGTTAGTAGTCAAGTAGTAGAAGAAGCTAATTGTTCTGTATTAGTGGTAAAGCCTAGTAAAAATTAACAATGGTAGTAACAGCAATATGACTACAACTACCCCAAAACTCTCTTTTGCTGATATTTTTTCTCTTTGCGTCTTTGCAGCTTTGCGTGAACATAAAATTCTTCGCTAATCTTTCTCAAAGAAAAGGAATAGAAAACGCTAGAACTGTCAACTGCAAAGGTATTATGTATAACTATGATCCATTAGAATGTTTACCTTCATCGGCAGAATTGCCAGATTCTGATGATACCCCTGTGGATAACGAACTACAAATTTTAATTCCTAATTTACTATTAGCTATCTTAGCTAATATCTGGCAAAGCCGTGATGATTGGTTTTTTGGGATTAATATGGCAATTTATTATGCACCTACTAAACCTGCCATAGTTCCTGATGGATTTTTAAGTTTGGGTGTAGAACGTTTTGTTGGTGAAAATGGACGTTCCAGCTATGTTTTTTGGGAAGAAGAAGGTATTGCACCAATTTTAGCTTTAGAAGTTGTTTCCCAAACTTATAACGGCGAATATGAACAGAAAAAAATTGATTATGCCGAATTAGGTATTTTATATTATGTGATTTATGCACCAACAC
The DNA here is from genome assembly GCF_001298445.1 of Nostoc piscinale CENA21. Classification (NCBI taxonomy): domain Bacteria; kingdom Bacillati; phylum Cyanobacteriota; class Cyanophyceae; order Nostocales; family Nostocaceae; genus Nostoc; species Nostoc piscinale. The sequence goes on along the minus strand of NZ_CP012036.1, from coordinate 1,685,237 downwards.
GGTTGCGTCGTAAGCGACAACGTTTGGAAGTTTATCGGTTAGTGGAAGGTAAATACATTTTGCAACTAGGTGATAAAGTTTGGTTGCCAGAAATTGGTTTAGGTATTGGAAGGGAACAGGGTATTTATCAAGGAAGAACACGAGAATGGTTATTTTGGTATGACGAAAATGGCGACCGATACCAAACCGCAGAAGAACAATTGCAAAATTTATTAACTAAATTACAGCAGCAAGGAATTGACCCAAATAAACTTTGATATCATTTATTGTTTCCTTTCCTGAGCTAAAAACTGACGCAAACTTAACAAACTCAAGGTTTGACCTAAATTTATGGGTAACATCGAAATGCCTTCTAAGCGGGATTGTACCCAACCTTCGCCCCAGTACCATTCGTGAAAACCATCAATACCGCCACTGAGTAGCAAACGCAGGCAATTGGACTGAACTACATCCACTTTATGATGAATGGAGACAGGGCCAGTCCAGCTTGTAAACTGGAATCCTTGATAAATTTCTTCGGGCATTCCGGGGTTAAAACGTTGCCCTAAGAGCCATTTTTCTAATTGTGCTGGACGTAGCAAGCTATCACCAATGGCGCTGGCTGAGGCTGCGATTTCTATCCGTAGTTGGCTTTGTTGAAAATTACCTAGCATTTTTTGAGAATTGTTAAAGGTGAGGACGACAAAAAAGTATTCAAAAGTAAGAAGCCATAAAATTCTGAGTTCTGAATCCTGACTTCTAGATTCTGGAATGAATTGTATTTCTAGTATTGCAAATGCGATCGCCACTGAGCATCCACCCACCTGGATGGTAACTGAGAACTTAGAATAGAAAAAGTGAAGTTGTTAAGAAATGTAAGGTTTTTTCATGGCGGATCAGTTAATTCGCGCAACAGCAGCCGAAGGTGGGATTCGTGCAGTGGGTGTCATCACTACGCGCTTGACAGAAGAGGCCCGGCAGCGCCATCAACTTTCTTATGTGGCAACAGCCGCACTAGGACGGACTATGGCAGCAGGTTTATTAATGGCTTCTAGCATGAAGCGTGCTGGTTCTAGGATTAATATCCGGGTGAAAGGCGATGGCCCTTTGGGTGGTATATTGGTAGATGCGGGCTTGGATGGAACAGTACGGGGTTATGTCAGCAACCCATCTGTGGAACTGCCACCTAATGCTAAAGGTAAACTTGATGTTGGCGGTGCAGTCGGTAGTGGCTACCTCTATGTAGTTCGCGATATTGGTTATGGTTATCCTTACTCTAGTACGGTAGAACTAGTATCTGGAGAAATTGGGGATGATGTAGCGCATTACCTAGTAAACTCAGAACAAACACCTTCAGCTTTAGTATTAGGTGTGTTTGTGGGTGCGACTGGAGTAACTGCGGCGGGAGGATTGTTAGTCCAAATTTTACCAAAAGCAGCTAGAGATGAAGCATTAGTAGAAACTTTAGAATCACGGGTGGCTGCCTTATCAGGATTTACCCCATTGTTACAAGCAGGTAAAACCCTACCAGAAATTTTTACTGATTTGTTGGGAGATATGGGTTTGTCAATATTTCCCGAAACTCAGATGTTGCGTTTTCATTGCAGTTGCTCTTTTGATCGGGTATTGAGCGCACTTAAGATTTTAGGAGAAGCTGAATTACAAGACATGATTGTGAAAGATAATGGTGCTGAAGCTACTTGTGATTTTTGCGGCAGAGTTTATCAAGCAAGTAGTGATCACTTAGCGCAGTTAATTGTTGATTTACAAGCAGAATCTTCTGTTTAAAAATTAAGTATAAAATAACACTGATTTTATCAAAGGTTAAAGGTATACCAGGAGAAAGTTCGGAAAAACAGTAGCTTTTTCACAATGAGAAAGTTACTATGGCAACAACTAAATTGTTGACCCTGCCAATTTGGGGTTTGGAATTTTGGATTTTAGATTGCTTTTTTGGTTCAAGCCCCGCCACGTTAGGGCAGAACATATATAAAATTGTTAAACTATATCCCTCTTGTGGGTAAGGTAAATCTAAAATCCAAAATCCAAAATTGTTTGACCTAGAGCCAATCACTATTTAATAAATTTTTGGTGTGAGAGATGACACAGCGGGATATTCCAGAAGATTGGTCTCCAGCCAGAGCTAGAGAGCCAAATCAGACTAACCGAACACCACACTTCGGTGAAACGCAAGCATTTGGCATCCCAGCTAATGGTTCTACCTCTAAGTCAGTGAAACAACAAACAGAAAATAATTCAGAAGGATTACCGATTATAGATCATCACGTCGCCGAAGCCAGTCCACCTAGAAAACGTTCCAGACCTTTGCCACGCTGGATGAAAAGCTGGGTGTTATGGGCAACATTGTTAGCATTGATTCCTGGCAGCATTGGATTTATCGCAACGGCAATGCTGTTAAAGTTGCCTGCGGCTCCTAACTGTCCGTCGATTTTTTGGCCGTTGGCTAGTGCTTCGGTAAGGTTGCACTGCGCTCAGTTAGCGGCTTCTAAACAGACAGTAAATGATTTATTACAAGCGATCGCTTTAGTTAAACAGTTACCAGAAAATCACCCACTGCGGGGAGAAATTGATCGGTTTATTGAAGAGTGGTCGCGGGATATTTTACAGTTAGCAGATCAAAGTTTTCAAGCCGGAGATTTACAAGAAGCAATTACGACAGCTCAGAAAATTCCCCAAGACTTGCCTGTATATAAGTTAGTAGACGAAAAAAATTGCTAAGTGGGAATCGATTTGGGCTAAAGCTGACGAAATTTATCAAGCAGTAGAAACAGAATTACAGCAAAGACGCTGGCAATCAGCCTCATTGTTGGCAGCAAAATTACTGCGTGTAGATAATAAATATTGGTCAAGTACTAAATACGACCAAATCAACCGCTTGATTGTGTCGGTGCGGGAAGATGGCGATAAGTTAGATAAAGCTGATAGTTTGGCCAAAACAAAAGTAGTAGATAACTTATTAGAAGCAATCAAAATTGCGGAATCGATTGGCAAAGACAGTTATTTTTATGATAAAGCCCAAGAGTCGATTCCTTTATATGGACGCAAAATGCTGGAATTGGCGCAAGCTAAGATGGATGCCAAAGATGCTGATGCAGCTTTAGAAATTGCGCGACAAATTCCTGATATTACTAAATTACAAGCAGATGTCGAAGACTTTATTGCTTTAGCAGATGCCCAACGAAGTGCTTGGCTAGGTACAGTTGCTAGTTTAGAAACAGCGATCGCCCAAGCACAAGAAATTGATCCTTCCCGCGCCAACTATAATAAAGCCCAACAATTGATTGCGCGTTGGCAATTGGAAATTGAAGATGTCGCCCGCCTGGAAAAAGCACGCACATTAGCCAGCCAAGGTACAATTAATGACTTAGCCGCAGCAATTATTGAAGCGCAACAAATTCCTGCTAATAATCCGCGGGCTTCCGAAGCTAGGCAAGAAGTCGGGCGTTGGCAATCTCAAGTGGAAACCATTGAAGACCGTCCTTACTTAGAACGTGCCGAACAAATAGCCTTATTAGAGGATATCAACTCTTTACAAGCTGCGATCTCAGAAGCCAGCCAAATCCGTAAAGGTCGGGCATTATATCCAGAAGCACGCAGAAGAATTAACAGTTGGACTGCGAAAATACAGCGCATCCAAGACCAACCATACTTAGACCAAGCACGAGATTTAGCTCAAACTGGAGATTTAAACGCTGCAATTAACGCCGCACAGACAATTGCATCTTCGGGAAGGGCGCTTTCTGGTGAAGCCCAAGCGGCTATTGATGATTGGCGAAGCCAAATTCGCGCCAAAGATAACTGGAAGCGAGCGAGAGAAGTTGCTGCTGTGGGTACACCAGATGCCTTAGTTGAAGCAATTCGGTTAGCGAATAAAGTCCCCAGCAGTAATATCCTGCGCTTAGATGCAAATGTAGGTATTGATCAATGGAGTCAACAGTTACTAGACTTAGCTCGCTCTCAGAGTAGTTCTAATCTCAGCAAAGCCATTGAAACTGCTCAGTTGGTTCCTAGAGGTACGAGTGCTTACAGTACAGCACAAGAACAAATTAAAAATTGGCAGCAATTGTTGAATCCTCAACCACTACCACAACCTGAGCCTTTGTTACCGTCATCAACTACCGAAGGTACTAATTTGTAAAGTGAGGGAGGTAGGGGCAGGTTTAGTGAATAAATATGTGAGTAGACCCGATACCTCATTAACCCGCCCGTACATGAGTGGGAAATACTAGACCGAGAACTTTTCTTAATTACAATACCCGCAAGTAATTATCTCACCCTATTCCTTACTCACCACTCCCTACTCCCAGCTAAAACTAATTCAAGAATACTGAACCGTTTTGTTGAATTCGCATAGCCTTAGTGTCTTGGCTTAAGTCAGTAGCTTCATTTAAAGTTACTTCTAACATTCCTGGTTGTTCAGTAGAAGCTTGGGGTGTGACTGACAGTAGTCCACCATCTTCACGTTGGAATGTGACTGTAACTGGGGCGCTGATACCTTGTAACATTACATTTGACTTACCTTCAAGAGATCGCGCTTCTGTGTCGCCAATAACTTGGTAAGTCACTTTAGCACCAGTATCGTTAATTAATTTCACATCAACTTTACCATTAGCCAACGCGATCGTTGCACTAGGTGTTTGTTGTTGAGATGGTGGAGGGGTTTGAGTGGTGGTAGTTTCGCTGGTAGACACCTGGGGATTAACTGGTACGCCTTGATTTGATGTTTCTCCTGGAGATGGCAATGTAGTTTGAGGCGTAGTTGTTCCACTTATAGAAGTCTGTGGAGTTACTGGTACACCTTGACTAGAAATGTTTCCTTGTCCTTGAGAGAAAGCGTTAGGTGGACAACCTTGAGGTACAACATTTCGGCTGTTGAAAGGTTCCTCATAGTAAATCCGCGGACAAGGATTAAGTGTTCCACCAGCTTGCGGTGTTTCCCCACCTACACCTAATCCTGTTTGATATGTAGAAGAAGTAGTTGGGGTGCCATTTGCAGGCAAAAGCCCTTGATTAGCTAATCGTTGAGTGAGTGCATTCGGTGGACATCCTTGCGGTACTACAACTCGGTTATTGTGTGGTTCTTCATAAAAAATACTAGGGCAAGGGTTCACCTTAGAAGTAGATTGTTGTGGTTTGACAGAGGTTGGTTGTTGAGCTAATGCTGTTTGTGAAATTACAGGTACACTAATCAATAAACCACCGCAAACAGCACTGAATATTCCAGTAAATTTCCGTAATTTTTGAGAACTCATATTTAGCCTTTACTCCTGAGCAAATTGGGTATTAATAACTGTCAAAAAATTTTGTTATTTGTCATTAGAAATTTGTGTTTATCCAGAACAAATAACTAATGACCATTCATAGTTCAGATGTTTTATTTAGCTAGATTGAGAATCTAAGCTTCTTCCCAAAGTTGACGAACTCTACCTGGAAGCCAACTAGCAATTTCCTCAATTCTCTCTGAGGAAAGTTCATCCTTCGTAGCAGAAAAAACGGCTTTTACAACTTGTTCGCGGTCTACATTTGGTGGCATGGTACCTTCATTGGCGACGCGGAATAAGAAACGATCGCTATCAATTTTAAAGATGCCAGGGCCTTGCCAGGGTGGACGTACCCGACTTAAAAAGCTTACAATCGGATTGGTATCATGCCACAGTTCGGCAATTTCCAGTTGCAGAGATTTATCTTCAGTTTCTTCGGCTGGTTTATGTAGCTCACCTTCAACTCGGTCAGCAGCTTCTGTAGTCATCAAGTCACGCATAACTCGAAATACTACTTCTGTAATATCTCTAGCATCGTAAAGGTCAGCTAAACCACTATTTTGTTTTACCTTTTCTAAAAAAGGTAAAGTTTTTTTTCTGCAATGGGAGTTGGCATCTTATCTCCTCCAATAACCTATTTTTTAGCTGCATTTAAGCAAAACAAATCAGCAGTTTATCGAATACTCATCAGAGTAAACAGTAAACTGTGATTTCTCACATTTATGATTTAAAAAAATGCAAGCTTTACTATCTAAGTTAGTAAGTAATGCCAAATCTATTCATCTGTCACAGGAAACAAAACAATAAACAAAAATTTAAGACTCTAGAGTTACGGGTAGAGTGACGGTGAAAGTTGTACCTTTACCAAGACTACTTTCCACTTGAATTTGACCTTGGTGATGTTCGACAATAGCTTGAGCGATCGCTAGTCCTAATCCTGAACCTGTAGCACTGTCTGTAGCTGTGCTTTCACTTTTTTTTATGAGTACGTGCAGGATCTACCCGATAAAAACGGTCAAACAATCTGGGTAATGCTTCTGTAGGAATACCAACGCCAGTATCACTCACTTTAATTTGTAACTGAGCCGTGCTGGCACGCATCCTTGATACACGACTGATTCCTTCTTGGCGTGCCAACTCGACATTTACCTTACCACCCGCTGGGGTATACCGTAAAGCATTACTAATCAAATTTGTCAATAGTCTGACTAGTTGATCCCAATCACCTAAGAGAGTGAACCAATTTTCTAGTAATTCGGGATTCGTTTCCGCCACTAGAGGATCAACTAAGTTTAAATTTAAAGCAATGCCTTTTTCACAGGCGAGAAGTTGCTGTTCTTCAATCACTTCCATCAGTAAAGCATCCAAAGGACAAGGTGAAAATTTATCTTTACTGATACCGCTATCTTGTCGTGCTAAAAATAATAAATCATTTACCAACTTACCTAATCGTTGCGTCAATCGTTCCACTACCTTTAACTGTTGACGATAGTTAGTAGAACTACTCACCTCTGTTTCCACTAATTCTAATTCACTTAAAGCGACTTGCACATTAGTTTGAATCAAAGTAATAGGACTTCTCAATTCATGGGAAGCATCAGCTGTGAATTGCTTCAGCCTTTGATAAGAATCACCGACTGGTTCCATTGCTTTCCCCGACAGAAACCAGCCACTTGCAGCCACAGACAGTAACATTAACCAAATTCCCAATGCTAAATCTAAAATTAGCTGGCGACTGGGTTTAGTAACTTCAAACCAAGGATGACTTACACGCAGATATCCTAATACTTGTCGGCCAAATTCTACGCGCTGGGTGACTTGACGCAAAGATAGTTCCGAGTCTCCCCACTGGTCTGGTTTGGGGATGCGGACTGTTTCGCCAGTATGATTACCATGAATAGGAATATTTAAAGGTTCTGAGAAAGTTGACCAAAGTAATTTCCCTGTAGGACTAAACCATTCCAAGTCAATGTGGTCATCATCGACGTTATTGGCATTGTTGCGAAAGCTGGCTTCTATATTAATGCGGAGTGTATCAGTTTCGTGATTTACTGGCTCAATGACAAGCGATCGCTCTACAATTTCCACCACATGATTTAACGTATCGTCAATTCGCTCAACCAACGTACTACGGACATATAAGTACACACCACTAGCAAACAGCAATAACAACACAGCAGTTACCGCAGTGTACCAAATAGCCAACCGACGACGAGTAGCTTGAAACATACTTGCAACCCAAATCTACTTAAGTAGATTTATTGATAACAATCACTAATAGCTAAGAATATAGTAGATTACAAGGTCTTACACCTCTATACCCTTCACCCTAACCCAAACCCTTAATTTTTCGTCTTACTGCATCAGTCCTAGTTCAATCAAAGCCAGATATCTTGATTCTAAATTTATCAACTTATAAGTTAATTTAGTAAAAAATTCACACCTGCATCCTAAATTTAACTTACGAACTGCTTGATAAAAGCATATTTTACCTAGCACAATAATAGTATTTTCACTGTAGACAGAAAAATATTAACTTAGTTTATATCAATATACTTAAGAAGAAATTAGCATAGAAAAATTATGGTTTTACAGTAGCTTTATAGAGAATTATCAACAAGGGAAATATATGTAAAATGCGTAGACTTTGGTAAATTCTCTGAGGTGCTATTTTTGCTACAACGGCTACATTGATTTTGTCATCTTTTTCTAAAGAGTAATTATTTAGCCCCCATGAAAAAGAATTTCTTGTTAGCAGCATTTACTCTCGGTGCAGCTTCTCTTGCCAACACTTTATTCTCTGCACCTGTTAGAGCCCTTGATGTTGAGGTAAAACTCCAAGTCGAAGTTCCAGAAGTTATTTACATCCAAACTTACGAAAGCCTGACTTTTCGTCCTACTAGCGAAGAGTATTTGGGATCAGCCGCACCTGTAAATGATACTGTTGGATTCTTTTCTTCTGACGGCACCATTACTCCACTTCCTGATCCTAGCGGTGATTTAACCCCCACTACAGGAGATATCACAACAGGAAATATTTTAGTTTATCGAATTTGGGGTACTAGTAGTGGTACTGGTGGTCAGATTCAGCACTCTGTTGAAATTAACGGTGGCAATACTGGAACGCTTTATCTTGATGGTGATACTACCTCCGCCGCTAATGTAGGTGTGACAATCAACGCACTTGGTGGAACTGCGACAGCACCAGGGCTTAATACAAGTGCAGATCCTATTGAAGGATCTATCGCATTTACATTTAACTTTGCAAACGCTTCATCAGCTGGTACTTACTCTAATCCAAATCAACCTTTGACCATTACGGCTACGGGTATTTAGACATCATATATTTTGACCTTGAGTTGTCTCTAAACAAAAGATAATAATCACAAGTTCTGGCTGAGAGTCAAATTACTATATTAAGTTAATTTCTCTTCCCGGAACTTAATATCTCAAGGTCATTTTTTGAATTAGTTTGGGTAAGCATTTGATGAAGCGACTACTATTTTTCAGCACATTTTTGTCTGTATTTTTGTTTTCTCACCCCAAGAGTTTTGGGCAATTAGGTTTAGGTACCACCCTGACTCTAGATAAAATTGAAGTCAATGAGATTTTTTCAGCAGGTTCTAATCAAGTCAATGATGGCAGAATAGAAAAATCATCAATTAGTCCATCATTACCCCCTGCTTCACTGAATACAAAAGTGGAACGTACAGTTGAAAAACTCTGGCGACTAGAACTTGATGCAAATCAAGATGAAAATCAAATATCGGTTGACTATCACGTGAATTCAGATCAGGGAACTGCGAATAGTCTGAGTAAAGGCGATCTTAGTGAACAAATTAAAGTTTCTGTAGATGAGATTAAACCAACTATAAATCCTAATTCTGCCAAAAGAGTTTTAGAGGGAGGAGCCATCTTTAAGTTAGACTTTACAGATATCAAAACTCCTGGTATTTATTCAGGCATATTAACCATAACTCTTACCGGGATTTAAATCTTCACTCAATTAACCAATGAATCAGCAGCAAAAAGTAGTTAACAACATTTATAAAATTGGAGCTACTGCGCTATTTACACTAAGCACATTAGCCTTAAATTGCCCCCATACTTCTGCAATCTCCATAGGGGTTAGTCCACCAAGATTTGAATTAAAAATCGATGATAAAAAACCTAAGACTCAGGTTTTTCGTGTCGTCAATGTTGATAGTAAACCTGCAACATTTAGAATTTATATTCAAGATTGGATTCTTGATGAAAAAAATGAAATTCAACCTGTAAAATCAAGCGAGCAATCTTTAGACAACTGGATTACTGTCAACCCTGTTAGTTTTACTCTTCCCCCTGGCAAAACCCAAACCGTGCGTTTTTCAGTTCGCCCTCGTGTCAAACCCCAAGCTGGAGAACACCGCGCTTTAATCTTTGTCGAAGAAGTCAATTCTAACCAAGACAAAAAACCCAGGTCTGGAGTTAGAGTTTTGGGACGTTTTGGTGTTGCTGTCTATGCTTATGTTGGCAGTATCAAAAAAGTAGGTGTTCTCAACTCAATTTCGGTTGATAGTAAATCTAATAATTTAAAAGCTGCATTTGACATTTCTAGCCAAGGTAATGCTTATGTGCGAATGAATGGTCAATATGCTGTTTGGTCTGCTAATAAATATCCTGGTGCAAGTGCTACTAAGCAAATAGCTAACTTGCAAGCAGAAAAAAGTAAGAAGCCAGATGGTGTAGTGGATGCAGGAAGTTTACCTTCCACACCTGTGCTGCCAGGTACTCGCCGTCAATTAATACTAAATATCACCAAAAAACTGCCTCCTGGGCAATATGTTTTAGATGTGAATGGTGATTTAAATGGCAGTGCAATTGATAAGGGTATTCCTTTTACAGTTACAGCCAGAAGTAAATAATAAACTGTTTAAGAATTGATTATTCTCACTTCTGGTAATCTTCTTATCTCTCCTCACGTTATTTAGATTTTGCCAGTTACCTAACCAAAATTCTCTAGTTTCTTAAATTAGTTACCTTGTCTGTCTCTGCAATCAACTTCCAGCCTAGAAATTTTTTAGGCTGTCATACCAGCATTTGTATACAAGTATGATCTACCAAGCTTCACCACCTTTACCGCCAGCAGAAGTTACTACTCTACCCGCGCAAGATACTCCTATTACAGCGCCAGATAAAAATAGTGCAAACCCAGCCTATAAAACTGCGCGACATACAGTAGCTACTCCACTTCCGCCAGAAACTACACCAGAAGCAGAATTTTCTACCAATGGCGTAGAGGAAGAAGAGTCATCTGCTGAAAGTAATTCTGGTGAAGTACCAGTTCAACGTAGTACGAAAGGTACAATACTGTCTGATATTTCGTTTACAAGCGGCATTCCCGAAGTATCGGACACATCAACCCAAGAACTTGATAAATGCACAACAGCAACAACATCTGCACAAACAGCTTCAATTAGTGCAAGTTCAACAATATCAGAAGAGTCTCCAGATTTATTAACTAAGCAATTAGTTAAATGCAAACCAGTCAAAACACCTTCTAAAGTTACTACTACCAGCGAAACTGCAAAAAAGCCAAGTAACTTGGTGGCTTTGTCTACAGAAAAACCAGCACAAGCATCTGTTCAACAGCAAGTCAAAGCACCGACTCAAGTTGCAACGATAACACCTGATAGTTCAACAGAGTCAACAACAAAAAAAACCAGCACAAGCATCTGTTCAGCAGAAAGTCAAAGCACCGACTCAAGTCGCTACAACAACTCCTGAAAACTCAGCATTAACCACCAAAAAACCTACACAAGCTTCTGTTCAACGCAAAGTCAAAGCACCAACTCAAGTCGCTACAACAACACCTGAGAACTCAGCATCAACCACAAAAAAACCTACACCAACTTCTGTTCAACGCAAAGTCAAAGCGCCTACTCAAGTCGCTACAGCAACTTCTAATAACAAAACCAAACCAAAAACATCAGTTCAACGCCGAAGAACTACAGCACCTGTCAAGGTTGCTAATAATGACTCAACAAAATTAAAACAACCACCACAACCACAAAATACTAAAGTTGAAGTTGCCAATAATGCTGATGTAGCCAAGACACCAGAAGAATTAACTGGTTCTTTAACTAAACAACCCCAACAGCGCCAAAATATAACAGCCTCTGCATCAGCGACAATTGCAGCTAAAGCACCAGAAGACTTAGAAACTTTTGTTCATAAACAAAGATCACAAACAGTTACAGCACTCTCCGAAGTAGCTACCAACGAAACTGATACAAATGTTGATAATTTTGGTACTTTTTTAGCTAAACAAACATTTCAATCGCAGTTTCCTGATGTTACAACAACAGAATCTACCGCAGTAACTAGCGAAACTTCGATAAACTCTCATGACTTAACTGCTTTTTTAACAAAACAACCAGCTAATTCATCAGTTCAATCTAAAGTTGCCAATGTACCTGCTGAAATTCCAACTACCAGCCAGACATCAAAAAAAATCGGAAGATTTATCAGCATTTTTAACAAAACAACCGGCTCATCCACAGGTTCCACAAAAAACAGCTACTAACACTACTCCTACACCAAGTTCAGCCACAGAATCAACTCCACAACCAAACACTAAACCTGCTGAAGTACAGCCGCCAAAACAAGGAGTAGATGTTAGTAAGAATATCTTAAATATAGACGACAATTCACGTATTACTTTTACTCAAACAGCAAGCTCAAATTTAGAGAATTTATTGCTGGGTGTAATTATTAATAGGAGAGAAGTAGGAAGCTTAGATGTTATCCGCCAAGGAAACACCTTGCTTCTACCTTTGGATGACTTTGCTAAACTTGCTGGTTTTACAGTAGAAACCAAAGATAATAATACATATTTAAATACACCTCTAGGCACAATTAATCTTGCAGAGAGTGATATTCAAAATTTTAAAGGTGTCAACTATATTAGTGATGCCTTTGTTCGAGAAAAACTATCGACAAATATTGAATTTAATTCTTTGGATTTGGCTTTAATTATTGACTTACCTTGGCGTGGTGATGGTACAGCATATACAAGCCAAGCAGTTAACTTACAACCAGATGTATTTGCACCACTCAATGGTTTTTCCAATTTCAGGCAAGAGTTAAATATTGTTAATAATGCTGGAGATTTTAGCTTACGTAGTTCTACATTACTGGGTGGCAGATTAGCAGGGGGTTTATGGCGTGTACGGGTCAATAATAATTTTGAAAACTCTCCTGATGTATCGGAATATTTTTACTATAAACGAAATGGAGGCTTTCTTTATCAAGTCGGTCGGCAACAAATTGGTATTAACCCCCTAGTCAATAGTCTAAATTTGACTGGAGCGCAATTTGGTTATACTAATATACCAACAAATCGCTTTAATCAAACTAACAGTGCGAATGAGTTATTACCCAGACGTTCTAGACCTTTACAAACTTTCCAAGGTGTAGTTCCACCCGCTAGTTTTGTACAACTGAGAGTTTCTGGAGTTGTTGTAGCACAGCAGCAGGTTGGGTTTGATGGTAGATACGAATTTGTTGATGTTAATTTACCTGTTGGGCAAAATAATCAAATTGAAATTTTAGTTTTTGACCGGAATAATCTCAATGTTCCTAGTGAAATCCGTTCTGTAAGAATCAATGCTTCTGATTTATTACTACCAGCAGGTGGTAATGTTCAATTAGCTGGGGTGGGTTTAACTGGAAATTTAGTACAAAATTCTTTGTTTGATAATAACAGTGGTACGGATGCTGGTCAATTTGCTGGATTTTATCAAATTCGTCAAGGTATTTCTAATAATTTAACTTTTGAAGGTTCTGTACAGGCGATACCTGATACAATTCAAAGCCAAGCTGGATTAGTTTGGCGAGTAGCTAATCCTGTAGTTTTATCTGCTAGTGTGGGTAATTCTTTTGGTAAGTTAGCCTATAATACCGATTTAGATATTCAATTAGGAAAGTTAGATATTACTGCTAATTCCCAGTCTTATCCTAATGGATATCGTAATGGGAGAAATTCTGGTGAGTTCTTTAACCATAGTGCAGAAGTAAGTTATCGATTTAATAATAATTTTCAGTTAGGGTTTCTAGCACGTAGTCGTAAAAGCGGTAGTGATACAAATGAATATATATCGCCTACTTTCTCTTTACGACCTTTTGGTAGTTTATCTTTAAGCGGTAGACCTGATATTACTGGGCAGTATTTATTCAATGCTTATTATCAAGTAAATCGTGCGGCAAGGCTATCTTTTAATACTTTTGGTGATAGATACACTACTGGTTTAAGTTATGACTTTAATCGCAACTATCAAGTTTCTTTAGGTACTGATTTTGGCGGTAATTATGCTACTCGCTATACAGCAACGTTGAACTATAATCCTCCAAGCATCAGACAACTGAGTTGGAGAATGGGGCTGGCTTACCGTGAGGGGAATTTTGGCCCGATTGTTGGTGCTAGTATGCAAGTACTACCGGGATTGTTTGCCAGGGTTGAATATCAAGGTATTCCCTTTGCAGGGAGAAGAAATGCTTTTGGCGGATTTAATGACGATCGCCTGACAGTATCATTAGTTTCAGACTTATCATTTGCTGGCGGTAGAGCTGTTCCTAGTAATTTTAGCTCTCTTGGTAAGGAACGTGGTGCGATCGCTGGCCGCATTGCTGTCTCAGGTGAAAATCAAGGTTACGATTTACAAGGCGCTAGTGTCAGAGTCATCAATAACCACAACAAACCTGTTGGTGGTGCAAAAACAGACTCTAGCGGTAACTTCTTTGTTGGCGGTTTACCAGAAGGTGTTTATCGTGTCGAAGTTGACCCAGAACAATTACCTGTAGAACTCACCGTACAAAAAACCAGTCGCGTGGCTGAGGTCGGAATGGCAGGTGTAACAAATGTAGATTTTACTGCCAGATTAGAATATGGTTTAGCCGGCAGAATTACTGATGTTGCAGGTCAACCTATGCCTGATGTCCGCGTAGAACTAGTCAATCTTGATGGTACAGAAGTTCTAGCAGCGATGACGGACGAATTTGGGTTGTATCGTGTAGATGGTGTGCCTGTTGGTAAGTATACATTGCGAATTCCACCCCAAGAGGCGATCGCCAATAGTGAGACTTTCCCCAAACGCGATGTCACTATTCACAACGAGTTCGTCTACGACCAAAATCTGCAATTACCAATTTCTACAGCCGCAAAGGAAACTAAAGAAAAGTAAAGTTTTTTGTGTTTCACTAGCAAATTAATTCAAAATCCCAAATTTCCCATCCACAATTGTTTGATTTTTGTAGGACTTACGCAGTAATACGAAAACCAAAGGTTGTAGGAAAGGTGTAAGGGTGTACTTATTCCAAACTCTTTAACCCCCACACCCAGTCTCAACACAAAATCTTTGTGCGTAAGTCCTGTTTTGTAAAAAAGCAACTTCTCGGCAATTACAAATTTCCACTAATATGTTTATTGTTCTTCAGCCTTGTGGGCTACTTCTGGCTACCCGCAGATCGTCATGCCGAAATCTAAAAAGATTGCCAATCCCATCAATCTCAATGATCAACAATACTATATCAACCGAGAGTTAAGCTGGCTGGAATTTAATAACAGAGTATTGCATGAAGCCTTTGACTCACGCACACCACTTTTAGAAAGACTGAAGTTTTTAGCTATCTTCAGTTCTAATTTAGATGAATTCTTCATGGTGCGGATTGCTGCTTTAAAGCAACAGGTAGAAGCAAAGGTAACTCAGTTAACACCCGATGGCCGTACCCCGCAACAACAGTTAGATGATATTCGGTTGCACCTTAGCCCCCAAGTAGTCAAACAGCATCAGCATTTTGAAGAAGTTTTGCGTCCGCTACTAGCCAACCACGGTATTCATATCCTGGACTACATTAATTTAAACCAAAAACAACGGACTTATTTAGATAATTATTTTGAAGAACAAATCTTTCCTGTGTTGACTCCTTTGGCTGTTGACCCTAGCCATCCTTTCCCCTACATTTCCAATCTCAGTTTAAATTTGGCAGTGGTGGTCAAAAACCCAGATACCGAGGAAGAATTTTTCGCCAGAGTCAAAGTCCCAAATGTGTTACCCAGATTTTTGCCTTTACCGCCAGAGTTGGGTATTCAAGAAAATGGCCATGCAGCCAACTGGACAGGTGTACCATTAGAACAAGCGATCGCCCATAATTTACATACTCTATTTCCAGGGATGAATATCCAAGAATATCACCCCTTCCGCATTACCCGTGATGCTGACTTAACCCTGGAAGAAGATGAAGCCGATGATTTGTTGTTAGCCATTGAACAAGAACTACGCAAACGTCGTATTGGTGGTAGTCCCGTCAGAATCGAAATTCAATCCCAAACCCCAGAACCAATCAGAACAAGGTTATTACAAGATTTAGATTTAACCGACAGCGATGTTTATGAGGTCGACGGTTTATTGGGTTTACGAGATTTGATGTATTTTCTGGCTTTGCCTTTGCCAGAACTGAAAGATCCTCCCCGTCAATCTGTCGTTCCTTCTCGCCTGCAAAGGTTGCGCGAACCGAATGTAGGCGAAGATATCTTGGAAATGGAAGAAGGCAAAGATTTTTTTTTCGGTGATTAGGGAAAAGGATCTTTTTGTCCACCATCCTTATCAATCTTTTTCAGCAACAGTGGTGCGGTTTATCACCCATGCAGCCCATGACCCGAATGTACTAGCCATCAAAATGACCCTTTACCGGACTTCCGGTGATTCGCCAATCGTTAACGCTTTAATTGCGGCGGCTGAAAATGGCAAACAAGTATCAGTCTTAGTAGAGTTAAAAGCCCGATTTGATGAAGAAAATAATATTTACTGGGCAAGACGTTTAGAACGGGTGGGAGTACATGTTGTCTATGGTTTAGTTGGCTTAAAAACTCATTGCAAAACCGTGATGGTAGTGCGGCGCGAAAAAGATAGAATGCGTCGTTATGTGCATATCGGCACAGGAAATTACAACCCTAAAACTGCAAGACTATATACCGATTTAGGATTGTTTAGTTGTCGTGAAGAATTGGGTGCTGATATTACAGATTTGTTTAATTTTTTAACTGGTTATTCCCGACAAAAATCCTATCGAGAATTGTTGGTTGCGCCTGTAAATATGCGCGATCGCTTTTTGTCTTTAATTCAGCGCGAAATCGAAAATGTCAAAAATGGCTTTTCTGGGCGCATTGTTGCCAAAATGAACTCCCTTGTTGACCCACAAATCATCGCCACTTTATACGAAGCTTCCCGCGCTGGTGTGCAAATGGATTTGATTATTAGGGGCATTTGCTGTTTACGTCCAGGAATCAAGGACATCAGTGAAAACATTCGGATAATCAGCATTGTCGGTCGCTTTTTAGAACATTCTCGCATCTATTATTTCTACAACAATGGTCAAGAAGAAATCTATATTGGTAGTGCTGACTGGATGCGCCGCAACCTAGATCGGCGAGTGGAAGTAATTACACCAATCAAAGATCAAGATATTGCTAAAGATTTGCAAGAAATTTTAGGAATTATGCTGGCTGATAACCGCCAAGCTTGGGAATTACAAGCTGATGGTACTTATATCCAACGCCATCCCGGAGATGATTGTCCCGAAACAAATTCACAAATAACTTTGATGAATATGGCACTACGTTCTACAGGCGGAACACCCAATTTACTAGATTCTCAAAAGAGTCTTTCGTACACTGATAACTAGTAAAAATTTGATTTTTTTAGCAAACTTTAATTTTTCCATATTTTCTCTATGTGAATTGGTTGATAAAACAGGAGTTATCAACCATAAGATAGAGTAATTATTGGGACTAGCTCTCATAAACTATAAACATTGTTGTCACTAATTTTTTCCCCTTGAATGTTAATGCTCTCCTGTGAGTCTTCTGTATTACGCGTTCTTGTGGTTGATGACCATGAATTAACTCGTCTAACCCTACAATTGGCTTTTTCTTGTCAAGAGAATATTCAAGTTGTTGGGTTAGCGAGTAATGGTCAAGAAGCGATTGAAATGGTTCAAGGCTGCCAGCCTGATGTGATTGTTTTAGATTTACAAATGCCCATCATGGATGGTTGGAGTGCTTCTAGTCAAATTAAAGCCATTTCTCCCCATACTCAAATACTTGCTTACTCTTCAGTAGAAGAGGCAAACTCTCCTCGTGCCACAGGAATGGCTAACTTCGATGATTTTTGTAAGAAAGATGTCTCAACTTCTGAACTCATCGCTTTAGTCAAACAATTAGGCAAACGTAGAGGAGACAGTGAAGTTATGCGATAAATTTTGCAACGAAATTTAGGTACTTGCAGAAAATAAATTATCCAAGTTTTCAAGAGAGGGTATTGTTCTTTTTCCCCTACCCCCTGCTACCTGTTCCCTACCTACACAGTGATACTATATCTTTGTTAGTTAGTCCCTTAATGCCATATTGACTTAGGCTTGGCTCATTGCTGGAGAGCTAGTAATGTTTTGTTATTGAAGAGCGTCGGCATCAATCTGATCCTATCAGAGATACCGACGCAATTTTTAGTACAAATTAATTATTTCCCGTTTCTGGGATAGTACGTTTATATTCATCAAGTAAGTCATCTAGTTCTTCTAAAGCTTGATTGACATCAACTCTCAAAGTTCCTAAATTTGGCTGTTCTAAAAGACTTAAAAGATAGTCGCGTTTGCTTTGAACTGCCGCAATTCGTTCTTTTATAGTTTGTAAATCCATTTTTTATCTGCCTTTGATTAATTACAGTCCAGTTTAAAGTTAACGCAAAATCAGGCAAAGCTTGATCAACTAGCCGAAAGTTGTGAGTTTCTCATCATCTGTGACACATAGCCGATGATAATAAAACTAATGTCTTAATAAATATTATCTTCTGCTCATGTTACGCCAAATCTCTTTGGGAACTCTAGGTTTAACCGTTGGTGGCATCTTAACCCTTGTCGGTTTCATCGCCTATGCTGCTAATAATGCCACATTAAATCTTGTGGGTTTTTTTTATGGTTTTCCTTTGTTGTTAGGGGGACTAGCACTCAAAGCCAATGAACTTAAACCAATACCCTTCAGCCAAGTCACCACACCATCTGTATTATCTCTGCGTCAGCAGCAAGCAACTGTCACGCAAAATAAAATCCGCAAAGACATCACTCGGTATTGTTATGGTCAAGATGCTCACTTGGATGCAGCACTCTCTTACTTAGGTCTCAGTCCCAGCGATGAAGAAAGACCAACTGTTACAGGTTTAAGAGAAGAGGAAACTAATGGTGCTTACACCTTAATTTTAGAATTTGATTCTCCTGATATACCCGTTCATGCTTGGCAAGAAAAACAAGAAAAAATGACCAGTTACTTTGGCCCAGGAGTAGTAATTAAAATTACTCAGCCCGATGCAGATAAAATTGAGTTAGCGTTAGTTACTAGTCAATAGTCAATGGTCAATGGTCAATAGCAATAAATATTAATTATTAGCTATTGACTGTGCGATCGCCTAGATTGATGATTATGGACAAAGATATTTTAGACACGTCTGGTCTAGGGAAAGATTTGATCCGTGCTATAAACCAAGATGACTCTCGTACAGCACTCGATATTTTACACCAAGTTTCTTTTCCTAAAAGTAGTTATTATTTAACTTTGGCACTGACAAGGACTACCGCAAAGGCAAATCATACAGTTTCTGTTACCTTAACCAAAGCTGGAGCTGATGTTAATGGGGTCAATGATAGTATTCCACTGATTAATGCTGTTTTATCTAGACAGTATGATTTAGTCAGATATTTGCTTGAAAATGGTGCAGATACAGAACGTCAAGACGAAAATTCCCATACAGCTTTAATGCACGCAGTCTTCAATCAAGACATAGAAGCAATAATGTTATTGATAGAAGCTGGTGCAAGTTGTCAGACTAAAACCTATGATGGTGTAACAGCTCAAGATATTGCTGAAAGACAAAACGAGCCTAGCATCTTGGAATATCTCAGACACCATCAAATTAATGACCAATAACTATTGCTACTGACCAACAATCACTTTTCTAGCCGAACTGCATACCACTGCAAATATTGACCCTTGCCAACATCCAACTCACAACTAGTATCGATGAGATATTGAACTCTAGCTTCCAAAGATTCAATATTTTGTAAATCTGGTGGTAAATCTTGAGAATTGATTGTTTGTAAAACTGTTTTCAGCTTTTCAAATAACTCTGATGCTGTGAGAAATTGTTCTGGTTGGTTGGTTTCTAACACCACAAAGTTATCTTGTTGATACATTAAAGAGTCTGGCATAGCTGTAATTGAGTTAATTTAAATTTATTTTTATTAAAAATTTTAGCGGTAACAATATTATTTAAAAAAATTTTTCTGTAAGTGTGTCTTAATACATTCTAGTCGGTATATAAAGATTATTTAAAAGTTTATCTATTATTTTGTGCTACTCACGAACTATTCAGGTCGAAATCAGGAATTTTACTTAACTCGAAAGTAAATTAACCTTTAAAAAATAAAGTTTGTTATATAGCTTGATATTAACACTGTTTAAGCTGGGTGATTACCCATCCATTGAAATGGATGAGATTGCACTACAAGTAGAAAACAAGGACATTCTAGCGTTTTTCAGATTTAGTTTAGCTGTTTTCTCAGCCATGTTTGGTCATGACTGATAATCTACTTAGTATGTGTCTAAAGTCACTTAAAAGTTTAATCAGCATAGTGTAGATTTGAAGTTTTGCTCAAAATAGTAATTAGGCTTTGTAGCCAGGGAAATATAAACATAGGTCTTATTTGCGACGCTAGAGCAACCCAAATAAATTGCTTTTCCCTTGTCAGTAAATTATCTATGAAACCGATTTATCTAAATCTTTCTTTACTGAAGCTGATTAAATATTCTCTTTTCCTAAAAAAATGGATTGTGCAGTCGGATAGGGTGGGTAGAAAATTTTTTAGCCATGATGGAACGGTTGTGCGATCGCGCCCTCCATTATCAGTCAGTAGTGCTAACAAGCACTCACTCCAATAGGAAATTCAAACTTCTTGCACAATATAGACCATTGCAGTACTGCCAAGTTTTACTGCGGTCATGAAATTTTAGCCAGTTGCCTTCCAGTAAGATTTACTGTCACAAAATCTTACTCAATGGCTCTTTTTTTTGTGTTATGCAGGTTTTCTCCCGCTTACCCTTCGTCGATACTTTCATTTTCTGTGGAACGCAATTCATGTCAGGCTTAAGCCCATTTTCTCTACCTAAACAACCTCCAGTAATTCTGGTGGCTGATGATGACAAGACCATCCGCTTGCTGTTGCGTGAAGCTATGGAACAAGAAGGCTATCGAGTTGTTGAGGTTGCAGATGGCAAGCAGTGCTTAGATGCCTATGAGACTGTCAAACCCGACATAGTATTGCTAGATGCAATCATGCCCGTCATGGATGGCTTTACTTGTTGTAAGCACCTGCTTCAAATTGCCAGAAATAACCTTATGTCAGCATTGGCAAATTTTGATACTGACTCTGCTACAGGCAATACTGTGATTTCCAAATTATGGGAACGCACACCCATATTAATGATCACTAGTTTGAATGATGCGGAATCTGTAGACCGCGCCTTTGAAGCAGGAGCCTCTGATTATGTTACCAAGCCAATTCATTGGGCAGTTTTGCGTCAACGTTTACGTCGTCTGCTACAACAAGCGCAAGTATACAAACAGTTAGAAGCAGCCAACCTAGCTTTACAACAACTCGCTAATGTTGATGGTTTAACAGGTCTGGCTAATCGCCGTCGTTTTGATGAATATCTCAATACCCAATGGATAAATTTAGCACAAGAAGAATCTCCTCTGTCATTAATTTTATGTGATATCGATTATTTCAAATTTTATAACGATCAATATGGTCATCCTGCTGGAGACGTGTGTTTGCAGAGGGTGGGTGCTGTTTTGAGCAAAAATGCACAAAAACATCACGATTTAGTAGCTCGTTATGGTGGCGAAGAATTTGCTGTAGTTATGCCAAATACTCATGCAGCTGGTGCATTTCATGTAGCCACAGCAATGCAAGCTGGTGTTAACAACTTACAAATTGTTCATGATGCTTCTGCGGTAAATGAGTACGTCACTCTGAGTATCGGCGTAGCTACCCTAATTCCTACGTGGGAATCTTCACCTTCTGATTTGATTGTGGCCGCAGATAAAGCACTTTACACAGCCAAAGCTGAAGGGCGTAATAGGATTATTCTGAGATAAAGCAGAGGACAAGTAAGAGGTGACAGGCGGCAGAATTAAAAGTTGTTGTAGAGACGTTTTATACAACGTCTCTACAGGATTTATAAAGTGCAGCTTCTCATAGAATTGGTATAACTGCTTTGGCTATGGGTAGAAAAATAATGAATAAAAATACAAAAAAAGAAGCCTAAATAGGCTTCTTAATTAAAAACAAGTATTGAAACTGGAACTATTTAACGGTAACTTTACCGCCAGCTTCTTCAATCCGTTTCTTAGCATCTTCAGCAGCTTCTTTAGCGATCGCTTCTTTAATTGGCTTAGGAGCAGCTTCTACCAAGTCTTTAGCTTCTTTCAAGCCTAGACCAGTCAATTCACGTACAATCTTCAGTACGGCAATCTTCTTGTCAGCAGGAACAGATTCCAGAATTACGTCAAACTCGGTTTTTTCTTCTACTGGTTCAGCAGCAGCAGCACCAGCACCAGGAGCAGCCATCATCATCATGCCACCAGCAGGTGCAGCAGCACTTACGCCAAAAGCTTCTTCGATTTGCTTAACTAATTCAGCAGCTTCTAGCAAGGTCAAGGATTTTAATTGTTCTAAAATGTTATCGGTTGTAGCAGACATTGATGTAACTCCGTAATTTTTGATTAATTATGAGTAGTTTGTCATTTGTCATTCGTCATTTGTAATTACCACTGACTATTGACTCTTGACTAAAGAAGTCTAAAGAATGAAAAAATTAGTAAATAAACCATTTTTGAATAATCGGCTTATTTTACAGTTCATACTTCATACTTCCTACTTTTTGCTGACTATTCAGCTGCGCTTCCTTGTTCTTTCTCAGCCAAAGCTTGCAAAGCACGAGCCAAGCCACCAGGAACTTCGTTGATACCAACAGCAATTTTGGTAGCCAATGCGTTGATAGCTCCAGCAATTTGACCCATGAGTTGTTCTTTGGATGGCAAGTCTCCTAAAGCCTTGACATCCGCTTCTTTCAGCAGACGGCCTTCCATAACACCGCCACGAAGTTCTGTCTTCTTGGTGGCTTTTTGGAAGTCTTGATAAGCCTTAATTGCTGAGGAGAAATCTTCTTTGACTAACAAAAAGGCGGAAGAACCTTTTAGCAACTCAGACATTGGTTGCCATTTTTCATCCTCTTTAATGGCAATACCCATTAAGGTATTTTTTGTCACTTTACAAGTAGTGCCACTCGGACGCAACCGCCGCCGTAAATCTGTGATTTCGGCAACTGTTAGCCCTTGGTATTCAATTACAAGTGCTAAAGTTGACTCACTCAAAGATTGTTTGAGGTCAGCTACTATTTCTTGTTTGTTTTCTAAAGTTCTACCCATCTTGTTTCACCTCCAAGGGCAAAATCAGCGATTTTTCTGCTTGTGTGTTCTAGTTCTGAACAACCAAAAACAATAAACCCCAGTTTTTTAACCGGGGTTTAGCAGCAAAACTCTTGACGCTGTAGTGTCTACGCCTTGTAGGTAGTACTTCAGGCAATGAGAGTTTTTACCTCGGCAGGATATTAAGCTATTCGCACCTGCTGTCTCCGGTTTGAACTATTTAGTTTTAAAGAAGTGGCGAGTAGGCTTTTTCTTTCTTACTCCCGACTCTCTATTCCCTATTCTTATGCAACTTCGGTCAGTTTTAAATCCCGTAAAGCGGTGATGTCAACTTTAATTGAAGGCCCCATAGTAGCAGATACATAGAAGGTTCGCCAATAGCGGCCTTTTGCTCCAGAAGGACGGTTACGGTCAATTGTTTCTTGTAACGCCTTCAAGTTTACTAACAAATCTTCTGGGGAGAAAGCTGCCTTACCAAACATAACATGAACAATACCAGTACGGTCAGCCCGGAATTCTAATTTACCAGCTTTGAATTCGGCGATCGCACTTGCAATGTCAAATGTTACTGTACCACCTTTGGGGGATGGCATCAAACCACGGGGGCCTAGTAATTTACCTAGTTTCGCTACCTGTGGCATAACATCTGGTGTCGCAATTAGTTTATCGAAATCCATCATCCCTTTTTGGATTTCGTCAATCAATTCTTCCGAACCAACAATGTCCGCACCAGCGTTGCTTGCTTCTGTGACTTTTTCACCTCTAGCGATAACTGCTACCCGGACAATTTGTCCTGTACCTTTGGGTAGTGCTACCGTTGTCCGCAACTGTTGGTCTGTATACTTGGGGTCAATTCCCAACCGAATATGTGCTTCTGCGGCTTCGGGGAATTTAGCGGTTGCTGTTTCTTTTAATAGTGCTAACGCGTCTAAGGGCGCGTAGTCCCTATCTTCTACCTTTGCTTGCAGTTCTCGCAAGCGACGCGATACTTTTTTTGTCATTTTTTTCTCCTGGGGTCAATGGCGAAGCTTATAACTTCTCCCCCGATAGTTTTTTAAGTGCTGAGTGCCGAGTGCTGAGTGCCGAGTGCGAAGTTATGATATTTTGCTTCTGCCCTCTGCCTTCTGCCTCCTGCCATCTTTTACTATTCAGTAATGGTCACGCCCATGTTTCTAGCGGTTCCTGCCACAATGTTCATTGCCGCGTCGATGTCGTTGGCGTTGAGATCGGGTAATTTGGTTTGGGCAATTTCTCGCAATTGCGCTTTAGTAATGGAACCAACTTTCTTTTTGTTGGGTTCGTTGGAACCTCTTTCGATTTTCGCGGCTTTGCGAATCAATACTGATGCTGGTGGGGTTTTGAGTACAAATGTAAAACTCCGGTCTTCATAAACGGAGATTTCTACTGGGATAACCATACCAGCTTGGTCGGCTGTTTTGGCGTTGTACTCCTTGCAGAACATCATGATGTTTACACCATGTTGACCTAATGCGGGGCCAACTGGTGGTGCTGGGTTGGCTTTTCCAGCATTCAGGGCCAGTTTAATGACCGCTACTACTTTTTTCGCCATTTGTATTTAGCTCTGTTTTTCTACCTGATTGAATTCCAATTCAACGGGTGTATCTCGGCCAAAAATCGAGAGCAAGGCTTTAAGTTTACTACGCTCTGGACTGACTTCAATCACCTCGCCTTCAAAGTCCTTAAATGGGCCAGAAAGCACGACAATTTTATCACCTGTAGCCATGTCAATTTTGACGACTGGCTCTTGTTCGGTGGTTTGTTTGAAGATCCGCTCTACTTCTGAGTAACTCAGAGGTACTGGTTTAACGTGGCCACGACCTTTAGCACTGCCACGTTTTTGTTCTGCGCCTACAAAGTTGATCACATGAGAGGTGTTACGTACTACCTGCCATGTATCATCATTCAGCACCATTCTTACCAGCACATAGCCAGGAAAAACTTTTTCTTCTGTATGCTGGCGACTGCCATCTTTCCGAATTTTGACTGCTGGCGTATGTGGAATTTCGACTTGAATGATTTTGTCGGCAACGTCAAAGGTTTGGATGCGTTGTTCCAAATTGGTTTTGACGCGCTTTTCACAGCCGGAGGCTACTTGTACTGCATACCACCGCGCTTCTTTGAGCGCCGCTTCTGCTGTTTCCTCTGACTGCAAATTTGAGTTAAGTGGGTCGTCTGTTGCAAAAGTCATCAGAACACCTGTTTTGCTGCCCAAGCAAACAATCCATCCACCAAATAAATCAAAGATGCGGAGAGTGTCACCATTAACAGCACGGCTGCTGATTCGCTCACTAGCTGTCTGCGACTTGGCCAAACTACTTTTTCAAGCTCTTCTTTTGTGCCTTGAAAAAAGTTTTGGATGTTTAGACCGCCAGTGTTTTCCGGCATTTCAGCTTCATTTTTTTTCGCCACTGTTGTTTATCCCCCCGTTTCTTGTACAGCTATATCCTGCTTGGTTGAATTTCAGGTTTACAGCTTTGATTCCAGCCTGCTGACTTGCAGCAAAAATTCTTTAAAGTATAAAACAATTATACCCGAAATGGTAAGCACTAACTACGTTGCTGGTAGAAGTGCTACTCTTTCGGGTTTTGTTTTTGCTTGCGAGCGCGCCCTGGAGGACTTGAACCCCCGACATCAGGTTTTGGAGACCTGCGTTCTACCAACTGAACTAAGAGCGCACAGGTTGGTTTGGATTCGGTGATTGCGCTGAACTTTTATCTAGTTTAACGCAATTGCGATTCTGATTGTACATGATTTTTGTCGGGGAAGCAACTTAGCGGCAAAAGCCGCTTGTTAATTGAGATTTCTCTCATACCCTGAGCAAAAAATTACAAAGGACGGTCGAAGCGTTGCTTGATCCGAGTTGCTTTACCAATGCGATCGCGCAGGTAGTACAGTTTAGCACGACGGACTTTACCACGACGCAGGACTTTGATACTGTCGATGCGTGGAGAATGTAAGAGGAATACACGCTCTACGCCTACCCCTTGAAATACACGGCGAACGGTAATAGTTTCGTTAATACCGCCGTTGCGTTTAGCAATCACAACACCTTCGTAGGGTTGGACGCGGTATTTTTCGCCTTCTTTGATTTTCACACCGACTTTGACTGTATCGCCCACATAAATATTGGGCAAGTTAGATTTGAGTTGTTCCGCTTCTATGGAGCGGATAATTTCTTGAGCGTTCATAGCTTATCTGCTGAAAAACCCACAATCATCCATAATAAATCGAGAATCTACTTTCAGTCTAGTAATATTTAAGATTTAAAATTCTACCCGATTTTTACCGATACGACATATCTAAAAATGAAAGCTATATTGCATAAAGCTTTGCTACAGGTGTGATATTTATGAAGTTTAGCATTGTGATCACTACCTATAACCGCGTAAGCTTACTACGTCGAGCCGTTGATTCTGCTATCAACCAGACAATTCCTTGCGAAGTGATTGTCTCGGATGATTGTTCTAGGGATGACACACAAGCCTACGTAGAAAGCTTGGGTGATAGAGTAGTTTACCACCGCAATGAGGTAAATAAAGGTCATGCAGCTACAGTAAATGCCGGAGTACAAAAGGCCAGTGGTGAATGGATTAAGTTTTTGGATGATGATGATTATCTGGCTAATAATTGTATCGAAGAGATGGCAAAGGCGATCGCTTTTTGTCCAAGCGCAGTGATTTGCTCTTGTGTGGCGGCTCAAGTGGATGAACATGAAATAGAACTCAGCCGCACTCCCCAGCTTGGCCCTGGTTTGGCTTTTTCCGTTCCTCAAGCTGATATTCACTACGGAATGCTGTTGGAATTATTGCCTTTTGGTACACCTGTACAAGTTGCTTGTAGCCGTGATGCTTTTTGTAAAACAGGTGGTTGGGATTCCCAACTTGATGCTAATTGTGATGATATAGATTCTTGGCTAAGAATTGCCCAATTTGGTGATGCTATTTTTTTGAATCAATGTCTCGCTTATCGCACCATTTGGCCAGGGGCTTATAATCACAAATTTGCTGTAGCTAAAAGATTAGATACAAATATTTTAATCAAGGAAAAAATTTATCCTTTAGTTCATAAAAATCATTATAATCATCTTCCTAAAATGGGAGATATTAAAAAATATCTCATATTACATTGGGCGTTTGTTGCACTCAAGCAGAGAAAATTTATAGTCTTTTTGAGGATGTTTTATCAATCAGCTTTCTCGCTCATGGTCTGGAAAATTCTCTTAACTATTGTTTTCTTTCGCAATTTACATTTTCAAAATAAACTGATCAAAAAATCTGTTTTATATTATTAAAAATTATATAAGTTCTGGATAAAAATACGATTTAGCAATTTTGATAGAGACGTTGTATGGAACGTCTCTATCTGATAATTAACGAACTTTGGCTGATGGCAAAATTAGTAATATCTGTTCTTCCACTTATCAAATTTGATGAGTATTTGCTTGAGCCACTCGAAATCTAAGATATCGTGCAGCAGTGTGTAAAAGCACGGAATAATAAACAGTGTTAATACAGTTGCTAAGGATAAACCAGAAAACACAACTACCCCCAAGGGTTGTAAAAATTCTGAACCTTCACCAATTCCTAATGCTAAGGGAAACATCCCTAACACTGTGGTAATGGTAGTCATGAGTACAGGACGTAAACGTTGAGGTGCGGCTTGTAAAATTGCAGTTTTGCGGTCTATATTTTCTCGTTCACGAATTTGGTTGGCTAACTCGACCATGATGATGGCATTGTTCACCACAATACCGACTAGTAACACAGCACCAACTATTACAGTGGCACCAATAGCGGTTTGAGTAATATACAGTCCGAAAATTCCCCCCGCTAATGCTAACGGAATGGTAAACATAATTACCAAAGGGTCGATGAGGGAATTGTATTGTACTGCCATGACTACAAATACCAGAAATGTTGCTAATCCTCCTAATAGTTGCAGTGAACTTTGCAGTTGCTCATTAGATTCTGCGGCGGCGCTAGGCAAGCGGCTAACACCTTCTGGTAAATCTAGGTTATCTATTACTTGCCGTACTTGGGCTATGGCTTGACTCAAACTAGCACCTTCGGTTAAATTACCTGCAAAGATAGCAACTTGGCGCTGGTTGATGCGTTGAATTTCTCCAGGTGCTTGCCCTTCAACGATTTTGGCAACGTCACTTAATCGGACTTGGCGATTATTATCAACAAATAAGGGTAATCTTTCTAATTGAGATGGTGCTTGCACTGCTGTTTCGTTTAACTTGACACGCACATCTACTAAGCGGTTGCCGCGTTGTAATTGGGTGGGAACGCTACCTTCTAGGGCAGTTTGAATGGTATCGCCAATATCTGTAGTAGTTAAACCCAAGGCTGCAACGCGCTCCCAGTCGGGCAAAATCTGAATTTCTGGTTGGCGCTCATCAGCATCGGGACGAAATCTAGCAAGGGTGGCTTGTTCTTCTAAGGCGGCTAAGACTTGACGACCAGCTTGTTGTAAGGTGTCTGAGTCGTTTCCTTGGAGAATTACGTCAACATCTGCACCGCGCACAGGTGAGTTATTGAGAATTAAACCCCGTACTTGTCCGGGGGAAAGGCGCAGACGAATTCCGGCTAAATTTAATTTGTCAAGTTCTTGGGTGACTCGTTCCACATAAGCTTCGACATCTGTACCAGCTTTCAAGGTAATGTTGCTGCTACCGCGTAAAGGGTTGGCGTTGGTGGTGTTGCCAAATAAGGCTCCGCCAGAGGTGGAAAAGACATATTCTGTTTCTGGTTGGTTGCGAAGAATTTCATCTACCGCATTCATAACTTTGAGGTTAGTTTCCAAAGGTGTACCTGGAGGAAACTGAGCATTTAAGTTAGCTTGTCCGGTATTAATTCTGGGGAGGATTTCTTGGGGAATTTGGGGAGCCATCCATAAACTACCGCCACCAAATAAGAGGAGGGCGATCGCAACTGTAATTATCCGCCAACGTAATATCATGCTTAAAAAGCCGCCATATCCTCTGGTGGCAGCATCAAAGCGGCGATTAAATTCTTTGAGTAACCAAAATTCGCTCAAACGGCTCGAAAATTTCCATCCCAGCATCCGCGATGCCATCATCGGCACAACGGTAACAGCAATTACAATCGAAGCTGCGACGGAAAAGCTAATAGTTAAAATTAATTCATTGAATAGCAGGGCGATAAATCCACCGATGAGCAGAAATGGCAATACTGCAACTAAGTTGGTACTGGTGGAAGCGACTAGGGCTGATTCTACTTCGCGGCTACTTTGTTCTGATTGATTGATTAATTGTTGTTGGTTTAATTTGCTTCGGTTACTTTTGCCTGGTGTCATACCTACACCTTCGGCAATGTTCTCTAACATGACGATGGAGTTATCCACCACAATACCCACACCCAATGCTAAACCACCCAAACTAAAAACGTTGATAGATAAGCCAAACAACCCCATCAAGATAATAGCGGCGAGGGTGGCTAAGGGAATAGCGAGGACAATGATTAAAGTTTGTCTGATGGAACCCAAGAATAGGAGAACTGCGATCGCTGCCAGTAATGTCCCAATTAACCCAGAACTAGTAACATTAGAAATAGAATTGCGGATAAATTTTGATTCATCCAAAGTTGCCGTAATTACTGTCCCTTCAGGAATCACACCAGACTGGCGCAGTTCTTCTACACGTTTTTTCACACCATCAACCACGTTGATAGTATTAGCATCTGGTTGTTTTTGAATACTGACTTTAACTGCTGGTTCACCATTCAAAGAAACAAAAACTCGTTGTAATTCTGAGCCGTCTATCACTTCAGCAAAGTCTCGCAAATAAACGCGGCGACGCGGAACTGTTGATTGAGTATTATTTGTGTTAGCAGCACCAGAGGATACCTCAAAGGATAAATTTCGCAATTCTTCTGCACTGCGAAACCTGCCAACAGTCCGAGTTAATGGTTCGGAATTCTGCCCTAAAATGCGACCACCGGAAATATCTTGGTTGCGGTCTCTTAATTCATCTAAAACATCCGTTAAACCTACACCCAAGGCTTGCAAACGGTCTAAATCAATATTGACTCTAACTTCTTCGGGGACTCCTCCCGACACATCTACTCCAGCTACTCCAGGAACAACACCTAGTTCACGGGCGAGTTCTTCTTCGGCGAAAACACGTAAATCTACACCTTGTAAAGAAGGTGAAGTTAAGGCCATTTCGTAAACAGGTAACTGGGAAGGATCTACTTTGAATAAACGTGGTTCTTCTATGGTGTCTGGTAAAGTTCCTCTGGCGCGGTTAAAGGCTGCTGTCGCATCGTTTAAGGCTTGGTCAATATTACCCCCCGGTTGAAAGTACAAATCTAAGCTGACTTGCCCTTCACGGGTTTGAGAAAAGACTTGCAATACACCTTCGGTTGCAGAAAAAGCTTCTTCTAAAGGCTTGGTGACTTCATCAATTGCCACTCTGGCGAAATTCCTGGTGCTTGTATCCGCACCCCAATCCCGAGGATAGGTAATTGATGGTAGTAAATCTACTGGTAATTTAACAATAAAAAATACACCCATGACAATTACTGCCAAGGTGAGCATAAGTGTACCGATATGTTGGCGGATGGAGATGGCGCTGATACTAAATCCGCCGCTTTTTTGGACTTGCTGCATGGCTATAATTGCACTCCAAATCTAAATATTCTTAATTTCTAGTTCTGGGTTGTGTAGAATTCGATTCGCCTGTTTCGGAAAGAATCGAAAGACGTACAGAATTGCCATCCTTTAAAGGTCTACCACTGCGAACTACGTAGCGTTCTCCTGGTTGTAAACCCGATAAAATTTCGACTTTGCTGTCAGCTTTTTTACCCAAAGTAACGGTACGCGCTGCTACTTTTGGCTGTCCTGGGGTGTCTGTCAGTACGAAGATGGTGCCATCTGTCTGGTTTTCAGCAGATTGTTTGTCTGTGGCTGGTTGTTGAATGGCGGTTTGTGAAACGACAACTCGCGGTTGAGTTTGGGTAGCAAAATTAACTCGCGCTAACAGGCCGCTACCAATATTGCCGTTACTGTTAGGAACTTCCACTTCTACGGGGATGAGCCTTGCTGTCGCATCGGCGGCGGGAGATATGCGGATGACTCTACCAGTTAATATTTGTTGAGGAAAGGCATCTAACCGTACTTGTACAGATTGCCCAAGTTTAATTTTTGCCAGTTCTAATTCGGAAACTTGGACAACAACTTTAACGCGGCTAAAGTCACCAATTTGGATAACTTCACCGCCTGCTTGCAAAAGATTGCCCGGTTCTGTAACTTTGCCTGTGACTACACCACTGATGGGGGAAACGAGTCGCGAATAAGAACGGCGTTCTTTGGCTTGAGCAACGACGGCTTGTTGCGCCAAAACTCTACCTTGGGCGGCGGCGACGGCTTGCTGTTCTGTGCGGACTTGCTCGGTAGCAGCTCGTAAGGCTTGGGCGGCGGTTTGGGCTTGAGTACCTGCTTGTTCGGCAGTTTGCTCGGCGATCGCGCCTTCTCTGTATAATTTTTGTTGTCTTTCAGAGTCTGCTTGGGCTTGCACCAGTTGTAACCGCAGTCTTTCCACTTCTGCACGGGCGTTACTTACCTGAGTTGCGGCTCTGGCTACTTCCGATTTTTGGGCGGCGAGTTCGGCTTCGGCTTGTTTTAAATCTGTTAACAGCAACGCATCATCTAACTGGCCAATATTCTGCCCCTTACCAACCCGATCACCGACATCTACATTTAAGGATAATAACCTAGCTTCTACTTGCGATCGCAGCGATACTGTACGAAAGGGAATTGTTGTACCTGTATATTCTGGCTGTTTTTCTAGTGTATCTGTACGGGCGATCGCTACATCTACTGGTGTCGCACCACCTCGTTCTCCGCCTTGACGTTGTTGTGATTGCGCTTCAGCTGTTTCTTTCGGTAGAGAAGCACAACTAGCTGAGAGTAATCCTGTACTGAATAAACAAGCAAATAGTGATATGAATTTCTTGGTTTTACTGTAAGGAAACATCCGTTTGTTGATTGGGTTTCCTGCGTAAATATTGGCGGTTAAATCTAACTGGCTATTCATCACTGGGATTTGAGCTATGTAGGTTTGCTGTTTCATTGATTTTTGCGGTTGTCGGTGGCAAATGATTGATTTTGCTTATATATAAAGTTTTTCCGAAAATAGCAGCCTTTTATACCCAAGCCATGCTGAATATATTTCTCTAGATAGAAGCATTGATGATGAATTAATGTTGAGACATATCTTTTTGTGTCAATTTTTACTAATTTTGCCAAATAAAAGTTTAAAAGAAAGCTCTTATCTACTATTGCAGATGTATAACAGTGTTATCTGCAATAGCATTAAGGGTAAGCCATGTTTTCCTCATATCTTGACCATAAGGCTTAGAGATGAGAATTTTAACCAATCAAATCTGGCGCTAATTTTTGCCTAAGTTTTGGCATTAGCATTGGTGAAATAATGATATTTAGTTTTACTAAGTATACCTAATATATACTAGCAAAGCTGCTAAGAAAGCAATCAGCCAGTCTCAGTATTTATGAGAGATATTAAAAAATCTAAACCGTAATTGTCTTTTGTCACCATGTAGTATATGAACAAACGCTATTTTTTAGAATAGGCGAGGGCAATAACGCGTGACATCACCGCTAAGACTGACTCAAACCGCTAACGAAGCAGAAATTACAGTATTTTTCCAAAAATCAGCAGGTCAGTGGCGCTCAGAAAGACGCTACTATACTCTGCCAGAGGGCGAAACCAAAGAAATGGTGAGTATGATTACCATTCGGTTTTTAGAGCCAGGATGCGCTGAATTACAAAAGCTGGCACAACTGCATGACTTACCTGATACAGTCAGCTTGATGTTTGGTGCAGAAGTATTTTGGAATAGTACAGATAAACTTAAGGGTAGACAAGAATCACAAGGTTCCACATTATTTGGTGTATTAGGAAATATTTTGTACCGCGATCGCGGTTTTGCCACATCCAAACCCATCACCGCCGAATATCATTTCGCTAATTCTGAAACTCTGTGCTTGCGAACTGAGTACAACGGCTCAGTGTTTGAGGAAGAATTAAAGTTAATTGGCAATAAATATCGCACTAGACAAACAATCATCTCTCGCGCTGGTGAACAGTTAATGATTGGTCAATATTTAGAAAAGCGAATTGACAATCTAGATATCTAGTACAAAAAGGCAAAAGTAAAAAGGCAAAAGTAAAAAGAAAGAATAGTGATACCACAAGTCTTTTAGCAATTTCTTAGGCTCTGGTTATTTACGCCAGCCTGTACTAGTTGGCTATCCCAGGAACCAAAAGATCCTCGACTTCTTCAAAAAGTCGGGGATCTGAACCTCTCGATTGTCACCAATCAAATAGGATTGCTATATCTACTAACTGAACTGTATTAATCTACAACTTGCCACCAACCGAAGGCGGGGCCGATAAAACGGATAGTTACCCAAGCAGCAACCATTGTACCAATGCCAATCCAGGCTCCGCGAGTCGTCCAAGCCACAAATAATTCGGATTGTTTTTTGGTGATGGGAACCCAAGACAATATACGTTCATCTTGACCGTATTGTTCTCCCAGTGTTTCTTTGCGACGTTTTGCTTCACCCATAATTAGTAATTCAAAATTTCAATTAGTGTGTGTTATTGAAAATCTGCGAACAAGCTGATAATAGCGTTTGCTCAGATGCGATCGCTATCCGTTGACAAAATGTAAATAGTTAGGGCAGCAGTTTAGATATATTAGGACAGTTTAAAAGCTTGAATGCTAGGAATAGTAAGAATTTTCCTCCTACCTTCTGCCTCCTGCCGTTTACATTTTTCATTTAAGCTGAATCTTCTTCATCTGGGTTAGAAAATAAACTAGGGTCAAGATAGTTGATGCGTGCTAGAGGGCTAAGTGCTGCGAGGATTTGGGAACCATAGCTACGGTTAATCACTCGACTATCAAGCAATGCGACTACACCTTGATTTTCGCGTACAGGAGCGATCGCCCGTTGTAGTTCATTTAATGCTGCCGGGAGTAAGTATACTCGAAACCAATCTTGGTGTGATCGCTTGTAATAAGCTACCCTCCCAGCCACCAGGGGATTTTCTAGAGATGGTAGCGGTAAAGTCGCAATAATTAACAAATGTGGCGCTGGTAAAACTTGTTGATGTTCTCGCCAATATTCCCAACCACTAATTAAAATACCATTTTCATCTAAACAGGTTTTTTCTACCTGCACCCGCGAACCAAACTCTGAAGCTAAAATTGCGCCGACTTGTGCCTTGAGGGGGACATCTCCCACCAAAATAACTGTTAACCCTGGTGCTGTTGCACTTAAACACAACAGAGTGCGGACTTTGTGAATAAAGGCTGGTTGAAATTCTGGTGTATTCGGTAAAGGTAACTGATGGGGGACATACAGTTGAATAGCTTGGGCTTGACTATCAGAGGAGAACTTGAGACAAGTAACATCATCCAAGCCCAAACGCTGTCGAAATACAGGCGCTTCGGTTTCTGGTTCTAAAGCACTACCAATTAACACCACTGGCTGTCTTTGCCAAATCGGTGACAGTATTTCAGCTAATTCAATTGGCGTGTAATGCAAAGAAAATAAACCTTGACGACGGGCGATAGTTGTCCAAAAAAGATGGGGTGGCTGATTTACTGGCGTATTTTCATAGATGTATTGAAATTGCTGCCAGAAATTTTGCCAAACATCAGGAATAGTTGCTAAATCTAATTCAGCAAAGATACGATGAATAATTTCAGCTTCCGGCTGAGAAATGAGATAACACTCATAAGGGTTGGCTGGGTGTTGAAATACTTCTTTAGTAAGTTGTGTTCTCGCAGAAAGAATTGCTTCCCCTTGCTGAGGACAAGCCAACATCAACTCTTCCCAGTCTTGGGGTTGCACATCTTGAATGAGTTGATGCCGTACCCAATCTTCTAAATCATCAACACCATCAATAATTGTGGGAATCCCTGGCGGAAAAGCATCAGCAGTTGTTAATTGCCCTTTTAACCAAGCTTCTGGAGAAGTTAGGAGTAGCCCTTGAAACTCAGCATTAGGCCAAGTATTACCTGTTCTGATGGGCTTCTGCACTTGTAACCACTGTTGTAAGCGGGGAATTTCTACTTGCAACAGACGTTGCTGCACTGTTTCTGGCGCAACAATAATAACAGGGCCATGCCACATTAATGCTGATGCGACAAAGCTGGTGCGATATCTTCCTTGATAACCACAAGCCGCCCCGACTTGAATTAAAGCACTACGTCCTAGACGCAAGGCGCGGGCTACCAACCTTGCCATCGTCAAATGATGAGGCCAGGAAGGGAACCCCGCCTGCGATCGCAGGAAGTTATGTAGTGATAAATGAACTTCTGCCTCAATCACAAGCTTTTAATCCCATACAAAGTGATTTTTCCATTAGCCCCATTTCTCTGATTCAGTTATCAGTTATTAGACTGATAACTTAGACTGTTCACTGTTCACTGATAACTGTTTACTGAATTCAATTATGCCTACTTACACAGGAATCTCTAGCGATGCCTTCCGACATCCACTTGATCGCCAAGCTGAACAAGCTTTACGAAATTTACCGGGATTTGAGTTAGTTGCCCGTAAATTCATGGAATTTGTCTATGAACGCCCGCAGTTAGTCTATCTAATGGGTAACACCATCCAAGTAGGGCCTAGGCAATATTCCACTATTTACCAGATATTTCGGGAATGTGTGCGGGATTTGGACGTTTACCCAGAACCTGCACTGTTTGTCTCACAAGATCCCCAAGCAAATAGCTATGCTTTAGGGCAAGAAAATCCTTTCATTGTCATAAACACAGGCATACTAGACTTGTTGGAAGAAGTCGAAATTAGGGCAGTGTTAGCCCATGAACTGGGACATATTAAATGTGGTCATACTATTTTAATTCAAATGGCGATGTGGGCGATGAGTGCTGCTTCTGCCCTGGGTGAATTGACCTTTGGGATTGGTAATTTCGTTACCCAAGCTTTAATCTATGCCTTTTTTGAATGGCGGCGAAAAGCAGAATTAACAGCAGACAGGGCAGCACTGTTAGTGCTTGATGACTTAAATTCAGTCATGTCTTCGATGATGAAGGTATCTGGCGGAAGTAGCAAATATGCCCATGAATGTAGTTTACAAGAATTTATCCGTCAGTCAGAAAATTATCAAGCATTGGATGAAGATGGACTGAATCAAATTTATAAATTCTTGATTTACAATGGCGCTCAAGGCATGATGTTAAGCCATCCCTTTGCTGTGGAACGGATACATTACTTACGGGAGTGGGCAGTATCAGAAGAATATCAGCAAATCCGCCGGGGTAATTATCAGCGATCGCCCTCTGAAGGTGCAGTAAATGTTGCAGCAGAATCTTCCGCAAGCGAAGCCGAAAATTTACGCCGACAAATTGAAGAATTACAACAAGAAATTAACAGAATGAAAAAGTCTCAGTAGTTGATGCGGTGGGCATAATTATGCTCACCAAACAATGGTTTATTTTGATTGATTGTCAATAGTTGAGTTGCTTAAAATACATAAAATTATCTTATGTTAAGTTTGTTTGATTAGGCAACATTATGCTGGTTCAGATACTCGACTTTTTTGAACAGTTGTGTATCTGATTGTTCAATATAAATTTTTAGAGATGATATTTTTTACGGCTTACCTAAACATAAATTTTCTGTAGCGTGATTTATTTTTTAAGTTTCCCGAATCTCCGATAATAGTTTTTAGGGTGCTTGGTAGAGATAGATATTCAGTAAACCTAAATCCTATCTTCTGTATTTTACTTTACGCCTTCTAGACAGAGGCAGCAAAATCATCTAAGCTACCATCTGGTTGTGAATTTCTCCATAGTTTTGGATTTGAGATTGGCAATTTTATATTCACAAATATTGAGAATATAAAATTTTTTTTAAACTGGGTTTGTATCTAAAGTGCCTACTCAATCATCTAAAACTAACAGAGTATGAAACTTCGTTTATGTGTTTCTCAAAATGGTAATTAACTTTTCCAAATGGCTGTCTTTGTTAGCTAATGTTCTTATCCTTGTCATCTTGATACCTAAGATGGCGTTAGCTACACCTCTACAAACTCATGCTAACTCTAGCGTGATAATTGCTCAATCTTCCCAAGCTATAAGTAACTTTATTGCATCTTCGGAAGCAGATTTTACTCCTCAAGAACGCCAACAACTGCAAGCTTTACGTCAACGTCGTAACAAGGAAATTAATACTATATTAAGTTTATCGCAACGCGAAAAGCTGAAAGAACAATTGCAAGCTGGGAATAATTTGTATCAAGCTCTAGAGAGTTTAGATTTACTGCCTGATCAGCAAAGTATGATTAAAGCTGTGATTCAGTTGACTAACTTGAAAACGAAGGCTATTTTATCTCGCTATTCCTTAGCAATCGAAAAGTAAGAGATTGTGTCCATCAATATTTTAATTAAAAGCGATCGCTCTTGGTTTTATGCAGGCGATCGCTTTTTATCTATGACATTCTCTAGGCGTACTTTAGTTTTTATCATAATTTTTACTTACTCAAAAAGCAATTTAGCTGATTGTTTGCGGAAAACACCAAAATGAGAACACATTTTTAAAAATTGTTTGCGGAAAACACCAAAATGAGTAAACGTTTTAACAAAATGAAAAAGCGTTTTTAAATATTGCTTGCTGAATCTACTGAAATGAGTAAACGTTTTAACAAAATGAGAAAGCGTTTTCAAATATTGTGTGTTGAATCTACTGAAATGAATAAACATTTTGGCATTTTGTAGATAGAAAACCTCAAAATGAGAACATAAATATTTTGACTGCAATCATTTTCGTCTTCAACATCTACATTTTATAGACGTACCGTAGTTAGTTTGATGGTAAATTTTTTTTGAGCGATCGCACTCTTCTAGACAAAAATCTCTCACTGTCTAGTTTTGCAGCATCTATAATGAATCTTGCCCTATTTAGTTCGTTACCATGTCGGAAGAAGATATCCGTGCCGCAAGGCTGGAAAAAGTAGACCAGATTAAGCAGTTAGGGGCTAATCCCTACGCCTATCGTTGGGAATCCACCCATAACGCTGCCCAATTGCAGGAAAAATTTGCTGATTTAGCTAGTGGTGAAGAAGTTGATTTAGAAGTTGCGATCGCCGGTCGGATCATGGCGCGGCGTGTTTTCGGTAAATTAGCATTTTTCACCTTGCAAGACGAAACCGGCACCATACAGCTTTATCTGGAGAAAAATCGTATCCAAGAAAGCATGGCAGAAATTGATGCTGAAGCTTTCAACCACCTGAAGCAACTCACAGATGCAGGCGATATTCTAGGAGTTAAAGGCACGATTAAACGGACTGAAAAGGGCGAATTATCAGTCTACGTCAAACAATACACCATCCTGACCAAATCCCTTCTGCCCCTACCCGACAAGTGGCACGGATTAACAGATGTTGCCAAACGCTACCGTCAGCGATACGTTGACTTGATTGTTAACCCCGAAGTCCGCCAAACTTTTCGTCGTCGCGCCCAAATCACCGCAGGTATTCGCCGCTATTTAGAACAACGCGATTTCCTCGAAATTGAAACGCCTGTTTTGCAAAGTGAAGCTGGCGGCGCAGATGCACGTCCTTTCATCACTTACCACAACACCCTAGAAATGGAACTGTATCTGCGAATTGCGACAGAACTCCATCTCAAACGGTTGATTGTCGGTGGTTTTGAAAAAGTGTTTGAAATGGGAAGGATTTTCCGCAATGAAGGAATTTCCACCAGACACAACCCCGAATTTACCTCAATTGAAATTTATCAAGCTTACGCCGACTATAACGATATGATGGCGCTGACGGAAGGCATTATTACCACCGTCGCCCAAGAAGTTCTCGGCACATTGCAAATTACCTACCAAGGTGAAACTGTAGATTTAACACCACCTTGGCGAAGGGTGACAATGCACGACTTAGTTAAAGAAGCCACAGGCTTAGACTTTAATTCTTTCCAAAGTTTGGCAGACGCAAAAGCCGCAGCTAAAAATGCGGGGATTCCTGGTACAGATGAAGCCCAATCAATTGGTAAGTTACTCAATTTAGCTTTTGAAGAAAAGGTAGAAACAAATTTAATTCAACCTACCTTTGTCATTGACTATCCCGTAGAAATTTCGCCACTCGCAAAACCCCATCGTTCTCAACCTGGTTTGGTAGAACGATTTGAGTTATTTATTGTGGGACGCGAAACTGCTAACAGCTTCTCAGAATTAACAGATCCCATCGACCAAAGGGAACGTTTAGAAGCCCAAGCCGCTCGTAAAGCTGCTGGTGACTTAGAAGCCCAAGGTGTAGATGAAGACTTCCTCAACGCATTGGAATATGGAATGCCACCTACAGGCGGTTTAGGTATTGGCATTGATAGGTTAGTCATGTTATTAACTGACTCTGCAAGTATTCGGGATGTCATCGCTTTCCCTTTACTCAAACCGGAAAAATCAGAAGCATCCGCAGAACCAGAAAGTTAAAAAATCTGGAAATAAATAATTTAAAAACCTGTAGAACGTGAAATTTTACGTTATTACAGGTTTTTGATTAATTATCATCAAATTACAATACAGTTCAGTTAAGACCAAAACTCTTTGTTAAAGTCATTTTTTTTAACGAACCACAAAGGGCGCATAGACGCGATAGCGGTGAAGCAGCGCGGTCTTGGGGGTTTCCCCCATGAGCGACTGCTGAACCCGTTAGCGAAGCGGTAGCGAGTCTTCGAGCGTCAGGGCTTCCCGCACGGTAGAGCGCAAAGAGAAGAAAAAATTACTAACTGAACCGTATTGCATCAAATTAAAATTTGAATATAGCCGTTTCTTTTATCTCAGAACTGTAGATTGGTTGCAGCGATAGCTTAACCCAACAAAATCTTAATACTAATACCGAGATTAAATTTGTACCACAATTTTCATTTCTTCAAGTTGTTGCTGTAACCAAGCAGCAAACAAATCTCTGAGAATTTTGCAGCGCAATTCTTCATCTAAATGAGGCTGAATAATTTCTTCAACCAAAATTAGATGAACTCCTTGATGTGTGAGAATGGGCTTAAGAATCTGTGGCGGATGGGCAGTAAAAACATAATTGGCAATCTCTGGCATCAAATCACTACGATATCTTATTCCACAATATCCACCTACACGACGTAATTCTGGTTCTTGTATGTATTGTTGAGCAAGATTTTGAAACGAGATGTGATTTTCTTGCAGGTTATAAAATAGTTTCCACGCTAACTCTTCATCATCTAACACAACTTCATAAGTGATAGATTGAGCATAATCAAGTTGATGTGTCGCAAAGAAAGGTTTGACCTGTTCGGCAAAGAGATATTCAGCTAATTTGGCAGAAAGTAAAGAAACTTGAACTAATTCTTTGAACTCATTGAGAGAAAGATAATGTTTTTCCAGCCATGTTTCAGTATCTTTAGCTTTGATAAGTTTTTTTTGCCAAACGCATTGTATCTGCTGTTTTTTTGCAGCTCTCCTGCTTGAATTTGTATATCTGCTTGATTAGTAGCATCAGTAATAATCTTGCGAGTTGCGATCGCAGCAATTATATCTGGAAGCTGACAGGAAAGCTTGAGTTGATACAATATATCTTCAGAAGAAATAATGAAAAAATCATTCATCAATTTATCCCTGTTTGAAAAATACTCTCTATTCATGAGTATTCACAAAATCGAATAATTCTGACAAACTATTAGGTTCAAAATTTAATTGTAAATCACATATTATAATTTCTGAATTCTGAATATCGTTAGTTTCTTGTTGGTTAGAATTATTTTTTTGTTTTGTGGAAAGTCCCATTTGTTTAAGTAAACGACTGATATGACGTTCGGTAACCTTAATACCCATTTCATTGGCTAAATGTTTACTTAACCATTGTGCAGTCCAATTTTGAAACGGATAGCCATATTCTTGAGGACTATGAGTTACTAACTCTTTTAAGCGGTCGAGATATTGAGCATTAATAAGCTTTGGACGACCTATCTTTTGTTCCTGCCATTGGTGAGCTAACCCAGCTTTGGCAACACTAGTCCAATATCTTGCCATGTGGTAGGAACAGCCTAATATTTGACAAATTTTACTTGGAGATTTACCTTGATCTGCCAGCAACATAATTTCGATACGACGACGATATTCAGGTTGTAAATTTGTTTGTAGATTTTTGAGCAAAATCTTTTTCTGAAAAGGTGTTAAAACCTCACCAGGATTGATTTTATAGGTCTCTAAATTTGGAAATTGATTGATTTTATGTGACATATATCTTCAAAGCCTTATCCAAAGAAAAATCAATCTAAATTGGGATTTTTGAATAAAGTAAATCCATGCAATAAATAGATGTTTTTTCAATTGCTCGAATAGCTTTAATCTTAGTAAAGCACTTGTGTCAATCACAGCCGTAAATAGTAGTAAATTAGATGAGTGATACGTGATTTAATTTCTATCTTCAGTCAGATTTAAATTAGTAGTTTTCTAATAAGTGAAAATTAAATTTATAAAATATTTATGTAATTTGAGAATATGAAGATCCTTAGTCTTAGATAAATACTTAAAACTAAGGAAATTAATTAAAGGCTAACAATCATCAATAAATTTACTAGTAATTGTCCGATTCTAGGAGGATTCAGCTATGAATAACTGAATCCTATAGACTAACAAATGACAATCTATCAAGCAGCGCCAGCGCCACCAGCGCCACCAGCATCACCACCAGCGCCACCGATACCAGCCGCACTGAATGACTTGGCGATGGATGCAATATTAGCGATCGCAAATCCGTTCACGCTATACTCTAGAAACTTCTGACCGAAGGCGATATATGGCAGGAATAAAGCGCCTTCCCCTCCTTGTACAGCCATCGCTTCTGTATCAGTAAGGTCTTCGAGAAAGTTTTCTGAATCTGTAAACAGTTCGGAACCAACAGGATTGATTGCAGATACATTCATCTTAACCATTGTTTTTTCTCCTATTCACTCAATAGTTAAACTTGCTGAGGATTCAACGGTTAATTGCTGAATCCTATTGACTTGACTAATAAATGACAATCTAGAAGACAGCGCCACCACCAGCGCCACCACCACCAGTGCCACCACCACCAGCGCCACCACCAGCGCCACCACCACCGATATCGGCAGCACTAAATGACTTGGCGATGGATGCAATATTAGCGATCGCAAATCCGTTCACGCTATACTCTAGAAACTTCTGACCAAAGGCGATATATGGCAGGAATAAAGCGCCTTCCCCTCCTTGTACAGCCATCGCTTCTGTATCAGTTAAGTCTTCGAGAAAGTTTTCTGAATTTGTAAACAGTTCAGAACCAACAGGATTGATTGCAGATACATTCATCTTGATCATTGTTTTTCTCCGATTTAACAGCGCAAATTGTTCGTTGTTTTGTTGTTGATTATGAGATTATTAGTCGTTAGAAAACTACAACGTATAGGTTATGGTGCCACTTAGGCCTGGCGCAGTACTAACACCACCAGGCACACCACCAGCACCGCCTACACCACCAGCACACCACCAGCACCGCCTACACCACCAGCACTAAATGACTTGGCAATAGATGCAATATTATTGATTGCAAATCCGTTTACGCCGTACTCTAGAAACTTCTGACCGAAGGCAATGTATGGAAGGAAAAAAGCACCTTCTCCTCCTTGTACAGCCATCGCTTCTGTATCACCCAAGTCTTGTAAAAAGCTTTCGGCATCTGTGAAAAGTTTAGAACCCACAGGATTTAGTTCAGACATATTCATTTTTTCCATTCTTTTTCCTCCAATCAAAATTGGCAGAAAACATTTGTTTGTGTAGGGATTAAGCTTGCATTGCTTAATTCATACTGAACATTTTTTATGAAAAAAACTCTGTTGTTCAATAGCATAAAAAAGATAATTACGTCCTAAAATGACTAATTATGTCTGAAGAATAAATATTTATTTTAAAATGTAATGAATTAGTGATTATTGATTTATTTAAAATAAAAAATCAAGATAAATTCAATATTTTAATTGCTGTTTTGATTATCAATATTAGTTGCAACTAAGATGCGATCGCCTTGATATATGTGTTAAGTAGACTCCACAAGCCAGAGTAGACAGAATAATTAGGTTAGGCTATCTACCTCTAGTATTAGGGAAGTAGAGTGTGTCTATAGCAGACGCATTTTAGAGACATAATTAGACAGTTTTTGTCTTTAAAAAAAATATAAAAAGACGGTGCTACAACCTGGTTGTAGCACCTAATCAAATTTGAGCCAAAATATCACTAGATTTGGAAATTTAATGTTATAAGCTCTTTTTTATCGTAATTTATTAGGCCCATAGTCATTGTAGTGGCATGATTCACTTATTAAGCACTAGTCGCTTCTGGCAATTCAAATTTATAACCGTAGCCCCGGACTGTTTTAATAAACTCAGGTACATTTTGATCAACTTCTAGTTTCTTGCGTAATTGACCTATATGCACGTCAACAACTCTTCCATCGCCTACATAGTCGCAACCCCAAATTTTTTGGATGAGTTGTGGACGACTCCAAGCTTGACCAGGATGACTTGCCAAAAAATGTAAAATATTAAACTCTAATGCTGTTAAATTTAGCGGCCTATCATTGAGCGTGACTTCTCTACCTTCTGGGTTAATAGCTAATTGCTTAAATACCAAGCGTTGTACAGGAGATGGGTTGATAGAACGTACACGTCTTAAAAGTGCTTGGACTCTAACTTCTACTTCCGCCAGACTAAATGGTTTAGTCAAAAAGTCATCAGCACCCGCCGAAAGAATCTTAATTTTATCTTCTTCAGCATTTCTACTGGTTAGTATCATTACTAGTACGTTCGTGCGACTCTGCATTTCTTCGCACAAATTGTAGCCACTGATATCTGGTAAATTCCAATCTAAGATTACTAAAGCTGGATCAAATTGCTCAAATAAAGATAACGCCGTTTTGCCATCTGCCGCAGACTCTATTTGATATTTTCGACCGAGAAAACGATAGATAAGATTACGGACACCAAAGTCATCATCTACAACAAGAATTTTGGGATTTGTAACAGGAAGCATGACCATAAAGTTCTAGCCTATTATTCATTGAGCAACTCGTAGTTGAAATAGCTTTTTTGGCATACGAGAAGCCACTGTGGAAAAGTCTATAATTACAAAGATTTTTTAGATTTTCTTGACATTTACCTAAGTTAAGTACTTAGACATCAACAAGTTTTTGCCAGACATGGACACTATTCTACTGAGATACACTTAATTTTCTATTAAATTTCGGAAAACTTCAGCTATCATATTGCATACCAAATGTATAAGTTTTGTATGATTTTTGTATGTTTTTGAACATAAGTGTATAATTGATTACTCTTATCTTTAAAAGAAATTCAATTTATTGAGGATTTTTAAAGAACAAATACCCTTCAGACAGAAAATCACTGGCGTATGCAGCCAGCATCAACTGAAATTTGGTAAAATATTTAACTCTGATTTTTTCAAAGTCAACTGTTTTGGAAAATTCAAGCCATCTGTCCAGGGTGTGTCTACGTGCAGCTACATTCCTACTTGTAACCAAAAACACTTAAAAAGCTGATTGTATGACCAGCCAAGGACTCCGAGCTTCCTCAGAAGGTATTAGAGCTGCTAAAACAGCTTTAACTGACAAAACTTTAAGCCAACACAAATTAGCCATAGCTCTAGGTATTACACGCCAACCAGTATCTAAGTTTTTTGCAGGCGAACCAGTTTCTCGCAGTTGCTTTGTACAAATTTGTCAACATTTAGGGTTATCTTGGCAAAAAATTGCTGACTTACCGGAAGATATAATTTCAGATACAAGTGCTAAATTTCCGACTAATAAGCGAGATTTAAATATATTGGTGCAGGAAATACGTCAAAAGCGCCAAGACAAAATTCAAGACCAGTGCAGTACTTTACAAATGATGGATATTGCTCAGACAATTCCATTGCTTGATATCTATACGCCTATATATATATTAGAAAAAATTACAAGTCAAAGATGGCTAG
The DNA here is from genome assembly GCF_001298445.1 of Nostoc piscinale CENA21. Classification (NCBI taxonomy): domain Bacteria; kingdom Bacillati; phylum Cyanobacteriota; class Cyanophyceae; order Nostocales; family Nostocaceae; genus Nostoc; species Nostoc piscinale. The sequence continues at coordinate 1,640,308 of NZ_CP012036.1, read as the reverse complement.
AAATTGATGATTTGCTACAAGAATGTGGTGGTAAATTAAGCTGTAACCAAAAAAAAAATACCAATTTTAGAAACGGTATCATTTTACCCAAAGTTGATAATACTGGGTAAACCAGGTATAGGTAAAACTACATTCTTAAAATATTTGGCGCTTGAGTGTAATCAAGGTGAATTTCAACCGAATTATGTAGTTATTTTTATTAGTCTGAGAGACTTTGCTGAAGACTTGAAAGATAATAGTGATTTTAGTTTTTTGAAGTATATTAGCCAAGAATTTGTCAGTTGTGGGATTGAAGCGGAATCAACGCCAAATATCTTAACTGAAGGCAAAGCATTAATTTTATTAGATGGATTAGATGAAGTACCCGCAGGGGATATCAAGCAAGTTAATCAAGAACTTCGACTATTTTCTCAGATTTATTACAAAAATCGGTTTGTAATTAGCTGTCGCATTGGAGCACAAAAATATAAATTTCCAGGATTTACTGAGGTTGAAATTGCTGATTTTGATATGCAGCAAGCCGAAATTTTTGTAAAACAATGGTTTGTAGCAGTAGCTCATGAATCTAAGGAAGATGGTGAATCTATAGGAAATTTATTTATTAATCAATTACATTTGCCGGAAAATAAGCAATTACGAGAATTAGCGATCACGCCAATATTGTTACATCTAATTTGTTTGTTCTTTCACACAAAATCCGAATTTACATTTAAAGTAGCTAAGTTATATGAGCAAGCTTTGAATATTTTGCTGGGTAGATGGGATGAAGTGAAAGGTATTCAAAGGCAGTCAATTACCGAGAATTTCAAGTTATTTAATCCTAAAGAGCTCCTGGCGCAAATAGCGGCTATTACTTTTGAACAAGAAGATTATTTTTTTGAGCAAGAACAAATACAGTTGTTAATATATCAATATTTAAGTAAATGTAATTACTATGTTAGTTCTAACTTAAAATTAGTAAATCAGCAGTTGCAAGATAGTGAAAAGTGGTTAAAAATACTTGAAGTCGAGTATGGTTTATTGGTGGAGCGATCGCACGATATTTACTCTTTTTCTCATCTGGCTTTACAAGAGTATTTAACGGCAAAGAATTTTGTGATAAATTACCAAGAACAGTCTGTAAATCAGCTAATTACTCATATCACAGAAAAACGCTGGCAAAATGTTTTATTGCTGACTGTGAGTATGTTGCCAAATGCGGAAGCAATGCTGCGCTTAATGAAACAAAAAATAGATGCTTTAGTCGCTAATGACCAGAAAATTCAAGATTTTCTCTTGTGGCTCAATCAAAAGTCAAATTCAGTAACTACTCAATATAAAGCAGGCGCAATTCGGGCTTTTTATTTAGTTTGTGTTGGTCGGGCGTTAGAAGTGTGTTTGCAAACAAGTAATCAAGTGTTTGGTAATTCATCTAGTTATGGTTTAGAGCGTGCTATGCTTGGTAACTTAGCATTTAACCCAGAACTTGCGATTGATGAGTTTCTAACTAGTACTTTTGCTTGTGCTGGTGAACTAGAATTTGCCTGTCATTATATATTGAATGATGCTATTGTTTTTGACTATGCTCATGCGTTAAATATTGCCTTTGATAAAGCTCTGAATTTGGTTGTTGAATCTAAATTTAGGCAATTTCTCTACAACCTCAAAAAACAATTACCAAATGCTCAAAACCATCCTCATAAATTTCGTAGGTGGTGGATAGAACATGGTAAATTCTGGAGTGGAAAATTTAGAGAACTCCTAGTTCAATATCGTAATATTTGTCATGACTGGCAGTTTAGTAAACAGCAAATTGAATTAATGCAGCAATATTATAGTGCTAATAAATTACTGATAAATTGCCTGAATGCTTCCCAGAATATTGCACCAGCAATGAGAGAAGAAATTGAAGAGACTTTGTTGTTAGGAATCGCCGAAATAAAAAACTGAATTATATAAATATTAATAGTCAATAACTATCAAATATACCGTAAGAAAGACTTTTATAACATTCATACCAGAGAAAGAGCAATCAAATAGCTGAATCTCGTTAAATTGCTGTTAGCAAAGTCAGTTAAGGATATCTTATGAATAATTTAGTAGGCGGTATTATTCCTCAACAGCCACCAATTGAGCCTGTATCTGATGCTCATGTTCTCAAGTCTCGTTTGGAATGGGGGGAACCAGCTTTTACAATTTTAGATGTGCGCGATCGCCAGACATATAACGATGGTCATATCCTAGGAGCAATGCCTATGCCCATTGATGAATTAGCAGAGCGGGCTGTACCATCTTTAGATAAAAGCCGTGATATCTATGTTTACGGTGGTAATGATGAAGAATCTGCTCAAGCTGCACAAGTTCTACGTTCTGCTGGTTTTGATCATGTTTCTCAACTCAAAGGTGGTTTAGGTGCATGGAAGGCGATCGGCGGCCCAACAGAAGGTATTGTTGAATCTAGAACTCCCGCAGGTGCAGATGACTACAATGTTGTCTCTCGTCTGAAAAACCACGCCGAAAATCAGCAAAAAGAAGTCTAGATTTTGGTCAAATACAGGAATGGGTTTGATTCCTAAATCTAGTTGTTTACGTAGGGAGTAGGGAATGGGGAGTAGGGAGTAGGAAAGAAGCCGGAGTAATGAATTTCCCTCCTGCCTCCTGCCTCCGTCCTCCTGCCTCCTTAATATCAATCAATGTTCAAATAAATCTTTGAACTGTAATAAATCTAATGCAACGATTGTTGGTAAGACTTGAAAGCATTCTTGTGCGAGTTGCCAACGTTCTTCTCGTTTGAGCATTTCACTGAGTTTATGTTGGACACTAATTAAATAGCGCACATCATTAGCAGCATAACTTAATTGTGCTTCCGTTAAATTAGCCGCATTACCCCAATCAGAACTTTGGGCGCTTTTATCGAGTTCTACTTGTTCTAACTCTTGTACTACATCTTTGAGTCCGTGACGGTTGGTATAAGTGCGGGCTAATTTACTGGCAATTTTGGTACAAAAAACAGGCTGGACGTAAATTCCTAAGTTGTGGCGTAAAGTAGCAACATCAAACCGCGCAAAGTGAAATATCTTTAGTACATTCTTGGCTTCAAGAAGCTGTTTTAAATTGGGAGATTCTGTTTGTCCTCTAGCGATGCGGATGGCTGTGACTTTACCTTCCGAGTTGCACAGCTGCACAAGACACAAGCGATCGCGCTGTGGTAATAATCCCATAGTTTCCGTATCAACAGCGATCGCCTCGGCTTTTAAGTACTCACTGAGGGTAGAGTCATTAATGTCGCGATCGCAAACCTGAAAATCTGGTAATGTCATGAATTACTCAACCATAAATGCAGTGTCTTCCACAAAAGAATACCCTTAGACACTACATAATTTCAGCAAGTCAAATGAAGACATCGTTATTTTTCCCCTGCACCCTGCTGCTCCCTACCTACACAATTTTTGTCGATTCAAAATCCAAGGCAAAAGTTTAGCAATATTTCTCGCATCATCAATACCACGATGATGAGTTCCGTTTAATTCTATATTGACGAGTTGCAATGCTTCTGCCATACCGTATCGCTTGGATAAGCCTTGGCTGTCACTAAACTGTTGTTTGAGATTGACGTGAGGATAAGCAATTGGAAAAGGAAGATTGTGAAACTTGCTATCTTGTTTAAACTGGTTGTGATCATAGTCTCCCCAGGAACCGAACACAGCATTGGGGTAATTAGATAACCATTTTTTCAGCATAGCGATCGCTGCGGGATATTCTGGCGCTTGTTCAACCTGTGTCTGAGTAATCGATGTTAATGATTTACAGAATTCAGTCAGTTTAGGATAGCGAACTGGCTTGATAAAAGTTTGAAACTCATCGATAATTTTTAAAGTCTGCGCCTCAACCATCACGGCTCCAATTTCGATGATTTCCATCTCATGCCGTTTGATAGTTCCTTGATCACAACAAGTTGCTTCTAAATCAAGTACTAATAAGTAATCATACTGATTCAAGTTCATCATTGCACTGCAAACTTTGAGAGAATATAGTGATCCTAAATGATTTACAAATATCTCTGCCTTGTCTACCTTGTGTCTTTTGTCTCTTTTGTTTCCATATCAAATAGGAATGCTATACTTCTTCATATCAATTTGGTATTACTACATATCTAACAGTATTTTGTCACATCCTCACCGCATTCATCTGCCAGATAAATCAAACACTTAAAACGCAGACTAACTACTTGTTCATAAAAAGGATTTAACTTGCACAAAGGTGGAATGTGAAACAGTGTCCGCCCTAAAATTGATATAGTTCTCTCAAAGGGACAATGAGCAGGAATAACTTTACAAAACAGTCTAGCAAGCTGATCATTACGTATTTCCACAACATCAAGCTGATGACGTAGCTGGGTTAAAAAGCCGTTCTTATTTTGAAATTGATTGGATAAACCCATAGCTGAAATTTCCTTTAGTTCATTGTCACCCCTCTAAAGTTACAACGATATTTTGAGAAAAACATAGTGTAATTACCAGATTATTTTGTGGATTTTTAAAATTTGAGTATTAATCCCGTAAAATTGCTGAGGGAGTAATCAATGAAGTGAGTTATGGCGCAAAACAGTGGGAAATAGAAGTCAGTATATATACATAAAGTAAATTACCCACAAAAAGCATCCCCCATACAATAAAAAAGTCATAACTGCACCTAACATAACTCCTTGCATGAGAGAGTTTTTGTCTTGATGTTTCAGCCACAAACAAAACGGAATAACATATATAAGTTGCCATAAGGCAAAACCGTATATTCCGTAAACTATAATTTTCAAAGATAAGTTGTAATTGCTTTGTACAAGAGCCGCAAGAATTAGAATAAAAATAGCAGATGCGAGATGAAATAATAAAAGTAGGAGAAATCCAGAAACTATATTTTTAATTTTATTTTTTTGTAGCATACTTTCACTCCTTGAGTAAGCACAATTATAACTAGCTGCTAAATACTGGCAGTAGCTTACTACAAAGGAATTACTTGCTAATTTTAAATTAAGTTGCCTTTTTTACATTCCTTCAGCAAACTTTGAAATGCTCCATATATAGCAATGCAAAATTATTTAGCAACATCTCTTCCTTGTCTGTGATGCTCAAATATCAAATATAATAATTCCAGCATTTACCAGTTACCCCCCATTACAAATGGCAATACTTCAAATAATTGAACCAGAAGTTAAAGATTTGGGTGGGTTTATTGCCCGCCGTAGTTTGCCATATCCTCAGCGCCAAATGGTCGGGCCATTTATTTTTTTTGATCATCTTGGCCCCTCTGTTTTACGAGCTAACAAAGGTATTGATGTCCGTCCACATCCTCATATTAATCTGGCAACGCTGACTTATTTATTTGATGGTGCAATTATGCACCGTGATAGTTTAGGTGTGGTACAAGAAATTCAACCAGGTGCAGTTAACTGGATGACTGCGGGAAAGGGAATTGTACATTCAGAGCGATCGCCTGACTTTGACCGTGCCAATGAAGTTACAATTCATGGTATTCAAACTTGGATTGCTTTACCTGTTGAGTACGAAGAAATTGACCCTTGGTTTGTTCACTACACGGCTGAAACTCTCCCTAGTTGGTCAGAAAATGGCGCTGTCATCAAACTAATTGCTGGAGAAGCTTCTGGTTATACCTCACCTGTGAAGGTGTTTTCTCCTATCCTTTATTTAGATGTGGTACTTTCTGCTAATGCTAACTTTACTGTCCCGACTGGTTATGCTGAGAGAGCAGTATACAGCGTTACTGAAGGACTGAGCATTAATAATGAACCACTAGAACCATATCGCCTCGCTATTCTAGAGCCAGATTATGAGGTAAAAGTTTCCGCCAGTACTGAAGCTCGATGTATTGTGATTGGTGGTGAGCCGTTGGGTCAACGTTACAAATGGTGGAATTTTGTCTCTAGTCGACCGGAACGAATAGAACAAGCAAAAGCAGATTGGCGTGACCACCGTTTTGCCAATGTGCCGAATGAAACAGAGTTTATTCCCCTACCAGAAGTGGTAACAGAGGCTAATCCTTTGTAGTTTTCAGGAATTATGCACGAAGATTATCTGGGGAAACTGGGTGTAAGGGTGAAAGGTTGTAGGGGTGTAGGTGTTCAAAACCATTACACCGTTCGGCTGACGCTCACGGCGAAGCCTCAAGCCCTCACACCCTTACACCCATTCTTAACAGACTACCTTTGTGCGTAAGTCCTATCAACCTAAATCAAACAGAAGAATTTCTGCACTCAGGTTGGTGCTAATTTCGAGTTTTTCTTCGCCACTGATTTGCACACCATCACCGGCTCTGAGTTCTTCGCCGTTCAGTGTGGCTATACCTTGAGCTATTTGCAACCAAGCATAGCGATCGCGTTTTAGATGATAATTCACCACATCATCGCTTTCTAAAACGGAGGTGTATAAATTCACATCTTGATGAATTGTCACCGCACCGTCGCGTCCGTCTTTAGCGGCGATTAGGCGTAATTTACCGCGTTTTTCTTCTAGAGGAAATGCTTTTTGTTCATATCTGGGAGCCAAGCCTTGCTCATCTGGTAAAATCCAAATTTGCAATAGGTGGAGTGCTTCAGTGGGCGAGGGATTAAACTCGCTGTGCATAATTCCTGTACCCGCACTCATAATCTGAGCATCACCAGGACGAATGACTGAGCCTGTACCTAAACTATCTTTATGCTCAACAGCGCCTGATAGTACATAAGTGAGAATTTCCATATCTCGATGTCCGTGGGTAGGAAAACCCGCACCAGGCGCAATGCGATCGTCGTTAATCACGCGCAGAGAGCGGAATCCCATCCGATTGGGATCGTAAAAATGGCTAAAGGAAAATGTATGGAAGCTATCTAGCCAACCAGTTTGGCTACGACCGCGATTGTTTCTATCATGAATTAGATAGTTAATTGTATTTTGAGACATAAATCCACCTCAGTTGATTTAGGTTGGGTAATCTAAATAATTAATATTCTTGTGTGCAGAAATATGAAAATTAATGCAGTTAAGCAATTACCAAATTGATGCGCTAGATTTGAACTGCTAATTAATCATTAATCTCAGAGAGAATTTTGATTTATCTAGCTGCCTTTCGACTTATTTAAATATTAGAATATCTACCTATAAAATGAAAAGTACGCACTAAAAAGTGGCGTACTTACTAAAAGGATACTATGAAGTTTGTTTGCCAGGATTTATCTGACTGTAGCTGGTGTTTTAGCAGCAGCAGAGCCATTTTGTGCTTTGATTTCTGCTACTTGTAGATGTGCTTCCAAGAACCACAGTCGTTTGTCAATGGTGCGAGAAATTTCGGTGTAAAGGTCTGCGGTGTCTGCATCACCTAAGTCGTCGGTTTTAGCGATCGCTTCTCGGATATGTTTAGCGTAAGATGCAAAACGGTCGGCTAATGCTGTTACATGGTCTTTGCCATCCAAAATATCCAAGGGATATTCTGGCAGAATGGAGTTACTAGCCGCTAGTCTCGCTGTTCCGAAAGCGTAGCCTCCTAAAGCGGTGACACGTTCAGCCACCATATCAACGTATTCTTCTAATTCGCCAGCAATCTCATCAAACAATTCATGCAACTGATAAAAGTCTGTACCTTTGACGTTCCAGTGTGCTTGCTTTGTCTGGGTTTTCAAATCTAAGGTAGCTGCCAATGTTTGATTGAGAATGGCTACGATTTGAGAACGTGCTTCGGCAGGAATATCAATACGAGAGGGATAAAGTCGGGATGTCTGCTTATTGTCGCTCATGGTTCCACGTTTTTTTGATCGACACATTGAGTCTACAAATAGTGATTGAGTTTGGGGAACTTCCGAAAGACAGATGGTTTTTCCGCAGGAATGATTTATTATCTTGATTATTCTTGGGAATACTCAGTTATTAGTGCTGAGTCAGCGTACTTATTCCTAACTCAGCACTCAGTACTTTTTTATAGGCGATGGTTATCGATCGCATTGAATGTACCACCAAACAGGCGATCGCGGATGAGCTGCAAGAAGTCATGGGGAAAACCAAGCTCTATTTGACTAACTTCGTTGAGGCGTTGCAGATGTTCCGGCGATAAGGTGATATCTAAACAAGCCAAGTTATCTTGAAATTGGCTAAGTTTGCGTGCGCCAACGATGGGAATCATTACACCACTTTGAGCGCGTAACCAAGCTAATGCAACTTGCGAAGGTGAACAACCAATTTCCGCAGCAACTTGACTGACTACTTCGGCGATCGCTATACTGCGTTCTGATACATTACCCATTGCTGGGTTTGACAATCTACCTTGTTCTTCTCCTGGTTGCAGAGGCTTATTATACTTACCTGTCAGTACACCACCAGCTAAGGGCGACCAAGGTGTAACGGCTAAATCAAAGGCTTTAGCCATTGGTAGTAAATCTCGTTCTGGTGTTCGCTGAATTAAATTATACTCAATTTGTAAAGCAACAAACTGTGTCCAGCCTTGATATTGAGCGATGGTATTAGCTTGAGCGACAATCCAAGCTGGTGCATCGGAAATCCCAATGTAAAGAACTTTACCTTGCCTGACTACATCATCAAGCGATCGCATTACCTCCTCAACCGGAGTTGTAAAATCCCAAGCGTGTAACCAAAATAAATCAATATAGTCTGTATTCAGTCGTTTTAAACTACCTTCTAAAGATTGCAGCAAATTCTTGCGGTGGTTGCCACTACCATTGGGATTACCTGTTTTTTCAGCCATCCGCAAAGGAAAAGAATATTTAGTAGCAACTACAAAACGTTCGCGGTCTTTGGCAATTAATTCACCAACAATTTTTTCACTACTACCATCAGTGTAACCATTTGCAGTGTCAATAAAATTCCCGCCTGCTTCTGTAAAAGTCTCAAAAATTTTGCGACTTTCATCAACAGAAGCACCCCAACCCCAGTCCTCACCAAAAGTCATCGTTCCCAAGCAGAGTTCCGAAACTCTCAACCCACTTTTGCCTAAGAGTTTGTATCTCATATAACTCGCAATTGGTAGTTTGTAATTACATTAGCAGTGAAAAAACACCAGGAACAAATGACCAATGGTAGATGACGCTGATTTAAAAAGGTGTTTTTGCTTGTAAATGAAGAGTTTTGGCTAATAGGGGATGGTAAAAGCTGAGTTCCCTGGCGTGGAGATGTAAACGATTTGCACCAGCATTACATCCATAAAGGCGATCGCCCAATATTACCACACCTAATCCTACCGCAGCATGAACCCGCAACTGATGAGTGCGTCCCGTGAGGGGGATAAATTCTACGCGGGTGTATTCGCCTTCTTTGGCAATTACTTGAAACTGAGTGATGCTGGGTTTACCATGTTGCCAATCAACTTGTTGATAAGGACGATTTTGCGGATTTCCCCAAAGTGGTAATTCAATCACACCTTGATTTTGAGTCACCGCGCCTGCCAGAATTGCTTCATAGACTTTATGCACCTGTCGCTGTTGGAATTGTTGACTAAGGTGAGAGTGAGTATGGCGATCGCGTGCTATCAACAAAATACCAGAAGTCTCTTGATCCAAGCGATGCACAGGTACAAGATTCATCCCATCAGCTAACAAATTCCGCAAACGACTCAGCACACTATCTTGAGTGTCACGATAACGCCCAGGAACAGATAACAGTCCCGCAGGTTTATTCACAGCAATTAGCCATTCATCTTGATAAATAATTTTTTCTCCCCTGTCTCCCTTGTCTCCCCTATCTTCCTTGTCTCCCTTGTCTCCCCTATCTCCCTCATCCCATTTCCCACAAGATTGTAAACAACCTACATTCGTCAGTGGGGGGTTAGGTTTCATACCAGACAGCAAAAACCCCATCAACGGCTGACAACGTTCTGCACAAGCTTCATAAAATTCCCCCTGAACTTTGTCGCCAGAAGATTTCCCCCACCAAAATTCCGCCATTGCTAAAGGTTTAAGGTGATGGGTTGCGGCGTAATGTAATAATTTTGGGGCGCAACAGTCGCCTGTACCCGTGGGTAAACCATCTGGCATTAATTGTTGTAAGGTTAGGGATTGACCAAAAAAATTCATCAGCGAGTAAGCGGCGTGCATTTCGGTTTGGAGTTGACGAGACAAGGTTTTACGCTGTTGTTTTAATTCCCTGATTTTGGTATCTGCGGCGGTAATTAATTGTTGAAGCGGCTGTAAAACTGCATCTCGCTGACGTTTGAGTTGTCGCCGTTCAATCCCATCTTTGCGGCTGGCTTCGTCAAGTTCTGCCAATGCTAAAGCGAAAACTTCACCTGTGAGTGTTTCGCCCAGTATTTGACGTTGGGCTTGGCGTTGATATCTGCATTCCCGATGGCGATCGCTCATTACTTGCAATTGCTGTGCAAATTCCGCAGATAATATTTCATACTGCTGTTGTTCTGGTAATTGTTGTAAAGCAATAATTTCTTGTTTAATTGCCTCTAATTTGGTTAAAGCCTCCGCCTCTGATAAAGCCACTGCTTCTCTACCAGGAATTGGCGGAACCCAGCCTTCAACAACACTTTGACTATTTAATAATCCTGAAAAAGCTTTAATAACTCTTTGTTCACCACTGGGCAATTCCACTAATAAAACACCATACATTTTACCTTCATTGGCATAACGCTCATCCCTATCAAGATAGTTCATTAAGCCACGGGCAATTGCTTCTATCAAAGCCGTGCGGGGTAATCTCAGCAGTTCACCTGTTTGGGGACAATGCCCTTCATAGTAATAGTTAAAAGAAAGATTATTGACTGCAAAATGACAATCAATAAAATCTGAAATTGGCGAAAGCAGCGAACAGTAAAGCATTTAAGAGATACTTTATCAAGTAAATCTGAAGTACTAGCGTCTCAACACTAAAGTAGTGCATTAAATGTAGCGACTGTCTTGAAAGTCGCTACATTTAATGCAACATTTTAGTCTTGCCACGGTAGTCCGAGGGGTTTATGAGTGAACCTCAACTTCAAAGTTAGCTGCAACTGTCTTCATTTCCAAGGTATGAGGACTCTTAAATGACAGTTGTGCATTAGTTTGTTGGCAAGCTTCCATAGTTCTTACATGTTCCATTTCATCATCTCGAATTGCCACAAACACATCATAAAGATTATCAATTTGAGGACGGCGTTCGGAAAGTGTATGAGATGTTTGAAACTCATCAAACATATATAAGTCGCCATCACGATAGTAGCGGATTGCAACTAATGGAGCCGATTGCGCTTTCAATTCCACCTCGTTGGCTGTCAAAAATTTGTGATAGCTGCTGTATGCGTGTTTTTCCACCAATTCCATAAAATGATAGGCAGAACGTGGTGAAAAGAAATACAAAAAAGTAATAATCCAGTAATAGATTAATGCTGTGGTTTTGGCTAACAGTCGATCACCCCAAAATGCGTCTCCACCTAAAGATTCCATAATTAATAGGTGATGCAATTCATTCCAAGATTCGGCAAAATGAACCTTCAGCCAATCAGCTTTGCGCCAGAATCCCAAAGTTTCATAAAGATGCAACACCGAGAGATAAGAAAAGTAAGGGACACGTGCTACTGTTTCTAAAACATAAAAACGAGGATAAGGGCGATCGCGATAAATAGTATTAATTACAAATACCAAAATATTAACAAGCAACCGAATCATAGCTGTCTCCATGTGTGCTTAAAAGATTAGGAGTAGTTGAGATAGCTGGGTTAGCTATCTTACCTGTGCAATTTTTTATACAGCTAAAATTTGAGGAACTTGTGAGGAATATTGAAATTGAAGCGTAGTAAAATGCGATCGCCCGATTGTGGTTCATCACATCAAGCGATCGCATTTTTTTACTTCTGACTCCTGACTTCCAACCTAATTGTCAGAGTTTGGCGCGAACTACCGGATAAGGGAACAGTCGCTTAAATCCTTCCTGACGTTCTGCTACTGTTTCAGGAGCAACATCCCACAGACTTTCATAATAGAAAAAGGCTACACCTAAACCCCGTTCTTGAACAGCCCGTACCTGAGCCTTAATTTGTTGCATTGGGACTGGGTTATTACGCAACCCGGCCATAATTCCGATGCCGGTGGGAATTTTTTGTTGTGCTTCTTGAATTTCGCTGCGGCCGATGTTGGCAATGAAGCTTTGGAAATTGGGGCGATAAACTTGCACAATTAACTCGTCTACAATATTTTGCCTAATCCAAGCCAGCCAATCTTGCAGGTGGAACTTGTAAGCAAAGTCATAATAATTTGGTGACACCGAGAAAATTGCATCGGGTTTTCTAGCTTTCACTGCTTGGTTGAGTCTTACCATGAAAGCAGTAATTTTATCTGCCCTCCACTTTACCCAAACTGGGTCATTAGGGTTTGCAGGGGGATTGTTTTTGGTTTCTTGGGTATATAAAGCTACTGTATATTTGTCATAACCAAATTCATGGGGCAAACTCATGTGGTCGTCAAACTGAATACCATCCGCATCATATTGAGTGACGACTTCTAGCACCAAGTTGGTGATGAACTGTTGCACTTGGGGATGGAAAGGATTTAGCCAGACAACTTCACCCGCCGCACTCATAGAAGTTTCGCTACCATTGCGCTTTTGCGTTAACCACTCTGGATGATTTAATGCTAACTCGGATGTTGGCGGTGCCATAAACCCAAACTCGAACCAAGGTATAGCTAACAAACCTTGACGATGGGCTTGATTAATTAAGTCTGCGAGGATATCTTGCCCCTCTAGACCACGGGTAATAAAAGGTTGAATACCTGCACTTTGGGCGGTTGCACTGGGATACATAGCATAGCCAGAGTTCCACACCACAGGATAGATAGTGTTGAAATTGAGGCGTTGTAGGTGTTTTACAGCTTCCTGCACCTTGGCGCGATCGCGTAGAACATTAAAATCATTGTTGGTCATCCATACACCGCGAATTTCTTGGCGTGGTAGTTGCGCGATCGCAGGTTTTAACCCATCTACTATCAATACTGCCACGAAAGAAACTAACATCAGCACAGGCACTAGCAGTTTCAGCTTGCGCTGCCAACCTGGGAAAGTCAGGAGTTTCATCGGGTTGAATGATTTGTCACCTACCCACTCATGCCATCGCCTATTTTTGTGATGGAATTTATTAGCCATAGAGCCTTGAAGTATTTATGTTTACTAGAGGAATGGTTAATTGGTAGTTGTTCATTCAATGCTGCACATCGAACTTCTGCACCGGAGAAACTCAAACAGAATTCATACCGTCAATTAAGGATGACGTAACCAGTATCCATTAGTGTCCAATATACATTGCGTCTAACAGGTAGTTTACCAAGTCTTTATTTTACATGGCATTGCTGGAATCCTTACCAATAATTACTGATATTATACTGTATTATTAATAACTTAATATAATAGAAATAGGCGGTGATATTGCATTTAATTACAATTGACGACAGCAATAATACTCAGATTCATCTTGAATTAGAAAGTTGCTGTGATGACTTTTAATCAGCTGGTACGCAATGACCAATGACTAAGGACGGACTTTACAGGTAGTTATGTAATATAAGATATGTTTTAGCTGAGTCCGAAATTTATCATCCCTCAATATGTTCATCAAAGCAACTGTATTCCACCTAAGACTGTTGTTAATCAACTAATTCTGTGACAATGATTAACAATAAGCCAGAATACTTAATCTCAGCTACTCATGCGCCAGAGTTCTCAAAACAGCCTTTTAACAAGCAAACCACAGCCATTTAATTGGTTATATGCCTTGTGGAAATTTTCTCGTCCACACACAATTATTGGCACCAGTCTGAGTGTTTTGGGTTTATATGTGATTGCCATTGCCATTAATCATCGAATTGACTTCCTATTGCCCATTTCCAATTCTCTTTTGCCAGTTTTAGGTGCATGGATAGCTTGCTTGTGTGGCAATGTTTACATTGTCGGCTTAAATCAGCTAGAAGATGTAGAGATAGATAAAATTAATAAGCCACATTTACCACTAGCATCTGGGGAATTTTCTCGACGTTTAGGACAATTGATTGTCATTACAACAGGGATTTTAGCTTTAGTAATTGCCTGGTTAAATGGCCCGTTTTTATTTGGGATGGTAGCGTTAAGCCTGGCAATTGGTACGGCTTATTCTTTACCACCAATTCGCTTGAAACAGTTTCCATTTTGGGCAGCACTGTGCATTTTTTCGGTACGTGGGACAATTGTGAATTTGGGTTTATTTTTGCATTTTAATTGGGTACTTCAAAGCAAAGAATTAATTCCGCCAGCAGTGTGGGTACTGACGATATTTATCTTGGTGTTTACCTTTGCGATCGCAATTTTTAAAGACATCCCTGATATCGAAGGCGATCGCTTGTACAATATCTCTACTTTTACAATTCAACTCGGCACGCAATCTGTATTCAACTTGGCACTTTGGGTACTCACCCTCTGCTATTTGGGTATGATGTTGGCTGGTGTATTGCGGCTAGAGGCTGTCAACTCAGCCTTTTTGGTGATTACCCATTTATTATTGCTGTGTGGTATGTGGTTTCGCAGTTTAACAGTAGACTTACAAGATAAACGTGCGATCGCCCGATTCTATCAATTCATTTGGAAACTCTTTTTTCTAGAATATTTAATATTCCCCATCGCCTGTTTGTTGGCTTAACACAATGCTAGACACCCCTCCAGTAATTGATATTTTTGCCATTTTGGTAGTGATTGCTAGTATTTTACTGCTGATTTATTTTGCTGTAAAAACCTTAATCACCTCCAACTATTTTCAAAAAGGCATCAATCTTTATCAGCAAAAAGACTATGCAGGTGCAGAAGCAGAGTTTCGCAAAGTGATTGCTATCAACTCTACCAATGATGTAGTGCGCCTATTTTTAGGAGATGTTTTATATCAGCAAGATAGAATTGCCGAAGCCACAGAATTATTCCAAGAAGTCATGCGCCGCAGTCCCAAAAACCCCGAAGCTTATTTACGCCTGGCTAATGTGTTAATGCAGCAAAATCAACCAGAAGCAGCTAAAACTAATCTGCAAACAGCCCAAAAGTTATTTCAAAAACGTCAACCAGAAAAAGCCCAAAAGGTTGCTCAGTTATTAGCCAAAATCAACGCCAAATCAGCTTGAGATTGATTAATCCTTTTAAATTCAGTCTCTACGGTACAAACACCAAAGAAAACATTGATCTTAGAAGAGTTTCTTTCATTACCAGAAACTAAACCAAGCTCAGAGTACATCGATGGTCAAGTCATTCAAAAACATATCCCGCAAGGAAAACATAGTACTATTCAAGGAGAACTCTTTCCCAAAATTAATGCTGTTGTAAAAGTCAAAAAAATGGGTTGGGCTTTTCCTGAATTACGCTGTACATTTGGCGTAATTTTTATAGTTCCTGATGTTGCTGTATTTTCTTGGGCAAGGCTTCCTGTTGATGAAAATGGTGATATTGCTAATATATTTACCATCGCCCCCGACTGGATCATCGAAATTCTTTCCCCAGAACAAAGCCATACAAAAGTTACAAAGAAAATCTTACACGCTCTCAATCACGGCACTCAAATGGGTTGGTTAATTTACCCTGATGAGCGATTTATTGCTGCTTATCCTGCGGGAAAACAACCTTTAGCTTTTGAAGACATTTATAGTGTTTTGCCAGTGCCAAATTTCTGCAAAGAATTACATTTGACAGTAGGTGAAATTTTTGGATGTTTCTTAGTATTCCCATGAAACTAGGAAAATTCATCAAGTCATTTATTTAATTGCGGATATCCTGAATAAATTGCTGTACAGCATCGTACTGGTCAGGTATGGTTATATACTGTAGCAGTATATTTGGATCTAAATTAGGAAAAAAGCCACTTCTTTCTACTTCCTCATATTCACCCTGTTCGCTCAGGCGGAATATTTTGATAGAGTTAGATTTCCAAAACCAAACTTCTGGTACTTTTTTAGGCTTATATAACTCTTTTCTATTAATAGTTCCACTAGTGATGATAACTTCAATAACTATGTCTGGGACTTCTTTTTTTTGTGCCAATGCTATAGGATTCATCTGGTGTACCTGAAGCATATCCAGGTTCTTCTAAAGTGTAGCCACCGCGACCATAAAAAACGTATACCCAACTCTCTCATGTAAGCTTCTAATAAATAACCGAGAGTTCTTTTCACATATTCATGTTCTTCACCAATTGGAGACATAATTTCTAACATTCCTGATAAATAAGACAATCGCACATTGTGGTTATCCAATAGCTGGGCTTCAATTCCTTTAAACTGTTCCCAGGAAACATCTTTGAGAGTTATCAATTTTTCTTCTGCGGACTGTTCTACAAGTGGGATACTCATATCAACACTTCCTTAAAAAACTAAATTAGAAGGGACATACCTTAACAAAACCTTCTATAAATAGTAAGGTTATTTCTTGAGGGTTAAGGATTTCGTCTTTGCCGAAGCAATTTATCTGTATATGAATTATTCTACGATCGCTAACTCATCGCTAATTATCTTGCCTTCTGTGATGAAATTTTTCTGCCCGATCGCATTAATCTCAGATCATGACTAAACAACAAGGCAAAGTTTACCTCGTCGGTGCAGGGCCGGGAGATGTGGCGTACCTGACAGTTAAGGCTTATCATCTCTTGGCTGTGGCTGAGGTGTTGGTCTATGATGCTCTGGTAGATGAGCAATTGTTGGAGTGTGTACCAGCTCATTGTTTAAGGTTAGATGTGGGTAAGCGTGGTGGTAAACCAAGTACAACCCAAGGGGAAATTAACAAATTATTGGTGCAGCACTGTCAAGCTGGTCAACAAGTTGTCAGGTTAAAATCTGGCGACCCGTTTATTTTTGGACGTTGTACTTCCGAAATTGAAGCTTTAAAAGCAGCCGGTTGTGAATTTGAAGTTATACCGGGAATTTCCTCAGCTTTAGCCGCGCCGTTATTTGCGGGAATTCCATTAACAGATGCGGCGATGAGTCGGTGTTTTGCTGTGTTTACCGCCCACGAACCAGATACGTTGGACTGGGAGGCGCTGTCAAGGTTAGAGACTTTGGTAATCTTGATGGGTGGACAACATTTGCCGGAAATCATACATCAATTATTGCGGCGTAAGCGATCGCGTCTCACTCCTATTGCCATTATCCGTTGGGCAGGAACGCCGAATCAACAAGTTTGGACTGGTCAATTAAACAATATCCTCGAAAAAATCACTGGTTTATCACTTTCCCCAGTGGTAATTGTGATTGGGGAAGTGGTGAGGCTGCGGCAGTACTTACAATCTGAGAAAATAAATTCTGAGGATTCCACTACAGCAGTTATTCCCAGTCTGACAACTATGTCCAACCACCTCCCCCTCGCTGGAAAAACTATCTTAGTCACTCGTTCTGTAGGACAGTCGAGCGAATTTAGCGATCGCCTCCAGGCGGTTGGTGCTAAAGTCATTGAAATGCCGGCTTTAGAAATTGGCCCGCCTTCCAGTTGGGAAGAGTTGGATCATGCGATCGCTAGTTTATCTGACTTCGACTGGTTAATTCTCACTTCTACCAATGGTGTGGAATACTTTTTTGCCAGATTAACAGCATTGGGTAAAGATTCTCGCGCTTTAGCTAATGTCAAAATTGCCGTTGTTGGTGAAAAAACCGCCCAATCTCTCAAACAACAAGCACTCAAACCAGATTTTATTCCCCCTAACTTTGTAGCTGATTCTTTAGTAGAACATTTTCCCGAAGTATTATTTGGTAAAAAGATTTTATTCCCCAGAGTTGAAACAGGTGGGCGAGAAATTTTAGTCAAAGAATTAACAGCTAAAGGTGCAGAAGTTATCGAAGTTGCAGCTTATCAATCTTGCTGTCCTAGTAGTATTCCAGAATCAGCCAAGTTAGCCCTACAAAATCATCAAGTCGATATTATTACCTTTGCTAGTTCCAAAACTGTACAGTTTTTCTGTCAAATTATCGAGCGCACATTTGCAAATCATACTGTTATCAATTTACAGAATGTTTGCATTGCTTCCATCGGCCCCCAAACTTCTAAAACTTGTCAAGCTTTATTTGGCCGAGTAGATGTGGAGGCTGAAGAATATACCTTAGAAGGTCTCACTCAAGCTTTGGTGAAATGGGCGGCGGGAAGTGGGGAGTTTTGATGATTATATTTGGGGATGAGGGGGACAAGGGAGAAAATTCCAGATTATTCTCTCCAGAAACTAATCAAAGAGGTTTAGTCCGCGTTCAGCTTTGCTGTTGCCGCAGGCTAGGCGGACTTTGTTTTTATAGCCGCGAATTCCATTCGTCGGGGCTTGGTGCAAGATGTGAATTAAGGGTTTACTTCCTCTCGATACCATTCTTGATTTTCATCAAGCTGATAAATAGTTCTATTTTGTGGTTCGCCGCGCAACTCTAAATGATCAACCTGCACGGGATCAAGTAATAGTAAGCAAAAGTTGACAACAGGTTGTAAAGGATCAAGGGCTGGTGGTGTAAACGCCTCTGGGGTTGTGTCTCTAGGTTTACCAGGATGCGGCCAAGCAAATTGTAACCGTGCTGCATCGCTGAGTGCTTGCCAAGTAGCGAGTCTGGCTGATTGCAGTGAAGCATCATTACTATCTACTAAAGTTAAGCTGCCAGCAATGCGAAACTGTTCGCGGGTGTTGGGAAAATACCAGCAAGCTTCCGCCCAAGGTTGAGATTTTATCTGGTCAATTTTATCGCTACGGGTATCAGTAATAAATTTTAGCTGATTGGTATCGTTGAGAAAGTCACGAAAGACTACAGTCCGATTAGCAGGACGATGATCTGCCCGGATTGTCGCCAGTTGTAGGTAACGAGAGTATATCAGACTACGGTTGCGATGTAGGGCGCGAGCGATCGCACTTCGCCAAGGAGCAAGGGACATTGTGTAGTTTCGTTGCAATTGGTACAGCTACAGACGTAGCGCAAAGTGGAAAATTTTGCAATCTTTTATCCTCAACCTACTTGGCGTATAGTCGTAATCTGTTCAAAACCAACAAGACTGGATTATGGTTCGAGAGCTTGAAAGAAAACGTCAGGGTGTTAAGTTTCCCGAAACTGCGCCAGCAGCCAATCCTGTATTTTTCAGGACTTATAGCCGCCGCACAGGAGTAGGATTAAGAGAATCGTGGGATGAAGTGTGCGATCGCACCATACAAGGCTTAATCGAATTAGGTAAACTCAACCCAGAAGAAATCGCCCTCCTAGAAAAAACCCAACACCAACTCAAAGCTTTACCTAGCGGCCGCTGGCTGTGGGTAGGCGGTACAGATTGGATAAACAAACCCAAGAACTTCTCCGGCGGGTACAATTGCACCTCCACCAATCTCCAAGACTGGAAAGCCTTCGGGTTGATGATGGATCTCGCCATGATGGGCTGCGGCACAGGAGCCATCATCGAACCCCAGTATATTAATCAACTGCCTGCCATCCGCAATCGCCTGAATATTACAGTACAAGGCGAAATTGGCAGCACTCCAAAAAACTTACGTCGTGAATTTACACAAACCGATATAGAAGGCAACAGCGTTACCATTCATGTCGGCGATAGCCGTGAGGGTTGGGTTGCATCTTATCAAACTCTGTTGGAACTTTCCACAGATGAAAGATTTACAGGTGATGTAGAAGTATTTGTGGATATCAGCGATGTCCGTCAAGCAGGGGAAACACTCAACGGTTTTGGCGGTGTTGCCAATCCTGTAAAATTGCCGGGATTGTATCAACGTTGTGCTGACATCTTAAATAAAGCTCTAGGCAGACAATTAAATTCTGTCGAATGTTGCCTATTAATTGATGAAGCTGCTGTCACAATTGTTGCAGGAAACATTAGACGTTCAGCTGGTATGCGTCAGTTTACTGCTGACGATGAACTAGGGGCTACAGCTAAAGATAACCTGTGGCAGCAAGACGAAAGCGGTAATTGGCGAATTGATCCTGAACGTGATGCTTTACGGATGGCAAACCATACAAGAGTATTTCACCGCAAGCCAACCTTAGAAGAATCGATCGCAGCTGTTCAGAAACAATATTACAGTGGCGAAGGTGCAATTCAATGGGCAGGAGAAGCTGTTGCTAGAGCTAACTGCGATTTGTTAACAACACAAGCATTGAAAAAAGAGTTCTTACAAGCTTACGACCAAGGAAAAGCTAAAGATTGGTTACAACAAAAATATCCCTATATTAATGCTGATGAATTAGAACATCGTTTAGCTCGTTTTGGATTAAACCCGTGTGGTAAGTAATTTTGCCTCACGTTAAACACCGGGGAAAATCGGTGAACCCTGCGATTGGGAATACCGAGGTAATCAAAGGAATTAAAAAGCCTTAGACACTGTACAGACTAGAGAGTGAAACTTTTTAACCTATAAATAATCCAAATTCACGTAGTTTAAAAAGAATATAATCTGGGTTTTGCCCCCGTTTTTTACAACGGCTCCACGAGTCTCCGGCTACTAAATATTAGTAGAAAATATAGTCGGATCTACGAGGAAAAAAGAACTCGTAGAACTAGAGGATAAAGAGCCTCTGGGTTAACAAAATGGAAATTATTGGTAGCAACTTTCACTGCAATTTGTCTGAGATTCATCTCAATCAAATTGATCCATTTAATTACAAAGAACAAGAGGAAGCTTTCACGGCTGGGGCGTTATCTGTAGCCACACTTTTAAACCATAAATTCCTAGAATCGCGCTATCAATATAGTCGGGAACTAGACCCAATTGTTGGAGTTTCTTTTACTGGCTTATTTGATTTCTTTGTCCATGCTTTTGGTGTGGACTGGTTGCGCTGGTGGGCAGAAGGTAGACCTGCAACCCCCCAAGGGTTAGCATTTAAGCATCAAGAAGAAAAATATCTCAGCTTTTGGAGAGAAGTAGTACATAAGGCAGTGTGGGATTATTGCGATCGCCATCACCTCAAACGCCCTAATCGTTGTACTACAGTCCAACCAAGCGGTACTAAATCTCTGTTATCTGGCGCAAGTTCTGGATGGCACCCACCCAAAGCCCAAAGATTTATTCGCCGCATCACTTTCCGCAAAAATGACCCCGTAGCCTTAGCCTGTATTGACTACGGTTATAATGTCATTCCTTCCCAATCAGACAAGGACGAACAAGGTAACTTATTAAACGACCCCTTCGATCCCCGCGTCAGTGAATGGCTGGTAGAAATTCCTGTCGCTGTACCTTGGGCTGACTTACCCGGTGCTGATCAAATTGATGTTTCTAGATTCCCCGTCTTAGCTCAATTTGATTTTGTGATGCAAGTTCAGCGCCATTACGTCACTCACAACACATCAGCTACCCTAGAACTACGGGCTGATGAGGTTGAACCATTAGGACAACGAATTTACGAAGCCATCCAAAATGATGAGGGCTATATTTCCGCAGCGTTGTTAGCACGATTTGATGATTTACAATCATTCCCCCGCTTGCCTTTTGAACCCATAGACAAAGCAACCTATGAGCGTTTATCTCAAGAAGTGCTAGCGCGGCGCAAAACCGATGACTTCTGTGCTGTTCTCAGCCGCTACGACTCCGGCGAGTTAACAGAAGCAGGCCCTAGCGGTTGCGATTCTGATAAGTGTATGTTCCCAGATCAACAACCCAACTAGGAGCTAGTAAGTAAAAGGGCAAAAGTAAAAAGGTAAAAGATTGATTTTGACTTTTGCTTTTTTACTTTTGACTTTGAATCTCACGTTACGATTGATAAAAAAGTAATAATTTTTTTATGGCAGTGCCAGGAGATTTTTAATGTTTCTTGATGAATTGTCACCAATATTTAAAGAGTTCACCAAACACCCAGTTTCATTTCTCGGTGGCTTTGTCTCTGGCGTATTACGACTAAACTTGAAGGATGATCCTGTGAAAAGCTGGCTAGATCAACAAAGAGGCGTAACTAGCTACACCTCGTCTACAACCGAAGCCAATAATGGCAAAGCCACAGGGCCGCAAACAATTTCCATTGAATAAATTTGCTGCTGATTTCCAATTACATTCACCATTTTGTACCTGCAACTCCAACTCTCGCAGCTATAAGAAAGTTGCAGGTCAAATTTTGGTTTTTAGAGCAATATAAAGATTAATTAAGAAAATGTATAAAATCTGACTTCTATTCAGTATGAAAAACTAGCAAAATCTCAAAAGATATCAGTCCATCTTAACACAAGAAATTTTTATCTAAAAAAATATAAGTTTGGCTTATTTTATGTTATTTGGGATTGTAATATCCCATACTTTGAAAAATGTCACAATCAGTTATCATTATGAGCGTAAGCGTAAGTTCAGCCGCATGGACAGTTTAGTTGAAGTCACGCTAGCACTATGATTGCTGCGCCACAACGTTCGCCATCAATGAAAATAAATCATAAGCCACGACACAAAATTTGTAGTTTGTTGATTTCTGTTTTCTCGCTGAACTAACCGCTGTTTGTTGACAATTACGTGATCCCACATGACTATTTACGTTGGAAATCTCTCCTACCGCGCTACTGAAGCAGATTTAAAAGCAGTATTTGCAGACTATGGCGAGGTCAAAAGAGTTGTCTTGCCTACTGATCGAGAAACAGGACGGATGCGAGGCTTTGCTTTTGTTGAAATGGAAGAAGACGCTCAAGAAGATGCTGCCATCGCTGAGTTAGATGGTGCCGAATGGATGGGTCGGCAACTCAGAGTCAACAAAGCAAAACCGCGAGAAGATAACCGAAGAGATGATGGACGACGAGGTGGTTGGGCGAAAAAACAAGAAATCTAAAACTAGGCAGTAAGTAATAGTAGCAAATCGATTTGCAGTAATGCAAGAATTTTGACCTACAGCAATTGCAAAAGTGAAAACCTAAAAGTCAGAAAATCTAAATATTTAGATTTAAGTTGTGAATACTGCTGACTTAGTTACAAATTGTTGTAATTATTTAACCGTCTAACAAAACTTAACCCGACTGTTGTGAGCTAAAAACAAAATCTCAGCAGCAGTCGGTTTTTTACGGTTCAGGTAAGTCTGGGAGTGATATTGCCAACGTTAGTAGCTAGAGAAAACTTGGTGTAACGTAGTTTAAGAGGACTGAGCCGCTTTAAGTAAATTTACTTTGTTTAGTCTTCGTCAGGGCAAGCACTTCAACTGCCAACGAGACTTCTCTACCTTGAGACATTTCAAAAAAAATTGAGCCATTTCTTTAGTTTGTCTAAAGCCAAGTCAAGGTTATCAAATTACCTTTCTAAGATAGAAGCAGCAGCTACGAGTTGCTACGCATGACTTTACCACCCAACTATTAACCAGTCACTAGGGAGAATGCAAAAATGGCTAAAGTGCCAGAATCTCTAGAGTTGCCAGTCAACGATCATACAGATAAAAGCTTAGATCGTGATTGTACGACCTTATCTCGTCATGTTCTTCAGCAACTTCAAAGTTTTTCGCCTGATGCCCAGGATTTGAGTGCGCTGATGAATCGCATCGCTCTTGCTGGTAAATTAATTGCTCGTCACCTCAGCCGTGCAGGCTTAATGGAAGGTGTTCTCGGATTTACCGGGGATGTGAATGTCCAAGGTGAATCTGTGAAAAAGATGGATGTTTATGCCAATGATGTATTTATCTCGGTGTTTAAGCAAAGTGGCTTAGTTTGTCGCCTAGCTTCCGAGGAAATGGATGACCCCTATTATATCCCAGAAAACTGTCCTATAGGTCGTTATACCTTGTTGTATGACCCTATAGATGGTTCTTCTAACACCGATACCAATCTGAGTTTAGGGTCAATTTTTGCGATTCGTCAGCAAGAAGGAACCGACGCTGATGGTTCAGCCAGCGATTTACTGACTAATGGCCGCAAGCAAATTGCTGCCGGCTACATACTATATGGGCCAAGCACTATGCTGGTTTATAGTATAGGTAAAGGGGTGCATTCTTTTACTCTCGATCCCAGCTTGGGAGAGTTTATTCTCACCGAAGAAAATATTCGGATTCCTAACAACGGCTCGGTTTACAGTGTTAACGAAGGAAATTTCTGGCAGTGGGAAGAGTCGATTCGAGAATATGTCCGCTATGTACATCGTACAGAGGGTTACTCTGCTCGTTATAGCGGGGCGATGGTGAGTGATATTCATCGGATCTTAGTTCAAGGCGGTGTATTTCTCTACCCAGGTACAATTCAAAAGCCAGAAGGCAAATTACGCTTACTGTATGAATCGGCACCTCTGGCTTTTTTGATTGAGCAAGCAGGTGGTCGTGCAACTACGGGATTAGTAGACATTCTAGACGTAGTGCCGAAGAAGCTACACCAACGCACACCTCTAATTATTGGTAGCAAAGAGTCGGTAGCAAAAGTCGAGTCTTTTATTCAAAACGGTCACTAGAGTGAAGAAGGCAGGAGGCAGGAGTCAGGAGGCAGAAGTATATTACTTAGCACTCAGCACTTGATACTTTTAACTGTTTCTTACTGTGAAGTTATTTTTGTCGTGGTTTACTAGTGTCTGCTTGGGATGAGGAAGAGAAAATATCGCTACTAAAAGCAGAAGTAGGGATTATTTCAGCTGGTCGATGCGATAAGTGATTGGCAAAGCCAAAATGCAAAAGTCACCATCACAGGATGGATTGCCAAGTTCACTTGGAGACATCATTAAATGGAGGGAACGATAGCTATGGCCACCAATCATCTACAGGAGATTCAACAATACGGTCAAAGTATCTGGATGGATAATTTGACGCGGGACATAATTCAATCAGGGGAATTGAAAAATCTGGTAGAAAATCAAGGAATCTCCGGGATTACCTCAAACCCAGCGATTTTTGAAAAAGCGATCGCCAATAATGCTATGTATGATGCGGACATAGAAGCAGGTGTTCGCGCTCAATTACCCACCTACAAAATTTACGAATCTTTAGTTTTTGCAGATATCCGTAACGCTGCTGATATTCTGCGACCTGTATATGAAGCCTCGAATGGACTTGATGGTTATGTGAGTATCGAAGTACCACCAACTATTGCTCATGATACTCAAGCCACCATCAACGAAGCCCGCCGTTATTTTCAAGAAATTGGCCGGGAAAATATCATGATTAAAATTCCCGGTACAGAATCAGGTTTACCAGCCGTAGAACAGGTAATCGCCGACGGGATCAACGTCAATATTACTTTGTTATTTTCTGTACAAAGCTATATCAATACAGCTTGGGCATATATTCGAGGCTTAGAAAAACGTGTAGCTGAGGGTAAAGACATTAGCAAAATTGCTTCTGTCGCCAGCTTTTTCCTCAGTCGCATTGATAGTAACATTGACGCAAAAATCGATGCAAAATTGCAGCGTGGCGTTGATGATATTAACCTAGAAGCCAAACTCAGTGCCGTAAAAGGCAAAGTAGCGATCGCGAACGCCAAGATAGCTTATCAAGAATACAAAAAAATTATTGAAAGCGATCGCTGGCAAGCCCTTGCAGCCAAAGGAGCAAAAGTACAACGGTTACTTTGGGCTAGTACCAGCACCAAAGACCCGCACTACAGCGACGTAATGTATGTTGATGAGTTAATTGGCCGCGATACTGTTAACACCTTACCACCCTCGACAATAGCAGCTTGTGCTGACCACTGCGATGTAGGCGATCGCGTGGAAACCAAAGTTGAAGAAGCATATCATCTCATCGAAAGCTTGAAAGATCCAGACATCAACATCGATATCAATACCGTAATGGATGAACTGTTAATTGAAGGTATTGATAAATTCGTTCAACCTTTCCAGTCCTTGATGAACTCTTTAGAAAACAAAGTCAAGCTATTGTCACCTGTGTAGGGTCTAAGAAGTAAAAAGTAAAAAGGTGAGGCAGTGCGTTGGGCGGCTTTGCCGACTCCCTCACTGCCGAACCCGAAGGGCAAAAGTAAAAACAAATATAGTCTTTTACCTTTTTACTCTTAATTTCTACCCATCCAAATCTCAACTCCAAGATCGAAAAATTGTTATGGTCAGTCTGCTAGAAAATCCCTTGCGCGTTGGCCTACAACAGCAAGGGATGCCCGAACCCCAAATTATAGTTATCTTTGGCGCTTCTGGTGACCTTACCTGGCGCAAACTAGTTCCAGCATTATACAAATTACGGCGGGAACGGCGGGTGCCACCAGAAATCACTATTGTTGGTGTGGCCCGTCGGGAATGGACTCATGAATATTTCCGTGAACAAATGCGTAAAGGCATGGAAGAAGCACACGGTGGTGTTGAACTAGAAGAACTTTGGCAAGACTTCTCTCAGGGTTTGTTCTATTGTCCTGGTGATATAGATAACCCAGAAAGTTACCAAAAACTCAAAACCCTATTAAACGAATTAGACGAGAAACGCGGCACACGCGGGAATCGGATGTTCTACCTCTCCGTCGCTCCCAACTTCTTCCCCGAAGCCATCAAGCAACTAGGGGAAGGTGGAATGCTGGACAATCCAGAGAAACACCGCCTAGTAATTGAAAAACCCTTTGGTCGAGACTTGGCTTCTGCCCAAAGCCTCAACGTTGTTGTCCAGAAGTATTGTAAAGAAAATCAAGTCTACCGCATCGACCATTACTTAGGTAAAGAAACCGTTCAAAACCTGCTAGTCTTCCGCTTCGCCAACGCGATTTTTGAACCATTGTGGAACCGTCAATTTGTTGACCACGTACAAATCACTGTTGCGGAAACCGTAGGTGTAGAAGACCGGGCTGGTTACTATGAAAAAGCCGGCGCACTCCGCGATATGTTGCAAAACCACTTAATGCAACTTTATTGCTTAACAGCAATGGAAGCACCCAACTCAATGGATGCTAACAGTATTCGGACAGAAAAAGTTAAAGTACTCCAAGCTACCCGTCTAGCCGATATCCACAACCTCTCCTGTTCTGCCATTCGCGGTCAATACAGCGCCGGTTGGATGAAAGGACAGCCAGTACCTGGGTATCACGAAGAACCAGGAGTTGATCCAAAATCAGGTACACCCACTTATGTAGCTATGAAGTTTATGGTGGATAACTGGCGTTGGCAAGGCGTACCCTTCTACCTACGGACTGGCAAACGAATGCCGAAAAAAGTCAGCGAAATTTCCATCCATTTCCGTGAAGTGCCTTCACGGATGTTCCAGTCCGCCGCCCAACAAAGAAACGCCAACGTACTGGCAATGCGGATTCAACCCAACGAAGGCATTTCCTTGCGTTTTGATGTGAAAATGCCAGGGGCAGAATTCCGCACCCGTTCGGTAGATATGGACTTTAGCTATGGTTCCTTCGGGATTTCCGGTACTTCAGATGCCTACGATCGCCTCTTCTTAGATTGTATGATGGGCGACCAAACATTATTCACCAGGGCTGATGAAGTGGAAGCAGCTTGGCAAATAGTTACTCCTGCCCTTTCCGTTTGGGATGCGCCCTCAGACCCAGCCACCATTCCTCAGTACGAAGCAGGTACCTGGGAACCCGCAGAAGCCGAATTGTTGATTAACCAAGACGGCCGTCGCTGGCGCAGACTGTAAAAACTGGTCATTAGTTATTGGTCATTAGTCCTTAGTAAGAACAAATGACAAATGACAAAATCCAAAATCCAAAATCCAAAATTACTATGACCCAAGCTCCTACCATTTTTTCACTCCAAGCCCCCAAAGACATTTCGCTGAACGAAATCGAAGCGGAACTAAATCAAATTTGGCAAAGTTATGGCATTACTGGTGAAGATGGCGGCTTACCTGCTGCTACCCGTGCCACAACTTTTACCTTAGTGGTTTACGAACCAGAAGAAACCCAATATCTCTTGGCATCTTTGGGATTTTATAACGGCCCCATCGATGGAATTTTAGGGCCACAAACTGACATCGCCCTGCGGTTAGCGCAACAAAAATATGAACTGCCCGAAACCGGCACTGCTACACCAGAAACTTTAGCCAAACTGCGGGAAGAATACAGCAAACGTCAAGGTAATGGAGTCGTTACAGAAAATGGTAACGGTTCCTATAACTTCAGTGTCACCAGCCCCAGAATTGCTGATGAAATTGCTTTGCGTAATCCTTGCCGCATTATTGCCCTCTGCCCGATCGCCGGCGAAGATGAAGGTGTAAAAGCCCAAGTTTCGGCTTACTGCCCAATTCAAAAGCAATCTTCCAGCACTTTGGTTTGTTGCGAATACATCACCCTCTCCGGTACCACCTCGGCTTTAGAAAGAATTGGTGGGATGATTCCCGCATTACTCATCGGTGGTTTGCCGAAGTTTTTGTGGTGGAAAGCTACTCCCGACCCCAACAACACCTTATTTAAGCGACTAGCCGCAGTTTGCAACAACGTCATCGTTGATTCTTGCAACTTTAACGAGCCAGAACATGATTTACTCAGCTTACAAGAATTGGTCGAAACCAATGTACCTTTAGCTGACCTGAATTGGCGGCGGATCTCAGCATGGCAAGAGTTGACCGCAGAAGCCTACGACCCACCACACCGCCGTGCAGCATTAAAAGATATTGACCGCGTCATGCTGGATTATGAAAAAGGCAACTCTGCCCAAGCACTGTTGTTTTTGGGTTGGCTGGCTAGTCGCCTAGAATGGATGCCCATTTCCTGCGAAAAACAAACCGATGACTATGATATTCTGCGGATTCGCTTTGTAGCTCAAGACCAAAAACAAATAGAAGCCGAAATAGCTGGAGTTCCCGTTGCTGATGTAGGCGAAATTCCTGGAGACTTAATTGCTTTACGCCTCAGTTCCACCAATCCCAAAGCCGACTGTAGCACCTTAATTTGTACAGAAACCGGCGGTTGTATGCGGATGGAAACCCACGGCGGCGCTCAAACTTCTGGTTTATTCCAACAAGTTAGCTCACTTTCAGAACAAAAAGCCGAAGTACTGCTGAGTCAGCAAGTACAACGCTGGGGACGTGAGAATTTATTAGAAGACAGCTTAGGAGTTATTGCCCAAATCCTGAAATTAGCAGTGAAGCATTAAGTCATCCTGAAAACAAGGAAGATTTCAGTAGTTTTCATCTCAGCTTGTGCCAATTAAGTTAACCCCGGTTTTTTCACAAAATCGGGGTTTTTGAATGTCTTTACACCATTTCACGAAAAACTTGATACAGATGTAAACCCTAAAAGCTTTGCTGTATCTAAGTTTTTTAATTGCGAATTGCGAATTGCGAATTGGTATTACACCCTTCCTAAAACCCTTGATGACACGCAGTACTCAGCACTTTGCTTTACCAGAATTTGACCACCGTAAATACTGGTGTTAAAAATGATGAATTATTTTTGGTGCATTTTGCCATTATGACTAAGGTTCAAAGATTAGCACACAAGATGTTGCAATGCCAGGAAGAGTCAGTGAGATTTTCTGTAACACTCTTACCTACAGACCACTCCCGCTTAGAAAAACTGGCGCAATTGATGGGATACACAAAAAGCGCCTTTTGCAGTGAACTCATTGCGGCAGCGTTGGATGATATGGAAGAGGTAATTGATACTCCCGACTCTCACATTGATAAATTTCTCCCTTCGGCCGAAGAATATGCGGAAGCTTTTACTGCTATTGAAGCCAGCCTCACACCTGGACACCGCGCGATGTTAGTGGCTCATTATCATTTTCCTAACCGGACTACGACAACTGATGAATTAGCAAAAGCAGCTAGTTATGACCATTACGGGGCTGTGAATCTGCAATATGCTAGGCTTGGCTATTTGCTGGCAAAATATTTAAATTGTGTGTTGCCGACTCACGCTGATGGTTCGCCATTTCCGACTGCCATTTTGGTTGAGTGGAGTTTTGAGGATGTTTGGTACTGCACATTGCACCCACAAGTGGCGGAAGCATTAGAAATAGTGGGTTTAGTAGGTTGGCAAAGATAAGTCTGTTTGATTTGTGAGAATTTGAATATTTACTGTTATTTGTTCTTAGTAAATGACTGAGGAGTGTTATCACAAATCAACTGCGTTTTTATCTCTGTAGCTTGGAAATCACACTCGCAGCAATGATGTTTGCAATCAATAAAAAAATCCCCCAGTGGTGGCAGCCTCTGGGGGAATTAGTTATCAGGGTGCATCTACCAATTAATTGTTCTATTGATGGCTGGCTCTAACCGGATAAAATTTTTCTGATTCTGAAATTATGCAAAAAAATCCCCCAGTTGGTGAAAGCCAGCTAGGGGAGTTAGTTATCAGGGTGCATCTACCAATTAATTGTTCTATTGACGGCTGGCTCTAACCGGATAAAATTTTTCTGATTCTGAAATTAAGTAAAAAAAATCCCCCAGTTGGCGAAAGCCAGCTAGGGGGAGTTAGTTATCAGGGTGCATCTACCAATTAATTGTTCTATGGATGACTGGCTCTAACCGGATAAAATTATCAAAAAAAACCCCTAGCTATTTTAAACAGCCAGGGGAGTTGAAGATCAAGGTGCATCTACCAATAAACTGTTCTCTGTAGATGCTAACTAATCCGGATAAAGTTATAACTCCTAGTTAGTGGCGTGTGTTAGGGGTAAGCCGTAACGCACCCAAAGCTTGGCGATAGATGTGTTACGCTGTCGCTAACATAGCCTAACTTGTATTTCAAAAATCAAATATGAGTCCTATATATACTTATTATCTGCTCATATAAATTGATTCATTTACGGTTATTACCAATAATTAAAAATCTAATCTATACAGGGTATCAAAAGTTATATATTACCCTGAACAAAATATCATCACTAAATTTTTTGTACATTCTCCAACCAAAAATTAATTAGTTACAATTAAATATAAAGCACTTTTTAGAGAAAAATGTTCATAACCTTTTACCTGCCTTAGTTAAATCCTGAAACGGTTGCATATCTTGTAAGTTTAAACCTGGGTAAATGCGATTATGATAATAGATTGGTTGGCTGTTTGGGGCGTAACTCAAGCTGTCGGATTTGCTTTTAAACCGATTTTTGAGGACTTAGCCAAAGATGTAGTAAAGGACTGGGCTAAAGATCTATTAAAATGTATCCCTAAGAACATTTTACAGCAATTGAAAAAAGAAGAAATAGAAATTACTGCTGGCAAAGCCTTAAAGGAATTTTTAGAATTAATCCAGCAGGAATTAGAAGATGCAGATATAGAAGAACTCGCACTGCAACAATATACTAAAACCTTAAAAGAGTTTATTAATAACCAATTTATTAGGGAGATTCTCGGTTATCCTTTTCAAACAGAATGTTATTCTTTAGATGCTCAAGTACTTTTTCGTACTTGGTATGAAATGAATTTACCGAGTTTACCCCAGGAGTTTGAATGGGAAAGACTCACTAAAAGATATATCAAAAAAGTTAAGGCGATTATTCGTGAGTCAGATAAGTTACGCTCTCTTTTAGATAGCCAAAATTTGGACGAAATAAGTAATGATCTAAGAACTCTAGCTGGGATTCCGACAGATTTTGATTTGCAAATGTATCAAGAAGGATTATATGAGCGTTATGGGAATCTGAAATTAGATAGTTTAGATACCACTGGGTATGCTTATAATGAATTGAAGTTATGGCGGATGTTTATTGCTCAGAATGTCCGGGAAGTGCATCAAGTTTTACCCCAAGTACATGAATTACCTAAAGAACATCTCAAAAAGCAGCGAGATAGCAATCAAATAGAAGCAGAAATTTTACTAGAAGAGTTAGAAGGCTACCGCCGAGTTTATTTTGAACAACCAATTGTTTCGGTATTAGATATTATTAATAATCCTGTTTATAAATATATAGTTATTTTAGGTGATCCAGGTTCGGGTAAATCGACATTATTGCAATTTTTAGCTTTGAATTGGGCGGAAACCCCACTAAATAATATTGTTTTTCAACCGATTCCTTTATTAATTGAGTTACGCACTTACATTAGAAGACGAGAAAATAATGAGTGTAGTAATTTCTTAGATTTTTTTCATAAATGTAGTGGTATAGTTCATCATCTGAATCAAAATCAACTCCACGAACATTTAAAAGCGGGAAATGCTTTGGTGATGTTTGATGGCTTAGATGAAGTTTTTGAGTTGGGAAAACGTGAAGATGTGATTACAGATATTCATCGTTTCACTAATGTATATCCCAATGTACGAGTAATTGTAACTTCGCGGGTAATTGGCTATAAACCACAAAGGTTAAGAGATGCGGAATTTCGCCATTTCATGTTGCAAGATTTGGAATTAGAACAAATTCAAGATTTTATCTATCGCTGGCATGAATTGACTTTTCATGATGAAGAAGATAAGTTACGGAAACGGGAACGGTTACAAAGAGCAATTGATACTTCAAAATCGATTGCAGAATTGGCGGGAAATCCACTGTTACTAACGATGATGGCAATTCTCAATCGTAACCAAGAATTGCCCCGCGATCGCGCGACACTTTATGAACAAGCATCACGAGTATTGCTGCATCAGTGGGATGTGGAACGCGCGTTAGTAGAAGATTCACGCTTAGATCCGAAAACGATTGACTATAAAGATAAGCAGGCGATGTTGCGTCAAGTTGCTTATCACATGCAAACTAGTGCTAAAGGTTTAACTGGCAATTTAATTAGTGTGCATGATTTAGAAAAAATTTTGATTCGCTATTTAAAAAATATCGAATTTGAAAATCCAACTAAAGTTGCGCGGGTGATGATTAATCAACTGCGAACCCGCAATTTTATGTTGTGTTTTTTAGGTGCAGATTATTATGCTTTTGTCCATCGGACTTTTTTAGAATATTTTTGTGCCTGGGAGTTTGTCTGGCAGTTTAAGGAAACACAAACACTGTCGATTAAAGAATTAAATATTGAAGTATTTGGTAAACATTGGCGTTATGAAACTTGGCATGAAGTTCTGCGCCTAATTACTGGGATGATTGAGCCGAGGTTTGTTTGCGAAATTCTGGAATATTTAATGGCGCAAGATGGTGAAGGCGAAAAATTTATTAATTTGTTTTTAGCTGCTAAGTGTCTTGCTGAGGTAAGGAATCGCTTGTTAGTCACAACAACGGCGAATAAATTATTAAATCGGCTGAAAGATTTAACGAAATATGACCTTGGTTATTATTATCAACCTTATCGAGATGAAGAAGAAACAAAATTAGTGCAGGAAATTCGGACTAAAGCAGTGACATCTGTGGCGACAACTTGGAAAGATGATGCTGATACTTTAGTTTGGTTAAAACAACTGGCTAATGCTGATGAACATGAAGATGTGCGCCGGACTTCTGTGCAAGAATTAGCGAGAAGTTTTCGAGATCATGTTGATACTTTGGTATGGTTAAAACAACGGGCGATCGCAGATAATGATTGGACAGTCAGACAAGTAGCACTGCAAGAACTCGCACGGAATTTCAAAGATGATTTAGAAATCCTCCCCCTGCTGCAAACACGCGCCACCAGTGATGAGAATGAATATGTGCGTCAAGCGGCTGTGCAGGAATTAGCCAGGGGTTTTAAAGACAAACCCGATATCTTACACTGGCTAAAACAGCGTGTCACAGCCGATAATTCTGGAACAGTGCGCCAAGTAGCTGTGCAAGAATTAGCACGGGGTTTTAAAGATGATTTAGCAACTCTACCTTGGTTAAAACAATGCACTACAGATGATGACTGGACTGTGCGCCAAGCGGCGGTGCAAGAATTAGCCAGGAGTTTCAAAGATGATGCTGATACTCTCTCGATACTCAAACAACGCGCCATCAATGATGAGAATGAATATGTCCGCCAAGCGGCTGTGCAAGAATTAGCCAGAAGTTTCAAAGATGATGCTGATACTTTCTCTATCCTCCAACAATGCGCCATAGCTGATCAATATTCTGGTGTGCGTCAAACAGCCGTTGAGGAATTGGCGCGGGGGTTTAAAGATGAACCAGAAATTTTACCCTGGCTAAAACAGCGTACTACGGCGGATAATGACCAGTATGTGCGACGTGCAGCTGTGCAGGAATTAGCACGGGGATTTAAAGATGATGCCGAAACTCTGTTGATTTTGCAACAAAGAGCGATCGCAGATCAATATTCTGATGTGCGGCGTGCGGCTGTGCAAGAATTAGCTAGAGGGTTCACAAATCATCCTGATACCTTACTCATTCTCAAACAAAGCGCCACCACCGATGAGAATGAATATGTCCGCCGCACAGCATTGCAAAAACTCGCCAAGAATTTCACTAATGACCCCGATATTCTGCCAATTTTAAAAAAAACACGCGACAGCTGATAAATATGCAGATGTCCGCCAAGCTGCTTTGCAAGAATTAGCTAGAAGATTCAAAAATGACCCTGAGACGCTGGTGATTTTGAAGAAACGCGCCATTGTTGATAAATCATCGAATGTGAGACAAGTGGCTGTACAGGAGTTAGCCAGGGGTTTTCAAGACCAACTTGATTTATTTGAATTATTTTACACCTGCGCTGTTAACGACCCCTTTACACGGGAATATAGTTTTCAAGATAATCCCCGCCAAGTCGCACTAGAAGCCATTACCGAACAATATCCCCACTATCCCCAGACATTACCATTGTTACGAGATCGCGCCGCCAATGACCCAGATGAGCAGGTGCGGGAGTTGGCGAAGAAAAAGCTAACTGATTTAGGCGAGGAATTTTCGTGATTGTTGAAATGGAAATTGAGATTAATCAAAAAGTAAAATAAATATAACCCGCAGTAAAAAATTATTAGCAAAGGAATGAAACTACCAAATCTTGAACTCCAAACAATTGATCGAATTATTGAAATGGCTTGGGAAGATAGAACCCCATTTGAAGCCATTGAAGCACAGTTTGGACTGGAAGAAAAACAGGTAATTGCCTTAATGCGTCAGCAAATGAAACCATCAAGTTTTCGGATGTGGCGAGAACGAGTTACTCAACGCAAAACTAAACATTTAAATAAACGAGAATTTGTTGCTGGTAGATTTAAATCACAAAATCAAAAATGATATAGCAGAAGGCAGGAGGCAGGAGGCAGGAGGGAAAGTCTTACTGTTCGTGGCATCCCAGCTTTCAAATTGTCCTAACATATCTGACTACCACTATAAATATGAATAATGATGTTGTAATTTTCTTGCTTAGTGCTGGGGTGCTAATTATATATTTAATTTTCTCTGCCTTGACCGAGATGGGGACAAAGTTACCTTGGAAAAAGTGAACTGCTCGTCTTACACCATCAAGGTAATCCAAAAAATGAATTATCCAATCAACCTCTATCCCCCTTGTCTCCCTGATACCCAAATGACAAAAACCCTACGACTGAATAACATCCTCAACTGTAAAAACTTTGCCGTCTACTGTTACTTGGTCGCTGGAAACTAATTTCCGTCCGCGACGGGTTTCGACTATTCCATTAACTTTCACATCACCATTAATAATCATTAGTTTGGCTTGTCCGCCAGTTGAAGCGATACCCAAGAACTTTAAAAACTGGTCGAGTTTAATCATCTGGCTATTTGTTGAATGTAGTTAGCACTGCACATCAACTTTATTTTATCGATTAGCTTAACGCTTGGTTTAGACAATTTTGATTAATATGATACAAAATAATCTGAGTCAGTCCATAAAAGAAAACAGCAGCATCATCGATTTTCATGCTCATATTTACTATGATCCCGAAACTCGTGATGTCGCTGCTCAAATCCGCGAAGAGTTAGGTGTAAGATTTGAAGTTAAATTGGGACGTTGGCATGATCAGCCAGTTGGGCCACATCCCAAATCTATGTATCAAGTCGCTTTTGCGCCCAGACCAATTTTCCCAAGTTGTACCTTGGTTAATGTTGAACCGTGGGGGTTTAGATATTCTCGTTCATCCTGAGACTGGTGATGATGTTACTGATCATACAGCCCATGCTTTATGGTTGGGCAATAAGCTGGAATTGAATATCCAAGTCCTGCAACGATTGAGATAATTAATGACGCTTGCGTGCTAATGTTAGCCCATCTGCGATCGCAATCAAACTGACATCGATGCGATCGTCTTCAGCTAACTTGCTATTAAACTCACGAATAGCTGTGGTAGATGAGTCCTGTAGTTCTGGTTGCAGCACTCTTCCAGACCACAATACATTGTCAATCGCAATTAAACCACTAGGTCGGACTAACTGTAACGCCAATTCGTAATAGCGATAATAGTTTTCTTTGTCAGCATCAATAAAGGCAAAGTCAAAAGTTTCTGCTTGACCTTGTACTAAAAGATACTCTAAAGTTTCCGTCGCTGGTGCAATTCTTAAGTCAATTTTATCTGCCACACCTGCTTTTTCCCAATAACGCCGAGCCACAGATGTAAATTCTTCACTCACATCACAGGCGATAATCTTACCGTCCGGCGGTAATGCTAAAGCCACACTCAAAGAACTATAACCAGTAAACACCCCTACCTCTAAAGTTTTCTTAGCACCAATTAATTTAACCAAGAACGCTAAAAATTGTCCTTGTTCCGGTGCAACCTGCATATTTGCACGGGGATGTTGAGCCGTTTCTTGTCGTAACTGTAAAAGTATTTCTGGTTCACGTAGAGAGACAGACAACAGATACTCGTACAAATTTTGTGTCAAGTTCAGAGTTTTACCAGTAGACATATTTTTATATCTTGTGTTTACTGCTGATTTGTGTAAATATTCTAACAAATAACTGTATATCGCTCGATTTAAAGTAGTATTAATTGTGTTTATATTATTAGTGTGGTACAGAGCAAAATAATTAACCGCAGATAAACGCAGACAGACGCAGATAAATTAGGATCTCAGCAGACAAGGAAATACTATAGCAGTCCTATTTTGATATAGGAACAAAGGAGACAAGGGAGAGAAACATTCTTTGCGGTTCTTTATTAAGTCTTAATCGCCAATTTATTGGATAAAAATATGCAGTCAATGGAGACATTTAAAACGCATCGTATGTTAGCTGAAAGGCTGCAATTTCAACATTTAAATGAATTAAATCGGATGCACCAAAACAAACAAGTTATGGCAACTTTAGGTGGTATACGTTCGGATGAAGATACAAGGTTGTTTATTTTTAATAATTTACATCATTGGCAGCGTTACGGATACGGGTTATGGGTGTTTCGAGATCAAGTTAATCATCAATTTGTTGGGCGTGCTGGTCTTCGTAATACTAATATAGATGGTATTAACGAAGTTGAACTCGCCTATGCTCTGATGGCTAAATTTTGGGGACAAGGTTTAGCTACCGAAATGGGTGAAAAAATCTTGCAAATTGCTTGGGAAATCTTGAATTTACAAGAAGTTGTTTGTTTTACACTAACCACAAATCAAGCTTCGCAACGAGTGATGGAAAAGTTAGGGTTTAAGTATGAGCGAGAAATGATTTATGCTAATTTACCTCATTTATTTTATAGATTAAAAGCTTGATGATAAACTAAGAGAATATATTATTATTAAACTAAATTAACCAAGTAAGTCAAATGCCTTTTAGAGAAAATTTTAATAATGCCAATGCCATGATTATTGGAGCCAGTCAAGGCATTGGTTTAGGTTTTGTTAAACAATTAATTCAAGATACAAGAATTGACAAAATTTATGCCACACATCGGCAAGAACAAACTGCACAAGAATTAATAGATTTAACTGATGAATATCCTGATAAATTAACTTGCCTACAGATGGATATTATCGATGAATCACAGATTGTTAAAGCAGTACAAAATATCAGCGCACAAATCAATAAGCTGCACTTAGTAATTAACTGTGTTGGACTGTTACATGAAGGTGATTTACAACCAGAAAAAAGCTTAAAACATATTAATCCAGAAAATTTACTGCGTTATTTTCAAATTAATAGTATTGGTGCGGTGTTATTAGCTAAACATTTACTACCTTTATTTCGTCATCAAGAACCAAGTGTATTTGCTTCTATATCTGCTAAAGTGGGCAGCATTGGCGATAATCAACTAGGCGGATGGTATGGTTATCGTGCTTCTAAAGCGGCGCTGAATATGTTGATGCGAACAACCGCAATTGAGTATGGTAGAAGTTGTCCTCAAACTTTGGTTGTCACTTTACATCCAGGAACAACCGATACACGTCTTTCTCGTCCATTTCAGCGCAATGTACCGCCAGAAAAATTATTTTCTGTAGAACGTACTGTAAGCCAATTATTAACTGTAATTGAAAAAATGGAACCAGGTGACAGTGGGGAATTTTTTTTCTTGGGATGGAAGCAAGTTACCTTGGTAAAAATCTGAATATAGAGCTTAAGTTGGATTGACGGCTAAGTGCGATCGCTCATTAGTTAATTATATAATATTTTAGTTTAAAATTTTAGAATTTCAACATATTTTTAAGACATTATTGCTGTATTAAAATCACCTAAAACTATTTAATATAGCTTTTGCTGCTGATAGTTAATTCAGTCTTTAGTTAAATAGTATTAAAGACTGCGATCGCCTAAAATTTTCAGCAATATGTAGGGCGTATCTACAGTTGTATAAGACATAATATTTTACCAACCAAGACACACAAAAATATTAAATATCTAGGACTTTATTGCTGTATTAAAGTCCAAATTTCTGTTTTTAATTGAGACATATTTCAATATATAAGCTTGGATGTAGTGATAGCGAAATCCAACAAAGTCTAGATAATATTTCTATCTAAGCACATTTTATATATGTAGCAATAATTATTGTAATTGATATTATCTCCTAAAAAATTTGTGAGTAAATCTTGAGAACTTTTTGAAATCTTCTACCTAGATTGCTACCTAAAAATATATATTGGGTTTGCTCATGTTTAATAAATTATTGCGTGACCAGCAATATATTATACTATTACTCTTTATAGTAATACTGCTCCCTTATTTCATACTTGAAAAAGTAGAAGCTAAAACTGTCCCAATCCAAGATTTAATTAATTCTCAACCACAAGATAAGCAAGCTCTTGCTAATTATAAGTCTGGAAACAACATTAGATGTACTTCTATAAATATATGTACATCACAAAATATAAATTCAGACCCAGTTCAATTTTTTCCGAATATCAATAATCCAAATATCCCAAATTTATTTAATCCAACTCTCAACCCAGATTTTTATAATACTGAACCTGATACTAGCAAGCCGAATAATCTAAATGAGTCGGAACAAACTTCTGTTGACAACAAAAAAAAAGTTACAGCTATTAATACTCAACGCTCTGAGTAACAGTGCTACGAGATATCCTTGGATAATTGACCCCAGATATAACTTAAATTTCGCCACATCCTCATTTAACCCTTTTCAAAATGCCAATTATATTGATTTTTCGATTAAATTTTCTGATACTGATCCCATAATTGAGCGATTTAATTTTGCCAACTTTCCGCAAGCAGAGCAATTTTATTGGCTATTACCTAGTAATCGAATTGTAGTAGAAACTCAGGGTTGGCAAACTGGGATTTCATATCAAGGAGAAATTATAGACTTTGAACGTACCCAAATTGTGCGCTTAACGCAAAAGCTGTGGGGAATGCAAGTTGTTTCTACCCTTACTCAAGACTTTCAAGAATTAGTAGGAGGAACTAGCTTCAATCAATTTTCTATTCAATCAATTGCTGCTGAATTAGTCAATCCAGTAGGTATTCCTGCACCACCTGTTCAAATTAATAGTCCCCTGACAGCTAATGGTTTACCAATAACTTCGATAGTTCCTAATATTTCTAACTTGAATACTAATCGTCCTCCTTTAATTTTACAATCTTTCCCCACTAATAACTTACAACCATTATTAGGAGATGTGAGTCTACATAGAGGTGAAATAATTCCTCAAAATAATTTAGAACAAGCTGGTTTTATTTGGGGAAATCCTTTAACTGGTGAATTAACAAGATTTCAAGCACCAACGACATCTCTACCAGGAATCAAACAAGGGAATCGAGAACAATTTGATAACTCTGATTTGTTTGACATTTTGCTAAATCCTGATATTAGTGACAAGAAACGGAATTTATCTTACCTAAATTCGCTATTTTGGGTGACTTTAGGTCAACAACAAACTCTACTGAGAACTAGAGATAAAACAGAAAATCAAAATTGGCAGAGATTTTATTTCAGTCGTCCTCATAATCGGACTTTGTTGCAATATGATTCATTAGTCAACAAAGCAACTTACACTAATATTTATAGTAATCCTGGTGTTTCTTTATCTTTTTCTCTTGATCAAATAGATGTAGATCAAATCCAAACTGCTAATACTTCTTTGGGAATGTTGTTAGGAGGGGTTTTTGAATTTATCAATCCTCCTGAAATAACCAGCAGTTTACAAGAAGCCAAAGCGCGATTCTCTCGACAAGAAACTTTTGCGCCTATTAACTCCAAATCTACACTAGAACAGAGAAGAAAAATTAATCAAATTCTCAATAGAACTCTGTTTTTAGGAAATCGGTCAAGTAGTTTAGAGCAGATTTCTGGGACTTATACTTTTCCCAGTACAATTACACCAACTAGTTCTAGTATTTTACAAATTCGTACTGGAAATTATCGTCGAGCAGTGCAGTTTATCAATGGCGAACGTACATGGAGAGAAGGTGAAACTTATATTTCTAAAATAGATATTTCTAATCGCAGTTTTGGGCGTTTAAGTTATGTGAATGTACCGATACCTGCAACACAAATACCTACAGTTTCTAATAACCGCTCCACAGCTTTACAGGTAGCTTTAATTAGCCCTAATGGCGAGAGTTTTGTCCAAAATTATAATTCATCTGATACTACAACAGTTCCGATAAACATCAGCTCATTTGATTTGGCATTTGATAATATTGAACTCAGCCAAAATGGACGACTGATTACTCATATCAAAACTTTTAATGGCTATTTATCTTTACCTGCGATCGAAACTTTATGGGCTGGGGTTACTGGTAATTGGAACTATAGTATTAATTCTGGAATTTGGTTAAATTTAAATTCAGATAATGCTTTTAATATTACTAATGAACTTGGAACTTCCGAGCCATCATTAGGTTTTTATACTAATGGTTTATTAAACTATATTAATACAGATATAGAATTAAATGCTGCTGGGCAACCGCAAGCTATTACTAGCCATATTCCTGCATTAAGATTTCATTGGAATAGTGGCAGCAATTATCAAAATCCTGCTTATATTAATTTGAGTTATTCTTTGATTCGCCAAGAC
Organism: Nostoc piscinale CENA21; assembly: GCF_001298445.1. Classification (NCBI taxonomy): domain Bacteria; kingdom Bacillati; phylum Cyanobacteriota; class Cyanophyceae; order Nostocales; family Nostocaceae; genus Nostoc; species Nostoc piscinale. The sequence goes on along the minus strand of NZ_CP012036.1, from coordinate 1,599,286 downwards.
AAAGATAGGCATAATTATTCATTGACTACGGGAATTATATTTTATGATGAAACTCGTCGTCTGAGACAAACAGGATTTTTTCAAGGTGCATGGGAATTTAGTACAGGAGTAGAGTTGAAAACTACGGTAGAAATCAGTGAGAATATTTTCTACACTCTAGAAAGCACGCAAAAGGTAAATGATAATTGGCATTTTGGCGCTTATTTGCAAAACTTTCGAGATATTAGCCGTGGTATTAGAAGCCGAGTTAATGATTTTTCTTATGGGTTATTAATTAAGCGTGAGACGGTGGATAATGATATGTTTTGGGAATCTCGCTTAGGTATGAGTGGAAATACATTTGAGGCGCGTTTTGAGGGAGGATTTCGGTTTTAAGTAAATCATGAGTGGACAGAGTAGATAATTTATTTTTAGGGTAATCTAAATGCAACAAACTGCTAAAGTTTCAATTATTATTCCCACTCTCAACGAAGCCGAGAATATTTTAGGCGCGATCGCCAGCACTCAATCTGGTAAAAATATAGAAGTGATTGTTGTCGATGGTGGCTCTTGTGATGACACAATCAAAATTGCTCAGTCGTTGGGTGCGAAAGTGATTTCCTCACCGCCTGGACGCGCGATGCAAATGAATGCAGGTGCGACGGTGGCTAGTGGTGAAGTATTACTATTTCTTCATGCAGATACTCGTTTACCTGTTGACTTTGATGTTTTGATTTGTGCAGCTTTGCAACAACCGGGAGTGGTGGCTGGTGCGTTTGATTTGCAGATTGATAACTCAGCTTTCGGGTTAAGGTTGGTGGAGTTGGGTGTAAAATTGCGATCGCGTTTTTTCCAAATGCCCTACGGTGATCAAGGAATTTTTTTTAACTCCCGAAATCTTCCAAAAATTGGTAATTTTCCTGCACTTCCCATTATGGAAGACTTTGAATTAATTCGCCGATTAAATTCTTTAGGACGCATTGTAATTATCAATACGCCAGTAGTAACTTCAGCGAGGAGATGGTTGCAAAAGGGAATTGTCAAAACTACCTTACTCAATCAAATTATTGTGCTTGCTTATTTGTTTGGTGTTTCACCAGCACGCATTCGTAGCTGGTATCGTCGGGAAAAATTTAAGCATAATTAAGCTATTTCTCATTTAAATGGCGTATTTTAGTGAAAGGGGATATGAAGAACTACAGAGACGCAGAAAGATGATTGAACAAATGATTTAGGATTAACAAATCATGGTGACACAACCAAAACCTAAATTCCAAGGTAAATTCAAATTTATTTTATTAGCAATACTTGTTACTGCGTTGATAATTGCTGCTAGATTTTTTAATTTTACCGCGATTTTTACTACCTTAGTTACCCAAGTCAACAGCCTGGGAGTTTGGGGTATTGTTGCATATATAGGTATTTATAACTTAGCTACATTATTATTTATTCCTGGCTCTATTTTAACTTTAAAAGCTGGCTGTTTATTTGGCTTAATTTGGGGTTCAGTTTATGTATTAATTGCTGCAATCATTGGGGCAGTTTTAGCTTTTTTGATTGGACGTTATTTATCAAGAAATTGGGTGTCACGGCAAATTGAGCAACACCCTAAATTAAAAGCTATTGATGTAGCAGTAGCCAAAGAAGGATGGAAAATTGTTTTACTTACAAGGTTATGTCCCTTGTTTCCCTTTAATTTATTAAATTACTTTTTTGGTGTTACCCAAGTTTCCCTTAAAGATTATGTATTAGGTTCTTTCGGGATTCTCCCAGGAACAGTTATGTATGTTTATCTTGGGACATTAGCAGGTAATTTAGCGATGACTAATATGTCTAATCAAACACTAACACCTGAAGCTAAAACTTATCAGTTAATTATGCAGATAATTGGTTTAGTTGCAACTGTAGCTATAACTATTTATATTACTAAAATAGCCAAAAAAGCTTTATCGCAAAGTATAGCAGTTACAGAAACAGTTCAAGAAAAAAAATAAATATTTTAGACTGATGTAAAAAAATATTTTGATTTAAATAAAATGAAAAACAAATTTGTAGTAAATAATTATTATTTGCAAAGCTTAATTAAGGCTCATCATTTACCAATCATAGCTTTGATCAGTATAGCGATCGCCATTTTATTTCATCCAGAATCAGCATTTGCCCAAACAGCAGCACAAAGCAATACATTTAATCCCCAAACCCTTTTACGTGATGCTTTACAATGGATTGATAGTCAAGGAAAAGTAGGTGCGATCGCTTTTATTGGACTGTATATTATTGCTACTGTAGCTTTTTTACCTGGGTCAATTCTTACCTTGGGCGCTGGTGTTGTATTTGGTGTTGTTTGGGGTTCATTGTATGTATTTATTGGTGCAACTTTAGGAGCGACAGCCGCATTTTTAGTAGGACGTTATTTAGCTAGAAATTGGGTCGCAAATAAAATTACCAATAATCAAAACTTTGCCGCCATTGACCGCGCTGTAGGTATAGAAGGATTAAAAATTGTTTTATTAACTCGACTTTCGCCTGTATTTCCCTTCAATTTATTAAACTATGCCTTTGGTGTCACAGGAGTTTCCCTAAAAGATTATTTTATTGGTTCAATCGGGATGATTCCTGGCACAATTATGTATGTTTATATTGGTTCCTTAGCCGGGAATTTGGCATTAATTGGTACTGAAGGTCAACCGAGTAATCCTACCGTACAATGGGTAATTCGGATTATTGGCTTTATCGCCACAGTTGCAGTTACTGTTTATGTTACCCGCATTGCCCGGAAAGCCTTAGCAGAAGAAGTAAAAATAAACGATGAAGCACCTAGCCTAGACGAATGGAATTCGCGGCTCTAAAAACAAAGTCCGCACTTCTACAAACTCAGTAATCACCTACGCGGACTAACTTAAATTCATTTGTGATGATAGGGAACAGGGAAAAGAAAAAATGTGTGTAATTAATTTTGTCTGGATACTTAACATCAAGGGTTTTGAACCCGCGCAGGCGGGTTTTGTTTGTGTAGCCGCGACTTCAGTCGCTGGGTGGAAGATTTGAGGCTATACAAACATCAATTTGGTATTAAATTTCACACTTCATACTTCACACTTCAAACTATGTCTAATTCAGAATTATCAAGAGTTATCGTTCGTCCAGTGGATGAGTACAATCAAAAATTAGTTTCTTATGTACATCCGCCAGATTGGGTTAATCCACAGCCTGCTGATTGTTATGATTTAGTAGTTATTGGTGCAGGAACAGCCGGGTTAGTAGTCGCTGCGGGTGCAGCAGGTTTAGATTTAGGTTTAAAAGTTGCATTAATTGAAAAGCATCTCATGGGTGGAGATTGCTTGAATGTGGGTTGTGTACCATCAAAATCTATTATCCGGTCTGCACGGGTAATTGGTGAAGTTTGGCACGCCAAAAATTTAGGAATTAATATCCCTAAACAACAAGTAGAAGTTGATTTTTCCGCAGTCATGGAACGGATGCGCCGCATCAGATCGGGAATTAGTCATCATGACTCCGCAGAACGTTTTAAAAATTTAGGCGTTGATGTTTTCTTGGGGAATGGTTGCTTTACTACCAACCAAACTGTAGAAGTCGGGGGTAAAATTCTGCGTTTTAAAAAAGCGGTAATTGCGACTGGTGCCAGGGCTGTAAAACCGTCAATTCCGGGAATTGAAAATGTTGGTTATTTAACTAATGAAACAGTTTTTTCTTTAATTCAGCGCCCTGATAAATTAGCTGTGATTGGAGGCGGGCCAATTGGTTGTGAATTAGCCCAAACTTTTCGGCGGTTGGGTTGTGAAGTGACGCTGTTACATCGCGGTTCGCATCTGTTAAATAAAGAAGATGCAGACGCAGCCGAAATTATTCAGAATGTGTTAATTCAAGAAGGCATTCGTGTAGTCTTAAACTGCCAATTAGAAGAAGTGGTTGCTGTTACTGAAGGTAAACGACTTTATTTTTCTAGTAATGGTTATCGAGATTCAGTCACCGTAGATGAAATCTTAGTAGGTGCGGGACGTGCGCCCAATGTCGAAGGTTTAAACTTAGAAGCTGTGGGAGTAAAATACGACACTCGTCACGGCATACAAGTAAATGATTATCTACAAACAACCAATCCGAAAATTTATGCGGCTGGTGATATCTGCATGAATTGGAAATTTACCCATGCGGCGGATGCAGCAGCAAGAATTGTAATTAAAAATACGCTGTTTTCTCCCTTTGGTTTAGGACGTTCTAAACTCAGCAGTTTAATTATGCCTTGGGTAACATACACATCCCCAGAAATTGCCCATGTGGGAATGTATGAATATGAAGCAAAAAAACAAGGTATTGAGGTAGCAACAATTAAAATTCCTTTTAGTAGTGTAGACCGTGCGATCGCCGATGGTGAAGAAGCCGGATTTCTCAAAATTCTCCACAAAAAAGGTTCTGATCAAATTCTCGGTGCTACCATTGTTGCCAGCCATGCAGGTGAGATGATTTCGGAAGTTACCACCGCAATTGTGAATAAAATTGGTTTGAGTAAATTAAGCAGCGTTATTCATCCCTACCCCACCCAAGCCGAAGCCATTAAAAAAGCCGCCGATGCTTACCGTCGGACTCTTTTGACTGCAAATACTAAACGCATTCTCGGTTTTTTGACTAAGTTTTCATAACGCTTCAATATCCTGGAAAATCGTGAATCTGAGCATCATTCATTTTTAATCTGACGATGGTTGGGTGCAAAGGCATGAACAATGAAAACAGTTTGAGCTATGATAATTCCTATTGCCATACCTCCAAGAGCAACTCTAGCTTGAAATCTATCAAGCTCATCAAGCTTTTCTGTCTGAATACTAATTGCGTTACTGAGACGGAATTTCCAAAAAGCTGCTTCTCCATGAAAAAGAAAGCTCATCGGTAAACTAATACCATAACCAAGAACAGTAAATGCTAAGGCTGTGGGAATGGTCAGCTTTAAGTTTTGCCAGAGTAAGGAGCGCATAGTGAAAAAATTATGTTGGAAAATATCTTTAAATATGTAGCCATATTTATCAGTATAGTACTCAAAAATAAAAGCGATCGCTTGTTGTGTTCGTGGTGCGATCGCCTTTTAAAATCAATCTTTCCTTCTGCCTTCTGCTATACTAATTTCTGCTATTCGGTCGTTGAATAATTGTTTCCACAACTCGCCGTTTAGCTTTTGGGTCAATTCCAACCAAGCGGACATATTCACCGCTATATTCAGTCAGATGTGATTCTAAAGTTGAAATCGCATCAGATTCCGCATCGATGTGAATTGTCCCGCAACTTTGCCAAGCACCTGTACGAAAACGCCGTTCATCGACGTGTTCAAAAGCAACTTTCAAACCTTGAGACAAAATTTGCCGAATTTGTTCTTGTGTTTCTAGGGATATGTGAGTATTTGCGGCTGACTGTTGACGAGAACCATTTGTTGAGGGCTGAGTAGTTGGTTTTTCCACTACAGATGATGCTGGTTGATAACTTTTTCTACCTCGATTCAAGCGATTATATTCATCTACCAACTGCGAATTTTCCACTCGTTTTTGTTCACCTACCATAAAATTACCAGATTCAATTAAATGAGACAAAGTAAAATCTGGCTTTTTAAATTCTGGTGGCCCTTCCACACTATTTACCACACGCAAAGATATATGTTCATAACCGACTCGATGAATAAAGTCGCGGATTTGTTCATCATAAATTCGAGAACGCAACGCACTAAAAAAATCAATTGATTGATTAGGAAAAGTATCAACTAACTTTTCCACATCTCGGTTAGAGAGTCCATCTGGTGCAAAAATTCCGCCGACAATTCCAACTTTGTCATCACGGTTAGGTTCCCAATAAAACTTTTCCATTCGTCCGTCTCGAATTAACGGCGCATACAAAGTGGAAAAATCATTACCTGTAACAATAATTGGTACACGTCTGATGGGATTTGCATCATAGCTTCCCGGTAACTGCACATCTGTGGGATTGTCCGCAATATTCATCAATGTGGCATTTACCAACTGTGTGTTTACAGTATATTGAGTTCCTTCATCAAAGCGGCCTGCACCTGCATCTAAATCGTTAATCATCAGCACGCACATTTTACCGCGCACTTTAATCAGTTCTGCTGTTTCTCGATAGCGTAGCCGAATCAACCGCGCTGGGTCTCCTGCGTCTGGACTTTCTAATTCGCCACCAGAGATGAGTGTCACTTCCACACCCATTTTTTCAAAAGCTAATTCACACTGAAAGGTTTTCCCTTCACCTTTGCGTCCATGAATGCCTAAAATCAAAGGAACCCTCACACCAGGAAGATTTAAGAAGTTCTTAGTGATGTGAACAGCAATTTTATCCAAAAATCGAGGAGCAATATAATAACTCATAACCATCCCTGGTGAAGACTGATTAAATAATGCTAAGTTTTTTTGGTAACTAATGTTTACTAATCTTGCGGTAGAATTTCAGCATCGCTACCACAAACGCTTGATGAGATAAGCATCAAAAATTGTATCAGCACTTAATATAGGTAAATTTTCTACTATTGCCTGAGCAATTAACATTCGGTCAAAAGGGTCACGATGGTATAATGGCAGTTGGGAAACAGTACTAACGTGACTAATTTTGATATCTAATACACTGAAGTCATTAACACTAATTTGCTGAGTAATTAACATTTCTAATGGGAGATTGAAAGTTAACTTTCCTATGCCCTGCTTAATTCCCATTTCCCAAATACTAGCAATGCTGAGAAAAACTTTATTATCATCATCATTAATTAGTTCTAGTACTTGATTACTGAGCCTTACATTATCTGTGACATACCAGATAAAAGTATGTGTATCCATCAACAAAAGCACTACATATACTCCTGAAAATCTTCTAAAGGCGCGTCAAAGTCATCAGCCATAGTGATTAAACCCTTTGCACTTCCTGGTTGACGACGGCGTTTAACTGGTAAGATAGGCATTAATTTCACGGCTGGCAGATTATCTTTTGTGATAATGATTTCTTCACCATCAAGCGCCGCTTCGATTAATTCTGATAAGTGTTGAGATGCTTCAGCTAAATTAATTTGCTGCATAAAAAATACCTTTTGCTAATAAAACTATAGCGTTGAATGAATAATTTAAGATTTACTTGCTAATTGTTGTATAAATATTTGATGTTCTTGTGAGTTTAAACCTCTTTGCAGTACTGCTAAAACTTGGGTCATTTCTCCAGTTAACAGTGCATTTACATCCAACCATAAACCAGGAAAGACATAACTATTGATAATCCCATCTATATCAGGATTTAACGCTTTATATTCACCATTTTCTAACATGAACCAATCAAATTTATTCTCAAAAACTTGCCAAACAATATACTCTTTTACACCATTGCGTCGGTATACTCGCTTTTTATCATACAAGTCATTAGCAGCACTACTCGCAGCAACTTCGGCAATTAATTCTGGTGCGCCTTCAATATAGTCATCTTCACTAATACTTGCTTGTCCACCCAGTTGTTCATCAATTAACAGCACAACATCCGGCTGTAGTTCATTATCTAAATCTAAGCGGACTGTAGAATTATCACCCAACTCTACACCAGGGGTCGCAACTTTGTAAGTTCCTAGCCAAATTATCAAGTTTCCATGTGGTTTTCCATGACTTTTAAAACGTAAGGGTGAAGCCACGTATACAACTCCTTCTATTAGTTCTGCTTTTTTAGTATGAGGCATGGCATAATAACGACGTTCAAATTCTTGGCGAGTTAGGCGATCGCCACTTTCTAAAGGTGGTATTTTGATATTTGATGCTGTCATAGTTCGATTCTTCACAGGAGTTTTACTGCATCTAGTATAAGCAATTCTTAATTAAACCAATTTAACCAAGCATCCCAATTATTCACAATTTGAGCCAATTCTGTATACCCCGCTGCTTGTGGATGAGCGCCATCATAATTCTTGGCTTCTTCTATCCAAGTATGCGATTTAATTAATGTCGGGAAAACATTAAGATAAGGCACATCTAATTGCTGACAAACTAAAGCAAACTCTTGTGCTAAATTACCAATTCTGTGATTTTGTTCTGCGTCTGTACATGGCGGTGGACTAATCATCAAAACAGGATATAACTGTTTGGCTACGCTCAAAATCTCACGTATATTATTGAGTGAATCTGCAACAGCAACACGAGGTTGACCATTTTCGATAGTCGTGTCATTCACTCCAAAACAAAATACAACTCTCCCGTTATATTCTTTTGGTAGACGATAAGTTACTTCTCTTAGCCAACGATTTTTGAGTTCAGTACTGGTTTCTCTGCGTACACCTAAATTGTAGTAGGTGATATCATACCCTTTTTGATAAGCATTTACGCAAATTCTCCCTGTCCAACCAAGAAATTCTGGGTCGCCTATACCGTTGACAAATGATTCACCCAAAAAGCAAATTCTCACTTCTGACAGAGTTTTTTTTATCCATGTTTTGTATTACCATATAAGTTTAGTTACTGATGATATAAAGTTTCATCAAAAATATTCTAAATTAATTTAAGGATTAAATAGAGTTATTCAAATTATGATTATTTCATAGACGTAAGAATCTAGAATTGCTCAGAGTTTTATAATCAGTAGTATAAGATTATGAAAATTTCTATTTAGTAGAATGCTATTTATTAATTATTCTGAATTTTGATTGGTAAACTTGCAGATCGTCATCATTATCTGTGTGTCAATTCTAAATTTATGCTAAAAAAAGTAGTGATTATTGGTGCTGGCCCAAGTGGACTGTTATTGGCTCAATATTTGTTACGTCGTGGTGATAATTATCAAGTAGATATTTATGAACGTCGCAGTGACCCCAGAATTATAGCTTTTTCTAAATCTAGAACTTATCCCATCTCTCTCAACGAGAGAGGGATGTATGCTTTAAGACAAATTGAGGGATTAGAAGCAGCAGTCAAAGACATAAGTTTAGTCATGAATGGCACGATTTTTCATCAAAGTAATGGCAAAACTAGATATACTCCACGACAAAATCCTTTATTCACTCTTGATAGAACAAATTTAGCGATCGCCATTTTATCAGACTTAACTAATAAGTATCATCATCGCTTAAATATCCACTTTGATTGTCAATGTCAGCAAGTTGATTTTGCGACTAAAACCTTAATAGTAATTAATACATCTAAAGCATCAGAAGAAGTGGCTACTGTGCATTACGATTTTTTAATTGGTGCAGATGGAGCCTATTCGGCGGTTAGAGAAAGTTTGAAATTGAAGGCAAATTTTATCTGTGAACAAAAATATATTCCCACAGATTATAAATCATTTTTCTTACCTGCTCCTGAAGCTCAATCTAATATCAATTTATCCACAGATAAAATCCATTCTTGGATGCTGAAAGATGGCACGGTTGTCTTATTACTCCATCAATTAGGCAAAACCATGAGTGGAATTATTCATTTTCCTCGCCAACAAAATCAAGTAGCTAATCTTTCCACCCAGGCAGAAGTATTAAATTTTTTTTCAAGCAAATTTTCCAGATATTGGTCAATTAATGCCAGCATCAGAGGCGGAAGCTTTCTGCACTAAACAGCCATCAACAGTGTTAACAGTTCGCTGTCAAAGTTACCATTATGGTGATAGTGTATTGCTCATAGGTGATGCGGCTCACGCTGTATCTCCATCCATTGGTCAAGGTTGCAATGCTGCTCTGGAAGATGTATTGATATTTGACAAGCTTTTAGATGAATATTCTGATAATATCCCAGAGGCGATCGCACAATTTACTGTGCGCCGTCAGCCAGATGGTTATGCTTTAGTAGAACTGGGTAATAACGCATTTCCTTTATCACAATGGTTATTTATTGAGTATATTATTAGAGACATTTTTGCAAAAATTCTCCACAAACTATTTCCTAACAATTTTGCCCAGCCACTATTTTATTTAATTTCAGAAACTACTGTTCCTTATGCAGAGATTCTGAATTTATATAAAGGTTGGATTGCTAAAGTCAAAAAATCTCATACTAAGTTATAAAAATGTTTGTTAAAGTAGCGATCGCTCTTGGGCAACATTTTAAATTTAATCATTCTCATCGGACTCAAAGAGATTAACTTTCTCTTGAGTTTGTATTGTCCTACTCTGCTCAAACTTAAATTTCACTGACTGATTAATGCGTTTCACTCCACTTAGAGTAATCAACGTCAGCAGTCCACCTATTAATCCCATTTGCCACAAACCACAGCCAATAGCAGCACCTAATCCGGCGGCTGTCCATACACAAGCAGCTGTAGTTAAATTCCGCACTTTAGGAACAGCACTCTTTCTGGGGGATTCTTGTAAAATTAATCCTGCTCCGAGAAATCCTACCCCAGTAGCAACACCTTGAATTGTTCGACTTAAGGCATTAGTCGCTGCATAAGGACTATCACCTTCAGCTTGTAATGGTATCATAACAAACAAGGCTGCTCCCATACTGACTAACATAAATGTTCTCATTCCGGCTGGCCTACCACCTTGCTGACGGTTAAATCCAATCATGCAACCAACTACCAACGCCATTACTAGCCTAAATCCTATATGTGGCCAATCATCAGCATTAATAAACATCGGCCCCATTTTTCTATCTCCTTACGTGTATAGCTAAATATCAGTACTTGTTCCCAATAGTTAGTTGAATGGCTACTTATTGATGAGTGTTAAATAAAATACGGCAACACTATTGACTTTATGTAATTTAAAGTTAGTTTAACAAAAATATAATCATAAGTAAATTAATACACACTGGAAAAAAAGAATGGGACGTAGGCAATAAAAGATTTTTACCTGTATAGCTAACTTGAAAATAGGACAAACAATACTAAGTCACTGCTTTCTATTTCTAATTTCACGAGTATTCTGACTTTTGCTATATCAAACGCCTGTGGCTACCTAGTTGAAAAAAACCCTTGCTTCCCTGAGTTCAATGTGTGATACTCTTAATCCAAGACTAAAATACGGTAAATCGATATATTTACCGTATTTAATAAGGATAGGACTCATGCAGCTACTCTGGTTCATCCCTACCCACGGCGATGGGCGTTACTTAGGAACAGCTACTGGCGGGAGGTCTGTAAGCTTTCCGTACTTTCGACAAATTGCACAGGCAGTAGATGACCTGGGTTACACAGGGGCATTATTACCTACCGGGAAATCTTGTGAAGATGCCTGGGTTGTGGCATCAACTTTAGTATCCTTAACCCAACAGATGCGTTTTTTGGTGGCGATACGTCCAGGTTTGATGTCGCCAACGTTAGCCGCGAGGATGGCGGCGACATTTGACCGTCTGTCTAGAGGAAGGTTGCTGATTAATGTTGTGACTGGTGGCGATCCTGTGGAGGCGGCTGGAGATGGCTTGCATTTAGCTCATGATGAGCGTTATGAATTAACAGATGAATTTTTGACGGTATGGCGATCGCTCGTCAATAGCGAAACTGTTAACCTCAAAGGTGAGTACCTAGATATTCAAGACGGTAAAATTTTGTTTGCGCCTGTGCAGAAACCCTATCCGCCGTTGTGGTTTGGTGGTTCCTCTGCGATCGCCCAAAAAATCGCCGCCAAACACGTTGATGTTTACTTAACTTGGGGTGAACCACCCGAACAAGTTGCCGAAAAAATTGCCGCAGTTCGCAGACTTGCAGAGATTGAAGGTAGAACTTTGCGGTTTGGCATTCGGCTACACGTGATTGTGCGGGAAACTGAAACTGAAGCTTGGGACGCAGCTAATCAATTGATTCGCTATGTGGATGATGAAGCCATTGCCAAAGCCCAAAAAGTTTATGCGAGGATGGATTCGGAAGGGCAACGCCGTATGAGTCAGTTACATAAAGGTAGCCGAGAAACACTCGAAATTAGTCCGAATTTATGGGCTGGTGTGGGTTTAGTGCGTGGTGGTGCAGGTACAGCACTGGTTGGTGATCCCGATAGAGTCGCCGCCAGAATGTTGGAATATGCAGACTTGGGAATTGAAACCTTTATTCTTTCTGGCTATCCCCATTTAGAAGAAGCTTATCGCGTTGCAGAATTATTATTTGGGCGTTTACCTTTAGAGAACTTGCCCAAAGTCGAAGAAAAACATATCATCAGTCCCTTTGGCGAGATTGTCGCTAATGAAGAATTCCTTAAGCAGCAGCCTCAGCAAAAAGCTGCGTCCATATCCTAAAGAGTAAAGGAATGGGAGATTAGCCGCTATGTTGCATCAACAAATTGACGAAAAACTTGCCCAAAAAGAAGCTTGGGCATTGCGGCGACAATTGGGCATACCCAACAATAAACGTTTGTGGGTATTAGCCTGCATGGATGAACGTTTACCAGTAGAAAAAGCTTTAGGAATTGCCGAGGGCGATGCACATATTTTTCGTAATGCTGGCGGGTTAGTCACAGATGATGCCATTCGGTCAGCGATGTTAACCACACAATTTTTTAACACCAAAGAAATTATTGTGATTAACCATACTGAGTGCGGCATGATGAGTGCTTCTGGAGACTTTCTCAGTGAAGTGTTACGCAGCCGAGGTATTGATGTGGATGCAGTTGCAGTTGATCCCGCCTTACCAGAGTTGAAACTACCCAAAGGTGTGTTTTCCAAATGGATTAAAACCTTTACCGATGTAGACGAAATCTGCAAACAGCAGGTGGAATTGCTACGTCAATCTCCGTTGATTCCCGATGATGTGGTGATTCATGGCTACATTTGGGAAGTTGAGACAATGAGTTTACGCCGCCCCTACGAACGTTTGAGTGAGAAGGTCAATACAGCCGAGGCTATGCAGACCAAAAAGACAAAATCACCGTGAATTAATGTATAAATTAGGAGTGTATTTACATGACTCGGATTTTAGCGATCGCAGGTAGTCCTTCCCATCCTTCCAGAACCTACGGAATTTTGGAATATGCCGCCAAACTCTTGGAAAAAGAAGGTCTACACATAGACATTATTTCTGTGCGCGATTTACCTGCGGAAGATTTAGTGTTTGGCAAGTATGACAGCCCCGCCTTAGAACAACCCAAAGCTTTATTAGCCCAAGCCGACGGCGTAATTATTGCCACACCAATCTACAAAGCTGCTTACACAGGCGTACTCAAAGCATTTTTAGACTTACTCCCGCAAAAATCCTTGACCGGAAAAGTCGTGTTACCTCTGGCGACTGGTGGCACAATTGCCCATTTGTTAGCTATTGAATATGCCCTGAAACCCATCCTTGGAGAGTTAGGCGCACGCCATATTCTCGCCACCGTATATGCAGTAGACAAACAAATTCAAAAGCAACCCGATGATAGTGTCCTGCTAGATGAAGAACTGGAACAAAGGCTAAAAGACGTGCTGCAAGAATTCGTCAAAGCTGTGAAATTCTCTGCGATTGAATCTCCACAACTAGCACACGCTAACTAACACACAAGTTTATACCTCCGCTTACTTGTTACAGATGGGTAAATTTTATCCATCTGTTTACTTTTGGGGGGGGGTGGAAGAGTGTTAGTGTTTTTACAAGACTTTCCCTGTCTCCTGCCTCAACCGCATAACGGTAAGTCACAAGGCAAAAGTTAAAAGTCAAAAATCAAGAATACTTTTGACTTTTGGTTTTTTACTTTTGACTTCTCCGGCTTTGCCGGAGTGCCTTCTGCTATAGCTGTAAAATTACTCTTGCCAAATTGAAATAAATCAAAACTCCTACGACATCGACGGCTGTGGTGATAAATGGTGCAGACATCAAAGCAGGATCTAAACGTAACATCCGAAATAAAAATGGCAGTGTGGAACCAGAAACCGAAGCTAAAACCGAAATCGCGACTAAACTAGTACCAACAGCGATCGCAACTTCAATTCTTCCTTGTAAAAAATATGCCCAAATTGTAGCGATTATCCCCAGCATACCACCCAAGAGTAAACCTGCGATCGCTTCTCTGCCAATTACTTGCCATGTACCGAGAGAACGAATTTCTTCAGTATTCATCCCCCGAATTACCACTGTCGAAGATTGAGCGCCTACGTTACCGCCAGTTCCTGTTAATAAAGGAATAAATGCTGTTAGGGTGACTACTTTGGTTAAAATATCTTCTTGGGATTTAATTATTGTGCCTGTAACAGTATTAGTAATTAATAAAACAAATAACCATACCACTCGTTTACGTGCGACTTCCATCAAGTTCATCTGGAAATAATTATCGCCACTCGACTGTACACCACCACCTAACGCATAAATATCTTTAGTGGTTTCTTCTTGTAAAATATCAATTACATCATCAACCGTAACAATACCTACCAAAAGCTGTTGTTTATCTACCACAGGTACAGCTAAAAAGTCATATCTTTGGATGGCTCTTGCGACTTCTTCTTGGTCTGTATCTGTGCGAACAAATATCACATCACGGGTCATAATTTCCCCAATGATTTGTTCTGGTTGAGATGTTACCAAATCTCGCAGAGATACAATCCCTGTCAAGCGTCGTTCTGCGTCTGTGACGTAGAGATAGTAAATGATTTCGCTGGCATTAGCTAACCGACGAATCCGCTCTAGAGCCTGAATAACTGTAATATTTTCCTTGAGAGAAATAAACTCTAAAGTCATAATTCGCCCGGCTGTATTAGGTTCATAACCTAACAGCAAAGCCGTAGCTTGACGTTCTACCGGACTTAATTGTTCTAGCAACCGATTGACAACTTTGGCAGGCAATTCATCAAATAACCTCGCTCTGTCATCCGAAGACATTTGATCGACAATATCACGAACTTCTTGACTTTTTAATTCTTCAATTAATCGTTCTTGTACACTATAGTCAAGATACTCGTAGACTTCGATCGCTTCATCTTTAGAAAGCAAACGAAAAGCTAAAGCGTGCATCGCTTCTGGTAAACCTTCAATTGCTTCGGCAATATCCGCAGGTTGTACGGGTACTAAAATTGATTTTGCCGCTTGTAAATCTGCTGCTTCTAACAGCATTTGCAATTGCGTCCTGACTAAATCTCGCAATTCTCTACGGGACACATCTTGAAAGGTAGAGTTTAAGTTGTTTGTCTCAGTCAATTTCCACTTTCCTCAGCCAGTTTTAATAAGGTTGCTGCCCCTAGTCTATGAGACAATGCCGGAAGATGAAACCTTAAACGATGTATTTTTTTTTACTTCAGGTTAACTTTTCTTGAATTTCTCCTGTTAACGTAGCAAATAGACTGTTAATTAATGCTTGAAACTTAGTTAGGAAGATGAGGGTGTAGGGGTGTCAGGGTGTGGGGTATGAGGGTGTCAGGGTGCGGGGGTTATGAGGGTGTCAGGGTTTGGGGGTATGAGGGTGTAAAAAAGTGTGTCTTCCCCTACACCCCTAAACCCTTACCCCCCTACACCCAAATAAGTACTATCAGTCTGTCATCTCTCAAGAGAAGGAACTACTAATCTATCTAGAACAAGTTTTGAGAAGTTAGGTAAAACAACTATGTTGTTTTCGGGTAATAATAACTTTGTTACTCGATAGCGTTGCTGGTAACGAAAATGACGCGCCCTCCCAATTCAGGAAATGATCAGGAGCCGACAAACCGTCGTTTATTACATCTTCTCCTTTTAAGACGTACTAGCCTAGTTATAGGAATTTTCTTGCTTGCTGGCATTGCATCAGGAATTTGGTGGGTAAGAAATTATGTTTATAACGAATTAGCACCGTTAGTAGAAACAAATCTGGAACAATTACTAGGGCGACCAATTAATTTAGGTCAAGTAGAGTCTTTTTCTCTTTCTAGCTTGAGATTTAGTTCTTTATCAATACCAGCAACGCCTACGGATGCTGACCAATTGACAGCAAAGGCTGTTGAGGTAAAGTTTTCACTGTTACCAGTCCTGTTCACCCGCACACTACCGTTAAATGTCACCTTGGTTCAACCCGATGTTTACATTCAGCAAAACCAGGATGGGCGTTGGGTAACAACTGAGGTCAAGTCTCAAGAAGGAAAAGGTATTGTTCAAACTCAATTACAAACACTTCAGATTGTTAATGGCAATGTAGAATTATCACCAGCTTCTGCACCAACCAAACCTAAAGGTTCTGTAGTGATTAATCAATTTGGTGGTGTGGCGCGATTTTTACCAGAAAATAAAGGAGCTAGTTATGAAATAACAGGTCAATTTGCTAGAGGCGGCACAGTTAAAATTTCTGGTGATACACAATTTCAACCGCAACAAACTAATCTTCAGGTTGCAGCAGATAATTTATCAGCATCAAATGTTAGTAGATTACTGGAATTACCCCTTGTTTTGCAAGCCGGAAGGGTAGATGCTGATTTAAAAGTGACAATTCCCGCAGATGCTTCAGATATAGCAATTACCGGGACTGCTATTCCTCATCAAGTCACAGCGCAAATTCAAAATGTTCCCCAGAAGTTTGTTAATTCTAATGGCAGATTAGTATTTCAAGGTGAGGCGATCGCATTAGATAATCTCACCACCAATTTGGGCAAAGTTCCTCTCTTAGCCAATGGTACAGTCAATCTAAAAACAGGTTTTGACCTTTCCGCCCTTGTCAAACCCGTCAATGCAAAAAATCTCTTAGACACCTTCAACGTTAAATCTCCCGTCGTCGCCACGGGGGAAGTCCAAGCCAAGGTTAAAGTGCAAGGTTCTCTGCAACAGCCAGTTCTTAGCGGTACAGTCAGCAACACCAAACCTGTTCAAGTTGACCGTGTGCAGTTCCAAACTGTTAATACTGACTTTCGCCTCAATGTCAATAAAAATGCTTCTCAAATCACTGTCTCAAATCTTAAACTCGTCCCCGCAGCAGGTGGAATCATTACAGGCGGTGGTCAAGCAATACTAGGCGGTCAAGTAAAATTTGACCTGCAAGCCGGAGGTATTTCAGGAGATATACTGGCGCAGAAATACGGGATTACACCACCAATTAGCATCGGTAATGTCTCAGCTAATACACAAATTACTGGTTCTCTCGGCAAGCAACCTTTAGTACTCAACATTGCCAGAATCTTGGTGCAACCACCAGCCGGAGGGCAAATCGTCGGCGGTGGTCAAGTGCAACTAGCGCCCCAAGGCAGAGTATTGTTGAATGTTCTCGCCCAAAATTTACCAGGGGATGTCATCGCCAAAACCAACAACTCTGCATCTAGCATCAAAGTCGGGAACGTCTCAGCCAATGCTAGGGTTTTTGGCTATCTGGGGAATTTGCGGACAGTCGCCCAAGTGCAAGCGCCGAATGCTACCTACCCAACCATCGGTGCAGCAGTCATTGAGCAACAAGGGCAGAATTTTGTTTTGCCAACGGCTGTGTTTAATGTAGCGGGTAATACCATCACTGCTAAAGGTCAAGTTGCCCAAAACCGTTGGCAAGCTGTTGTTAATACAGAAAAAGTTGAGTTAAGCCGATTTAAAGAAATTCCTGCCCAATTTCAGGGAGTATTAACTAGTGCTTCGGTGAGTTTGGCGGGTAGTACCAAATCTTTTCAAGCTTCAGGAGAAGCAAACTTGAGTCTGGCGGGGGGTCGAGTTAATGTCAGGGATATTAACTTGAATAATAATCGCTGGGAAGCAGTGGCGAATGCTTCCCAAATTCAACTCAGCCGTTTTTCGCAGATTCCCGCACAATTCCAAGGAGTATTAAGTAGTGCCTCTGTGAATTTATCAGGCAGCACAAAATCTTTCCAACCGGAAACCATTCAAGCGTCAGGACAAGCAAACTTGAGTGTGGCGGGGGGTAGAGTCAATGTCAGGGATATTAGCTTGAATAATGGTCGCTGGCAAGCAGTGGCGAATGCTTCTCAAATTCAACTCAGCCGTTTTTCACCCCAACTACGGGGTAGGCTGAATGGTAATGTGCAGGTGGCTGGGAATACAAAATCTTTTGCCTTAGCAGATATCCGCGCCGCCGGACAACTTCGCGCCAACCAAGGAATAGCGCAGTTAGCACAACCATTGTCAGCCGAATTTCGTTGGAATGGTCAGCAAATTATTGTGCCACGGGCGACGACACCGGGGGTTAGTGCGAGTGGTGCGATCGCTGTACAATTACCAGCAACAGGTACACCGAAAATCACCGGCTTTAATTTTGATGTCCTGGCGCAGAATTTCAACCTCAATAATACTGGTGTGCAAGTTCCCGGAGATATCGCCCTATCAGGTTTTGTTGATTTTAATGGGCGAGTGACAGGTACTCCAGAAGTTCCCCAAGCTACGGGTAGTCTGCGGCTACGGAATTTCAATGTCGGAAACGTAGCATTTGACCCCGTTTTAACTGGTAATGTGAATTTTCAAGGCGGACAAGGGGCAAGTCTGCGCCTCGCAGGTACACAAGATAGGATAGCCCTCAACCTCGATGGCAACTATCGCCCAACTTCCTTTTTAGTCCGGCGTGATGGCGCTATTACTACAGGTAGAACCGAGGGAGATAATTTAATTATCAACGCCCAACAATTTCCCATCGCCTTGGTTGGCGGCTTTTTACCTAACAATAACTTGAAACCCTTGGGCGGGCAATTATCAGGAAATTTAGTAGTTAATCTGAATAATTATGCTTTAGCGGGAGATGTGGCAATTTCTCAGCCCCGTGTTGCCAGAGTTTCCGCCGCAGAATTTCGTGGTAGTTTTAATTATGCCAATGGTGCGGCTAACTTAACTAACGGTCTCTTGCGTCTGGGAGAAAGTAGCATTGCCCTCAGTGGAAGTGTGCAAACTGGCAATAATCCCCAATTTCAAGTCCAAGCGAATTTAGCCCAAACGCGAATACAAGAACTTTTACAAGCGTTTAATATCTACGATTTTAAAGATTTCAGCACAGGTACAGAACCACCCACACTAGCAGGCGCAACCGCACTTGATACCACATCTGTGCGCTTACCCAATGCAGACTTGCTCACACAACTAGAATACTTCTCTAAAATTGCCACAGCCACAGAACAGCAACAACAGCAAGAGAAAAAACAAGCACCGCCTTTACCCAGCTTGGCAGAATTAACAGGTGCTTTGAATGGAACAGTAGTAGCCAGTGGTTCTTTAAAATCTGGGTTGAATGCTGGGTTTAATCTTCAAGGGAATAACTGGCAATGGGGACAATATACGATTAATCAAGTTATTGCTCAAGGTAATTTTGCCAATGGTGTGGTTACTCTTTCACCCTTGAGCATTGGCATCAATCAAGGACAGGTAGCTTTTGCCGGCAAGTTAGGCTTGAACCAACTTACTGGACAGTTGAATGTGGCTAGTTTACCGTTATCCCTATTTCAGCCGTTTATTGCCCAATATCCGCTAGATGTCACAGGTGAAGTGAATGCTGTGGCTAATTTGCAAGGCAGTTTCCTCGACCCCAGCGTGAATGGCGAAGTGTCACTGGCGAATGCAACTCTGAATAACCAACCAGTGCAGACAGGACAGGTAAAATTTGCCTACGAAAATGCCCGCTTAAATTTTGACAGTGCTTTACTGCTGACAGGAACCCAACCCATCACAGCTACAGGTAGTATTCCAGCACCCTTACCCTTTGTCGCTGCCAAACCAGCTAGTAATCAAATCAGTGTTAACGCTAATGTGAGTAACGAAGGTTTAACACTGTTAAATCTGCTGACTAACAATCAAGTTTCATGGATAGATGGACAAGGACAAGTGGCTGTGAATGTTGGTGGTACTTTAAACCAGCCGATTATTAATGGCAATGCCACATTGAATAATGCTACTATTCGCGCTCAAGCTTTATCGGAACCGCTCACAAATGTTACGGGAACAGCCCAATTTAACGGCAATATAGTAAATATAGAAGGTATTCAAGCTAATTACAATCAAGGGTTAGTCACGGCATCAGGAATTTTGCCAATTTTTACACCCCAGGCAAATACAACCAATCCTTTGACAGTATTAATAGAAAAACCGCTAGATTTTCAAGTCCCTGGTTTGTATGAAGGTGGTGTGAGTGGTAATGCGGTGATTCAAGGAACAGCACTCAAACCCCAAATTGGCGGCGAAATAGAACTGAGTGATGGACAGGTAATTATTGGCAACTCCACCACCGCTAACGCCCAACCAACCACGACTGATAGTAGTGACATCAATATTAGTGCCGTCACACCCCCAGACACTAACCCCAGCCCTACAAATACTACTACTACTGCAACTAGACCTAATTTACCTGTAGCGTTTGACAACTTACGCTTGACTTTGGGTAATGATGTGCGGGTAACAAGTCAACCTTTACTCAGTTTTGTACCGGGAGTAGGAGGATTTAGTCAACCGATACTCAGCTTTAATGCCAAAGGTGACTTAACAATTAACGGCACATTAGCCAAACCTCTCCCCCAAGGAGAAATTCGGTTAACAGGGGGAAGAGTCAGTTTATTTAGCACCGAGTTCACCTTAGAACGCGGCTATGAACAAACAGCCACCTTTACCCCCAGTCAAGGACTTGATCCTACCTTGAATGTGCGACTGTTAGCGATCGTCCCTGAAACCTCCGCGACCAATAATCGGATTGTAAGATCCCCTTCATCAGCAGAAATCAGCGATGCTTCTGCGATCAATTTTGGTACTTTACGCACCGTGCGCGTACAAGCAAGGGTGACAGGACGCGCTAGTAGATTAAACGAAAATTTAGAATTGACAAGTCAACCCCGCCGCAGTCAAGGAGAAATTGTGGCTTTACTAGGTGGCTCAATTTTGAATAATTTTGCTCAAACCGGAGATGTCACCCAAGGATTAACTAATTTTGCCGGCACGACAGTTTTAGGTAGTTTACAAGGTACGATTACTGCGATCGGTCAAGCAATTGGTTTTAGTGAATTTCGCATCTTTCCTACTCCCATTACTGATCAAACAGCAAGACGTTCATCAGTTCTCGATTTATCAGCCGAAGGTGTATTCAACCTAAATCGAGATTTTTCTGTTTCCTTATCACGACCTTTATTTAGTAGTGATGCGTCGTTCCGTTACAACGTCCTCTATCGGCTCAATGACGAAATTTTAGTACGCGGCGCAACCGATTTGGGCAATGAAAATCTACTGTTCTTTGAATATGAAACTCGATTTTAACAATCCTACACTTTTTTTGTTTCCATAATAAATTTAAACAACTCTCAAAATAGACTACTCTCGTGTATTTTCAGTATTAACTCTTTTTTGAAAGTATTTATTTTAATTAACTACTTAAGTACATGATTTAGCGATCGCTCGTTTTTTACCCGACTTCAGAAAATCGCGTTGCTCCCACCTGGGCTTTCTTGCTTTTCAAAGAGCTTTTAAGGAATTTAGCAAATCTTTTGCAGATGACATTCCCATTAACAACACCATATCCTGATCAAAGTAACTAAAAGAGCCTCCACGACCTACTATTTGTAGGTTTTGAAACTGTTTAAGATAATCTTGAATTTCTAATAAAGCTGTTTGATAATTGACAGTATAAATTGGATGAGTACGCGCTAACCTAACAACAAAGCCGCTAGAAACTGTCTGTTGAGCTAACAATCCAATTTCTCTAAGTTCTTGTTCAGCTTGAACTAAAATTTCTTGATCCGAAAGTTGCCAAATTGATTCATTAAAATCACACCAGTACTCACAACAAAGAGGCGTTTGGTAACAATTGGGCAGGATATCAGGTGACCAATTAGCAAAATTAGTGACCCGCACAACCTGCACACTCTTATCATTAATATATAAACTATGCTCAGGAAAAATTTGATTACCTTCAATAATTAAATACGCAAGAATAGTATTACGAAATTTTAAATATTTCACCAAATTTAGAATTCTTTCTGGAGGAGAAGGAGAAAGTTTTTGTAGCAATAAATTTATGGGTATCGATGAAATTACCCCTCTACACTTATGAGCTTCTTCTTGCCCGGTATGAAGATTTTTCAAAACAAGTTCGTTGATCAAAAAGGAATTATGTTTAACTTGAACTACCTCTGTATCTAATAATACTTGTTGATTTTGTGAACAGATGTAATGTGCAATTCCTTTATAAAATTGTCCGGAGCCTTTTTTAGGATACAAAACTTGATTGCTACTAACATTACTAGTAAAGCTTTTGCTAGTGAACCAGTTATGAATTATTTGTATAAATATGTTGAGATATTTTTCAAAAAGATTAGTTGTCACTCTTGCTACAGCATTAGCACTTATTTGTTTTCCAGAAATACCCCAAACTTTTTCTATATAATCTTTAAAAAAGATTTCAAATAAATATTTACCAAATCTAGAACTTAATTGTTCATGATAATTTTCAATACTAGCATTTGGATAAATTTTAGCTTGGAGATAAGAACTTATAACTTTGATTATTTCTTCCCCTGAAAGAACTGATAATAATTCATGAATTTTCGGAGGGTAACTTAAGAATTTTTTTTCGCCAGTATACCCTAATTAAGGTATTAATATTTACTTTATTAGAGCCTAATATTTCGTTAAAAAGTTCTAATACAGGCTGAGGACTTGTACATAAATAATGCGCTCCATAATCTAAAATGAAACCTTGATAAACAATACTTTTAGACAGTCCTCCAACCTGAGAATCTTTATCTACAACAACTACAGACTCATCTTGTTTTGTCAATGTATAGGCAGATGCTAAACCTGCTGGGCCTGCTCCCAAAATATAAATATGTTTTGAATTGCTCTGTTTGATATTCATTAATTTACGATTTTGAAATATAGTTTTAATCGAAACCAATTAATGCTTTTGATTGATGATGATTGCTCAAATGATTATTTAAAACTTCACTTAAAGTCACAAAGGAAAAATCAAGCAATAATTGTTGTAGTTTAATGTTTGTAGAGCGAAGATTAATGTTATGCGTGAGTTGTTCTTTCCAAGAGAGTGAGACTGGTGGGTGATCCGGATCTAATTCCCACGGATGAATGTAAAATATTACAGAACAATTGTTACGCTCTGCTCTCAAAAAATTAGATTTTGTTAGAGCATACGGATAAAGACGAAAGTAAGCTCCGCCACTTATTGGGATATTGTGTCCCAGTATTGGTCGAATGGAAAGTGGTATTTCATAAATTGAACCTGCGGGCGTGTGAATTTCTTGTATTTTGGGTTCATAATCTGGTATTCCGTAGCGCCAATTGTTGGTGGGAAAAATACTGGAGTCGTAATGAAATCCCAGTTCCGCAAGAATATCCAACGCCCAAAGTGATTTGCGGGTAATTGAGAAATAAGGTGCGCGGTAAGCAATTATGGGTTTTCCCGTCAAGTCGGCTAGAAATTCCTGGGCGCGTTTAGTATCTTTTCTGAATTTTTGAGGAGACATACTGTACACATATTCGTGGAACCAGCCGTGGCAAGCAATTTCATGGCCTGATTGTGCTACTTGCTTAACAAGATGTCGGTTATCGAATGCTGCCTGTCCCAGCCAAAAAAAAAGTTCCTCTGATTTTATACTCTGCCAAAAGTTCTAATAAACTACCTAAGCCATAATGCAAACGGCGTTCAGCAGTGATTTTGATTTCTTCATCAATTGCACCGTGATACCAGTCCTCAACATCTACTGTAAAAGCGTGCTGTAGCCGCTGAGTTTTGTTTGTAACTTGTTGGGCAAATGAGATATTCATATTATTTAAATTCAATAATTATTTATAGGTAATTAGCAAATAGTACTTAATTATTAACAATAGATTTTGAGTCTATGCTAATTCTTATATTTTTTTGTCAAAAGATTTACTGCTTTATTTCCTATCTATAATTTTTTATGTTGCATTATTTTTAAGGGTGATTCTTGTAATTTCAAATCAACTTCTGGCGCAAGTATACATAAAGATAGTAATAGTAATTTCAATATTTCTAAAGCAAAAAATATTACAAATCTAGGGCTATGTCTAAAGTTTCTATACCACAATCGTCGAGGTTCCAAACACAGCCGAAAAAGCCACTCTAAACCCAACTTTTGCATCCAACCAGGAACCTGCGGTTTAGCTCCTGCAAGGACATCAAAGGCTGCTCCAATTCCTAACATAACCGCAGGAACTTGATTTTTATGCTGAGCCATCCAACGCTCTTGTTTAGGACATCCTAATCCGACAAACAGAATTCGTGTTCCTGAAGCCTTAATCTCTTCAATTACGACATTCTTCTCTTCTAAAGTAAGAGGATAGTAAGGGGGTGAATAAGCATAGGCAATATCTAAATCTGGATAACGCTGTTGCATCTTTGTTATCAAAGCCTTCAAAACTTCTTTACTGCTCCCATAGAAACCGATAGGTATTCTGCTGAATGATGCTGCTTTACATATATGCAGTGTAAGTTCTCTACCACAAACTTGTTGCTGATTGATTACACCTAAAGCTTGTAGACTCCAACTTAATGGTTTACCATCTGGAGCTACCAAATCTGCGGAATTCACAAGCTGACGAAATTTAGCAGAGTCGTAAGCTTCCATTACCATATGTACATTAGCTAGACATATATATCTTGACTGCCTTGCTTTAGCCCATTTGATGACTAACTGAGTAACATATTCATAATTAGATACAGATAGCTTCATTCCGAGAATATAGTACTGCTTGTCTATATCTGTGACTTGTAGCATTGGCATTCGTTTAG
Source organism: Nostoc piscinale CENA21 (assembly GCF_001298445.1). Taxonomy (NCBI): domain Bacteria; kingdom Bacillati; phylum Cyanobacteriota; class Cyanophyceae; order Nostocales; family Nostocaceae; genus Nostoc; species Nostoc piscinale. Next base: position 1,574,766 of record NZ_CP012036.1, on the reverse strand, counting down.
CAAAATTTTTTTAGTATTACTCGCTATGAGTGACACAACAAAACAACCTTATTTGAGATAAGGAATAATCTCTCAGCCTGATTGAATAAGGTGTTTACTAAAAACCTCATTTTAAGGGTTTATGTTAAGACATAAACTCTCAAATTTCTACTCGGTCTATATTTGAATATTTAGCAATTCGCTTATTTTTATTTTTTGAGGGTGATTAAACAGAGTTAATTTTTATAGATCAAAAAATATTGACAAACTATAATTTGCACTTTTATTTTAACGATTTTTAAATTAAAGTTGTAACTTATATATTGAACTATTAATAAAAAAAAACACAATATTTGTTTACGTATATTTACATTCAATAGCCCTAACTGAATAATGCTTTGGGGATTTGCTTTAAAGCTCCCTCACAATGACATCTTACTGTTTGCGCCTTTGCGCCTTTGCGTGAGACAAAAATCATCCTAATAATCCTTACGCAGAATTATGAAAAAACGCAGACGCGCAAGCGGCTTCCCGAAGGGTACCGCAAAGGGCGCATAGACGCGATAGCGGCTTCCCGCAGGGTAGGACACAAAGTTAGAAGAGTTTGAGATATCTATTTTCTGAATACTACATCTAAAACTCTATATTTACTTATCAGCAAAATCAGTAATAATAGCTTCAAGTTAATAACCAACAGTCAACCATGTCGCAAAATCGCTCAATTGCTGTTGAATTCCGCGATGTCAGCTTTAGCCGTAACCGTCGCAATTTAGTATCAAATCTTAATTTTTCGATTCATCAAGGAGAAGCATTAATATTACTTGGACGCAGTGGTAGCGGTAAAACTACCACTATGAAATTAATTAACCGTCTGTTTACGCCAACAACAGGTGAAGTCGTATTTGATGGAACTCCGACAAGTCAATGGGATGAAATTAAACTGCGCCGCAAAATTGGTTATGTAATTCAAGAAACTGGTTTATTTCCTCATTTCACTGTAGAACGTAATGTTGGTTTAGTTCCTAGTTTAGAAGGTTGGAAACCGAAACAAATTAAAACAAGAGTTTATGAATTGTTGCAATTGGTAGGTTTAGATCCTGTGCAGTTTGCAGGGCGTTATCCCCATCAACTTTCAGGGGGACAAAGACAAAGGGTAGGGGTAGCCAGGGCGTTAGCCGCAGATCCTCCAGTTTTGTTGATGGATGAGCCTTTTGGCGCACTCGACCCCATTACGCGCTTAGAATTGCAACAGGAGTTTCGGCGGTTACAGCAAGAACTCGGTAAGACGGTGGTGTTTGTGACCCATGATATCCAAGAAGCGTTTGTCTTAGCTTCTCGAATTGGATTAATGTATGACGGAGAACTGGTAGTATTAGGTACAAAGGAGGAGTTTCTGCGATCGCAACATCCAGAAAGCCTAGCGTTTCTTCAATGTCTGCGTTCTCTGCAAGACAGTTTATGAAAGACTTTTTCTTGATTAAGTATGCCCCAGAAATTTTACAGCACACGCTGGAACATTTATTTTTGGTAGGCATTGCCATTACAATTGCCACACTTGTTGGCATTCCGTTAGGTATTTTAATTACCCGTCAAACTCATTTGCGTCAACCCATTCTGGGTATTGCTAATGTACTGCAAACCATTCCAAGTTTGGCATTATTTGGTTTACTAATTCCTGTCCCAATTATTGGTGGAATTGGTGTTATTCCAGCTATTGTTGCGTTGACTTTATATTCGTTCCTCCCAATAATTCGCAATACTTACACAGGCATTACCAGTGTAGATCCAGCAATTATCGAAGCTGGGAGAGGTATGGGAATGACTGACCAAGAATTATTATTACAAGTCGAAATTCCCTTAGCAATGAGTGTAATTTTAGCAGGTGTGAGAGTTGCCGCAGTGATAGGTATTGGTATTGCCACAATTGCGGCTGCTATTGGTGCTGGTGGTTTAGGCGTGTTTATTTTTCGCGGCATTGCGGTAGTAAATAATGATTTAATTTTAGCTGGGGCAGTACCAGCAGCCGTGATTGCTTTACTGGCAGATTTGTTAATTGGGTTGTTGGAAACCAGATTAAAAGTTAAATAAGTAATGAAAAGATTTTTAATATTTTTTATTTTAACTTTTACTTTAGTAGTGGCGATCGCAGCTTGTAACCCTAGTGCGAATAATACCACGGGCGATATTGTTGTTGCTTCTAAAGATTTTACCGAACAAGATATTTTAGGTGAATTATTAGCCCAACAAATTGAAGCAACAACTAAGCTTAAAGTTGTCCGTCGTCCCCGTTTAGGCGGTTCTTTTGTTTGTCATAATGCTATCCTGGCGGGGAAAATAGACGCTTATATTGAATACACTGGTACAGCTTTTACTGGTATTTTAAAACAAAAAGCTGTCAATGACCCGAAAGTAGTTTATGAGAAATTAAAACAAGCATACTCCCAACAATTTAAGCTGGAAGTAATGCCTAGTTTGGGTTTTGAAAATACTTTTGCAATGGTAATTCGGGGTGAAGATGCCAAGAAATATAATATTCAAACTTTATCTCAAGCTGCACAATATACACCCCAATGGCGCGGCGGTTTTGGCTATGAATTTTTAGAACGTGACGATGGTTTTCCTGGGTTAGCTAAAACTTACGATTTGCGTTTTTCTAAATCACCGCAAATTATGGACTTGGGTTTAATATATCGCGCCTTAATACAAAAACAAGTAGATATGGTAGCGGGAAATTCTACTGATGGACAAATTACTCGTTTGGGTTTGGCTGTGTTAAAGGATGATAAACAATACTTTCCCCCTTACGAAGCTACGCCAATTATCAGACAAGAAACGTTAAATAAATACCCGGAATTAAGAAGTGCGATCGCTCAACTTTCTGGTAAAATTTCCGCAGATGAAATGCGGCAGTTAAATTATTTAGTTGAAGGCGAATTACAAAATATTAAAGAGGTTGTGCGTGAGTTTCTTAAATCTAAGGGTTTAGGTTCACGCACAGACGCGGTAGCGTCTACTCTTACGAGAACGTCTAACGGCAAACCCGCAGGATAGGCGCAAAGTTTTTAAGTGGAGAGTTTATGAAGTTAAATACAACTTTGAAAGCTGCAATTATCTGGTTTTGTGTTTCTAGTGGAACTGTTATTGCTCAAACATTACCCCTCTCCAATAACTTGATTGCATTTAATTCTAAGGAGGGAGAGAAGTTATTAATTCAAAGTCACTCAAGAGAAGATTTCTTTCCTTTGACTATGCAGTTTGTCACGCAAAATAATCAAGCTTTTTGTGGTGTGGCTAGTAGTGTGATGGTGTTAAATAGTTTAGGAATTGTCGCACCAGAAGCACCACAATATTCTCCTTACAGAGTGTTCACCCAAGAAAACTTTTTTAGCAATGAAAAAACTAAAAAAAGTGCTGACACCCGAAGTTGTCGCCCGTCAAGGAATGACTTTAGCAGAATTGGGAGGATTAATTGCTAGTTATGATGTCCAAGTCAAAGTTTATCATGCAGCCGATACCAATTTAGAACAGTTTCGTCAGCTAGTTTCAACAAACTTAAAACAATCTAATAACTTTGTGATAGTTAACTATTTACGTAAGGAAATTGGTCAAGAAAAAGGTGGGCATATTTCCCCCATCGCGGCTTACAATGAGCAGACAGATAGATTTTTAATTATGGATGTTTCTCGTTATAAATATCCGCCAGTGTGGGTAAAAGCCGCAGATTTATGGAAGGCGATGAACACTACAGATACAACTTCCGGTAAGACACGCGGCTTTGTTTTAGTGAATAGATAAACATTATAGTTTTTAAATGCTTCGACTTGTGCTTTTAAATCTACATAACAACGAGCAACATCTTAATAAGTAGATGGACAAAAATATTTACAGTTATTGCAAGCGAAATGAAGCAATAACTGTGTGTAATTAATTCTGTCCGACTACTTATTGGTCTCCTACTTATCTGCGTTTGCGACATTGTAGTGGATAGCGATTACCCCGCCAGGTTGTCCAACCCTCTGCGCGTCGAGCCTGACTGTTGTATTTCAGATACCAATTATCTTGTTCTGCGCCTAAATAACGAATACCTAAATCTTGTCTGCGGCTGCTAGAAAAACGTTTTGCTAGAGGAACCCACGCACTACCGTTATCACTGAACCGCCCAATTAAACGCACGCCAGAAGTAGTAGAGCAAATATTCCCATTGCAATTAGTTTGGGGGTCATCTACTACTTTCCATTCCATTCGGGCTGGTCTACCGTCAATGTTACAATCCCAGAAACCAAAGAACCACTCACCGACAACTTGACTGGCTTGAGTGTGACTAGATATTAACAATAAACCAGCAGGAGCGATCGCCAAGCCCAAAAGCCACTTTGTGATGTTTTTCATGATGCTTCACCAATACGGAAATTTAATCTGTACTTTCCATTTAATCTATAGGTATTGGTCTTAGCGTTTATGCAAAATAATTAGGACTTACGCACAAAGATTTTCGTGGAGAGAGGGTGTCAGGGTGAAAGGGTATGGGGTGTCAGGGTTTTAGATAAATACACCCCTTCACCCTCTCTCTAAGCCTGGATTATTCGTTTTTATATGAGTCCTATAAAAAACAAAAAAAGGGCGGGTAAATTACCCACCCTAACAAGTTAAGAGAATATGTTGGCTGTTGCAATTAACCCAACAATTGTTTAGCCTTAGCTAACACGTTATCAACGCTAAAGCCGAATTTCTCTAAACAAACGCCACCAGGCGCGGAAGCACCAAAGCGGTCAATGGTGACAGTATCACCTTCAGTACCAATATACTTGTGCCAGCCAAAGCTAGAAGCAGCTTCTACAGCTAAACGCTTGGTGACAGCTTTGGGCAGCACAGATTCTTTATAAGCTGCGTCTTGTGCTTCAAATAAATCCCAAGCAGGTAAGGAGACAACACGTACTTTCTTACCTTCGGCTGTGAGTTTTTCCGCAGCAGTAACACAAAGGCTCAATTCTGAACCAGTACCAATGATGATTAATTCTGGTGTACCTTCAGAATCGACAACAGTGTATCCACCCTTAGCTACACCCTCAATAGATGTACCTGCCAAGTTGGGAACGTTTTGACGAGTCAACGCCAACAAAGTAGGATCATTTTGTTTTGCTCTTTCAATCGCTACTTTGTAAGCACCAGAGGTTTCGTTACCATCGGCGGGACGAATCACTGTCAAGTTAGGAATAGCACGCAAGGAAGCGAGGGTTTCGATTGGTTGGTGGGTGGGGCCGTCTTCACCTTGACCGATGGAGTCATGAGTCATTACCCAAATCGATCCTGCTAAAGACAGGGCAGATAAGCGAATAGCCGCCCGCATATAGTCGGTGAAGATCAGGAAGGTAGCACCGTAAGGAATTAACCCTGAACTATGCAAGGCAATACCGTTACAAATTGCGCCCATTGCATGTTCCCGCACACCAAAGTGAATGTTGGGGTTTTGGTATTGTCCTTTTTGGAAGTCGCCTTTACCTTTGATTTCGGTCAAGTTGGAGTGGGTTAAGTCGGCGGAACCACCAATTAATTCTGGTACAACCGCAGCCAATTTGTTAAGACAGGTTTCGGAATGTTTACGGGTGGGAAGACCTTTATCTTCAGGGGTGTAGGTGGGGAGTACTTTATCCCAACCATCAGCCAGTTTGCCACTGAGATAACGCTCAAATTCAGCCGCTTCCTGGGGATACTTAGCTTTGTAGTCAGCAAATGCTTTGTTCCAGTCAGCTTCGTAACCTGCACCACGTTCTACTGCTTTGCGGGTATGGTTGAGAACATCTTGAGGAATAACAAATGGCTCGTTTTCCCAACCCAAATTTTTCCGGGTTAATTCTACTTCATCTCCACCTAAAGCTGCGCCGTGAATCCCAGCGGTGTTGGCTTTGTTAGGAGAACCATAACCAATAGTTGTTGTCACCTTAATCATTGATGGTTTGTCGGTGACAGCTTTTGCTGCTTCAATGGCTTTGTGGATGGCTTCTAAGTCGGTGTTGCCATCTTTGACATGAAGCACATGCCAGCCATAAGCTTCAAAACGTTTAGAAACATCTTCTGTGAAGGCTACATCTGTAGAACCATCAATAGAGATGTGGTTGTCATCATAAAGGGCGATGAGTTTACCTAATCCCAGGTGTCCAGCCAGGGAAGCTGCTTCACCAGAAACACCTTCCATGTTGCAACCATCACCGAGAATCACATAAGTATAATGGTCAACAATTTTGGCATCGGGTTTGTTGAATTTAGCTGCCAGATGTGCTTCAGCTATGGCCAAACCGACTGCGTTGGCAATACCTTGTCCTAAAGGGCCAGTAGTAACTTCTACACCAGCAGTAACAAAGTTTTCTGGGTGTCCAGGGGTTTTAGATTCCCACTGACGAAATTGCTTGATATCTTCGATACTTACACTGTCATAGCCTGCTAAGTACAGCAGCGCATACTGTAGCATCGAGCCATGACCAGCAGACAAAACAAAGCGATCGCGGTTGAACCACTTAGGATTTTTGGGGTTATACCGCATAAAGCGATCCCATAGCACAAATGCCATTGGAGCAGCGCCCATCGGCAGCCCTGGGTGTCCCGATTTTGCCTTTTCTATAGCATCGACAGCCAAGAAGCGGATTGAGTTAATGCACAGTTCTTCGAGGGATTGGGTTGCAACAGCCATAATAAGATTGTTTTTAACGACGGGTTAGCACTCTGCGATCTTCTCATTTACCGGGGTTGTTAGAACAGTTAAAAGTTAACAGTTATCAAGATAGAATTTACTACTGCTCTTAACTGATTACTGATAACTGATAGGTATTCCCCTACCGTATCCTCATCATCCCATTCCCGATTGGCGATGGACAAGCGGGATATCCTGAGTTTATGGTAATTAATCAACCTGAGAATATTGGTCATGCTGAACCCTTGGTTCAGCTGGGAATGATATCTATGATACTTTTGTCTGGCGAATCTGAGGAGAAGTATGAAGTGTGAAGTGTGAATCCTACACTCAGCATTCGCACTTCGACTTCGCTTACTGTACAGCACTCAGCACTCAGTACTTTTTAAAGACTAGGGTGACATTATGGCCACCAAAGCCAAAGGAATTGGATAGAGCCACTTCAATTGTTTGGGCGCGGCTAGTGTGAGGAACATAATCCAAGTCACACTCAGCGTCAGGATTTTCGAGATTAATGGTTGGGGGAATTTTTTCGTTGGCGATCGCTAGTACGGTTGCAACGGCTTCAATACCACCAGAACCACCCAACAAATGACCTGTCATCGACTTAGTAGAGCTGACTGCTACTTGATAAGCATGGTTGCCCAAGGCTGTTTTTATGGCTTTGGTTTCGTTGGAGTCGTTAGCTGGAGTGCTAGTACCATGTGCGTTGATGTAGGTTACTTGTTCTGGGGTAATACCTGCATCCTTGAGTGCTAGTTGAATGGCTCTAGCTGCACCTTCACCACCGGGAACTGGGGAGGTCATGTGATAAGCATCACAAGTCATCGCATAACCAATGATTTCCCCATAAATGCGTGCGCCACGACTGAGAGCGTGTTGCAGTTCTTCTAAAATTAAAATTCCCGCACCTTCACCCATGACAAATCCATCGCGATCGCGGTCAAAGGGACGGCAAGCATGAGTCGGATCATCATTGCGGAAGGACAAGGCTTTACAGGCGGCAAATCCAGCTACAGATAAAGGTGTAATTGCTGCTTCACAGCCACCGCAAATCATGGCTTGGGCGTACCCTCCTTGAATCAGGCGAAAAGCATCCCCAATGGCGTTAGAACCAGCAGCGCAAGCAGTTACAGTACAGTTGTTTGGCCCTTTCGCCCCAGTGTGAATGGCTGTCAATCCGGCTGCCATATTAGCAATCATCATTGGGATCATGAAGGGACTACAGCGATCAGGGCCACGATTTAGATAAACCGTTTGCTGGTCTTCTAATACCTTAATCCCGCCTACGCCAGAACCAATAATTACCCCTATCTGTTCAGCGTTTAGCTCATTAATTACTAGGTTTGCGTCAGCCAATGCCTGTTTTGCTGCTGAAACCCCAAACTGCGAAAATCGATCCATGCGCTTGACTTCTTTGCGCTCTAAATATTCATGAGGATCGAAGTTTTTTACTTCACCAGCAATCCGACAATCATGGCTGGACGCATCAAAATGTGTGATGTAGTCGATACCATTGCGTCCGTTGACTAATCCTTCCCAATATTCCGCCGATGTGTTGCCAATAGGTGTAATCGCGCCAACACCAGTTACCACAACACGTTTACGTATATAATCTGTCATGACTCAGTTAAAGGTAGCGAGAAAGCTGCAAATTAGAGTGCTGAGGAGCCACTGCGTTGAGGAGACAGTGCTGTGGACGGGTTTACCGACTTGAAGCGACTGTCGTCAGCAGAGTAGCTAGTGGCGTTGCTGAGTGCTGAGTTTTTAGGTAGAAAGACTAAGTGATAAAGATAGGAAAACAACTTCTTTACTCTTGAGTACTCAGCACTTACTACTCAGCACTCAGCACTTTCTTAAGCGGATGCGGCAACTTGATTTTCAATGTAATCAACCGCATCTTGGACTGTCAAAATCTTCTCGGCGGCTTCATCAGGAATTTCAATCTCGAATTCTTCTTCAAAAGCCATAACTAGCTCGACGAGATCCAGGGAATCAGCACCTAGATCATCGATAAAATTAGATTGGGCAGTAATCTTTTCTTCGTCAACACTTAGTTGATCAGCGACGCTTTTTTTGACCTTTTCAAAAGTTTCGTTTTGGCTCATACAATAAAATTCCTTGACCAGTTGCTATTAGCCGCTCTTGATGAGTGACATGGTTTTTGAGCATATACATCTTATCGGAAAGCGCGATCGCCCGTATACTACCGAAGTATTTTCTTCTCGAAAACCTTTTCCCTAGCCCCCCAGGGTTACCCAAGGTAGTATGGCAATTTTGGCGATCGCATACACTGTATAAATGCTCCTACTTATTAATTGTTACTATTTTTTTGACTAATGTCCAAATAAATTCCTACTGCTGAGTCTGAGTGCTGAATGGTCAGTAACAAGACTAGTCTATAGTCCCTAACCCCTAGTCACTTTTATTTTTATGATTACTCAAACGCTGAAATACGCTTATTTTCCAGGTTGTGTAGCCCAAGGTGCTTGTCGAGAACTGTATCAATCAACCCAAGCCCTCACACAAGCTTTAGGTATTGAATTGATTGAACTCAAAAAGGCTGCTTGCTGTGGTTCCGGTACATTTAAAGAAGACTCTCAATTATTGGAAGATACTGTTAACGCCAGAAATATTGCCTTAGCAGAATCCTTAAATCTTCCACTACTCACTCATTGCAGTACCTGTCAAGGTGTAATTGGTCATGTTAATGAACGTTTAAAAGATTGTCAAAATAGCAATCCGACTTACATTAACCAAGTGAATGGCTTACTCAAAAAAGAAGGTTGTTCACCTTATCAGGGCAGTACAGAAGTAACACATTTGCTTTATGCTTTGGTTAAAGATTATGGCTTAGAAGAAATTAGCCAGCGTGTCACCCACAAGTTAACTAATTTAAAATGCGGTGCTTTTTACGGCTGCTATCTGCTCCGTGGACAAAAAACCATGCTATTCGATGATCCTTTCCAACCAGAAGCAATGGAAAATGTGTTTCGGGCTGTGGGTGCAACACCAATTTATTATCGGGGTCGTACCCAATGTTGTGGTTGGCCATTAGCTAGTTACGCCACTAATGAATCTTTTAAAATGGCAGGAATGCACATTCAAGAAGCTTTGGCAAATGGCGCTGATTGTTTGGTGACACCTTGTCCTTTATGCCATTTGAATTTAGATTCTCGTCAACCAGAAGTTGAGAAAGTGATTGGTAAAAAGTTAGGTTTGCCAGTGCTACATTTACCACAATTAATTGCTTTAGCACTGGGGATTAGTCCGCAAGAACTTGGTTTAGAAAGACATATTGTTTCGACAAAACCAGTGTTAAAAAAAATTAGGCTTGTAATTAGAAAGCGAAAATCGAACCACAGAGGCGCAGAGTTCACGGAAAAATGAGAGTTTGAGAGGTATTTTCCCTAATTATTAATTAAAGCAAAAATAAAAAGGTAAAATGCTTTTTTTACTTTTACCTTTTTATTTTTTACTTTTAATTTTATTGTCGTTGCGATCGCTTGAATGCTTGATACATATCTGGCAAACGACTAGTAATCGCACTGACTTTGAGATAAATTTTGTGAGGTATGGCTGGAGTACCAGAAACAATTTCTTTGGGTGGGACATCGCTGTGAATACCAGTTTGGGCAGAGGCGATCGCCCCATCACCGATTTTGACTTGGTTGGCGACTCCCACTTGTCCTGCTAAAATTACACGATTACCAACTTGGACACCACCAGCCATCCCGGCTTGACCAGCAATCGCACAACCCATCCCAATTTGGCAACCATGACCAATTTGTACTAAGTTATCAATTTTGGTATATTTACCAATTCTCGTCTCACCAACTGCTGGACGGTCAACAGCACTGTTACAGCCAATTTCTACACCATCTTCTAAAACTGTGTAGCCTGATTGTTCCATTTTGAACCAACCAGTGCGGGTAGGCACAAAGCCAAAACCTTCTGCACCAATCACAGCGCCACTGTGAACTACGCAATCTGCACCGATTTGGCTACGTTCGTGAATTGTACAATTAGCGTGTAAGGTAGTGCGATCGCCAATTTTGACATCAGGATAAATTACGACATTGGGATGAATAATCGCATAGTTACCGATTTCCACCCGTTCTTGCACCACTGCGTGAGGGCCAATGTAAACATCATTACCAATTTTTGCGGTGGGATGAATCACAGCCGTCGGATGAATTTCTGGGCTGGGGCGATATGGTTGATAAAACAGAGTCAAGACTTGGGCAAATAAAAGTTTTGGTTCTTTTGTACTTACCCAAGCAATCCCACGTTCTTGGGCTTGAGTTTGTAAAGTTGGATCTTCGGGCAGAATTAAAGCACTTGCGTTTGTTTTATTAATTAAAGATACAAATTTACTACCTTCGACATAACTGATAGTCCCAGTTATGGCTTCATCAATAGCAGCAACCCCTGTGATGTCTATATCTTGGGCTGGGTTAGTTATCAGGCTATTACTAGTAGTAATATCCCCAAATTGATGGATGATTTCGCTGAATTTCATTTTGAGATTGATTGAAAATTCGTTCCAAGCAAAATTATTGTCCCTCTTTTAATAGGATTTAGGCAGTGAAATGAAAAATCAAAGGTAAAGACAAAGGGTGTAAGGATTTGCTTCCTTACACCCAATCTCAACAATGAATTTTTTTATAAGTCCTGTTTATTTTCTGGCTTTTAGGTCGTTTACTAGCACTCTTCTGCTGATGGGACTTTGCTGGGGAGATTTTGCCTGAGTAAGACTTTTAGCTGTTGATTATCTTCAGCAGCGATGGTTTCACCGTAGTGATGGAGTTGAAACAGTTGGCAATAACGATTTTGTTTAGCACACATCAAACAGCCGTAAGCATGATTGCCATTTGTACCACAGAGTCGATGTCCCATAACTGGGCCAAGGGAAATATTGTGTTCACTCGCCACTGTGCTGAGAATAGAACGCAGTTGTGACTCAAATTTTGCTGATAAAAGTTGTTTGCGTCCTGGTTGTGTACGATCCCATTGGGGTACTATCAAACCTTGTTTTAATAAACTCTCTTCGATTTCTTCTGACATGACAATCCCAGACAAAATTACATGGTGGGCTACGTAGGGTAGCAGTTGATGTGCCAATTGCCACATCAAAGCTTCATCAAACCACTGTTCCACTAGAGGGCGGAGATACCAGCAGCAAGGAATACCAAGTTGAACTAAATCTTGTAACAGTCTAACTCTTCCTGGAATTGAGGCTTGTTCATAACCAGGTTTTAAAGGTGGTAAACTCACAAAAACTGTGACTCGCAGTGCATTTGGTCTGGCTAAGGTAGCTTTCAAACGTTCAAGAAATGCTTGACCTGGATGAACTTTAGTGGTTATGTAGACCATATTGGCGGCTTGACGGTCAATCAGTGCATTGAGGATTGACAATACACGTTCCCGATGCGCCGGAATGAATGGGTCAGAATAGTCGCATAAGGAAATGGGATAGCCTTTTTCTCCTTCTGGGGTGGCAAAAATCCGGTCTAATAAACGATCAATTAGGTCAGTAGGGGTGACATTATTCTCAAAGCTTTCTGGATGATGATGCCATCCCCGGTCTTGGTGACAGACACAATAAGCACATGCAACGGGACAACGATTCTGGGCATCTGGGAGAAATGGATTCAGACTGAAGTATTTAACGGCACGTTCTTGAGAGGGCATTCCTAACACGGGAAAGCCATGCAGCATATATTGACTGCCCTGCAATGTAATTTCAGACAGAGTAGATTGGTAGTTTGACATACACCCTTCAACAAAAAATGCGAAAAATCGCTTACTCTAGGGTGGCTGCTGCAAATGTGGAGTGACAATGAGAGAAATGCTTGAAAATAAGTATTATTTGTTACGTTTGATGTAGTTTTACTGAAGTATTATTCCCATTTCTTCACAGTAGAACAAAGGATACAGTACTTAGATAGCTGACATTCGGAATTCTGTAGTTTTTATTAATTTTCTGCCATTGCTAAACCTGCTAAATAAGCTGTTGTCCAGGCACTTTGGAAGTTAAATCCACCTGTAATGCCATCAATATCTAAAATCTCTCCCGCAAAGTAAAGGTCAGTAATTAATTTGCTCTCCATTGTTTTAAAATTTACTTCTTTAAGGCTAACTCCACCACAGGTAACAAATTCTTCTTTGAAAGCACCTTTGCCATTAATTAAGTATTTTCCCTGGGAAATTTCCTGCACTAACTGATTTAGGGTTTTGTTAGAGATTTCTGCCCAGCGAACTTCCGTATTAATACTGGCTCGGTTAATCAAGTATTGCCAAAGACGATGAGGTAAATCAATTCCACGATGTAAGGCGATCGCTTTTTTTCCCCATTCATTTTTAACTGCTACAATTTTTTCCCGGACTTCTTCTTGTGATAAATCGGGTAGCCAGTTGATTATTAAAGTGGCTTGATAGCGGTTGTCATACAAAATTCTCGCCCCCCAAGCCGAAAGTTTCAACACCGCCGGACCACTCACACCCCAATGGGTAATCAGCAAAGGCCCCATTTGTTCTAAGGTTGGTTGTTGGGGAACAGAAAGCCGCAAACGCACCGGATTCATACTCACGCCACTTAAAGCCCGCAAATTGGGGTCAGCAATGTTAAAGGTAAATAGTGAAGGAACTGGTGGTTCAATTTGATGGCCAAATTCTTGGGCGATTTTATAGCCTATGGAGTTACTACCAGTGGCTAATAGTAGGCGATCGCATTTTAAAGTTTCACCCGATTTCAAATAAACTTCAAACTGATTGTTGGGTAGTCGTTTCACTGAGACAACTGGTGTACCCGTCCGCAGTTCTACGTCCATGTCTTCAGCCGCATTCATCAAACACTGCACAATTGTTTCCGAACTGTCTGTCACTGGAAACATTCGCCCATCAGCTTCTTTTTTCAGTGGTACTCCGTGGTTAGCAAACCAAGAAATAGTATCTTTCGCTTGAAAGCGACTAAAAGCACCCCGCAAAGCTTTTCCGCCTCTGGGGTAATTCGCCACTAAGGCGGCTGGTTCAAAACAAGCATGAGTGACATTGCAGCGTCCACCACCAGAAATTCTCACCTTGGCTAGTGGTTGACGGCTGGCTTCGAGTAAAATAACACGGGCATAAGGGTTGGCATTAGCACAAGCGATCGCACCAAAAAATCCCGCAGCCCCACCCCCGATAACGATAATTTGTAACGGTTGCAATTTTAAAGAATCTCGTTGATGAGTCAATGGTCAATAGTCATTAGTTGTTTTATCTTAGAGCTTACTCCTATACTTTCTTCTCCCTTGTCTCCCCGCTCCCTACGCGCTAAATTACACTTCTACTGGTTTAAATTGATCCTTTGTCGCGCCGCAAACGGGACACACCCAATCTTCTGGGATATCTTCAAATGGTGTTCCAGGGGGAATTCCCCCATCAGGATCACCTACTTCTGGATCATACACGTAGCCACAAATAGTGCATTCGTAAGTTTCCATTGTTTATCCCTGAATTTATTCAATGATTTTTGAAGGATGATTGAAGTTTTTCTTTAGCACTCAGTACTCAAATCTCAGCATTTTGTCTGTATGGTGTTTATTCCTAAAATAACTAGGATTTAATATGTTAGAAAAGTTGTATTTCTACCAAATTAAACAAACTTATTTCAGTAATATCACACAATTTACTGATTAGTTCTAGATTAGAAACGCCACCATGTTCTTTGAGCGAAATTGATCATTGCCACTGCGATCGCGCCTAAAATAAACAACCAAATTATTCCTCCTGGGAGAAATGTCAGAATCCCAAAACCCCTGAGAATCCAAATGGCAATCCCAATGCCTAGTAGCATTCCAAAGACTTGAGTTAGCCAACGATTTAAGGAAGATTGATTCATTGAATGTGCCTTTGATTCAAAATTTATTACACTTCTATATTAGAAGTAGTGCTATTGTTAAAGCTGCCGAAATTTAGATTTGATTAAATGTAATCAGCAATACGATTTTATAAGTGATTTCACAGAAAAATAACATGAGATGATCTTAATTCCGGAAAATAGTGCTTGAAAAGTGGAACTAAATTTAAGTGAGTTGATCTTAAAGTCTAATAGACGTTGATTAACTTTAACTCTGGAAGTGTGGCAAAGTGAGGAGTGAGTGACTTAATATGGCTGCGTCTCATATTTCCGACCCAATTATTGCAGGTTTAGATATGCCTTGGAGCGATGACAAGCGAAGATTGTTAATGCAGGGCGAAATTTTGGTAGAAGCGCGATCGCATACGGCGTGGGGCGGTGCAGTTACTGCATGGATGTATGTACCCATGATGCGATCGCAAGTATGGCAGCAACTCACTGACTACCCTCGTTGGGTGCAATATTTTCCTGATATCACCAGAAGCGAAGTTCTGCAAAGAGGTGAAGTTAAGCGCCTGTACCAAGCAGCACAAAAAGCCTTTTTATTTTTCACAGCCCAAGTTGAAATTTATCTCAGCGTTGCGGAAGTAATTGGACAACAAATTCACTTCCGTATGGAAAAAGGCACTTTTGAAGACTTTAGTGCCTGTGTCGATTTAAAAGATTTTGGTAACGGCACTTTACTTGCTTATAATGTGCAAGCTACACCCAATATCCCCATCCCTTCAGTTTTTATTCAGCAAGCTATGAACTTTGAACTACCTGCAAATATGCGGAAAATGCGTCAGGTTTTGTGTAAGCAGTAATCCCAATATTGCCAATAAAATTAACTTATCCTTCTGCATATAGCCCAGACCATACAAACGTCTGGGCTAAATTTTTTATTAGTACAATTTATTGTATGATAACAAGCCCTAATTATTGAGCAGCAGAGACAGTTAATAGAGACGTTCGTAAGTCCTTGCTAATGGCTATGTGTGCTTGTACCTAATTTATCGCATAGATTTATAGTGCTGAAAATGCTTACACTACAAGCGTTTTAATTAATTTTTTGGACATAGGTCACCCAAGATAATTGTAAAGAAATATTAAAGAGTCAGAAGTTTTGCGTAAATACAAGATTTAAGTCTGTGGAATAATTAGCAGACAAAAAAATATTTCTCAGTCTGCAATTCCACTCTAATTTTGTGATTTTGCTATTTATAAATCTGGCAATAATTATCATAATTTTAGAGGCATAAACTAAATTACATGGAGAATTAATTATGCCATTAGTTTCAACATTTGAATTACTTGTTAATCCTATTGCTCCTACAGATAATTTAGGTAATTTACCACCAGATGTTGTCCAAAAACTAGGAAAAGTTGCTCGTAGAGTTGTGCAAGGTTACTTTTTAACTATTGCTAACACTACTGATGCACCTGCTCGTTTGAGACTAGAATTTACAGCGACAACACCTGAATTAAATCTAGTAGATACAGTCACAATTCGTGATGTTTTAGGAAACAATGAATTTTCTGAGTTAATTCCAGTTCCGGGTAATCCTAAACGCTTTACTTTTAATGTTGGTATTCCAGCGAATGATACCGCACTAATTACTTTATTACCTGATCTACAAAACGTAGACTTGTTTACAGGAGCCAAAAATTTAGAGATTCGTGGGTATGTGAGCATCTCTAGAGCTACCATCGCCGGGCCAGCTTATGAATTGCTAGTTACTCCAGAACATCGCGGAACTTTCTTACCCAAAAACATTGATGATTCTGTTCCTGACTTTGATCAAATTGCCTACGCTCTGCCTACAGCAAGCGGTGGTAGCTTAGTCAGATTACCATCTCTTGTGCGTCCGCCTGTTGTGACATCTCAACCCGGCGAACCTAATACTGTAGAAGATAGCCAAGAGGTACTCAGCCTAATGGCTCAACGCATTGAAGAGTTGGAACAACGCCTCGCAAATGTTTAGTTTTTGTAACCTAAAATAGCCTGAATTGAACGAAGTTGATGTGTTTTAAATAACTAGAGTCACCGTAATTCACAAAACAACCCCACTAAAATTTGTGGGGTTTTTATTTTGTGATATGGCAGTCCTAAATCATTTGTGAACAACAAGATCCCCGACTTCTTTGAGAAATCGGGGATCTGAGCCTCTCAATTTTTACAACTCACGTAGGATAGATTTCCATTTTGAGGGGTTTATTTCTACTCTAAACAATCCCAAATACAGATTCGACTGTCGATTTAATCGAATCTCTAGCATCTTTCAAAGTCTGAGTAATGGGATGCTTCGATTGTAAAAATACCCGCGCACAGTTGCGTCCTGGCATTCCAGAAATTGAACCACCTGGATGAGTACCCGCGCCAGTTAAGAATAAATTGTCAATAGGGGTTTTGTAGTTGGCGATTTCTGGTAAGGGTCGGAAAAACACCATCTGATCTAAAGTCATATCGACGTGATAGTAATTTCCTTTGTATGCGCCTAATCTTTCTCCCAATTCTGCGGGACTTTCCACCCGACGAGCAATAGTCGCAGTTTTGACATTAGGTGCGTAAGTAGCTAACTTATCAACTACCTTGTCAGCAACTTGATTTTTCAATTCATCAGTCCAACCAGTACCTTTTAAGCCTGTACCTTCTGCACCAGCAATTTGATAAGGGGCAAAAAATTCAATCCAGACAGTATGTTTTCCTGGTGGTGCTAAGGTGGGGTCAAGGAAACTCGGCATGACCACATACATTGATGGATCAGAATCAGGGATTTCGCCCAAGGTACACTTACTATGAGCCTGTTCCACATGGGCAACTGAATCTGCAATTAAGATAGAACCAACCAGATACTCATCTTTGTGCGCGTGGAAAGGAAAGCGCAGAGGTTCATCTAAAGCCAAATCTATTTTCAGGATGGTTTCGTTATTGTTAACAATGCGGCGTTCTAATCTTTCCCACAAATCAGGATCGGCTGAGTCAATATCGCTTTTATCGGTCATTTGCAAAAACAACCGCTTGGCATCAATATTAGAAATTACGCCGTATTTTGCCCGATATTCTGTACCACCAGCAACGCGCACACCAACAGCTTTACCATTATCAATCAACACTTTTTCAACATGCTGATCTGTGAGAATAGTGCCGCCTTTACTGGTGACTAAATTCACCAAAGCTTTGACTAATGCACCAGTGCCGCCACGTGGTCTTGCCATGCCAGGATTATGACGCATTGCCATCATAATTGCACCGATCGCAATGGTTTTTTGTGATGGTGGCGCACCTAATTCTGATGCTAATCTGGCTAGTGGTGCTTTTAAAAATTCTGAATCAAACCACTCATTAAGTAAATCTTCAGCACTGGTCATCATGTTGCGAATAAAATCCAATGTTTTATTTGGTGAACCAATGACTGAAAATAAATCTTTGATTTTTGTGATGTCGTAGTTACCCGCAATATCAATAATTGACTTTGGCGGTGCATTAAACATTGGAATCATTGCTCCTAATGCCCGTTGCCAATATTCAGTAAATTCGGCATATTTTTTGGCATCACGTTCGCTATAACGGGCAATTTCGGCACAAGTTTTCTCTAATGATTTATGTCCTAAAAAATACTTGCCGTCGGGATGAGGACAGAAAACTACTGGATCACATTCCAAATATTCTAAGCCATATTTTTTCAGTTCTAATTCTTCAACTACTGGCCCCAAGTGAATAAATTCATGGTCAATGGCACACAAATTAAATTTAAATCCGGGGGCTTCTTTAGGTAAACATTCTTCAGTTGTTGCTGCACCGCCAGGGACAGAACGTTTTTCTAAAAGTAGGACACTATAGCCAGCTTTGAGCAAATATGCTGCACAAACTAGTCCGTTATGTCCTGCACCGATAATTACAACATCATACTCTTGCATATTTGTAGTTTAGAATAGAGTGGCTTGTTAATATTACAAAGGGTAAGCAACTATGACAACCTTGAATGTATTTAATTGCCTTTATTCAAGTTTATGTAAGTTTCTTAATTAGAAATTTCCGATACCGAATGAGGTATTTGGCGCATTTTGGTTTCAAGTAAAAGTATCAAATTATGCTTGATTATCTCCATATTTAAAATTTTAAATTTTGTGCCATCCCAAGTAAAATCAGGTAGATGAATTAATTCTTTAACTTTCTGCATCAGTGCTAAAACTACTTCAAAGTTAACGCCTTCTCCCTGATAACAGTCAAAACTTTCTAAAATGATCGGGTTGGCATGAGTGCGAGGGCGAAATCTAGCTGTAAACCCAAGTAGACGCGTATTACTTTTTTCTTTTATTTGAGTTAATCCCTGGAATTGAATTTTGCCATCTCCAGGAAATGTTAATTGCATGTTTTGCATTGTAAAGCTGACATTTTCACCTTCTACATTCAAGTTATAATTTTTGGCGTAATTCTGCACAAGTTCGGAATTTAATGCTTGATTAATATCCGATTCTGTCATGACAATGCGGGCGATCGCATTTACTGGTGCATTTAATTCAATCTGCCCAAAAATTGCACTTAAAGGATTTACAGCAATACTATCTGTTTGGAGTTTGATGTCTTGAACCCGGATATTTTCTTTAAAAACTAATCCTTTCCCACTCAGAGAAACTCCATCTGCTTGTCCTTGAACTATCTTGAACAAATCAGTCTGCACATCAACATCAATTTGTTCAGCTTCATCTAGTTGGTTGGATAGCCGACGTTCGGCTTCTTGGGAGATTAATTGTTCTTCCAACCTGCGTTCTTCAGGCATGAATTTTTATCTCATAGCGTCCCATAATGGTTACTTTAGACTTTATATACCTCAAAATGGATCTATAAGATGGTATATGCAGGTAGGAGTATAAATGGTGAAAAAAGAACAAGACCATCCTCTCGATAAATTCAGGATGTTTGTATTATTGAGTTGATAAAATTCTGACAGCAGATTTTAAGTTATTAAAACACAAAATTTAAATATCAAAGCACATAGCCCTCAGACTGAAGTCTGGGGCTACACAAACTAAACTCGCATTTCGGCAAGCTCAATGACCTCCTGCGCGGGTTTTAAGATGCCTCTTGTCTCCTTCAACCTATAGTGGTAGTTTCTAAACTGCGAGACTTGATTTGACGCTGACTTTTAACCATCATTTGAATAGGACGATTCGGCCCGGTGACTAAACCACGACGTTGGGGTTTAATTTCTGTGCGGTCTACTAAATCTAAGTCTCGCATGGTTAACATTTTAGCGATCGCTAGTTTCATTTCCCATTGAGCAAAGGCTAGACCAATACAGCGTCTTGCACCAGCCCCAAAAGGTATATATTCATAAGGTGAAAACTGTTTTTCTAAAAAGCGTTCTGGTCTAAACTGTTTGGGTTGTGGGTAAATATCTTCCCGGTGGTGAGTTAAGTAAATTGCACCCATCACTGGTGTACCTGGTGGAAGTTCATACCCACTGACAGTAATAGGCATTTTGACTCTTCTAGGAAAAGTTAGCATTCCCACTGGGTAAATTCGCAAAGTTTCTGAGCAAACAGCACTCAGGTAAGGTAGCTTGTAAATTGCATTTGGGTCTGGATTATCACCCAAACTATCTAGTTCTTGGATCAGTTTTTCCTTGACTTGTGGTAACTTATGAATCCAGTACATAGCCCAGGCTATAGCTGTGGCTGTGGTTTCGTGACCTGCTACCAACAAAGTCATTAGCTGGTCGCGTAATTCAACATCGGTCATTCCTTGACCTTCCGCGTCCCTAGCATCCATGAGTAAGCTGAGGATATCTGTGCGTGATGAGTCTGGATATTCCCGCCGTTCTTGGATTTCATCATAGATGAGTTGGTCGGCTTGCTGCTGAATTTCTTCTAGCCTTCCCCAGATTTTAATCGGCCCAAAATCTCTTTGTAATGCCGGGAAATATAGCAAAGCTACACGCCATACAGAACTGGTATTTTCTAAAATTACCTTTAACTTTTGTTGGAGTTGTTCGGCGCGGAGTCCCTCATCTAAACCAAACACAGCCTGCATAATTACACGCAGAGTAATATCTTGGCTGACAGTACGAATATTAAAAGGTTGTCCGGCTGGGTATTGGCTGATGACTTTGGCAGTAATATCATTAATAATCTGGCTGTAGCCGCGCATTCTTTCACCATGCAAAGGCGGCATCATTAATTGTCGTTGGTTTTGATGTTCTTCACCAGACATAGAAATTAAAGAACGCTTACCAAGTAAGCCTTCAAACAAACTATTTAAATCTCCAGGTGCTTCTAATTCTTTAGTATCATGAGTCAAAATCTGTTGTTGGTCTTGAGGATGACTGACAAAGACTATAGGAGGAATATTTTTTTTGTAGTTTCAGTGCAAAAACGTCACCATAACGTTGAGTACATTCCTCCATGTAGGACATAGGACGGAATACCCAGTTCAGTAGTTGCAAAACGACTGGGGTATTTGGTGTTTTTGGTAGCTGCATAAAAATAGATTGAGTAGATAACGTTATTTTTACTTAAATTAGGTGTTAATTGCTGAGTCAAAATTCCAGCCTTTAGCCTCTGACTTTTAGCTTTTAGTGTTCCTAGCTATTTAAACTATTTATCTTGAGCATCATGAAACACTGATATTTCTTCACATCCCTAAAGATGTAAAATTTCTGTTAAATTCAACGGGCATCTACAGTTTTCCTTCATCGTTATAAGGTACTCAGCATGACAGCAATTACACCAAAGGCATCTTCCGCGCTTCCTGATTTTTGCGAGGGAATTCAATATTTTGGCGAGGCTTTACCAGATTTTGCCACTTATGGTGCCACACCTGCGATAGATTCAGATAAAGTAGCGATCGCGTCTCCTACAGATACCGCAGCCGTATATCAAACTTTACTTGCTGCTGATGCCTTGCGTTACCTAACATTGCAAATCACTGGTAGTAAAGCCTCAGGACATCCAGGTGGGTTTGCCAGCCAAGCGGAAGCATATGCAGCATTAGTCATGCTGGGCTACAAAAATATTATTACGGAAGTCGGACACCACGCCCCTGGATTTTATAGTGCCATGTTTTTGGATCGTTCCTTAGAAGACATGGGCATTTTTACAGTACAACAATTGCGCGATCGCTTCCGCGAAAAACACGGACTTTTAGGACACCTCTCCGGTTACATTCCCGGCATTCTCGCACCCGCCGGGCCTTTGGGACAAGGGCAACACTTTGCAATGGCGGCTGCACTCCTCCACCGTGACAAACTTTTCCCCTTCACCCTCGGCGATGGTGGATTAGGCGAACCCTACATTATGAGTTCAATGGCACACTTCAACACCGCCTATCCCAGCGTCACCAACTTCTTACCCGTGCTGGTGTGGAATGGTTACAGCCAAGAACATCACAGTATGGTTTCCCTCAAAACCAACGAAGAGATGAAAGCCTACTGGCAAGGTAACGGTTTTGAGGAAGTCATTCTCGTAGATGCCAAAGAATTTGACGACCAAAATCAACCAGGAGACTACGTTGATAGTACCGCCTTTTCCTTTGAGAAACGCCTCGCTTTTACCCAAGCCGTACTCGTAGCCGTTGATAAAGCCGCACGTTCCGCACTTAGCGGTAAACTCACCGTATTCATTATTAAGCAACTAAAAGGCGCAGGAGTCCACGCCAGAGGTGCAAAATCTCACAACTTATATCCTAAAGACACTTTAGATGCACCGCACATTATCAGTGCTTTGCAAGAACGCGCCTTATCACCAGAGGCTTGGCAAACAGTCAGAACTAATGCTGAACGCGCTGGTGGTGGCCCGGCTGCGAAAACTGTAGTAACAGAATTTGAATTAGAATTACCAGACTTAGGCGAATTGCCATTAGAAGAATATACAGTTGGTGGCGAACCCAAAGTTTCGACAACCGCAATGGGAAGATTAGTTGGGATCGTCGGACAAAAAGATAAAAATTTCCTCGTCACCAACGCCGACGGTAACGAAGCATCAGGAATTGGCAATATAAACCAAGCATTAAAAATTATTCACCCCACAACCGACGACTTATATAACCAAGCACCAAACGGCCAAGTTTATGAACCATTAAGTGAAGATGCTTGTGCAGGTTTAGCCGTTGGTTTATCACTAATGGGTGCGCGAAGTTTGTGGTGTTCTTATGAATCTTTTGCCATCAACGGTTTACCAATTTGGCAAACAGTCACCCAAGCAATGGCAGAATTACGCCGCCAAACTCCCTCAACAATTACCTTATTTACTGCTGGCGCATTAGAACAAGGTCGTAACGGTTGGACACACCAACGTCCAGAAATTGAAGCTTACTTTGCTTCGATGATGCGGAATGGAAATGTATTTCCTGTATTCCCGCCCGATGCTAATAGTATCCAAGCTTGTTATGACTGGGCATTGCAAACCAAAAATAAGGGAATTGTGATTACTGCCAGTAAGTCACCATTGCCAATTCGTACAACATTAAAACAAACTCAGCAAGGCTTAGAAGATGGTGCAATAGTATTACATGAAATTGCTGGCGGCAAGCAAGTTGTCTTTGCTGTTATTGGCGATATGACATTAATTCCTGTCTTTGAAGCGGCAGCATTTTTAGAAACAGAAGGTATCGGGGTAAAGATAGTTTCTATTATTAACCCCCGGCGTTTATATCGTCCTAGTGATGTGGCTTGGGATACCTGTTCTGAAGCCGATGGTGGCTTTATTGATGATGCTAAATTCACTGAATTATTTGGTGGTGATGCACTAATTGGTGTGACTGGCGGTGTGGCTTCGATGTTAGAACCAATTATGTTAAGAAGCAACAGCAAGCGCGATACCTTCGCCTGGAAGCGTGGAGAAACTACAGCCAGTGCTGGTGAGTTGATGGCGTTTAATGGTTTGACTGCTGAGGCTTTAACAAAGCGAGCAATTGAGTTAGCGCATTAAAGCTAAATAGATATAATGTAACGAGATACCCCCATCTAGGTGTTTTCCTGGGTGGGGTTGAATATATTCAGATAGACTATGAATTGTAAAATATTTTATTCTTGGCAATCAGACTTACCTAACAAAACGAATCGTGGATTTATCGAGACTGCGCTTGAGGCTGCGGCCAAATCCATACGTAATGATGATTCTATAAAAGTAGAGCCAGTGATTGACCGTGACACAAAAGATGTACCTGGTTCACCCGATATTGCTCATACAATATTTGGCAAAATTGAACAGGCTCAAGTGTTTGTCTGTGACGTTTCAATCATTAACCAAAATGCTTCCTCTCGCCTCACTCCAAATCCTAATGTCTTACTTGAACTTGGATATGCAATCAAGGCTCTGGGATGGAATAACGTCATTATGGTACTCAATTCTGCTTTTGCAAAGCCAGAAGAACTACCATTTGATCTGCGGATGCGGCGGGTAATTACATATTTTATGCCTGAAGAAAGCGAGGATCGTTCCACAGAGCGTAAGAAGCTTCAATCAAAATTAGAAGGTGCGCTTCGGAATATTTTAGAAGAAATTGACTTACAAAATACTGGAGAAATTATTCAACCAATAACCATAGGAGAACAGGCAAGAATAGCAGTTGAAAAGTTCCAGCCGAATCAAACCATCTTAATCCGTCGATTCATGACATGGCTAAGAGATGAGCTTGACACACTTAAGCCAGATTTTACAAAAGGAGGTATACACGATGAATTACTAGTACAATCTATTGAGCAAACGACAGAACTTACGATAGAGTTTGCACATCTTGCAGAAGTAGTTGCAACAGTAAATAACTTAGATGCTGCGCGTGAAATATACAAGCAATTTGAACTGATTTTAGAACGTTATAATCTTCCACGCGATTTCTCAGGTAGCTATCAAGATATTGATTTCGATTTTTACAAATTTATAGGTCATGAACTTTTTGTATCTTTTTTCTCGTTTCTAATTCGAGAAACCCGATGGGAATTAATTGCGGAGTTATTGGAAGGGGGTGGTATTTACGTTGACAATCCTTCAAGATATAGTAGAGAATCGGGTTTAGTTTCTTTCATCTATGTTTCTCAATATGTCAAGTTATTAGACAATCGTAACAGACGCTTAAACTCTAATAGAATATTAATTCATGCTGATTTATTAAATGACCGCCATCAACAAGGAAAACTTGCGCCAATTGTCCCAATGCAACAATTTATGGACGCAGATTGTTTCTTATTTATGCGAGCAGAAGTACAGTATTCACAAGCAAGTAAATGGGATAAATGGATACCTTGGAGTAATTTATATTTAGATAAAGCACCAAGGTACTTATTAGAGGCTTCTAGTGCTAAATATGCAGAAAAATTATTGCGTCCTTTAGGGGTACACAGTGTTGAAAAGCTGAGAGTTAAAATAAGCGAAGTAGAAGCTGAACTTCAACAGGTATTTAAGGCAGCTTTCCCTTTTTATAATCCTTTTGGAAATTTTAATCCACAGATTATTGGCACAAAATGATTTCTTATAGTTAGATTTATGCGTAGGTTGTATGGAGGCGCAAGCTTGCATATTTGTAGCATAACGAGTTAATCTTTGTGCCGTAACCCAACACCGAATCACCTTGATTTCCACCAGATAGATTTTTGTTGTGAATTGAGATAATTTGTTGGGTTTCACTTCGTTCCACCCAACCTACAAGGAAATATTTGCTTACCCATCAGCCTTTTCTCCCTTGTCCTCCCTGTCTCTTTTTCCTCCCCTACACCCCTTGTTAATAGAGATAAACCCCTAGATAGACCTGCTATTAATCAAAAATTGTCACAATAAATGACGATAACCGTTATTTTTGGACAATCAAACCTATGGGATTCGGTATTGGTGATTTATTCTGGATTTTTCTACTGCTTTCTTCCCTACAGCCTCTCTGGCAAAAGCGCCAAGTAGAATATCGACGTTTTCGCGCCTTACAAGAATTTCAACAGGAACGCAAAACGCGGGTGATTTTACTAATACACCGTCAAGAATCCATCAGTTTACTCGGCATTCCTCTATCACGCTACATAACCATTGAAGATTCAGAACAAATCTTGCGGGCAATTCGCCTCACACCCCCTGATGTTCCCATTGATTTGATTCTGCACACTCCTGGCGGTTTGGTACTCGCTACCGAACAAATTGCCAGGGCGTTAATTCGTCACCCTTCCAAGGTGACAGTTTTTGTCCCACACTACGCTATGAGTGGTGGCACAATGCTGGCTTTGGCTGCTGATGAAATTGTTATGGATGCGAACGCTGTTTTAGGGCCTGTTGATCCCCAATTAGGAAACCTCCCCGCAGCCAGTATTATAAAGGTAGTCAAAGATAAACCCGTCAGCGAGATTGATGACCAGACTTTAATTATGGCTGACCAAGCAGAAAAAGCCATTCAACAAGTACAACGCTTTGTGCGGACGCTGCTAAAAGATAACATTCCTAAACAAAAGGTTCAGCCAGAAAATATTGAACCGATTATCGATGCTTTGACAACTGGACGTGTGACTCATGATTATCCTGTCACGGTGGAAGAAGCTACAGAAATGGGCTTACCTGTCACAGTGGGATTACCCCGTTCCATTTACGACTTGATGGATTTGTATCCCCAACCCCAGGGAGGACGGCCAACTGTCCAGTATATTCCTATGCCTTATGATGACCGTCGTCCAATTTTACCAACACCCAAAGGTAGACCTTTAGAAGAAGCTTAGATTAAGTGCTGGGTGTTGAGTGCTGAGTTCACACTCAGTCTATCAAGCTGTAGCCATCAGCAATTTCTTAATTTATCTGACTACAGCCATAACATTTAAGGTGTTGGTGTTCCTGTCGGTGTTGGTGTCTGTGTTGGTGTTAGCGTCGGTGTGGGAGTTGGTGACGCGGTTGGTGTTGCTGTTGGCGTAGCTGTCGGTGTTGGCGTTGAGGTTGTATTTGGTTGAACTGTCGGTTTAGCCGTTGGTTTAGCCGTTGGCTGGGGTTTAGGTTTACCTATAACTTCCCTTGCTTCTGCATTTAGCTTCTGACGGAGTGCTAAATCAGCAATTCCGGTTTCTGAAAGCTGATTTTTTTTCTGATATTCCTTAATTAACTCTTCTGTGCGTGGGCCAAAGAATTGATCGCGGGGAAGAGGTGGATTGGGCTTGAGAACTGCATTTAAATTGGCTTGTAGAATCTGCACAATATTGGCAGCAAAGTCTTGAGTTTTTGGCCCTGCTATCCCATCAACACCAAGCTTGTAGCCTTTTTGAAAATCACGGATTGCTTTTTTGGTTTCCTCATCTGTTAAAGGTGTATTGGAGACTTTAACTTTGTAACCTAGCCCATGCAACACAGCCCTAAACTCTTGGGGCGTATAGTTACGTTGACGGGCAGCAAAGGAACTGTCAGAAATGATGACACCGGCGCTTACAAGGCAAGTAGCCGCAATAATCGCGCTGGATTTATTAAACCCACACCACATATCTCAAACTCCTTGCAGTTAAATCAGCATTATATAGAGATTAACAGGTGCATTTTACGTTTCTTGAAGACTTTTGTCTCAATGTTTAATCATTTGTGATTAATTAAAATTAACTAAAACTAATATAAATTTTTGGCAATCTTGCTAGAGAAGTATTTAGATTTTCTATGTCTACTTCTCAACTCTTTAATTGGGTTATAACTAAATACTTAAAGCTTGTATAATCGAAAACAAAAAAAATGGTTAATCAAACCTTGCCAAAACACAAAAACCTTTTGTTTGAAAGGTTGATGGCACTGGTGGCCACAGTCAACTTAGGTTTAGTTGTGTTTGATTTGACTTATGTACAATGGCGGGATTTTTATCTGCGGAGATTACCGCAAATAACTCAAATTTATGATCCAATTAAAGGTATCGCCGCCCATAGAGAAACTCAAAGTTATTTAAAAGCAGTAGATGCCCTCAAAGAACAAGTGAGCCAGACAGGTTTAACATCTCCACAGGCGAAGGCGAAACTTGACGAACTCAGCCATCTGAGTGTGGAGATGATTGATAGTAACCCATTTGCTGGGGTTGGCAAGAGTGGGACTCTGGAAAAAATTAAAAACCGAATGCGCGATCGCATCGGTAAAGATTCCGCCAAGCAGTCCTTTGCTACTTTCTGGAGTCAAGCCTACCTCTCCCAAAAAGGCTGGAATCAAGAAATTACCTTTTTCAACCAAAAAATTAGTCCTTTAATCGCCAGCAACTATTACCGCCAAATCGGTGAAAATAGCGAATATCTCGACTATTTTTGGCTGATTGACCTACCATTTGTCACCATCTTTGCGATTGAGTTTCTCGCACGCATCTTTTACATCAAGCGTCGCCACCCCGGTTCTAGTTGGTTAAATGCAGTATTTGACCGTTGGTATGATTTATTTCTGCTGATGCCGTTTTGTCGATGGTTGCGAGTTATACCTGTAATTGTGCGTCTCGACCAAGCGCAACTATTAAATTTGCAACCATTGCAGCACCAAATGAGTCAAACAGTTGTAGCTAATTTTGCCGAAGAACTCACGGAAATTGTAGTGGTACGGGTGATCAACCAAATTCAAATTTCGATTAAACAAGGAGATTTTACCCGTTGGATATCCCAACAAGAAAACTTACGTCCTTATATTGATATTAATAATGTTAATGAAATCGAAGCGATCGCAGGAATTTTAACCCAAACTGTCGTCTATGAAGTTTTTCCCAAAATTCAGCCCGACATAGCGGCAATTTTGCGCCACAACATCGACACAGTACTCAATCAAGTTCCCCTGTACCGCAATCTTCAAACATTCCCAGGCATTGGACAAGCCCAAACCCAACTCAGCGAACAATTAGCAACTCAAATCACCACCAGCTTATACAGCGTTTTAGTCAGTGCTATCCAAGATCCCGTAGGTGCAAAATTAACAACCCAACTCGCCCAAAGCTTCACCAACGCTTTAGGCGCAGAAGTACAGCAAAAAAAAAGTAACAGCCGAAATTCAAAGCTTGTTATTTGATTTCTTAGAAGAAATCAAGCTCAACTACGTGCAACGTCTATCCCAAGAAGACATAGAAAGCATCGTTGAGCAAACCAGACAGCTAAGAACACAAGCATACATTCAGCCCATCGTTGAGCAAAGTACTGCGATCGTCGAAATCAGAGATAAAAAAGTATAGGACTTACGCAATAAATCTCTCAAATTCTTATAACTTTGTGTCCTACCCTGCGGGAAGCCACTATCGCCTCTATGCGTCCTTTGCAGTTAGTTTCTTCATAATTTTGCGTAAGTCCTTAAGTATGAAGTTGGCTGTCTTAAAAGTGCTGAGTGCTGAGTGCTGAGTTTTAAGTGCTGAGTAAAAATACCAGTCCCACTTTCATACTTAGCTAGAAAATCGGTTTCATCGGAACTGCCTTTTGACCACTGACTAATAACAAATGACCATTTAACTATTGACTCTTAGAGAAATGCGCTACACTCAATTTAGGGCGAACTATCATCAGTTCGTTACAAGACTTCTTGGAAGATATCCCTATCGCAGGAAGTGGGTCGAAGCCCACTTTTTTTTATTGAAATTTCGCATGACTCATCCGTTAGTCCCACAAATTATCGACTTGGCGACACCAGTAGCAGAACAACTGGGATTAGAAGTCGTTGGCGCAGTTTTTCACACTAACCAACGTCCACCAGTATTGCGGGTAGACATCCGTAATCCCCAGCAAGATACTGGTTTAGATGATTGTGAAAGGATGAGCCGCGCTTTAGAAGCCTGCTTAGATGCAGAGGAAATCATTCCAGATGCCTATGTCTTGGAGGTGTCTAGTCCAGGTATTTCGCGCCAATTGGTAACTGACCGGGAATTTATCTCCTTTAAAGGATTTCCTGTGATTGTTTCCACTTCGCCACCCCATGAAGGACAAACAGAGTGGAATGGTCAGTTGATTCGCCGAGATGAAACCAACATTTATTTAAATCAAAAAGGTCGGGTAGTGGAGATTCCTCGTTCTCTCATTACTAGGGTGCAACTAGACGAACGCCGATAAACGAGGGATCAAGGTCTAGAGATTAGAGGCTAGGGACTAGGGACTAGAGTCAATCTTTTCTCTAATCCCTGTTCCTTAATGCTTTTTCCTACTCCCTGCTACGCCAGGCGCCTCAACTGAGGAAACCTCCACACGGCGCTGGCTCCCATATTTCCTCACTTTTAAAGGAGATTGCTTATGTCAATGGTTAGTCTACCAGGATTAAAAGAATTAATTGAAAGTATTAGTCGGGAGCGAAATTTACCACGGTTAGCAGTGCAATCAGCCATTAGAGAAGCACTGCTCAAAGGTTATGAACGTTATCGCCGCGCTCAAAATTTAGAACGCAGGCAATTTGATGAAGATTACTTTGACAATTTTGAAGTGGAACTCGATATTGATGAAGAAGGATTTCGCGTCCTCTCCACAAAAACCATCGTTGAAGAAGTTAACAATACCGACCATCAAATTTCTTTAGACGAAGTGCAGCAAGTCGCGCCCGAAGCTCAATTAGGTGATTCTGTAGTTTTGGATGTCACCCCCGATCAAGGCGAATTTGGTCGGATGGCCGCCATGCAAACTAAACAAGTCCTGGCGCAAAAATTACGGGATCAACAACGCCAAATGGTGCAAGAAGAGTTCCAAGATTTAGAAGGAACTGTATTGCAAGCCAGAGTTCTGCGTTTTGAAAGACAGTCTGTAATTTTAGCAGTTAGCAGCACTTTTGGTCAGCCAGAAGTAGAAGCCGAATTACCCAAGCGAGAACAGCTACCAAACGATAATTATCGCGCCAATGCCACCTTCAAGGTCTACCTCAAGAAAGTTTCCCAAGGGCAACAACGGGGGCCACAACTTTTAGTATCCCGCGCTGATGCTGGTTGGTGGTTTATTTGTTTGCCAACGAAGTTCCAGAAATCGAAGATGAAGTAGTGCGGATAGTTGCTGTAGCACGGGAAGCAAATCCACCATCGCGTTATGTCGGCCCCCGGACTAAAATCGCAGTAGACACCTTAGATCGAGATGTTGACCCAGTAGGTGCTTGCATTGGCGCACGGGGATCACGCATTCAAGTAGTAGTGAATGAATTACGCGGCGAAAAAAATTGATGTAATTCGTTGGTCGCCCGACCCAGCCACATACATTGCCAACGCCTTAAGTCCAGCCAGAGTTGATGAAGTCCGCTTGATGGACCCGGAAACGCGGCAAACTCACGTCTTAGTAGCCGAAGACCAACTGAGCTTGGCAATTGGGAAAGAAGGTCAAAACGTCCGCCTCGCAGCTCGTTTAACTGGGTGGAAAATTGATATTAAAGATAAAGCCAAGTACGACCATGTAGGTGAAGATGCGAAATTTGCAGCCGCCCGCGCCCAAGCTCAACTAGAACAAGAACAAATGGAACTAGAGGAAGATGACATCGAATTAGAAGAAGATGACATCGAATTAGAAGAATTAGAGGCAGAAGATCAAGAAGAATTAGAAGATGAATCTTTTGAGCTAGATGAAACAGAATAATTTCTTAATTTTCTGGAGAAATAGCAGTCTACATAGGAATTAGCCACAAATCTCCGCCTCAACCAGCACTGGAGAAAGCAAATACGATGGCTATAGTTCTGCTAATATTTAGCTCAGTAAGAGTTTTAATAATTACTTGAGAAAACATGAGGCATTAGTAAAAGATTAGCTGTAATAGCTGAACTTTGCTATAAAACTACTGAGTCATAATTTGCTGATGGAATTAATAAAAAATTTAAAATTCCGGTTCAGCCATGATTATTTATTAGGGAGGTAAATCCAAAATCCCAAATTGTTTGATTTTATGCCTATAAAAAACTGATGAAACCGAATTATCGGCGTTGTATTAGTTGCCGCAAAGTCGGCTTGAAGCAAGACTTTTGGCGGATTGTCCGCGTCTTTCCATCGGGAAAGGTACAATTATATGAGGGCATGGGGCGTTCTGCCTATCTTTGTCCGCAAGCAACTTGTTTGCAAACGGCACAAAAAAAAGAATAGATTAGGGCGATCGCTACAAGTGTCAGTGCCAGAAACACTGTACCAAACATTGTGGCAACGTCTAGCCCCAAGTCATCACCAAAATCAAATATCAGGTTGAAAAACTTGGTGGCGGTAATCCCCAGAGGATTGTGTCTAAAGCCGAACTGCTCGCGCTCCCAACACACCCTCTGCAATTGTTGGGGTTAATGCCAAAATAGTAAAAGGGTGTAGTTTGCGAGCGGCTCTTGAAAAAAGAACCCAGCAATGCTCCCAGAAAGTTTTACTCGATTGTGTTGTGGAAGACTCAGAATCAGCAAAACAAAAAACTACAGAATGGCAACCTGGTAGCGATCAGGCGCAATTCGGCATCACCACTTCCAATAAATTTTTTTTTATTAACAAAATTTTTATGGGAGCCAGTCAACAGCCAAATTTGGCACAGATGCCAACATTAACCTGAAACATCTCTCTTTCCTGATTGGAGGCACCGGCAAAATTACCAAGGGCAACCGAAAAACAGTGATCTAAGGATGGAGATGTCGCACTCCCAGGCAACCATCCGCCAAAAAACTGTAAATTAAAGGGGAAGAGTGGATGAACAACGGCAAAGTTAGAATTTATGAATTATCAAAGGAATTGAATTTGGATAACAAAGAGCTATTAGCAATTTGCGACCAGCTCAATATTGCGGTCAAAAGCCATAGCAGCACAATTTCAGAATCAGAGGCAGAACGAATCCGGACGGCTGCCGAAAAAATTGGCAGTAACGAATGGAACACCTAAAAGAGAAATAGGAACACACCCCCCAAAACCAAATTCACATCAACCTGGCTCTCATAGCCGACCTGCACCACCACCACACAAACAACAAATTTTGGAAATTCGTAAACCCAAAATATTGAGAAATCCTAACACCAATGCCCCAGAGGCATCAGTTGCTAATCAGAATCAATCAGCTTCTTCTGAAGTCAATTCTCCAGCACCTCCACGGCCCTTCGCTACACCAGTCTCATCCATGAAGCCGACGGCACCAACCAGACCAGTACCCCGGAATCAATCTGAGAACTCACAGGTACCTGCTGTTACAGATGCACCCCAAAAAGCAAATACGCCCTTAGCAGAAAACACAGCAGCAGAAAAACCAGAAAGAGCGCCTTCGCATAAGTCCAGGCCAGAAAAACCGCAAAAACCGCAATTATCAGCGCCACCTGCCAGACCAGAAGCGGAAAAACCCGCAGTTGGTGGGTCAAGTACGGCAGAAAAACCGATACTGAAGCGCGATCGCGACCAAACTAGCAACAATAAACCAACTAAAGCTGGCAAACCATCCCAGTCTCACTCAGACTCATCCCCAGCACCCAAGCAAAGTCGCCCAGGCTCAGGGCCTGTCAAAGCCGAAGGGCGAACAAATCGACCCTCGGCTCCAGGCTCAGGAGATGTACCACGTCCCCAAAGGCCAGTGCGTCAATCAGAAACTGCGGCGACTGTATCTTTGGCGACTCCGCCTAGCCGACCGACAGGTGCAGCCACAGGCAAAGTCGCAGTTGATGATGATCCCGTCGTTCCAGAACTCTTAGACTTAAAACGTCCCACACCACCTCGTTTAGCTAAAGGTGGCAAAAAATGGCAAGAAGAAGAAATCATTGACGAAGTTAAAGAGAAATCCGGCAAAGGTGGCCCCAAAGGCAAGCGGGTCAAACCGATTCTGGATGATGACTTTGAAGATGATGATTTGCTAGACGAAGAAGGTCTAGACATTCCGGCTACCATCCAGGCAACTCTTTCTATCGCTCGTCCGCCAAAACCAAAAGCCGCGCGGCCAGCCCAAACAACAGCCACATCTGTAGCTACACCAACTGTTAGAGGTAAGAGAACTAGCTCAAATCGCGGTGAACAGAACCGTCGTCAAGAAGCAGAGCCAAAACGCGATCGCCCAGCCAAAGTCGTGGTGACAGGCCCGATGACTGTGCAGGAACTCGCCAACGAATTGGTAGTTGCAGATACAGAGATTGTGAAAATCCTGTTCCTGAAAGGTATGGCGGTGAGTATCACCCAAAATTTGGATATTCCCACCATCACCTTAGTAGGTAAAGAGTTAGAAGTAGAAGTCGAAACCGCCGAACCAGAAGCAGAAGCGCGGAAAGTCACAGAAATGATTGACGTGGCAGATTTAGAACATCTGATTCGTCGTCCGCCTGTCGTCACCATTATGGGTCACGTAGACCACGGTAAAACCACTCTACTCGACTCGATTCGCAAAACCAAAGTCGCAGCTGGAGAAGCTGGCGGTATTACCCAACACATCGGTGCATACCATGTGGACATCGAACATGACAGTAAGCTGCATCAGATTGTCTTCTTGGATACTCCGGGTCACGAAGCCTTCACCGCGATGCGGGCTAGAGGCGCGAGGGTGACAGATATCGCCATTTTGGTAGTAGCAGCCGATGATGGTGTGCGTCCCCAAACCATCGAAGCCATCAGCCACGCCCAAGCCGCCGAAGTGCCAATTGTGGTCGCTATCAACAAAATTGATAAAGAAGGTGCACAACCAGATCGGGTGAAACAAGAATTGACACAATATGGCTTAACCCCAGAAGAATGGGGCGGTGAAACCATCATGGTGCCAGTGAGTGCGATTAAAGGTGAAAACCTCGACACACTCTTGGAGATGATTCTGTTGGTGGCAGAAGTTGAAGAACTATCAGCCAACCCCGATCGCCTAGCTAAAGGTACTGTCATTGAAGCCCATCTAGATAAAGCCAAGGGTGCTGTTGCTACCTTGTTGATTCAAAACGGTAGTCTCCACGTCGGAGATATGCTCGTGGCAGGTTCAGCCTTTGGTAAAGTCAGAGCAATGGTTGATGACCGTGGGCGGAGAGTCGAAGCAGCCACACCTTCCTTTGCTGTTGAGGTGTTGGGTTTAAGCGATGTTCCCGCAGCCGGGGATGATTTCGAGGTCTTCGATAACGAAAAAGAAGCCCGGAGTATTGCAGGCGATCGCGCCGACAAACAACGTCTATCACGACTGTTGCAAGGACGTGTCACCCTCACAACCCTATCGGCACAAGCACAAGAAGGCGAGTTGAAGGAACTCAACTTAATCCTCAAAGGCGACGTGCAAGGTTCTGTAGAAGCGATTATTGGTTCGCTGAAGCAAATCCCGCAAAACGAAGTGCAGATTCGGATGCTGTTAGCATCAGCTGGGGAAATCACCCAAACAGACATTGACTTAGCTGCTGCAAGTAACGCAGTCATCATTGGCTTTAACACCACCTACGCCAGTGGCGCAAGACAAGCTGCTGATGAAGCTGGTGTGGATGTCCGGGAGTATAACATTATCTATAAACTCCTCGAAGATATCCAAGGAGCCTTGGAAGGTCTGTTGGAACCAGAGTTGGTCGAAGAAGCCCTTGGTCAGTGTGAAGTCCGTGCTGTCTTCCCAGTAGGTAAAGGAGCCGTTGCTGGCTGTTATGTGCAGTCTGGCAAGCTATTACGTAACTGCAAACTGCGCGTACGTCGTGGCGGAAAAGTCGTCTACGAAGGAGTCCTTGATTCTCTCAAACGGATCAAAGACGACGTTCGGGAAGTCAATGCCGGTTATGAATGCGGTATTAACGTCGATAAATTCCATGACTGGGTAGAAGGCGACATTATTGAAGCCTACCAGATGGTGACAAAACGCCGTACCCTGACTTTGACAAGATAGTGGTTAACACTCAGTGCTGAGTTGAAGTGAAAGTTTAAGTGTGTTGAACTGAAAATTAAGTTAGTTCCACACTCAAAACTTAAAATATAAAACTCAGCACTCAGCAACGTCAGTGAGGGAGTCGGCAAAGCCGCCCAACACACTGTCTCCTCAGCACTCAGCACTTTAACTATGTCTTCGTTTCGCTCTGACCCTATATTGTGGATTCACATTGCTGGATTAGCGACATTGCCATTTTTTTTGGTTTTGTGCTTATTGTCATTGGCGATCGGTGAGCCACTCTTCCCGGTGTGGGGAGAACTATTATTAGTCGCCACTGTCGGCGTTACTCCACTATTGTGGATGCAGCTACGCCGCCCGTTTTATATATATTCTCTTTTAGGGATCGCTCTCAAACCCGAAAATTTAACCGAGCAACAGCGCAAGATACTTTGTTTAATTAATACTAAATTAAATCGGGTGTTGTCTCTGGTGGCCGCAATAATATTAACTGTCATCTTGTGGCAGCTTTACAAAGTTGTACCCCAAATGCAACATTTAGTTAGCTTTTTGCCGCAATGGCATGGCTTAGGCTTGCTGTTAGCTGCTTTAACTTTTTTAGCAAGTAATTTATTTTTACAAGTTCCCGTGAGTGTGGCACGGATTTTAGTGACTAATGACACAGAATTTGCTGCCCTCGAACCGTTATCTTTAGAAAATATCAAGCATGATTTCACTATTTTAGGGGTGCAAGTTAATCAAATTTTACCCAGGTTGTTTCAATCCTTCATCGGGAGCAATAGAAACTCGCAGCAGCCCTAAAAATCAGAACCTAAACAATTCTTCGCAGAGTATACACTGTCTGAATCAGACAGGGTTGTATTTGCTCACAATGAAAACTGCCATAACTTTAAAAGTTGAGGAATCAGGGACTATGACTCCAACTTCTGCTGCTAGTAATCTCCAATATCCCGCAGATACCGAAATTTGGTATAGCCTTAAATGTGCGATCGCTGCCAGTTCCGGTTTCCAACGTTGGCAACTAGAACGTAATACCCAATTGCAAGGTTTGCTCCTGGAACAGCAAGTACAAAAGTATTTAAGAGAGACTTTAGAAACTTTAGCTTACTAAAATCAATTTAATTCAGCTTGTTTATTTACAAGCAATATTTTCAGGGAAGCATGATGATTATGCTTCCCTTGATTTTTAGCAAAGTGCTGAGTGGTAAAAATTTTTCCCCTGCACCCCGCGCCATACACCCTTACTTCCCTACGGAAATTTGGTCAACTTCTTCCACAATTGCTGATTCTGATT
Source organism: Nostoc piscinale CENA21 (assembly GCF_001298445.1). NCBI lineage: Bacteria > Bacillati > Cyanobacteriota > Cyanophyceae > Nostocales > Nostocaceae > Nostoc > Nostoc piscinale. The sequence goes on along the minus strand of NZ_CP012036.1, from coordinate 1,538,247 downwards.
CTGGTGAAGAGGTTGGTGATGGTTCTTTACTGTCTGGTAAAGCAACTTCAATATCAGCACCGTTGATAATTACACCCAATAACCCCAGTTCAGCTTCTTGTAATTGATCAAGCGCCTCACCCAACAAACTTTCTTGTGTATAGTTCGGTCGGGCGACCATGACAATACCATCACTGTAGGGTTGAATCAACAAAGGATCGTTGGAATAACTTAAAGGGCTAGTATCTAGAATTACTAAATCGTAACGCTCACGAGCATCTTCCATCAGCCGTCGCATTTCGCTAGATTCAATGATAGCTGGTGATTGACGTACAGGGCCAGGACTAGGAATAATGTATAAATTTTCTATATCTGGTACTAAGCGAATGCAATCACTCAAGCTGGCATAATAACGCAAAGGTTCAATAGTCGCGTCGGGGTCGAGATTAACTTTTAAGGATGCAGCCCGCGAAGGCGATCGCAAATCGGTTTCAATAATCAAAGTACGTTTCCCCGCACGAGCGCAAGCCACACCCAAATTGTAAGCACTAACTGTTTTGCCTTCTTGAGCGCCAGTACTAGCAATTAGAAGTATTTTTACATCTTTACCAGCCAAGCGACGTAAATTGCTGCGGAATTTTTCATAAAACTCTAAATATGGCGAATCAGGTGAAAATACTACGGGTACTGTATCTGGAGGTAAATCTTCCACTGACATTAAAGGTATTTCGCCCAGTAACACCACTTCTCGTTCTTTGAGACTGTCGCGGATATCTTCTTTGGTCTTGAATGTTCCTTCTAAAGCACCCAGTAAAAAGATCACGCCACCACCAACCAACAAGCCCAAAAAACCACCAATCCCTAAAGTAGTTGGTACACTCTTGGCTTTCGTGGGTTCAGGAATAATCAATGGTGAGCGGGCAACTGTTAAGCTACTAACAGTTTCCGCTTCTGCGGTTTTAGAATCAGTAAGTTTGGCTTGCATTTGGTCATAAACCGCTTTTTTCAGGGCGACTTCCTGTTCCAAGCGCGATCGCTCTAATTGTTTGTTGGGTATTAAAGAATACTCCTGCCTGAGCCGGACTTCTTCGCGGATTTGCTGTGCCAACTGTTGTTGAAGTGTGTCGCGTTGGGTTTGCAAAGTCACCATTTGATTCGCTAACCCTTGTCTGGCTGGGTCTAAATTACTTTGAGCGCGAATCCCCGAAATATTTCCCGCTAAAGGTGCGGCTGCACCACCGCCACCGATCACTTCATTAGCTCGCTGTTGAATTAATTGTTCAGTGGCTTCTTTTTGGCGATACAACTGAATCATCGTTGGATGTTCAGGACGTAAATCTTTCCGCAGCAAAGCAATTTGCGATTCTGTTTGATATAGCTGTGTTCGCAAATTTCCCAGAATTGGGTCAGCACTTAAAGCCGAAGAAACATAAGCTTGATTGACATCTAAACCCAATTTGGTGCGTATACTGAGAATTTGAGCATCAATCCCAGCAATATTTAATTGAATTTGCCTCTGTTGATTTTGGCTGTTAGTAATTGCCGCCAATAAACTACCATTTTCTGCTGATAATATTGCCGGACGTTCCCGGCGATCGTATTGTTCTAATCTTTTTTCCGCCGTTTGTAATTCTGCTTTCGCCTGGGGTAGACGTTCTTCAATTTTTTGAATAATTGCTCTTAATCGCCCTGTATTAATCTCCGCGCTCAACTTGATCATTGCTTGCATCAATTCTTGAAGCACCTCTTGAGCGCGTTTTGGATCAGTATCTTTATACTTCAGATCAATAACTGTCGATACAACTTCTCCCGCTTTGGCAGTTTTTTCGGGTAACTTCAAAGCCACATTTGTGCCAATAGTTTTGGGCTTGACATTAACCTTTGTTGCGACTGCCTCAATAATTTGATCTGATAGTAAAGCCGCCTCGCTTAAGTCTTGTCCTTGCTGCTGGATTTCATTCCCCGTCAGTGAAAATGAAACCGGGGGACGATTATAAGTCAGTGCTGCATTTGCTATGTAATTTATTGGTGGATCTGGTTGTACAGCCACCACTGTTGACCCGACAACCACTAGCCCAAAACCAGCTAGTCCAATCCACTTGTACTTCTCGAATGCAATTAGATAGCGTTTAACAATTGGTGGGGTCATAGCAAAGACATATAGAATTCAGCGAGAGAATGGTGGTCAAGAATCATTTAAAAAGCCAGAGATGTTTTAATTTGAGCCACCGCCAAAAAATTGGAAGAAGCGGATAAAACTTTGAACATCAAAGAACGGTCGGGTAATTGTACTAAAGATATTGGTGATTCTCGAAATTAAGTTGCGACCAACAACAATAACATCATTATCTTGTAAAGGAACATTTTGAGATATATCACCAGAAAGTGCTTTTTTGGCATCAAGTCTTTGCGTAATTGCGCGGCCCCGTTCTGGGTCGAATCGAATTAAAGCAATATCTCGGAGGTTCGCCGTATCTAAATTAATCCCTCCCAAAGCATCTACAAAAGTACTACCGTTTGGTAAGGTTTGTGTCACCAGTCCCCCAGCAGCATAATTTAACAACCGGACGCGAATTTGTGGCACAGCTAAAGATGAACGAGCAATTAAATTGCGGTCATAACCATCATCATTACCCACTTCCCGACGGGAGATAATTACTGCATCACCATCTTGCAAACGCAAATTCGGCACAGAAGCACCATTTTGCAATGCAGCATACAAATCAATATTTTGCGAAATTACAGAACCATCCATTAATGTCCGCCGTACTTGGATTTGTCGCAGATCGGCGTTTATTGTAGAACCACCAGCTATCAGTAAAGCATCAGCAACTCTGGGGGTTGCAGAATTGACAGAATAAATTCCTGGGCGAAAAACCTCACCGCTAATCGTAATTTGTACAGGTCTTGTAGACAATAGAGCTACAGAAATTATCGGATCAACCATGACCCGACTTAAACTTAAGCGAATTTTTTCTTGAGCTTCGGCCAAACTCAAACCTTGTATAGATAAAATTCCCACCTGTGGCACAACAATATTGCCTTCGGGACTAATTTGGGCTTGAAAACTCAAATCCGGGCGCAGACCTGTCAAAGACAACACAACTACAGGATTAATCACATAACGATTAAATAACAAACGAATTTTGTCTTGGGCTTCTTGTAAAGTTAAATTTTGTAGTGGTACTGTGCCGAGCAAGGGTGCGGCAATATTACCTTCTGGATTAATTGAAGCTTGAAAACTTAAATCTGGGAAGCGTTGAACTAGCACACTAATAGAATCTCCTGGCCCCAAGCGATAAGCACCAGGAGGACGTTGAAACGTCACACTAATTGCATCTCCCGGCCCTAAAAGGTAACGGTTGAGTTGAGAAGAAGCCGCGCCGCTTTCATTGGGGAATATACCATCAGCATTTGGAGGTGGTGCAGGAGGTTGTAGCGGAGATTCTTCCTGGGTGGGATTTCCAGGTGGTAACACCGGGAATTGCCCTGGTGAGGTTTCGGGAGATGGTAAAGATTGAGCTACAACAGGTTGAACAGAATTTGTCAGCCAAACACCTGCCTGAAAACTCACAAAACATAAAGTGCTAAATGCACGTACATAAGGATGGGAAACTATAAACATCGGTGCAGTCAAACTGTATTGAGAATTAATTCTACCGAGTCGTTATTTTAGATTGAAAGTAACTTGTATATTTGCTTGGAGTTGCAGAGTTGATTATAGAGAAGAGGTAAATTTTTAACTTACTACTCTGGGAAATTGTTTGATCAAAGATAGCAGGTTTTCCACATTATTTGGTTAAGTCCACATAGTTACAACTCAAATTACTGATCAACTGGCTATAAAGCATTTGCCATTAATGTAGTCTGCACCGCTTCACCCAAAGACTGAGCTAAAGACTTAGTAGTTTCCACGTCACCCAAAGGCTCAATTGGTATCATTATACTCACTGCTACCCAAGGATTCCGGCGTTTTTGCAACTGTGCCAATTGATCTTTGACAAACCAGCGCAAAGGTGACGGGTTGCCACTATTGGGGAAAGCATACCACTGTAAAACAGCAAAGGTATCTTGTTGAGTGGAAACGCGGAAAAATCTCGCTTTCACTGGCACATCAGCATTAGAACTAGCAGTTTGGGAATGTTTAACTGAAAATTCCAGAGAACGTTCTTGGGCTATATCCCATTTTCCCCAGCGCAACCTACCCCAGCCGTTAATCTCCGTCCATTCCACTTCCGGTTGATCTCTTGGGCCGTTTTGTGGGAGTAATAGCAAAATCACCTGAGTGGGCGAACTTGCTTGTTTGAGAACTTGCAACGACCATTTATGTTCGCCAACTTGTTGTTCGGCTTGTTGAGTTGTTTCCCAGCCAGGAATGGTTAATCCCGTTTTGCGTATTTTTCTTAATTCCTTGAGGGTGGTGACAGGTGGTGGCTGTTTCCATTCCCAGCGCCCTTTTAAGTAGCTAGGAACTGCGCCCATTGCCAAGAGCAGCAGCAACAATACCAGAGGTATTATATAAGTCACCTGTTTTTCTTTGAGAACCTTGGAAAAGGAAATCATCAGTAAAATTTGCAAGATTTACGCAAGATTTTACTGAATAATTGGTACTCTGAGTTCAGTAAAAGTAGCAGTCTATGATGATGGTGTTGTAGAGAAGAATAGGCTGAAATTGCTGGTAAAGTTATACAGAGACAGTGTTTGAAGTTAATTTATTACCGGAGATGAGCAGTGCCAGAATTAGCAAAATGGTCGAGGAGTTCGCGGTGCAGGAAGCGGTAACGCCCACCAACGCGCAAGAGTAAGCGCCGTTCAACGCAGTAGTTGAGGAATTGGGCAAGATTCCAGGGGATAGCGCCACTTTGCCAAAGAACGAGGCGTAGGGAAAAGTGCTGTACACAAGGAGCCCCACCACCAACCATAAAACCGAATAATAGAGCCATAAGTAGCCCTGGTAGCAAATATTGGGGACAGTTGCGTAATAAAATCCCTGGTAAATCTAGCCAGTCATGCTTTTCTGCTACTCTACGAGCCACTAGAGCCGCCATCATCAAAATTACGCCGAGGGGATAACTCAAGGCTGTTGTCCATAGCATACTCTGTAATGAGTTCCAGATGCCTTGGTTGGGCAGAGATCGCACTTTTAATTCTTCCTTAAGCCCGTAAATCAGCCCTTCAATCAGCCCGTAAATCAGCCCGTAAATTAGCCCGTAAATCAGCCCTTCAATCAGCCCTTCAATCAGCCCGTCAATCAGCCCGTAAATCAGCCCGACAATCAGCCCGTAAATCAGCCAATAGTGTAATTTATTTAAAATTTTATGTATTGCTTTACGAGATATCAAAATTTTAAATGTTTCAAGAGGTTCAATATGATTGATATCAAAATTTTCTATCGAATTTCTAATTAGCTTTCCTATCAAATAATCCATCGGATCTTTATCTCCAGTCAGTCCTCCAATCAACCCAACAATCAGTCCTCCAATCAACCCAACAATCAGCCCGACAATCAGCCCGACAATCAACCCAACAATCAGTCCTCCAATCAACCCGAAAATCAGCCCGAAAATCAGCCCGTAAATCAGCCGATAGCGTCGTCGTAAATGTTGAGACTCAATCCAAGTCGGCTGCATTTGCTCAATCAGCAACTCTACTGTGTTGTTATCTTGCAACCGCTTTGCTATCCAACTTAAAGTGCGGCGGGTTTGCTGCCAACCTGGTTCATCTTTCAGTGTTTTATACGCCCATTTGCTCCTTTCCCTTTCTTGGCGGCGTTCTTGTTCACGGGTATCTCTCGACAACTGGCGGTCAATATACTTCTCTAATAAATCTGCTTTGTTGCTAATTGGCTGTTCTGGGTCATACACATCAACCACTAGCTTAATGAACAACGGCACACGCAACAAACCCGGCTCGTTTTCTGAAGTTGGTTCTAGCAAATTGATTAAATTTGGATTTCCCTCAATGACTGACCATAATTCTGAACGATTCAAGCTATAAAGATAATCTTGAATTTGAAAGTCAGATAAAGGTTGGAGAGACACCGCACCTCTAAGGTTGTTTAGCTTCAGGTTGACAGCCTCAAATTCTTTAATCCGACAACAAACTACAACATGGGGATAATGACGAGCAAATTCATTCAGCTTGATGGTACATTTCTTTTGTCTTTCTAGCCCCAATTCATCTAAACCATCCAACAACGGTAATAACACCCGTTGTTCTAGCCAACCCTCATAAATTTTATATTTAGGTTCTCCCCCGTGTAGTTCATAAAGTTGCTCAATCAACCATTTTTCAATGCTTTGGTTATCATCCCGCCAAGTCGAAAGCTCAAATAAAACAGGGATGACAGTTTTAGGATTTTGCCGCGCCCCCCACACCAACTGCTCGGCTAAACCCAAGAGTGCTGTAGTTTTCCCTGCTCCTGGCGCACCTAAAATCAGCAATTTGCCTTGAACGTCATCTCTTTCAAATATCTCAATCAGCAGTTTATTGGCATCTATAGTCCCAATAATCTTCGCCATTAATCTGCAAACTTCGACTTACCCAAGATAACTGTTCAGCAAAAGAGACATTCATGGCAATTCGCTGCTTCCCCAAAGTATCGGTCAAGCGTTGACGAATATCTGGTAACTGTTTTTCTTTGAGTAATCGTTGTCCCCAGTCCCAATTAACTTGCGGTGGCTGTGGTTTGCTAAACATCCGCAAGATAATGTTATTGATTGTGACTTGGTTAGCTTGACTATTTTGAAAGCTAACCGCATCCCGGCTTGCCTGTGTCTGCTGAACTTCACTATTTTGCAGTGAGCTATCGCCAATACCCTGATTCTGCTCCATCACCCATAATCAATAATAATCTCTACATTCCGATGAGTTTTGCCGCTACTCCTAACCAGGGGGCAATAGCTTGAAAAACTTCCTGTCCCGTTTGCCACAAGCTTTTGCCGGCTTCTGTGGTTTCTTTCATGGTTTTGAGTGTCTCATTGACCTGTTTGAGATTCTGCCCTACCAAATCTTTGTTCGGTTCTTCCTTGCTGGCTTCGCGCTTGGCAGGGCGTACATAGTCCAACAGTTCATCTTTTTCATCTGGAGTCAGTGAAGCAGCTTTAACGGCTGTTTCCAAGTTCTCCAGCTGCTTAACTACATCGGTGTTAGTGATTTGCTGCTGTGTGTCCAGTTTGCTCGATTGACTTTGCTGGAGCTCGCGTCCCGCCTGTCCTTGTTGAATTGCACTCCCGGTTAAATTTACACCACTGATACTTTGAGACTGGCTTGGTTGTTCTGGCTGTTTTTTACCAAACATAGCTTTTTTTGTTAGTTCTGCTCTTCTATTGGTTCTGCATTTTCTGGATATGCCAAAAAATTGTTGTTCATCCAGTTCAGTAATGGTACCAATAATAAAAGCATACAAGCAGAATACAGATCACCACCCCAACTATCGTGTAACCATTTAAATGCGGCTTCGTTACCTGTACCGTGAAAATAACTGAGGAAAGTGTTCCGAATAATATTGGCGGTAACGCTAATGGCTACAGCAATACACATAAACCAAACACTAATGCGTCGGGAAACCAAAGCCCCAGTCCAGTACAGCAGCATTAAGCTGACGTAGAGAGTTGTAAACAACATTTTTAACCCCGCGCAATAGGGTGCTACTTCCACAATGCGTCCGCCAACGTAAATATTGATTTCATCGACGGTAACTTGCATCCCAATTTGATTGAGTATGAATCCGGCTGTGCCAGCAATAAAGCTTTGTAGGGGTAAGGTGTAGGGAACTAATAAATAAGGTACAAAGGTGGGGGTTGCTAAAAATATCAATACTAACGGGAAGCCTTGTAAGCGCAAACCTGCTACACCTTTAAACCACAGGCACAATCCTGTCAGAATAATTGGCAAAGACAGATTAACCCAATCGGCAATTCCGCTCAGATAAAATACGCCGCCAATTAACAGTAAAAAAGCACCCACGGGATGAGTGCTATCTGGTAAGCGTTGCCATTGTTTGCGGTTTAACCAACTCAAGTAAGCAGCAAACGGTAGACCGATGATGCCGTGACTAAAATATTCGTGTTCGATGCTGATAGTTTTGTGTAGCCAACCACCTAGCCAATGAAGCAACAAGGGTGTGTATAGCAATGCTAATACGCCTAAAATTGCGATGCTCAGTATTTGTTGGGTGCTTTTAATTTGAATGTGTTGCGGAAGTGCCATGATTTTAAAGTATTGAAGAATTCCGAACTCAGGAGTCAAAAGACTATCAGATTATAAATTTAGTCTCTGGGATGAATCTCATTATGCCCACAGACTAAAGTCTGGGGCTACACAACCGAAGTCCGCCTGCGCGGACTAACATCAAATCCAGGACTTACGCACCAAGATTGTCTATGAAGATTGGGTGTAAGGGTGTAAGGGTGTGTGGCGGAAGGGTTTTAGATACATACACCCCTATACCCCTGTACCCCTACACCCTCGCCAAAACCCTTGATTTTTCGTTTTTATGAGTAAGTCCTAAAATCAATATTTTGGAACCCGCGCAGATGGTTATTGAGCTTGCCGAAATGTGTCACTCTCTGGCAGTGACTCCTGAATTCTTGGTTTTTAGACAGATAACAACTGTTGTTGTTCGCCACTCATGATTGATGTAATCTCTGCCACGACTTCTTGAATTTGGCTACTGCTTAAACCAGGATACATGGGTAGAGATAATATCTGTTTGGCTAGTTTTTCAGAGTGGGGGAAATCTCCTGGTTGATAGCCCAGATAGGTGAATGCTGGTTGAAGATGGCAAGGAATTGGGTAGTGAATTCCAGTTTGAATACCGACGGCTGAGAGTTTGTCTTGAATTTGCTGGCGGCGTTCTGGTGAAGTCGAATCATCAATTTTAATGACGTAGAGATGATAGACATGTCCTGCGCCGCTTTGATTTTGTACGGGGATAATGCCAGCAGATGCTAAGGAGGCTAATTGAGTATCGTACTGTTGGGCGATGGAGTTGCGATCGCTATTCCACTGTTGCAAATAAGGCAATTTTGCCTGCAACACTGCTGCTTGCAAGGTATCTAAGCGACTATTTGTCCCCGGTTCTACATGCACATACTTTTGGGCTGCACCGTAATTGCGTAAGCGCACCATTTTTTGGGCAATTTCTGGATCTTTGGTAATTAACATTCCGCCATCACCAAAAGCCCCTAAATTCTTGCTGGGGTAAAAGCTAAAAGCAGCGGCTGTTCCCACAGAACCCGCCCGATAACCTTCGCGTTCAGCTAAGTGCGCTTGGGCTGCATCTTCAAAAATCAATAGTTTGTATGTAGCTGCAAAATCTAATAATTGTTTTGGCGATACCATCTGCCCATACAAATGTACAGGAATAATCGCTTTAGTTTGGGCGGTAACGACTTTAGCTGCTGCTGCTAAATCAATTAAGGCTGTATCGGGGTCACAATCAACTAAAATTGGTTTTGCACCAACTCGTAGCACTCCAATTAATGTGGCGACAAAAGTGTTGGCTGGCAAAATTACTTCATCACCCACACCAATATTACAAGCTTGTAAACCGAGAGCGATCGCATCTGTACCCGAAGCTACACCCACACCATATTGTGAACTAGATGCTGCGGCAAAGGCTGTTTCAAAATCTGCTACTGCCTTACCTAAAACAAAATCTCCCCGATGTAATACACTATTAATTGCTTGTTCCAATTGATTTTGAATTGGTTGATGTTGTAAATTTAAATCAACAAAAGGGACTCTCACAGCCATTTTATTCATTGATAATTGCGCCTCAAACTTTAGGTGTAAAACTTGCTAGAAAATCTGTTTAACCTGATGTGTTTAACCATAAACTTTAAACACCTCAGATTTGTAAAACATAAGTAAACCTTTGATAAAATTTATTCTTGAATAAAATTTTTTCTCTGAGAAATACCCTTTTCTTTGCCATAAAATTCATGAGTAATCAACATAAAACTCTGATATTAATTTTGGTTGCTGACGAATTTACAGCGTTTTTCGGTTGAGTACATTACAAGTTGATAGGGGATAGAGGCACTTAGGTTAGATGAATGTACTTCATTGAAATGGAAAACGCTATATACTTCTGGAAAAGTAGATTTTTTTCATTTGTTAAATACTAGAACAATCTGTATTTTTTCCTCATAAAAAGCAAAATATTCCCTTAAATCCGATTAAATTTGTTTAACCGTATTTATACGTAAAAATTATTCTAGGTGTAAACAATGTTTGCGTAAATACGGCAGAAAACCTCATTTTTGCCCTATGTATAAAACTACTATAGAGAAAATACTTTTATACCAATCTTTAGAATTATATTACCCAGGTTAAGTTAAAAACTAACGTTGTCTGATATCAAAACCTTGAGTAATTTTGGCATCCTTGTATATCTCAGTATTTTCCACAGGTGTATAAAATTTCTATGCGATTATTGTTTGTCGAGGGCAAAATTGGGGAATGCTTAACAATAGGAAATCATAACCCGGCAACAGTGGTTATATATATTACAATATCGACGAATTATCAAGGTAGCGGTGGCAATGGTAGAGCCTGAAAATAACTTATTTGCTCTTAAGGATGGTTGGGCTTCTCAGGAAACAAGAGAACAACAGCGCCTCACAGTGCTGTCAGAACTTGGTTTGCGACAACCCGAAACAATACCAGTTTTTGAGGAAGCTACTCAAACGGCTGCCCATTTTTTGGAAGCACCAATTTCCATATTGGGATTTGTAGATCAGGAACGTCACTGGTTTAAGTCAGCAGTAGGTTTATCCAGACTGGGATTAATGAATCATTTAGCGCAAAACCGTCAGTTATTGCGCCGAGAATCTTTCTGTACCCAAGTGGTAGAAACTTGCAGAGAGTTAGTCATTAACGACACTCATAAATATAGTAGTAATACTATTGTTACTAGTAAATTAGTACAAGAATATGGCATTCGCGCCTACTTGGGAGTGCCATTAATTGATTCTTCTGGTCATTGTTTAGGTGCCTTAGCCGTGATGGATTTGGTACCGCGCGAATTTAAAAAATCGAGATATTGAATTTCTGCAAATCATTGCTCGTTGGAGCATGAGTGAATTTGAGCGCAACCGACTCCTGCAAAGTAGACCAGAAAAAAGCAATCACAAGAATGCGTCTACTTTGTTCATCAATGATGAGTCTAGCAATGGCATTAAGCTCACATCAGCGAGTTTAGAAAAAGAATCACATTCTACTAAACAACTAAAACTAGAGCTATTAGGGCAACTTACCCAAGAGTTACGTACTCCTTTGACTTCTGTGTTGGGTATGGCTAGTGTCTTAGGTAGAGAAATTTATGGGCCTTTGACAACCAAGCAAAGAGAGTACCTAGAAATTATCCAACACAGCGGTCGTTACTTACTTTCTTTAGTTAACGAGATCACTGAATTAGGTGCTGTAGAGGACAATTCCCAGAGTCTCAACTTAGCTCCAGTAGACATCGAAATGTTATGCCAACAAGCCATTAATAGCTTAGAAGAGCCAGCTAACCGTCGGGAGCAGGATATTCGTCTGTCAATCGAACCAGGGCGTGGTCGCATTTGGCCTTTAGATAAAGACAAAGTGCGGCAAATACTTTATCACATGGTGTTCAGCGTGATTCAGTTGTCTGCTACAGGTAGTATTGTGCGGATTCATGTTTCCTACAAGGAAAATACCCTCAATATTACTGTTTGGGTTTCACATCCTTGGTTAGGAGATGGAATTACTGAAGTTGACCCTTATTTTCGGCTTCATCCCTTATCTTTATTGGAATTGACCAATGAAGCAGTATCATACAGTGCTTATTCCGCAAACCCAGATGAATTAGGAAGTTTAACAATAGCACTAGAACAATCACCAAACTTAAATGATTCCTATTCAGATTTATTAACTGTCAATCCTGAGATGGAATTAGTTAAGAGTAATAATGGTTTATCTCGTGAAAGCTTAGGTTTATTGCTCAGTTGTCAATTGGCGGAATTGCATGGTGGACAAATTTCGATTCAAGGTTCAGCAGAATCAGGACACCGTTATGTACTTTCTTTGCCGCTACAAACTGCTAATACGAGCGAAGCTGTTAACGAAATTTAATCACAAGCTAATTATTTTGAATCTACCCAACTATTAATTTTTTCCCATCAATCAGCATCATCAAATACATCAAAATTAGTCTGGAAAGGCATAAGGGGCTGACATTAAAAAATATTCCGTGATTTAGGGGCAAGGAAGACAAGGTGGATAGAAGTCTTGTGGAGTAAACAAATGGGATAATTGATTTGTGGGAGTAACCTAAGTAAAAAGATTAAAATCTTAAATTTCGATTTTTTCCAATTTTTAGATGTGATATTCCTGTTTTCGCGCAGATGCAATATGGTCTTGCGATTGCTGTTGTGAACTGTTTATAATCACCCGCATTATCATTGAGTGCAAGTTCTGTCTGTGCAGTTCTGCTCATTAAATGCAGTGTGTTTTATGAATTTAGTCTGGCAACGATTGACTTTATCTGATTTACCACTCAAAGAATATCTAGCAACGAGCTATTTACGCCGTTGTTCGATTGGTTTGCTGAATTCGTGGCGACAAAGTAGCATTTTGCTTCAGTGGGGAGACGTAATCGCAGCTGCCTTAATCAGCTTAATTTATGTCCTTGCGCCTTTTGTGTCGAGTACATTGATTGGGGTGCTGCTGATAGCATGTGTGGGATTTTGGCTGTTGTTGACTTTATCTGATGAACGAGTACCAGCCAATGCGCCGTTAGTCACTCCTATTCACTTGTTGGTATTGCTTTATTGGGGAATTGCTGTGGTAGCTACAGCATTATCACCAGTGAAAAAGGCTGCTTTGAATGACTTGGTAACTTTAACACTATATTTGTTGTTGTTTGCTCTTTGTGCTAGGGTACTCAGGTCGCCACGACTGCGGTCATGGATTATTACGGTATATCTACATATATCGCTAATTGTTAGTGTATATGGATTACGGCAATGGTTTTTTGGCGCTGCCCAATTAGCCACATGGGTAGACCCGGAATCACCTTTGTCTAAGACAACCAGGGTTTATAGTTATTTGGGTAATCCTAACTTGTTGGCTGGTTATTTAATGCCAGCTGTAGTTTTGAGTTTAGTGGCAATTTTTGTTTGGCAAGGCTGGGTCAAAAAAGCTTTGGCGTTGACAATGGTAGTTGTGAACACGGCTTGCTTAATTTTGACTTTTAGCCGTGGTGGCTGGATTGGACTATTAGTCGCAATTTTAACAGCGATCGCATTATTAATTTATTGGCAGAGTTTACAGTTACCTCCTTTTTGGCGTACTTGGTCACTGCCGATAATTCTAGGCGGTTTGCTGGGATTATTGGTACTGGCAGTTATCTTTGTTGAGCCTGTACGTTTGAGAGTTTTGAGTATTTTTGCCGATCGCCAAGATAGTAGTAACAATTATCGCCGCAATGTTTGGGATGCTGTCTTTGAAATGATCCGCGATCGCCCGATTATTGGTATTGGCCCAGGACATAACGCTTTTAATAAAGTTTACCCACTATATCAACGTCCTCGATACAGTGCTTTAAGTGCCTACTCAATTCTGTTAGAAGTCGCTGTGGAAACTGGTTTTGTTGGTTTGGCTTGTTTCCTGTGGTTGATAGTAGTGACCTTTAACTCAGCATTTATACAACTGCGGAGATTGCGCGAAACAGGAAATGTTCAAGGATTTTGGCTAATTGGTGCTTGTGCAACTTTGCTGGGAATGTTAGCCCACGGTACTGTAGATACAATCTGGTTCCGGCCGGAAGTAAATACCCTGTGGTGGCTGATGGTGGCTATCATTGCGAGTTACTGGCGACCATTACATCAAAATAGTAGCCAAGCCATGAATTCATCTAACCCAGAGTCTGCTACTAGTTAATAATGAATAAAGGGGCAAGTTTATATTGCAAACTTGCCCATTTCTGTTGTTGATGTTGCCCCATTCTATTTTGTGGTGCTAGTCCCTGTAGCTAGTAGCACCAGGCGCGTTAGGATCACGATAACGGGTAGGTTCATCGTTACGTTTTCTACCAGCTAAACCAGCTAAACCAATAAGACCTAATAATCCTAACCAACCCCAATCAAAATCATTGCGATCGTAAGTTGTTGTTCTTGGCGCATCACCAGTAGTTGTAGTAGTGTTGTCTTGAGCTTGCACAGGCAATGTCAAAGGCATAATTGCCATACCTAATGTCAATACTCCAGCACTAACAGCTTTAGTCAAATTAAGTTTCATGGTGAGGTTCCTTGTTGGTTCCAAAGTTACTCACCACTGTATCTACTCCTAGCAAGACCAGAATCAATCTGTAGCCATAAACTAGGCTACTTCTCCACTCACGCTGAAGGTATATAAAGAAAAAGTGTGAAGTCTGAATTCTGAAATATTTTCCTTATATTTCCTTGATTAAAAGTGATGAGTAAAAATACTAGCCCCTAACCTCTAGTCCCCAGTCCCTTTTCTGACCATTGACTAATAATTTTTCATTGCCCTTTGAATATCACGTTGATCCTGACGACGTTTGAGGTCTTCTCGTTTGTCATGGAGTTTTTTACCTTTCCCAAGGGCAATGCTGATTTTTACCCAGCCTCGCTTGAGATACATTTTTAAAGGTACTAGTGTCAAACCCTGCTGTTCTACTTTGCCAATCAACTTCCGAATTTCCTGACGATGCAGTAATAACTTGCGTGTCCGTCGTGGTTCATGATTAAAATATTGCCCACTAGCATTGTATGGAGAAATATGCACATTAATTAGCCATATTTCTCCATCACGAATCAACGCATAACCATCTTGGAGATTCACCTTGCCAGCACGAATGGATTTCACCTCTGTTCCAGTCAACTGCACACCAGCTTCATAAGTTTCCAAGATTTCATACAAATAACGGGCTTGACGGTTGTCACTAATGACTTTGTAACTTTCGCTTTTGTCACTCATTGATACTTTTATAAGTTTAAATGTGTTGCCAAAATCGTTGAGATTGGCAGGTGAATTTATAGAGGCATATTAACCCACTATAAATTAATTATTCGCGGAATATCAGTGTTATTCTATTAATCTAGCTTTTGACAACTATCAATTAAAATGTTTTTTGCCGCATCAGATACTGCATTATGATTAATAAGGTCAATATTATTTACAGTATGGTGAGTTATTACTCTCAATTAATTGCAAGTTGTTAAGAATTACAAAAGTCTCTATGTCTAACAAGCACTAGCTATGCAACCTACGTTAAACTGCTTGAGCCACTCCTAATGATTTAAGATTTTCTTTATAATTTAACTATTCGGACAGTCATTAGCTGGTAATCCTGTCATAGTATGAAACATAAGAACACTATTATTAGCTGTGTTCACTGAAAAAGCTCGTAGAAGCAAATTTCCAAGTAAAAAAAAATGCTAGGGGTGTACTGTCCATGCCCTTGACGATCCTTGTGGTGGATGACGACCTGGGCACTCGTCTGTCTATTAGCGATTATCTTGAACTGTCTGGCTACTCGGTGATCACGGCTAATGACGGTCAAGAAGCTTTAGCAATGGTAGAAGAATACCGTCCTGATTTAATTGTCACTGATATTGTTATGCCAAGGATGAATGGCTATGAACTGGTACGCCGAGTGCGCCAACAACCAGGATTTCGTTTGTTGCCTGTAATTTTATTAACAGCACGTACCAAAACCCAGGAGAGAATTCTCGGTTATCAATCGGGGTGCGATTTATATTTACCAAAGCCGTTTGAATTGGAAGAGTTAGCAGCAGCTATTCGCAATTTGTTGGAGCGATCGCAAATTATTCAATCGGAATACCGCGTTTCTCATAAAGAAAATCTCACTAATTCTACCCCAGCAACAGCCGTAGAAGCTCAGAACTCTGTCTTTACCCACCTAGACAAACCAGAGTTTTTCTCATCCCTGACCTCCAGAGAGCAAGAAGTCCTAGAACTGCTGACTCATGGCCTGTCAAATGTGGAAATGGGTCAACAATTACACCTCAGTCCTAGGACAGTAGAAAAGTACGTTAGTAGTTTATTAAGAAAAACCGCTACCAGTAACCGGGCTGAACTGGTACGGTTTGCAATTAAACATGGTTTAGTCGAATAACTATAGAACTTAAGCACTAATAGAAACAATCAAGGGTTTGGAGGAGGATGTAGGAATGTAAGTATTCAAAACCCTACACCCCTACACCCCTACACCCACTGTTCAGAAATAACCTTTGTGCGTAACTTCTGGACTATTTGTGTATCAATTACGCTTGTAATTCTTGCTGCGTAATCTCCTGAAGTAGACCTTCACAAGCATCCACTAGTAAATCAATGACTTGATTAAATCCCTCCACTCCTCCGTAGTAGGGATCTGGAACTTCTTTGAGGTTATGTCGAGTGCAAGAATCACACATTAAACGCACTTTGTGGTGATATTTGCCAGTGGGATCAAGGGAGAGAATATCATTATAATTATCTCTATCCATTGCCAAAATCAAATCAAACTCCTGAAAATCTGACTTGGCAAATTGTCTGGCTCGACCACGCAGTTGAATTCCTAATTTAGCAGCCGCCGCCGCACTCATCCGGCGGTCAGGCGGACTACCAATGTGATAGCTAGATGTACCAGCAGAATCACAGAGAATGCTGTTACTTAATCCAACCTGATCGACGAGATGATTCATGATGTTTTCTGCCGATGGCGAACGACAGATGTTTCCCAGACAGACAAACAAAAGCTTGTAGGGCATAGGTATTTTTTGTCCTTTGTCTTTTGTCACTTGCCATTTGTACAAACCAATGACTAATGAACGCCAGTGAGGGAGTCGGCAGAGCCGACGATAGTCGCCTCAAGTCGAGCCAGCGCGTTGCGGTGAGCAGTCCGTTGGGCGGCTTTGCCGACTTGAAGGAACTGCGAACCCGAAGGGAGGTTCCCTCCGTTGTAGCGACTGGCGTGGGAAATCCGCCCACGGCACTGGCTCCTAATGACTAATGACTAAAATCCAGGCAATTCCAGTCCACTGGTCAATTCTTCCATCCGTTCCCGCATTGTGGCTGTGGACTTGTTGTAAGCGTCTTTCATTGCCACTGTTACAAGGTCGGAAAGTAATTCTGCCCCTTGTGCTAAGGCATCAGGAGAAATTTCTACTCGCTTGGGTTCTTGGTTCCCGCTGACAATCACTTTGACCAGACCACCACCAGCTTCTCCTTGAATTTCCATCTGCTCCAATTCTTCTTGGAGTCGCTTTGCACCTTCTTGAACTTGCTGTGCTTTTTTAAAGGCTTCGGCGAGTTCTTTCATTTTGCCTAAGCCAAAGCCGAATCCTTGTCCTTTACCTGTCATAATTGATTGTCCGCGTGTGCTTTCAATAACAAATCACATTCAATTATAGATGCGGGTGGTAATTTGCCACTTTTGTTACTAATAATTAATGCTAGGGGCTACTCAAGAATAAAGTATGAAGGCTAAAGCATCAAACTTCATACTTCAGACTTCATACTTTTCTGTCCTAGCCACAAGCTGCTTGAAACTCACCCATCATTTTGACTTCTGGCTCTAACAAAATCGACCAGCGTTCTTGTACTTTTTCTTGGATGTGACGAATCAGACAGAAAATATCACTGGCTTTAGCTCCACCGCGATTCACAATAAAATTGGCATGTAGTTGAGCTACTTGTGCGCCACCGATTTGATAGCCTTTGAGTCCTGTCTGTTCAATCAACCAACCAGCTGCATAAGGCTTGGGATTACGGAAGACGCTACCACAACTGGGGAAGTTATAAGGTTGGGTGGAGAGTCGATGTTGCTTGTGTTGTTTAGTCACAGCTAAAACTGTAGCGGGGTCGGCTCCTGGTTGCAGTTGGAAAGTAGCTTGGGTGACAATGCGATCGCTACCTTGGAGTAATGAAGTTCTATAGCTGTAACCCATTTGTTCAGGGCTGAGAGTTTCTAGTGTGCCATCTGGTGACAGAATTTCGGCACTAACCAAGATATCTGCAATGCAGCTATTATGTGCGCCAGCATTCATCACGACAGCACCACCCACAGTTCCGGGAATACCAACAGCCCATTCTAAACCTTGCCATCCCAGTTGTGCAGCTTCCCATGCTAGGCTGGGAATTGCTTCTCCGGCAGCGACTGTTAATAAACCTGTTTCTGGGTCAAAGTGACTGTGGCGTAGGTGGCGTGTAGCAACCACTAGGCCAGGTAAACCGCGATCGCTTACTAACAGGTTAGAACCTGCACCTAAAATTGTTACAGTTAAGTTATGTTCTTTTGCATAATTCAAGCTGGCTTGCAGTGCTTCTAAGTTCCGAGGCGCAACGTACCATTCTGCTGCTCCACCAACTCTGTAAGAAGTAAACGCAGACAACGCAGCCTGAGACCTGATCATGCAATCTGTACCTGGTAAATAAATTATTTTGTTATCTGATGATTTATCTGTTTCCTGTTTCTGTGTAGGTGTAGCAGAAACTGTGCAGATGTTTCCAGCTGCCTGGGAGATTTTCATTTTGACATCAATATTTGTGAAATTTTTACATTTTTCTGCCGCAAAAATACAGCAATAGATATGAATTAATGGTGCTGTGCCGTTATTCAACGGTCTTAAGATGTGGCTGTAGCAGCCTCACAAAGTGTAGTAATTAATTCTGGTATGACTTGATTGAGATTTCCTGCACCAAGGAACAAAGCTAAGTCGCTGGGGCGTAGCGTTTTGAGTAAAAACTCGCGCACTTGGGGTAAAGTTGGTTGATACACCACCTGGGGATGAAATTTACCAACTTCTGCTGCTAACTGTTCCCCACTGATTTGCCCTAAGTTGGGTTCCCCTGCACTGTAAATATCAGTCAAGACAACCAAATCAGCATGAGCAAAGGACTCAGAAAATTCTTCTAAAAATGTCAGTGTCCGGCTGTAACGGTGGGGTTGGAAGATCGCCACCACTCTTTGTCCTGGTCTAGCCTGAAGACGCGCAGCCGCAAGGGTAGCTCGCAGTTCGCTGGGGTGATGGGCATAATCATCAATAAATGTAATGCCATCAACTTCTCCGCGAAACTCAAAGCGTCGTCTTGCACCTTCAAAAGTGGCAATAGCTTTGGCAATTTCACCGAATTCTAAATTTAAAACGCGACCAACAGCCACTGCGGCTAAAGCATTGCTCAAGTTATGCCGACCGAGTAAGCGTAATTTTAATACACCTAAAGCTTTACCGCGTTCCCAAACTAAAGCTGTGGTGCCATCGTGACGATAGTCAATATTGGTCACGCTATAGTCAGCATTTGTATCTTGATGTAGACTGTAGCTGATTGTCGGTTTTAGGCGATCGCGTACTGTTTCACAATCAATACTGCCAATTAAGGTCTTGCAACCTTGGGCAAATTTTTGGAAAGTATCGACCACTTCATCTAATGTGTCGTAGTGGTCAGGGTGGTCTAGTTCAATATTAGTGATAATGCCAATCTCCGGCGCATGTTTCACCAAAGAACCATCAGATTCATCTGCTTCTGCTACTAAATATTCACTTTCACCTAAGCGAGCATTGCCTTCCCAAGCATTGACTTCACCGCCTACCAAAATGGTGGGATCTAAACCAGCCTGTAGGAGCATGTAACCAATCATGCTACTGGTTGTAGTTTTACCATGAGTACCTGCTACAGCAATACTTTTATAATCAGCAATCAAAGCAGCAAGTACATCTGAACGATGTAATATCGGACAGCCTAATTCTAAAGCAGCTTTATATTCTAAATTGTTAGTGTTAATTGCAGTGGAACAAATTACTTGAGGTAATGAGGACTCAATAGCATCTGATAATTCTTGTGAACTTAATGCTGCTTCATTCGTCATCACCTTGGGGCGAAAGAATTCAAGATTACTTGCTTCTTGCTTACCAAAAATATGTGTACCGATAGATTCTAACTTGCGCGTAATATGATTCGGACGAACATCTGAACCTGATACTGGCAATTGACGCTTGGCTAAAACATAAGCCAGAGCAGACATACCTATGCCACCAATTCCAATGAAATGGAATGGTCTACCGCCAAAATCCACAGCATTATTCATTGATTACTCCTCTTACACCACACCATATTCACAAATGACACGCGTATCATAACAGGAATTTGTTTTTTACCGTAAATTTTTCTACACCTTTTTTATGCTGGCTGTCGGAGAGCTTTTCCGCTTTCGTTATGTGGATTGAGAATGATTTTACCTTTGTAGGAGGTTTTTGCTATTTCTGAACTGTTTTTAAGATTATTCTGAAAATTTCTACTGCATCGGGAAAGAAATTCTTGTAAGAAGAAATACATATTTTTAGATTCCTGACTGGTAAGGGCTACGATAATACATTCCTAGCTAAATGAGTTTTAAATTTCATCAAGCTAAGGCATGAATTGAGTACAATAATACATTGACAGTGAAATTGTGTTTCAAATGTAGAAAGCCTGGGTATAAGCAGATGCAACATCTGGCAATTTTCGGTGGCACATTTGATCCAATTCATTGGGGACACTTACTCATCGCCGAAATGGCTTTGTCTCAAATCCCCCTAGATCAAATAATTTGGGTACCATCGTTCAATCCTCCACACAAAAAAGCAGCACCATTTGAGCATCGAGTGAAGATGCTGGAAGTAACTACAAGAAACAACCCAGCTTTTACTGTGTCCTTGGTGGAGTCAAGTCGCTCTGGAACCTCTTATGCTATCAACACGTTGATTGACTTATCGGCTGTTTATTCAAATACTCACTGGTACTGGATTTTGGGTTTGGATACTTTCCAAACCTTACCTCGGTGGTACCGTAGACAAGAGTTAGCACAAATGTGTAACTGGTTGATTGCGCCTCGACAATTGGATAATGATCAAGCTAAAAGCAACATCATCTGCCAGCAAGTGGAGCAACAACTACGGCAGCAGTCACTAAGCATTCACTGGCAATTCTTGAATATACCCTTAGTGGGAGTTTCGTCAAGTCTTATTCGCAAACTTTCTTGCCAAAATAAATCTATTAAGCATTTAGTTCCAGAGCCGGTAAGATTCTACATCACGACCAATAACCTCTATTCAGAAAAATCTGAATAAAATATATATTTTTTTTTTGGATCTAACACTTTATAGTTATTAATACTCCCCCCCTTTGCGATATGATTGGGTTCAAAGATATCAACTTATAGGCATAAATACAGAGGGCAAGACACTGTGATTAGAGTCGCAATCAACGGTTTCGGGCGCATCGGGCGTAACTTTGCACGTTGTTGGTTAGGTCGGCAAAATAGCAATATCGACCTTGTAGCTGTCAACGACACATCAGATCCTAGAACAAATGCTCACCTCCTAAAGTATGACTCAATGCTTGGGAAGTTAAAGGATGTTGACATTTCCGCCGATGATAACTCTATCATCGTTAACGGTAAAACCATTAAGTGCGTATCTGATCGCAATCCAGAAAACTTGCCCTGGAGAGAATGGGAAATTGATCTGATTATCGAAGCAACTGGGGTATTTACTAGCAAAGAGGGAGCTTTAAAGCACGTAAATGCTGGTGCTAAAAAGGTTCTAATTACTGCTCCTGGGAAAAATGAAGATGGTACGTTCGTAATTGGTGTGAATCACCACGATTACGATCACAACAAACATCACATTATTAGTAACGCCAGCTGTACTACCAACTGTTTGGCTCCTATTGCCAAAGTACTGAATGACAAATTTGGTATTATCAAAGGTACAATGACCACCACCCACAGCTACACAGGAGACCAGCGTTTGCTAGACGCTTCTCACCGTGATGTACGTCGGGCAAGAGCAGCAGCCATCAACATTGTTCCCACCTCTACAGGTGCAGCAAAAGCAGTGGCGCTAGTAATTCCAGAACTCAAAGGTAAGCTGAATGGTGTTGCCTTACGTGTACCAACCCCGAACGTCTCAATGGTAGATTTCGTTGTTCAGGTTGAGAAGCGTACTATTACTGAAGAAGTTAACCAAGCCCTCAAAGATGCCTCAGAGGGTTCACTCAAAGGTATTCTAGACTACAGTGAACTTCAGTTAGTATCCTCAGATTACCAAGGTACTGATGCTTCTTCGATTGTTGATGCCAGCTTGACTTTAGTAATGGGCAGTGACTTGGTAAAAGTTATGGCTTGGTATGACAACGAGTGGGGTTATAGCCAACGTGTTCTAGATTTGGCTGAACTAGTGGCCGAGAAATGGCAATAATTTGTCAATGGTCAATACTGTTGACTATTAACTAAAATGTTGAAATCCCTGGCTAAGACTAAGAACTTGGTCAGGGATTTTTTCATTTTGGTCACGTAATAACACTTGTGAATCAGACGTAATGGTGCCAATAATTGCTGCACCTTGGCTGAGTTGCTGTACCAGAGTATTTGCTTGTGTGGGTGGTAAGCAAAGTACTAATTCAAAGTCTTCACCACCGTAGAGGGTATATTCTATTGCTTGTTCTGGTTTGAGCCAATTGGTAAAAGTAGGTGGAAAAAGGATTTTTTGGCGGTCTATAACTGCACCTACATTACTGGCACGACAAATCTGTAAAACTGCATCTGCTAAACCATCGCTGCTATCCATTCCAGCAACCGGGAGTTGGGAATGAGGAGTGAAAATTTCCCAGAGGATGGGTAAGACATCTAGTCGGGGTTGAGGGCGTTGATGAGCTTTGATAAAGGCGGTCTTTTCTGCTGGAGAGAGGTTATGCCCTAATTGGGGATGCAAGAGCAGTTGTAAGCCCATGTGGGAGGCTCCATGAACACCTGTGACCACGATCGCCATTCCCACTTTAGCAGCAGAACGGCGGATAATTCGCTGGGGTTCAACTTGACCAAAAGCGGTAATGGAGATGGTTGCAGTCGGCGATCGCACTACATCACCGCCGACAATTGGGGTATTGTATTTTTGCAGGCATTCTGTCATGCCTTGGTAAAGTCGCTCAACCCAACTTACATTTAAATCGCCAGGAAGCCCTAAGCCAACTGTAATACCTAAAGGAGAAGCCCCCATAGCGGCTAAATCAGATAAATTGGCTGCTGCTGCTCGCCAACCTGCATCCTCTGGGGAAGTAGTAGCATCACTGAAGTGTACGCCATCAACTAAAACATCGGTAGTTACTACTAGTGATGCTCCTGGTGCCGTTTCTAGAACTGCTGCATCGTCTCCAATAATTTCTGGGGGGCAGAAGCTTTGTAACTTTGCTAATAGGCCTTGTTCGCCAATGTCTTTAACTTTGGTCATTGGTCATTTGTCCTTGTCTTCCCTACAGCCTTGCACTTTTACCTCCTCTAATCTCTACTCCCTATTCTCTACTTCCTCAAGTTACGATAATGGTATAGTTTAGGGGATTGTGGGGATGGCCACTAAACCAGTAACAAATTTCACATTTGAAGAGTACTTAACTTATGATGATGGTACTGGTTTTCACTATGAACTAGTTGATGGCAGGCTGGAATTAATTAACATCCCGACGATAGAACATTTCTTAATTGCTAAATTCCTTGAGCAACTGCTAGATGCAGAAATCAAGCGGTTGAGTTTACTTGAGTTGACGTTTCAGCAAACTGGGATAAGGACGGGAAGAAATAAATCTAGGTTAACTGATTTGTGTGTAGTAACACAGGAGCAAGCCAGAGATTTATTAAAGGCTTCAGCCGTATTTGAGACACCACCATTACTGAGTATAGAAGTAGTCAGTCCAGATTCTATCAAGCGGGACTATCGCCATAAGCGGTCTGAGTATGCGGCGGTTGGAGTGGCGGAATATTGGATTGTAGACCCATTAGAATTAAAAATTACTGTTTTATTGCTGGAAGAAGGATTTTACGAAGAAACAGTATTTACTGCTGACCAGAAAATTGTATCGCGGACGTTTCCAGAATTAGCGATCGCTCCTCATCAAATATTCGCTGCGGGAAATCTATAAAGTATGAAGTATGAAGTGTGTAGACACCCTTTGGGTGGCTTCCCGCAGGGTAATTTCATACTTCATACTTGATTTAATTTAGGCTGCTTGGGGTTGGACGAGGTTTTCTATGCCTTGGATTACAGTTGCAGATTCGATTTTGTCACCGGCTTTGAGTTTATCTAAGATATCTTTGCCTTCTGTGAGATAACCAAAAACTGAGTAACGTCCATCCAGCAAGTTACGTCCGGCGGGTGTGAGTTCTGGTTCAAACAAGAAGAAGAACACTTGCGATGAACCGCCATTAACTTGGCTTTCGGGACGCGCCATTGCTAATGCACCAAAGGAAGAAAAAGGTAAAACTGGCATATCTAAATAACGACCAGCGTCTTCTAAGGTAATGCCATAAGTTGGTGCTTTATCCCCTTCTACCAGAATTTCTAAAGGAACGGCTCTGTACTTACCTGTTTTGGGGTCAATAAAGCCTTGTTCTTTGCCTGGGGGGTCGCCTGTTTGCAAGACGTAGGATTCTTCAGAACGAGTAAATTCTAACCCGTTATAAAAACCCCTTTGGACTAAATCTACAAAGTTACCTGCCGTAACAGGTGCGCTATAACCATCGACAACAACGGTTAAGTCGCCTTTGTTGGTCTTAAATTCAATGGTGGCACGACCTTTGAGTTGGGGTAAATTACTGTACTCTTCAGGAACTTCAAAGGGAAATTCCTGCACCATTGACTCTTCTAGTAAAGAAACTAAATTCAGCAATTTGTTTCGTGCTTGCAGAATTTGTTCTTTATCTTTGGATTGTGTCAATTCTTGCAATTTAGTCACACCAGATTTTAACTCATCAACCCATGCCTGGGCTTGGAGTTGGCGTTCTTCGGGGATGCTTGCTAAGATTTGTGAAGGCTTATCAAGAACTCGAGATGCTTTACTCAGGTCTTTGGAGACAGCACCCCAGCGTCGATTAGCCCGCAACTGAGTTGATATGTCTTCTAGACTGGCTTGCAGTTGCCTGACTGGTTCATTTTTAATTGGGAGTGCATAACGCAACAAAGCTTTGCCGTCGGTAATTGCATTGCCAGAGGGCAAGGCGGCATTACTGGAGGGAGTCCAGCCAGCTGTATTGATGCCTAAAAATATAATTACCAACAGTATTGTTACTAGGCTGGACTTTAGCCAGGATTTTATTAACTTAAACATGAGTATGGCTCAAATGCAGCATGAATATTGTTGACTGGGCGTAACCCATCAATAATCTTCCCATAGTAAGAGTGCTGAGTGTTGAGTCACCGAAGTTTGCTCAACGGGGGGAACCCCCGCACGCAACTTCTCGCTGAGTGCTGAGTATTTTAGGAAGGAGTTAGAAGTTGGAGGAGCGATGGAGAATAACAAATTTTCCCTTCTGCCTCCTGCCCTTCGGGTTTGGCAGTCCCCCAGACGCTCGTTCCTCGCTAACGCTGCGCTAACGACGGGAACCGCCAAGACGGGGGCTACCTCACCTCCTGCCTCCTGCCTTCTACTTAATTAACCAATTACTCCGCTAGAAGGGTACAATAAATGCCGATTGTCTTCCAACATTTGAAAGCTTCATGATCTCTAGTAACGACTTTCGACCCGGTGTATCAATTGTATTAGACGGGTCTGTATGGCGGGTGGTAGATTTTCTCCACGTTAAACCCGGTAAAGGTTCGGCGTTTGTCCGCACCACACTCAAAAACGTCCAAAGTGGCAAGGTTCTTGAAAGAACTTTCCGGGCTGGGGAAACTGTGCCACAAGCAACTTTGGAAAAAAGCACAATGCAGCATACCTATAAAGAGGGCGATGAGTTCGTCTTTATGGATATGGAAACTTATGAAGAAGGACGACTCAGTGCTGCACAAATTGGCGATCGCGTCAAATACCTCAAGGAAGGTATGGAAGTTAACGTGGTTCGTTGGGACGATGTAGTTCTAGAAGTAGAATTGCCTAATTCTGTAGTATTAGAAGTTACACAAACTGATCCTGGTGTCAAGGGTGATACAGCTACAGGTGGTACTAAGCCAGCCACAGTAGAAACAGGTGCAATTGTAATGGTTCCCTTGTTTATTTCTCAAGGAGAACGGATTCGGATTGATACGCGTGAAGATAAATATTTAGGCAGGGAATAAATTTTCTCTTAAATTTTAGAGTTAGTTGTGATTTAAATCCCTATATAGGGTTTAAATCCCTGCCTTCATACCATTTTGGATGTGAGATGTTAGATTTTGGATTGGGAATAACTGTCTGTGTTTTAGTTCTGTCAATCCATCAGTCTCAATCATTTATTCAATTGGTATCACATAAAATAATCATTTTACGGACAGGTTGAGGTAATAAAAGCTGTGCCATTTGACTTTAATGAAATCCGTCAACTGCTGGTAACTATTGCACAAACAGATATTGCAGAAGTAACTCTCAAAAGTAATGACTTTGAGCTATCGGTACGTAAAGCTGGCAGCATAAACAATCACACTGTACCGCAAGCTGCTATTGGTGGTGTGGCGGCAGTAACAACAGTTGCAGCCGGAGGAGTGGCACCAACGCTCTCTCCAGAGCGAATTTTAGATACTGCTGTAGCAGGAGCGGGTGTACAAGTTACAGGAAATGCACCGTCAGCGATAGATCAAAGATTAGTCGAAGTTGCTTCGCCAATGGTAGGAACTTTTTATCGCGCACCTGCACCTGGGGAAGCACCATTTGTGGAAGTAGGCGATCGCGTCCGTCAGGGTCAAACTGTGTGTATCATTGAAGCTATGAAGCTGATGAACGAAATTGAAGCTGAAATATCAGGGCAAGTTATGGAAATTCTGGTTCAAAATGGGGAACCAGTAGAATATGGTCAACCTTTGATGCGAATTAACCCTGATTAAGTATTAATGTATATATGAAATGAGTGATTGTTAACCTTGTCTGTTTTTACGGATCATTCCTGATGAAACAAGCGTTGCCTGTACCGCCGGAAGTGGTGCAACAAGTAGCCGAATATTTCAGCCTGTTAAGTGAGCCGATGCGTCTGCGGCTGTTGCACTTACTACGGGATGAAGAAAAATGTGTACAAGAATTGGTAGAGGCAACACAAACTTCCCAGGCGAATGTCTCTAAACACCTGAAAGTAATGTGGCAAGCCGGAATCCTTAGCCGTCGCAGTGAAGGAACTTGCGCTTACTACCGGGTGGAAGACGAAATGATTTTTGAATTGTGTAATCAGGTGTGCGATCGCATCGCTACAAGGTTAGAACAGCAAGCTCGTAACTTTCGCGTTCTGAATACAAAACTTTAGGTAAGGTGTCATTTGTCATTTGTCATTTGTTTTTACTCAATGACCAATGACTAATGACTAATGACTAAAGTGGATAATTCTTATCAAAGCTTTCACGGGTTAGGGGTTGTTCCAACTCTACGCCTTCACCACCTAACACATCTAAACGTTTACCATCTACGTCAATGTAAACCTTGGCTTTGGGGTTTAAGCTGGAGGCTGTGTACACAACTTGGCCGACACGCGCCACCATTGAGGTACTACCGCCACCACTGGTAAAGCTATTGGATAAATTGACGTGGACTTCATCACCATTGACTTTCAAGCCTAGTAGCTTAGTACCTTTGGGAATGGTGGTTGAGTCTGTACTGTCGCTTGGCCCTTCTAATAAAGCTTGGAAAGCTCTTTCTAAGGCTTGGTTGGGCTGAGTAGCAGCTACTTCTACTGATTTAGGCACTAAAGCCACATTTTTGTCTTTGGGTTTCAGCCAATAAACTTGAGCAGTTTTTTCGTCTTGTTGGGTAGTTGATGGTGGTGTGGGCTGTTGTTGAATGCTTTGATTAGGGTTAGCGGGGTTAGTTGTGATAGGCGCTTTTTGGGACTGGGTAGTTAACCAAGCTACACCACCACTAACCGCAATTACAGCAGCAGAAACAGCTGCAACTACGCCCGAAGATATGCGATTAGATTTTTGTTCATCATTCATATTAAAAACCTTCCTGACTGACTAAGGGCTGAAATAATTTTGATGTGAAGAGCAGCCTGGTTATGGACGATACTTATAAGTTGAGAGTTTCTAGAGATTTCATGAATAGCTCGATACGCTAAAATCAGGCGATCGCTAAATCCAAATAGTCCTGTTCTAATTCTAGAATTTGTACTTTAAATCCGTCATCTGTCAAATTTCATAAATCTCATTGTTTCGTAAGATTTAGGAAATTATTAAGAATTAGGGAACAGAGAACAGGCAACAGGGAACAGAATTTTTATCTATAACCTGTACCTGTTTCTCTAAGTTTAAAAGTTATCTTGCCTTTAACTGCAAAAACTCGCAGGAGCTTGCCTCTAAATTTTTTGGGGATTAATTTTTCCCTTCTATTGCAGTAGTAATCCATTGTTTAAGTGTAGTTATAACTTCATCAATGGCAATTTCTTGAGATTGACGAGTGGCTCTTTCTACTACTTCAACTTTGCCGTTGGCAATTGCACGTCCCGTAACAATTCTATAAGGTATACCGATTAAATCAGCATCTTTAAATTTAACCCCGGCGCGTTCATCACGGTCGTCTAATAATGTTTCAATTCCGGCTTGATTAAGTTCGGTGTAAAGTTTTTCGGCAATTTGCACTTGTTGGGCATCGTTAATATTCGGAATTGTCACGATCGCGTGATAAGGTGCGATCGCTACAGGCCAAATAATCCCATCTTTATCGTAAGATTGCTCAACGGCGGCTTGTGCCAAACGTGATACACCCACACCATAGCAACCCATCACCAAGGGTTTTTCTTCTCCTTGCTCATTTGTATAAGTTGCACCCATCGCCACAGAATATTTTGTGCCTAATTGGAAGATATGACCGACTTCGATACCGCGTGCGCTAGAGAGAGTTTGCTCAGGGTTGTGCAGGGCGCGATCGCCTGGTCTAGCTTTCCGCAAATCTACTACACTTTCAGGTAGCTGAAATTGCTCATTCCAGTTAGCACCAACAACGTGATAACCAGTTTCATTTGCACCAGTAACGAAGTTTTTCAAATCAACGGCTGTTTTATCTACTAACCGCACAAATTTGGCTTGGACTTGTTTATTAGCTGCAATATATTCATCACTAATATCTGGCGCAATGTAACCCAAAGGAAGCGATTTCGCCGCCCAGGTTTGTTGTGTTTCTGCACTGGGTACATTTAAGGCGATGACTGCTTTTGCGCCGTAGTTAGCTGCTAACCGCGTTAATTCATTTTGTAATTTAACTTCATTAACTTCTTGATCTCCACGAATACTCACTAGTACCAATACAGTCAAGCCTGTGTCATAAACTGTTTGATACAAAACGCTTTTAACTATTTGGGTCGGAGAACATTTCAAGAATGAAGAGAGTTTTTCAATCGTATCTGTTCCTGGTGTTTCCCGTTTTTCATAACTAGTAAACGGTGAAGTTTCTGCATCCGCAGGTAAAGACACAGCTTTTTCGACGTTGGCGGCGTATTTACCATCTTCAGTGTAGAGAACTTCGTCTTCCCCTGCTTCCGCCAACACCATAAATTCGGTAGAACCGGAACCACCAATTGCACCAGAGTCAGCCTCTACGGGACGGAACGCCAACCCAGACCGCCGCAGCATATTGCTGTAGGCTTGGTACATATCTTGGTAGGTTTTTTTCAAGCTTTCTTCATCGACGTGGAAGGAGTAGCCATCTTTCATGATGAATTCTCGTCCGCGCATTAAACCGAAACGGGGGCGAATTTCGTCGCGGAATTTGGTTTGCAGTTGGTAGAGATGTAGCGGTAACTGACGATAAGAGCGAATCATATCACGAGCGATCGCTGTGATGACTTCTTCATGAGTCGGCCCTAATCCTAATTGTTGCTCACGGCGATCAATAAGGGAAAACATAATTCCCTCAGCTTTAGTATAAGTATCCCAACGTCCTGATTCTTTCCATAAATCAGAGGGCTGTAATTGGGGTAGCAAACATTCTTGTGCGCCTGTGGCGTTCATTTCTTCGCGCACAATTTGAGAAACCTTTTGCAACACCCGCCACATAAACGGGAGATAAGCATAGATACCGCTACCGATGCGACGAATATACCCTGCACGGAGTAATAACTTATGGCTGGGAATTTCCGCATCAGCAGGATCATCCCTGAGTGTAACGAATAACATTTGTGACAGTCGCATCGTTTAATCCCTTCTTAGAATCGTTAATCTCTGTGTCAAATAAAGTATGAAGTATGAAGTATGAAGTATAAAGTGCTTGGTTAATAGTTGTCATATCCCCTTCTGCTTCCTGCCCTTCGGGTTCGGCAGTCCCCCAGACGCTCGTTCCTCGCTACCGCTTGCGCTAACGACGGGAACCGCCAAGACGGGGGCTACCTCACCTCCTGCCTTCTGCCTTCTGCCATCCCCTTACTACTTCAGGAGAAACTTACCTTGTCAGACGTAATTTATCAAGCGCAGCCACCGTTAGAATTTATTCCACCAGCGTTTAACCCTTTATTTTTGCGAGTTGTTCACACGGTTCTACCTAGTTGGATACAATGGCAAACGGCTATTTCCCAGATAGAAGCTGACAACGTGGAGATTTTGGCGGATCTTTATCGTCAGTTTCAAGAAGGTAGAATTCGCTTTTTGTTGGCGTTTCGTCATCCTAAAACAGATGATCCTTTTTGTTTGGTTTACTTACTATCTCAACTTGTGCCGAGGGTAGCACGACAACAGGGTATAGCATTACAATCTCCGATTCATGCTCATTTTATCTATGATCGCGGCATTCCTTTGTGGGCGGGTAACTATGTAGGTTGGATGGCTTCACAGTTGGGTGGAACGCCTATTCAACGGGGTAAGGCTGACTGGACAGGGTTACGTTCGGCGCGTGATTTGTTCGCCAATGGTAAATTCCCGATAGCGGCTGCGCCAGAGGGTGCAACAAATGGACTATCAGAAATTATTAGTCCATTAGAACCCGGTATTGCCCAGTTAGGCTTTTGGTGCGCCGAAGACTTACAAAAAGCCGGACGCTCAGAACAGGTTTTAATTGTACCAGTTGGGATTAAATATAGTTATACTGCTGCGCCTTGGAGTGCGATCGCGCAATTATTAA
This sequence comes from Nostoc piscinale CENA21, assembly GCF_001298445.1. Taxonomy (NCBI): domain Bacteria; kingdom Bacillati; phylum Cyanobacteriota; class Cyanophyceae; order Nostocales; family Nostocaceae; genus Nostoc; species Nostoc piscinale. The sequence goes on along the minus strand of NZ_CP012036.1, from coordinate 1,507,236 downwards.
GTGACTTAGAAGCCGCTAGTGGTTTGCCTGTGAATGCGGGAAAAACCGATAATATTGCTTCGATGGAGTTACTGTATCCGCGATTATTAGCTTTAGCCGAGCATTTATTATCTTTGATGGAGCAATTTTACACGCGGTTTTATCATCAAAAGTTAGCAGATGCTCAAACTGTCGCGGAAATTAAAGATAGAAATGAAGCCTTAGCATTTCGATTACAAGCTTTATTAAATGCCGCATTACAAATATCTGAGCAGTATTTTAATTTGCAAGCCAAAGGTACTTTAACAGACCGTTGTCGTAAAGTAGAACAAGCAGGTTGGAATTATATATTTAGGGAAGATTTTAAGGATATCAACGCCTTATCTTCTGTGGAAATAGCTTTAGGCGATCGCATTGCAGAAGAAGCCACTGCGAGAATGTGGCACATGAGATTAGTAGAAAGTTTTGTTGCGGTTTCTGGTAATTATATTAAAGAGAAACCGTCAGTTGAAAGATTTGCGGAAACGACGTTGATTTTATCGCAGATGATTGCCAAAATTAAAGGTGATAAATCTTTTCAACGTCCACAATTGGGTAAGCAAAAAGTTAAGATTAATATCGGTCAGCCGCTATCTATATCTGAGCGTTATTCGACATATAAAGAAAATCGTGCAGGTGCGAAGCAAGCTGTTGCTGATTTTACGAATGATTTACAACAGGCGATGCAAAGTTTGATTTTATGAGGAGAAGATTTTTTCACGCAGAGACGCATACTTCGACTTACCTCGACTTCGCTCGGTACAAGTCGCTCAGTAACCAGAGGCGCAAAGAGTTATTTAGTGAGTATAGTCTAATTTATGCAATAGGTAAACTTTGAGTACATCTGAAGGCTCTATTCTAAAGAGGCACCAAACTGGATCAGCACTCATAATTCACGACAATTATTCACCAATGTTTAATCAAGACTTTGTAGGGACAAATTCTGGGAAAATCTTTTTAAGTGCAGCGATCGCATGTAATTTTACCTGTTCATTCGAGTCTTTGATTAAGGTAGTTAATGAGGGGATAGCTTGCTGATTGCCTAACTGTCCTAAAGATAAAGCGATCGCACTTTTGATATAGGCAATTTCTTTAGCTGGATGATGTGAGTTTAATAATTCTAATAAAATTTCTGTAGCTTTCAGAGTTAATTCTGGTTTTTCGACTCGCCCTAAAACTGTGACAATTTCCTGGCACAATATTTCTGATTTACTTTGGTTTAATGCCTGCTGTAAATATTCCAAACCAGAAAGTCTCCCTACCCAAACTAAAGCGCGAATAATTTCTAGTTGTAAGGTTGTGGGTGTGTGGGGTGACATCAGCACGGAAAATAAATGTTGGGTAGTTTCATCACCACCAAGGCGAGAAAGGGCGACGACTGTAGCACTACAAACATCTATATTGAAGTCATAAAGCCTGGGTTGGAGTTTGGTGACTAAATCTAATTCTCCATTTAAATCGGGGCGGAAACTTAAACCCAGTACAGCGATGCGCCGAATTGTCGCCACCACATCATCTAAAGCTTTGATTAGTACAGGTGGTACACGTTCGTCATGAAAGCTGCTGAGGGCTTCTAGGGCGGTGGCGCGGACTGCAACTTCAGTATCTTGTACAACAGTCAATAAGGGTGTAATCGTCTCTGGAGTACGAATATAAGCCAGCGATCGCACCGCCAAAAGTCTGGTATCATCTTGTTTTAACAGTTCTGAGAGTTCGCTAATTGCTAAACTCCCCATTTGTCCTAGTGCTGTAGCTGCGATCGCTTTTAATTCTTCATCATCGCTAGTTTTGAGTAATTCTACCAAAGGTGCGATCGCATCTGGATGCTGAAACTCGCCTAAAGTCCGCGCCGCATACCAACGCAATTCTTCCTCTGCTTCTTCGTCTTCTAAAATTTCCATCAGTGGCGGAATAGCAACATTTCCCAAGCGAAGTAAAACCTTAGTAATTTCCCAACGCTGCTGAAAATCGCCCATTTCTAAAACAGGTAGTGCGAATTTCAGCAAACTTTCTGAATATTGCTCATTTTCCACCACAATCAACTGTTGCAGGTATTGAATCAGTACTGACCAATCACCAGCATCATACGCCGTCTGTGCCTGTATTAAAAGCTGATTGGTATTGCCTTGCATAAGGTAGGGAGTGGGAGACAAGGGGGACAAGGAAGACAAGGGAGAAATATAGCCATTGGCAAAGTAGTTGGGACATTAGCAAAGAACAAAAGACTTTGTGACGTTGCATAAATGCGGGATGAATTGAGATGTCGAAGGAAAATGAAAGATTGATTTTTCGAGCCTTTGCGCCTACCGCAAGCGGAACGCCTAGCGGCGAATGCGCGAAACAAAATTCATCTCCTTAATCAGCAACACCGACTTTGTAATTCTGTCACCTGTTACCTATTAACTCTTCACCAAAACGGAATCGCCCTCAATTTTAGCGGTGTAGGTTTTTAATGGTTTTTCGGCTGGGCCTTTTTGTACTTGACCATCAGAACCATATTCTGCACGGTGACAGGGACAGGCGAATTTTTTTGCGTCGGCTTTCCAGTCTACAGTGCAGCCTTTATGAGTACAGGTAGGGTCAACAGCAACCAGATTACCAGTTTGAGATGTGCCAACTACTAAAACATTTCCTACAGGAGAATTTTTGACTAAAAGTTGACCTTTTTGGTCTAACTCTTTAGCTTTACCTACAGTTTGCCATTCTCCAGATGCTGGTGTATTTGTCTGGGAAGTACAAGCAGCAATGGCCACTGGTAGATTACTCGCTATTAAACCTAGACCAACCCAATTGATAAAATCACGACGTTTCATAGCTGTGGAAATTATTTGTCATTAGATTAACAGCGATCGCAGGCTCTACGGTTAGCAGTTTTTCCAGATTTTAGCCTCAACATCATACTGGTGTGATTCAACGACGCTGTTAGATCACTGATTTGCTCAGTGTAATGCAGAAAACGCATTTTTATGATGCAAAATTAGAAATTTTACTAATGTTTTGTAGCTAATTATACGATTTTAGCAGAAATCTGACTTTAACCTTAAAAGTGTCGAAATTGTTACATAAACAATTGCCCTGTTTACTTCCTAAATCTTCCCCATGTAAAAGATTACAAATTATCTCCCAAACCTTACGAAGTTGCGTTCAGTTTAAATTTGTGATTTTAGATTTCTCAATTAATCAATCTAGAATTCTGAATCAATTCATCAGCAAATAAATTATTTCAGAACGCACTTAAAACTTAAAAATTAGTAATAAATAAATATTCAATTTAAAGCCACCAAAAACTCGTAGAAACAACATTCAAACTACGGGTTGATTGATGTTGCATAACTACCGCCTGAAGTTCTCACTGGATTAGTAATAATGAGAGTTAACTCATGACAGATACAGGAACAACTACCAAAACCAGCCTCAATAAATTTGAGAAATTCAAAGCTGAAAAAGACGGACTCGCCGTTAAAGCAGAGATAGAAAAATTTGCAGCCCTTGGTTGGGAAGCAATGGACGAAACCGACCGGGATCATCGACTCAAATGGGTGGGAGTATTTTTCCGTCCAGTTACCCCTGGCAAGTTCATGATGCGGTTACGGATGCCCAATGGGATTCTCACCAGCGACCAAATGCGTGTTTTAGCAGAAGTATTGCAGCGTTACGGCGATGATGGTAGTGCTGACATTACCACCAGACAGAATATTCAATTGCGGGGGATCAGAATTGAAGATTTACCCGATATCTTCAATAAATTCCAGAACGTTGGTTTAACCAGTGTCCAGTCAGGGATGGATAACGTCCGTAACATAACAGGCGATCCCGTCGCTGGACTGGATGCTGATGAACTGTTTGACACAAGAGATTTGGTGCAGCAAATTCAAGATATGCTCACCAACAAAGGTGAAGGAAACCCAGAGTTTACCAACCTCCCCCGAAAATTTAATATTGCCATCACAGGTGGGCGGGACAATTCAGTTCACGCAGAAATCAACGATTTGGCATTTGTGCCAGCATTTAAAGAGGCAGGGGAGCAGGGGAGCAGGGGAGTAGGGGAGGAATATCTTTCCCAAACCTCAGCACGCAAATTTGGCTTTAACATCCTGGTTGGTGGTTTTTTCTCTGCTAAACGTTGCGATGCGGCAATTCCTCTGAATGCTTGGGTAGCGCCAGAAGATGTAGTAGCGGTATGTAGAGCCGTTTTAGAAGTATTTCGGGACAATGGCTCACGGGCTAACCGTCTGAAATCGCGGTTGATGTGGCTGATTGATGAATGGGGTATAGATAAGCTTCGCGCCGAAGTCGAACAGCGTTTAGGTAAATCGTTTTTACCTGCTGCACCCAAAGACGAAATTGATTGGGAAAAACGCGACCATATCGGTGTATACAAACAAAAACAACCAGGTATGAACTATGTCGGCTTTCATATCCCGGTTGGGCGGTTGTATGCCGATGATATGTTTGAAATTGCCCGACTAGCCGAAGTTTACGGCAGTGGTGAAATCAGACTGACAGTTGAACAAAACATCATCATTCCCAATATTTCAGATGGTAGCCTCCCAACATTTTTGGCAGAACCTTTACTACAAAGATTTTCCATCAATCCGGGGACGTTGGAGCGATCGCTAGTTTCCTGCACAGGCGCACAATTTTGCAACTTTGCCCTCATCGAAACCAAAAACCGCGCCCTAGCCACCATTCAAGCTCTAGAAGCAGACTTAACCTTCACTCAGCCAGTCCGCATTCACTGGACTGGTTGCCCAAACTCCTGCGGACAGCCCCAAGTTGCAGACATCGGCTTAATGGGTACAAAAGCTCGTAAAGATGGTAAAGCCGTAGAAGGCGTAGACATCTATATGGGCGGCAAAGTCGGCAAAGAAGCTCATTTAGGAACCTGTGCAATTAAAGGTATCCCCTGCGAAGACTTGCAGCCAGTATTGCAAGACATACTCATCAAAAACTTCGGCGCAAAACTCAAACAAGAAGCCTTAGTTGAAGTATGAAGTCTGAAGTCTGAAGTCTGAAGTCTGAAATTTCATACTTCTAGCCGATACAAATAATTTCTCCTCTGCTCCCCTGCGCCTCTGCCCCCTGCTCCCCAGCCTCTTCTTCCCACCAGTGCATAACAACAAATAACAAAGGACAAATCCCAAATGACCAATCTTTCCCGCAGAAAATTTATTCTTACCACTGGTGCAGCAGCAGCGACTTCAATCATTGCTCATGGTTGTTCTAGCAATACAGCCTCTAATGGCGGGAATGCACCTTCTGCGGCTCCAGCAGCTAACGTCTCCACCTCTGCTAATGCTCCCAAAGTAGAGACAACCAAAGCCAAGCTAGGATTTATTGCGCTCACCGATTCTGCGCCCCTAATTATTGCCAAAGAAAAAGGTTTCTTTGCTAAATACGGCATGACCGATGTTGAAGTCATCAAACAAAAATCTTGGCCTGTCACCCGCGATAACTTGAAAATTGGTTCTGCTGGCGGTGGTATTGATGGCGCACACATCCTCAGCCCCATGCCTTACCTAATGACCATCAAAGATAAAGTGCCAATGTATCTGTTGGCGCGGTTAAATACCAATGGTCAGGCTATTTCTGTTGCTAATAAATTCAAAGAACTTAAAGTCAATCTTGAAAGTAAGGCGCTTAAAGAAGCAGCCGTCAAAGCCAAAGCTGATAAAAAATCCTTAAAAGCTGGGATAACTTTCCCAGGCGGTACTCACGATTTGTGGATGCGCTACTGGTTAGCTGCTGGTGGTATCAACCCAGATCAAGATATGGTTTTAGAACCTGTACCACCACCACAAATGGTTGCCAACATGAAAGTCAATACAATTGATGCTTTCTGTGTAGGTGAACCTTGGAATGCTCAATTAGTCAGCCAAAAATTAGGTTATTCAGCCTTAGTTACAGGTGAGTTGTGGAAAGACCATCCAGAAAAAGCCTTTGCAATGCGGCAAGATTGGGTGGATAAAAATCCCAACGCTGCACAAGCAATATTAATGGCAATTCTCGAAGCGCAACAATGGTGCGACAAGCTAGAAAACAAAGAAGAAATGTGCAAAATCTGTGCTGACCGTAAATACTTTAACGTTGCTGCCGCAGATATTGTCGAAAGAGCTAAGGGCAATATTGATTTTGGTGATGGACGTACTGAAAAAGAATTTCCCTACCGGATGAAATTCTGGGCTGATAATGCTTCTTATCCCTACAAGAGCCATGACATTTGGTTTTTAACTGAAGATATTCGCTGGGGCTATTTGCCAAAAGATACCAAAGTTAAAGAAATCGTTGACAAAGTAAATAAAGAAGACCTGTGGAAAAAAGCAGCGAAAGCTATTGGTGTACCTGATTCTGAAATTCCTACCAGCAGTTCTCGTGGTGTAGAAACTTTCTTTGATGGGGTGAAATTTGACCCAGAAAAGCCAGAAGAATATTTACAATCTTTGAAAATTAAAAAAGTCTAACTTTTCGACCTTATCCCAACTATCACAACAAAATTTAGTAACACTGAATTACCACGGAATAATAAAACAATGACAGCTATTACTGGAAATCGCACATTTAGAAAAAAGCCCCAAAAGGCGATTAATAAATTTATTACACAAAAAGTTGTACCGCCTTTGGTAGCACTAGCAATTTTTCTAGTAGTTTGGCAATTGCTTTGTTTAAATCCTGGCTTTAAGTTACCTGGCCCAATAGAAACATTTTCTGAAACTTTTGACCCTTTTATTATTCATCCATTTTTTGATAATGGCGAAAGTGATAAGGGTTTGGGTTGGCAAATACTCAGCAGTTTGGGAAGAGTAGGTTTAGGTTTTTCATTAGCAGCAATTGTTGGCATTACATTGGGCATTTTAATTGGTGCTAATCAATTTGTATATAACGCCGTAGATCCTATATTTCAAGTATTAAGAACTGTACCGCCGCTGGCTTGGCTTCCAATATCTTTGGCAGCATTTCAACAAGCTAATCCTTCAGCAATTTTTGTGATTTTTATTACCTCGATTTGGCCAATTATTATTAACACGACGGTAGGTGTACAACAAATTCCGCAAGACTATGTGAATGTAGCCAGAGTTTTAAAACTGAAAGGGCCAAAGTATTTCTTTAAAATTGTGTTTCCGGCTACTGTGCCTTATATTTTTACAGGATTACGCATTGGGATTGGTTTATCTTGGTTAGCAATTGTTGCGGCTGAAATGTTAGTTGGTGGTGTAGGTATTGGTTCGTTTATTTGGGATGCTTACAATACAACTACAGAAACTAATTTGAGTGAGATTATTCTGGCACTAATCTATGTTGGTTTGGTGGGGTTGATGTTGGATAGATTGGTAGGTTTTATAGCTAGTAAGATGGTGGCAGAACAGAAGTAGTCAAGAGTTAATATTCTCTATTAAACGAATCGCAAAGACGCAGAGAAAGAGAGTTTGTAGAGAACGAGTATTAGAAACAAATGACAAAGGACAAATGACAAATGACTACTTTTGTTGAAGTTGACCACGTTGATAGAATTTTTGATTTACCAAATGGTGGTAAATATATTGCGCTGAAGAATATTGAGTTAAAAATCCGCCAAGGTGAATTCGTTTCGTTAATTGGGCATTCTGGTTGTGGAAAATCTACCTTACTTAACATCATTGCAGGTTTAGATAGAGCCAGTATTGGCGGTGTGACTTTGGAAGGTAAGGAGATTAGAGAACCTAGCCCCGACCGGATGGTGGTGTTTCAAAATTACTCTTTGCTTCCCTGGTTGACTGTGCGGGAAAATATCGCTTTGGCTGTAGATGAGGTTTATCAAAATAAGTCGAAAAGCGATCGCCTGTCTATCATTGAAGAACATATCGATATGGTGGGCTTGCGTCTAGCAGCTAAGAAGCGTCCCAGTGAGTTATCTGGCGGGATGAAACAGCGCGTAGCGATCGCTCGTGCTTTGGCTATCCGTCCGAAGTTGTTATTGTTAGATGAACCTTTTGGAGCCTTAGACGCGCTCACAAGGGGAAGTTTGCAAGAGCAATTGATGAAAATCTGCAATGAGCATAACGTTACCTGTGTGATGGTAACTCATGATGTGGATGAAGCATTATTGTTGAGCGATCGCATCGTTATGCTCACCAATGGCCCAGAAGCACACATTGGACAAATCCTCGAAGTACCTATCCCTCGCCCTCGTCAACGTTTGGAAGTAGTTAATCATCCTAGTTACTACAATCTGCGGAATGAGATGATTTACTTCCTCAACCAACAAAAGCAAGCCAAGAAACGCCAAGCGCAGCAAACAGCCGCACCTGTAGCGGTATCCCCAAGAGGGTTAGAAAAAGTCAACTTAGAAATTGGCTTTCTACCTTTGACTGATGCTGCACCTTTAATCGTGGCTCAAGAAAAAGGCTTCTTTGCCCAATATGGTTTAGAAATCACCCTCAGCCGTGCAAGCAATTGGAATGAAATCGCCAAAGGTGTAGCTAAAGGCAGATTAGATGCAGCCCAAATGGTTGCAGGGATGCCCTTAGCACTAACTTTGGGCGCAGGTGGTAAAACACCAATTCCTGTTGTCAACGCCCTCAATCTTTCTCGGAACGCCAACGCTATCACCTTAAGTAAAAGATTGTATAGCGAAGGTGTCAGAAACCTCAGCGACCTGAAAGCATCCATTAACGCCGCTCCCGACCAAATATTGACCTTGGGAGTTGTGCATCCCACATCCATGCAGAACTTAATTCTGCGTTATTGGTTGGCAGCTGGCGGGATCGATCCCGATAGAGATGTGAGTTTAACTGCGATCGCACCAACAGAAATGGTCGCTCAACTTAAAGCCGGAACCATTGACGGTTACTGCGCTGGCGAACCCTGGAGTCACATGGCCGTTCATGATGATGTCGGTTTTATTGCAGCTACCGCCCTAGAAATTTGGTCAGGACAACCCAAAAAAGTCTTAGGTGTGCGCGAAGACTGGGCGCAGCAGTATCCCGAAACTTATCTAGCCTTAATCAAAGCCTTACTAGAAGCTTGTAAATATTGCGATGACCTCCGCAACCGCGAGGAAATCCTTGACTTAATTTGCCGCCCTGAATACCTCAACGTCAATCCTGTATACGTCCGCCCTGGCTTCACCGATCCCTACGATCGCGGTGATGGTACCCAACCCCAATCACTCACCGCCTACAACCAGTTTTACCTCAACAAAACCAACTATCCCAACCGCACCGAAATCTTATGGATGGTGACTCAACTATCACGCTGGGGCTTAACACCCTTCCCTAAAAACTGGGTAGAAGTTATCGAAAGAGTATGCCGTGCAGACATATTCGGTGTAGCCGCCCGTGACCTCGGCTTACTCGATACCGGCTACGACGACCCGATTCACTTATTCGATGGTAAAGTTTTTAACCCCTCAGAACCCCTAGAATACCTCAAAAGCTTAGAAATTAAACGAGACATCCGTATAGAAGAAGTCTTTATTTAATCATTGGTCATTTGTCATTCGTCCTTTGTAACTCTCCCATCTCCCTCATCCTCTCCGCGCCTCTGCGCGACGGCAGTCGCTACAACGGGGGGAACCCCCGCAACGCGCTGCCTCCTCTGCGTGAGTAAATAATAAATTCAGAAAAATATCATGCAAATAATAAACAAAAATACTCAACTCCAACAACCACAAACCAAAGCAGATAACTTCCTCGTCATCGAAGGCGTAAGCAAAATTTATCCAACCCCCGAAGGCCCCTACACTGTCCTCGATGGTATTGACCTCAAAGTTCGTGAAGGCGAATTTGTCTGCTTAATTGGTCACTCTGGCTGCGGTAAATCTACCCTCCTCAACATGATTTCCGGGTTCAACACACCCACCGATGGCGTTGTCATGCTACAAGACCAACCCATCACCGAACCAGGCCCAGACCGGATGATGGTATTTCAAAACTACTGCTTACTGCCTTGGTTGAGTGTTTTTGAGAACGTTTATTTAGCTGTAGATTCCGTATTTCCCAAAAAACCCCAAGCCGAAAAACGCGCCATTGTTAGAGAACACTTAGCAATGGTGGGACTGACAGAAGCCGCAGATAAGAAACCGAGTCAGATTTCTGGCGGGATGAAACAGCGAGTTGCGATCGCCCGCGCCCTTTCTATTCGTCCCAAAGTCTTGATTCTGGATGAACCCTTCGGTGCATTAGACGCAATCACCAAAGAAGAATTGCAAGAAGAACTACTGCAAATCTGGAGTGACCATCAAGTTACCGTCCTGATGATTACTCACGACATTGATGAAGCATTGTTCCTCGCCGACAGAGTGGTGATGATGACTAATGGCCCAGCCGCTCAAATCGGTGAAGTTTTAGAGATTCCCTTCGCCCGTCCCCGCAACCGTCGCCGCATTATGGAAGACCCCGAATATTACACCCTGCGGAACTACGCTCTAGATTTCCTCTATCGTCGGTTTGCTCATGAGGAATAACTGAAGTCTGAAGTGTGAAGTCTGAAGTCTGAAATTAACCCAACCGTAAAAGGTTTGAAATCTAATGCTAAAAAATTTATTTTCATTCAGGGATCGTTACCGCATCTTACACCAGACTTGGTTTGCCTTTTTTCTGACCTTTGTCTGTTGGTTTAACTTTGCTCCGTTTGCTACCACCATTGGCAAGCAACTACATTTAGCACCTGAGCAAATTAAAACTCTAGGAATCTGCAACCTTGCTTTAACGATTCCAGCGCGGCTAATCATTGGGATGCTGTTAGACCGTTTCGGCCCCAGGATTACTTATTCGATATTGTTGATGTTTGCGGCTGTTCCCTGTTTAGCTACAGCGTTATCTCAAGACTTTAATCAATTAGTCATCAGCCGCTTGTTAATGGGAATTGTCGGTTCCGGGTTCGTTGTTGGTATCCGGATGGTAGCTGAATGGTTCCCGCCGAAAGAGATGGGAAGCGCACAGGGGATTTACGGCGGTTGGGGAAATTTTGGGGCTTTTGGTGCAGAATTTGCCTTACCAATGATTGCTGTTGCTACTAGCTTTTTGGCTGGTGGTGCTTCTAACTGGCGGTTGGCGATCGCTCTTACTGGTATCATTGCCGCTATCTATGGCGTGATTTACTTCAACACTGTTCAAGATACGCCTGCTGGCAAAGTCTACAAGCGCCCTAAGAAAAATGGTGCTTTAGAAGTCACCAGCGTCAAAAGTTTCTGGGCGATGATTGTCTCCAATTTTGGTTTGATATTCGCCCTCGGTTTATTAGCTTGGCGCTTAGAGCAAAAGAATATTCACTTTTTGACTCTGGGTCAAATGTATTTAGTTTGGTTTGTATTAGCAGGATTATTTGCTTACCAAACTTACAAAGCTTATGAAGTCAACAAAGAACTATTAACAGGTAAGAAAACTTACGCGCCTGCACAACGCTTTAACTTCAGCCAAGTTGCAATACTCGAATTTACTTACGTAACTAACTTTGGTTCAGAATTAGCAGCTGTTTCCATGCTGCCCGCCTTCTTTGAAAAAACCTTTGGTTTAGAACACGTAGTTGCAGGCATGATTGCCGCTACTTATCCATTTTTAAACTTAGTTTCTCGTCCTAGCGGTGGCGTAATTTCTGATAAATTTGGTTCTCGCAAATGGACGATGACCATTATTTCGGCTGGCATTGGTGTTGGCTATTTGATGGCACATTTTATTAATGGTAACTGGCCAATTGGGCTGGCGATCGCAGTAACTATGATTTGTGCCTATTTTGCCCAAGCTGGCTGCGGTGCAACTTACGGTATTGTTCCCCTAATCAAAAAAGAAGCCACCGGACAAATTGCTGGCAACGTCGGAGCTTACGGTAATTTCGGTGGTGTAGTTTACCTCACAATTTTCAGCTTAACCGATGCACCAACCCTATTTTCCACAATGGGTATAGCAGCAATGATTTGTGCTTTTATGTGTGCTTTCTTCCTCAAAGAACCGCAAGGTTCTTTTGCTGGTGCGCCTGAAGAATCACCAGAACATTCAACTCAACAATCTGCAATTTTAGCTGAGGAATAAACCCAAAAAATCAAGGATGAAATTATCTAAATAATTTCATCCTCTTGCTTTTTGTTTTATCTGTGTACATCAGCGGTTAATTGTTATTTTCTATTAATAATCATCAAAATTGTTTTTATAAAAACCACAGATGAACACAGATGAATTATCTGTATCTAGCCTCCAAAAATCAAAAGTGGTGTAGCTACATGAGTGAATTTACTAAAACTCTTTGTCCTTATTGTGGTGTTGGCTGTGGTCTAGAAGTTTCGCCACCAGCACAACACGGTAAAGCAACTAATCGTGATAGTCAAGGAAATCCGACTTGGCGGGTAAGAGGCGACAAATCTCACCCTTCTAGTCAGGGTATGGTTTGTGTTAAAGGTGCAACGATCGCTGAATCTTTAGATAAAAATAGATTACATTACCCAATGGTGCGGGATTCTTTAGATCAAGAGTTCCGGCGAGTTAGTTGGGATGAAGCTTTTGATCTCATCACTAAACGCATCCAAACTGTGCGCTTCACCCAAGGGCCAGAAGCTATTTGTATGTATGGTTCTGGTCAGTTTCAAACTGAGGACTATTACACCGCCCAAAAACTTTTGAAAGGCTGTTTAGGAACTAACAATTTTGATGCGAATTCACGCTTATGTATGTCCAGTGCTGTATCTGGATATATTCAAAGTTTTGGTGCTGATGGCCCGCCTTGCTGTTACGAAGATTTAGAGTTAACTGATTGTGCATTTTTAATTGGTACTAACACAGCAGAATGCCATCCCATTATTTTTAACCGACTGGAAAAATACCACAAAAAAAACCGCAAGATGAAAATGGTTGTGGTTGATCCGCGTCGCACACCCACCGCTGAAGCCGCAGATTTACATTTAGCAATTCGTCCCGGTACAGACATTGATTTGTTAAATGGTATCGCCCATTTATTAATGCGTTGGAACTACATTGACACGATGTTTATCGATGACTGTACCAGCAATTTCTCTGCATACGCAGAAGTTATTCGCCACTATCCACCAGAAGTTGCAGCACGTCAATGTGGAATCAGTATTGAAGATTTAGAAACAGCCGCCCGTTATTGGGGTCAGTCACAACGGGTGCTGTCTTTGTGGTCGATGGGTGTCAACCAATCAAGTGAAGGTACAGCCAAGGTTAGAACTATCATTAACCTGCACCTGATGACAGGACAAATCGGTAAGCCAGGGGCGGGGCCGTTTTCGTTAACAGGTCAACCAAATGCGATGGGAGGTAGAGAAGCCGGAGGTTTATCACATTTATTACCCGGTTATCGCTTGGTTAAAAATGACCAGCATCGCGCCGAAGTAGAAGATTTTTGGGGACTGAAGCGGGGACAAATTTCTCCTACTCCTGGTTTGACTGCTTGGGATATGATTACAGGTTTAGAAACTGGTGATGTAGGTGTACTGTGGATTGCAGCTACTAACCCAGCTGTAAGTATGCCAGATTTGGAACGCACCAAGAAAGCGTTATTGCGATCGCCTTTCACAATTTACCAAGACGCATACTATCCCACAGAAACCGCCGCTTATGCCCATGTGTTGTTACCTGCTGCCCAGTGGGGTGAAAAAACTGGCATAATGACCAATTCTGAACGCCGAGTCACCCTGTGTCCAGCATTCCGCCAACCACCGAGAGAAGCCAAAGCCGACTGGGAAATTTTCGCGGAAGTCGGACGACGGTTAGGTTTTGCCGATAAGTTTAACTTTGCTAACTCTGCCGAAGTTTACGCCGAGTTTGTTCAACTAACAAAAAATCGTCCATGCGATATGTCGGGTATTAGTCATGAACAATTACGCAAACAAGGGCCGACGCACTGGCCACATCCAGAAGTGGGGAGTCATGAATTTCCCCATTCCCCACTTCCTAATGCTTCCAAACGCCTATACACAGATTTACGCTTTCACACCTCTGATGGACGGGCGCGGTTCGGGGCGTATTACTCCAAAGGTTTGGCAGAATTACCAGACCCCAATTATCCATTTGTGTTAACTACAGGCAGACTTTACGGACATTGGCACACACAAACTCGTACTGGTCGCATCGAAAAAATTCGCTCGATGTACCCCGAACCATTTATTGAAATTCATCCCCGTGATGCGGCTAAGTTAGGAATTACCGATAATCAGGTAATAGAAGTGCGATCGCGTCGTGGTCAAGCTCATTTTCCCGCAAAAGTGACTAAGGCGATCGCACCTGGTACTGTATTTGTCCCTATGCACTGGGGCGCACTTTGGGCAAATGATGCCGAAGCTAACGCCCTCACCCATCCCGAATCTTGCCCAGATTCTTTACAACCAGAGTTAAAAGCTTGTGCAGTACAACTAGCACCAATTTCTAGAGAAGTTACAAGCAAAAATTATCAACTCCAATCGTCACAATGGTGATCTGCTTGGTATATCCTTAAACAATAAATTGGTAATTGAGTAATTAAATCAATAGATACTAGTCAATGGTAAAGATTGACAACATTCATCCTTGAATCTTGACTATAGCAGACATCAAGAAATTATGTCTTAATTCTTGATATTTACTGACTATATCTGCCTTGTTACCAATTGCTTGTTGAACTAAAACCAGGATGCAGCAGATGAAAAAACTATTCAAAAATATCTTCGGAGTATTTACCGATGAAGGCTTTATGCACGTTATCGAAAACGTCGAGGTAATAGTTTCTAAGGTCTTATCTGTGTTAATGGTGCTAGTAATATTAGTAGCGATCGGAGATTTAGGTGCTTTTTTGATTAAAGAGTTATTTGATACTCCTTATGGTAAATTCAATACAACATTATTTAAAATATTTGGATTGTTCTTAAATATCCTAATTGCCTTAGAAATCCTCGAAAATATCACAGCTTACCTACGCAAACACGTATTTCAAGTAGAATTAGTTATCGTCACTTCTTTAATTGCTGTTGCTCGTAAAATCATTATTCTTGACTTAGAAAAAGTCACAGGTATTGATATAATTGGTTTAGGAATTGCTATATTAGCTTTATCAATCAGTTATTTAATCATTCGTTCTAGTAATTCCAAACAATCTCATTAAATTTATTCATATTTAACAGGTATTTATATTAGTTAGAAATAATTTTTATACTTACATAAAGATATAATAATCATCTAGACTCTATCAATACTCAATAGTTTACAAATATTTCTCTCCTTCATCTCTCTTGTCTATTTTGTGCGTTTATCAAATAGCACTGCTACAAGTTCTTTATGATTTAAAACATGGCAACTTTTTTTTAAATTTGAAGCAGATTTTGTAACTTCTCTGCGCTGCATCCCAATGCAAGTTAGATATAAATTAGATACTTGCGGAATTAAACTCAAGCTATCAGATTGGTTACAAATGACTCAAGATGAGCGTGAAGCCATACTAGAATTACCCTGCACTACACAAACAGAAATTGACGCTTACAGAGAATATCTCCAACAATTAATTTTAGAAAAAACAGGTACACCTGTAGGACAACTACCTGTAGATGCTTATCCTGCTTGGATGGACTCTAGTACTATCCCAATTACTTTACAAGAAAAAGCTCAAGAACTAGGTGTCAACTTGAGTTTAGAACAGTGGGCGGCTTTAACTCCCTTGCAACGATTTGCCTTGATTAAACTCAGCCGTCCCAGCCATGAAAATAAAAATTTTCCCCATGCCATAGCAGAATTTCATCTGCTTTAATGAATCTGTAGTTCACACTCCACATCATCTAGAGACAAGGGGGAAAAGGGAGATATCAGTTTTTTTGAGTAAATAAATTAGATCATTTATTTTTTTAAGTACCGTTAACCAATAAAAAATGACCATTAACGAAAAGGATAACAAAACATGGTGGCTAAAAAAATCTTGATGCTGGTAGGCGATTTTGTTGAAGATTATGAAGTGATGGTTCCCTTCCAAGCGTTGCAAATGGTAGGACACACTGTTCACGCTGTTTGTCCAGACAAAAAAGCTGGTGAAAAAGTCAGAACCGCAGTTCATGATTTTGAAGGCGACCAAACTTATACTGAAAAACCTGGACACAACTTTACTTTAAACGCTACTTTTGCTGAGGTAAATGTTAATACTTATGATGCACTAGTTATACCTGGAGGACGCGCACCAGAATATATCCGCTTAAATCAACAGGTATTAGAAATTACTCGTCATTTTGCTCAAACGAATAAGCCTATTGCTGCTATTTGTCATGGCTTACAGTTGTTAGCTGCGGCTGATGTGCTGCAAGGCAAAAATTGTACAGCTTATCCAGCTTGTAGTCCAGATGTGCGTGCAGCTGGTGGTAATTATGTCCAAATCCCAGTTGATGAAGCGATAGTAGACGGAAACTTAGTTACAGCACCAGCTTGGCCTGCACATTCCCGTTGGCTGGCTGAGTTTCTCAAAGTACTTGGCACTAAAATTGAACATCCAGAAATTGCCAAAGTTTCAGGATGAAATACAAAATTAGTCAAGCCTGATACCACGCCAGTTTGCTGATGTTGGGAAACCTCTCCACCGCAACTGGCTACCTATATTTTAACTATAGGGAGCCAGTTGCCTGTTTCCTTTTAAAAAATGAGATTGCATAAATGTCTCAATAATGTTGCAAACACTACTAAAAATTTCAGCTATTACTGCACATTTTTTGGCTGTGGGCTTTGCATAACATAAAATCTATGTATTATGAGAAATATTTACCAGCAAACAGGCACATAAGACACTAAAAATAGCCATAATGCTTGTCAATATTAAGTTAGATAATTTTAAATTTTGCATGAGAAAATTTTGAATTTCTGAGCAGAAACTAAAGCTATAGTGGATTTAGCAATTCTGCTGTCGGTATGACTAAGGTTAAGTCATTCTGCCAGAATATTTTATGAATTAGTTTGGGAAGACACTCTAACTCGATGACAGGCAAAAACGCAAGACATAACGCTTTTCTGCGGCTGGTGTCTGGTAATGCAGCAGCTTTTGGTTCAGAATCTCGTTACCCGCTACACGCAAGTAAAGAGATGGTAATTGGACGTGACCCCAGCTGTCAGGTTGTCTTGGATGCCATGATGTATCGAATGGTATCTCGTCGTCATGCTGCGGTTCGCCCTCTCTCTTCATCTCCAGATAATAAATTTACTTGGGTAATTTGCGATTTAAACAGTGCTAATGGTACTTATCTCAATGGTAAACGTTTTTATGGATGTCAAGAATTACAGTCAGGCGATCGCATTGGTTTAGGTAGTGATGGGCCACAATTTATTTTTGAGTATGACTTGATACCTCAAGCCACAATGATGACAAAACAAAGTGCATCATTGCCTTCTGCTGCTAACTTTCAAAACCATACCCAAATCAAACAGCCTGATTCAGTTAGCTTTACACAGCTTTTTCCGATTATTTCTACTGGTAAGGATTTAACTCGTAAAGCTTACCTTGTCCCTGGAATTCTCACAGTAGTTTTTGTAGTGCTGATGTTTGCTACTGTTGGTAGACCCCAGGCTAACCAAGTTATTGTAGCCAGTTACATTGGCTTTGTGGTTTATTACTTCGTTTATCAACTTTGTGGTAAGTCCAAACCTTGGTGGGTTCTCATTGGTACGGCGCTGACTACAGCTTTAATTTTGCTAAGTCCAATCTTAGATTTATTTATCTTTATTTTTCGGGTGGTCTTGCCAGGGAACTTAGCCGCCGCTCAAGATGCTACGATTACAGAACTTTTCATCCGAATGTTCTTTGGTGCAGGGTTGATGGAAGAATTGCTCAAGGCTTTGCCAATATTAGGAGCATATTTCATCGGCAGTAAATTACCTTCACCTTGGAGAGAAAATATTGGTGTGTGGGAACCTCTGGATGGTATTCTTCTCGGCACAGCTTCGGCTTTGGGTTTCACACTTTTGGAAACTCTGGGACAGTATGTGCCAGATATTACTCAAAATGTGAGTCAACAAGTTGGTATTGGTGCGGCTGGTCAATTGGCTGGGTTACAATTGCTAATTCCACGCGTTTTAGGTTCTGTTGCGGGTCACATGGCTTACAGTGGCTATCTCGGATATTTTATTGGGTTAGCTGTTCTCAAACCCAGTAAGAGTTGGCAAATTCTTTCTATTGGCTACTTAAGTGCATCTGTACTTCATGCTTTATGGAATGCGCTGGGTTCGATTAATGCTTTTTTATTAGTTGTGGTTGGAGTTTTAGCTTACGCTGTGTTAATGGCAGCAATTTTAAAGGCCAGGGCATTATCACCAACGCGATCGCAAAATTTTGCTACTCGCTTTCTCGGCCCTAAATAAATATTTGCAAATCTCGAAGCTCAGGGTAGAAGTCGTAAATCTGCTTTCTGCCCAGTTTTTTCTATCTCAAGATAGATTGCTTTGTTGGGAAGATTGTCTTAGTTTGATTTTATTCTGGGAGTATATTAGCTAAAGTCAAGCTCATATCTAAACTTTCACTTCAGCAAAGTTCACACTATCAACAGAGATTTAACCTCGGTTTATAGATAGAAAGTCTGAACAAGTTCTCATTAAGCTTCTGTCTCTAACTTGTCTAGTTGTCTGAGTGCATAGTAAGCGATCGCCACACTCACTTTAGCTTGCTCAATTTCTGATAAAGTTGCCCAATCTCGGTTTTTAATTTTATTCATAACTGATGTCAGGTTTGGCTTGTCGCTACTACGCATCGCATAAGCATAAGGTCGAGCAAAAACTTCTATATCATCGGTTTCCCATGCAGGTAATACTGTTTGAACACATTGCACTAGTTGTTCGCTGATTGATTGCTGCATAGCTGTAACTTCTGTAGCTTTTCGCGCGATCTCATTTAACCAACCTGTGGGTACACCAGCCGCAAAGGTACTATGTAAAGTTTCACAAAGACTGTCAAAAATGCTGACTTTTGTATTACATTTGTAATCAGCACAGTTTGTCACCTGAGCCCATAACCCATCTAGTTTGGCGTAAAAAGACTGGGATCTAGTATGTAGTTCTTCCTCTAGGACATCTTGCATCGCAAACTGCTGTTCTAATTCATCAAAATATGCTTCAGATTGCTCATCGGCAGGATTCCAAGGATAAGCCACATCTTCTGGTTTTAGCAGTAATTCGAGGAATTCTAATTCAGCTTGAGTGGGCGACGATGGGATATTGTTGGAATTGTCGAATTTGTTAATCATTGTGTTGACTCCTGATGAATTATTTAGCAGTACTGACTGCTACAAGTTGGAAATTAGAATTTCCGCAAAAATGAATCTGATTTTTATTTAGTAATTGAATCGGAAAAAATTCATAAAGTCAGCATAAAGCGTGAAGTATACAGTTCACTGTAATTTTTATTCTGAAAGAAGGCTTAATTTTCAATAATAAACTCCCATGTTTCGCTGCCAGAATTACCAAACTTTAACTTGGCTCCAGATTGTAATGGTACTTCTTCCCGCAGAATTTGTTGCCAGCCATTAGCACTCAGACACCAAGTTGTACCGTAAGTTGAGAGATCCTGTAAATAATAAGTTTGTACTGGAGTATTACCAGCATAAGTATTACGACATAAAATTTCGGCATGACGCTTAGAAACTGATGGTTCAGGAATTATAATATCGTTGTCTTGAGTGCGACCAATGCGAGTTACACCGGCACGTAAAAACCAAGTTCTACCTCCTGGGGAGAGCGATCGCAAACAAGCTCTAGAAGTAACACGATTTACATTAATAATTGAAATATCTGGTAACTCTGTAATTCCTTCATCAATGCTTTTAACAAGTTCACCATTGAAATCTGGATGTAAATACAGAACTGGTAAAGTCCAAGCAGGTTGGTTGAACTTATACAGTGTTAACATTTCTTGGCGAGCTTCTGCCACAGCTTCATCAATAGGTTTGCGCGATCGCAAAGCCTCAGCAAAAGCTTTAATGAAACTGTGACTTTCATGGTCAGCAATCACATCCCGCATTCCTAAAACGGCTGGTACACCATGTCGAATGAGGACTTCTGCTAAACTGCTGGCGGGGATTGCTTGGTGATTGACTGCTGCTGGTTGCGCTCCCCAACAAGCATTAAAAACAGCTAATTTCAAACCACTCCGATTTAAGACTTGCGCCAATTCTATGCCATTGAGCGTCTTATCAGGACGCAAAAATAACAATCCTCCATCTGGCCCTGGCAAGCCATGACCAGCGTAAAAAAATATATTGTAAGCTTTAGTTTCTAATTCTTGAATCAAATCTTGCGGTGTGGGTTGAATCAGGGTTTTAACCATACAAGGAGCGAACCCAGAATAATTGCGGTTGATTTGCGGCTGATTCTCCAAGATTTGTTGCAAAATACTTGCTTCTTGTTCTAGTTCCAAGTTTTCATCATGACCTAATACCAACAAGATATTTAAGGCCTGATCTGTACGTAAAAATGGCAGTGGTTCAACTTCACTAGTGGTACGACTAAATAGCAAGTCCTGAGAAAGCGAAATCGCTGATTGTCCGGGTTGACGCTGCATAATTTCCCAAGGTAAAGCAATCAAATCTGGGTCACGAATTTCGATTTGAAAGCGCAAACGTGTATGCTGTCCCATTGCAATTCCACAACTGCGTTCGAGACTGCTGAGAATTGGCCCGTCAAATACCCAGCGCCACAAATACAGACCTAAGTATTGCATTAGACGACCACCGTAACCGGGCATGTGACCAGAATTAGTGGTACCTAAATTCAACGCGAGTGGGTTAGCAGGTTGAGGCGCTGTGTTGGCTGTAACATTTAAACCACTGTGTCCAGCAAACATTTGCTGCCACTCTTGCCAAATTTGATTCAGTTCAGCAGGCCATACACAGTCACGCAGAACATAGCCACTAGGGTAGGGAGCTTTGACCACCCAAATGGCAAAGCTATCTGTGCCAGTATTGATGAGACGGGCGATCGCTAAGTTCAGGGATGGCATGGGTTCTTTAAATTAAAAGGTAGAAACCAAGGACTTGCGATAACAATTTTCCGTGAGGAAAACTCTTCGCCTGGAAATTTTGAATCTAGTTATTAAATGTATTATTCCAGGCTTTTACAAGTTTATCGAGTATTTGTTGCATTTTCACCTTGGTAGATGCAGGAGTTTAACTATCTGATGGCTGAGATAAGGTGTCGCAACTACTGGTTTCGTTGCCTTGGAGTACAGAAATGCCTTGACGTTGCAGTTGGGCTAATTTAACTCGCAGTGGTTTTTCAGGTAGAGGAGATGCTGTATTTCCTGAAGGACAAAGCCGCAATTTAACTACAGATTCCTGAGTATTGGCTGTATCTCCTGGTTCGACTTCAACCACTTGCAGAAAACGACCACCTTCTAACTTCTGATCATCCAAGGTAATTTCTTGGCTATTCGTAATTACCCAACCAGGAGCCAGGTTATTGAGCGATCGCTCATTTGTGGCAGTAGGAGTTGGCTGTATAGTAGGAATAGGATCTTTAGTTAATAATGGTGATGACATAAACAGTCCACGCACCAGCAGCCCTAAAGAACCTGCGGCGATCGCAATAATCATTGGCACAATCAAATGCAGTGGCAGTTGTTGAAGAGAACTAGGCTTATCTTCAGGAATTAAAGTTTTTTGCTCAGATATGTCTTCTAATAAAGTTGGTTGCAGGGGTTTAGGCGGAATTTGCGAGGTTGTAGTGGGACGCTCAACAATAGCCGCTTTCAAAGTCAGTTCTGGCTCAACATATTTAACTTGATAATGAACTAAAGCGATCGTCACATTATCGTGGCCATTTTTGGTGTTGGCAATTTCCAGCAATTTATCAGCAACTGTGACTAAATCTGTTTCTTCTGTCAAAATTGGTAAAATTTCTGTTTCCCAGTATTCTTCCACACGGTCAAAGTCACTTAAGCCATCAGATGTCAACAGAAACACAGCATCTTCATCCAGAATAAACCTCTGTGCTGTTGGATGTAATGCCGCACTAGAACTCATCCCTAATGCCTGAACCAAGGAACCCGAACCACTCTGCTGCACTGCTTCCCGGTAAATGGCATATCCCAAGCGTACTTCCCTAGAAGCAACATCATCATCCAAAGTAACTTGGTAGCAACCATCCCGTGTAATCCAATAAGCACGACTATCACCAACATGGGTAATATACATCTCATGTGCTACTGGTAATGCCATCACCAAGGTTGTACCCATACGTTTTCTCCCCTGGCGATTTTCACTGTCATTGCGCTGGCTAATTTTATCATTAGCAACTGCCACAGCTTGCTCTAAGTCTGCCAGCAGGAGTGAGGGGTCTATATGGTTGTAAGGAACTTTAGTGAGTTGTTGAACTTGTTGCTGAATGGTGTCAATTGCTAAATTAGATGCGACATTACCACCTTCATGTCCACCAATGCCATCACAGACAATAGCCAATGCTGTAGCTTGCGGCGGTTTACTCAACATTGTGCCACTTGGTGGATAACAGGCATCTTCGTTGCGTTGGCGTTTTGGGCCAGTGTCCGTTTTGGTGATAATTTTAATTTTCGGCGATTGTAACTCGCCTAATTCTGCTAATCCCTTGTCTAAAACTGAGATTAGCACTTCCGCAGAATTGATTTCTCCGTTAATCAGATAATTACTAACTTGGTTAACAAATTCTGCAATGACTGGTTTGGTATCTGGTATTAACTGCTGCCAAAATTCTCCTAAGTCAGATAATTTTGGTGTTGCAGTGTCAAAACGCAATTCTAACAAGCGGACTAAAGACCCTTCCACCCTTAACAAGTGAGCTTCCAGTAAGCTAGAAGCAACACCTTCACTCACCAAAGGCTGCCAGAGATGTCCTAATTGCCAGAGCCAATTCAGTTGACGTATGGAGGTTGCATTGCGCCAGGCAGTAGTTAACTGCGGACACAACCTTAATTGAGCGTCTGTCGTTGGTTCTGTGAATAAAGGCGGTTTTTCTAAAAGTAAAATTTCTTTGCGAGAGCGTCCATCTTTGAAAGACAGTACTCCATACACCTGCGGTATATGTAAGCGGTAGGGAATTAATCTCAAATAAGCTCTTATTGTTTGTAAGTTGTCTGTTTCTAATCCTTGAGGGAGTAATCCAGGCTTAGTATCTAAAACAACAGATTTATTCAGGACTAAATAGCGATCGGCTAATATTTCTCCAGGACTACCCACATTTAGAACATCACCCACAACCCAGAGATATCGTTTGGGTAAGGGTGTGGAACATCGTTGACAAAACTTATGAGTCAGGGGATTGGCAGCCTGACAAAGTTCATTTGGGCAGTAGAGGGTTGCCGCATCATTTTCCATAGTGTTCGCACTGATTAGCGATTGGCAATTTCTTCAAAACCATAGGCAGTGAGCAGTACTAGGCTGCTCTTGTTTCTGCAAACAGACAGATATATCCCACTGGGGATCATGATTCTAGCTGGGAAACACCAGTCAATGCTAATACTTAATTGAGAGAATTTATGCAAATATCACACTCCTTGGCCAATTCTACAGCCTCATCATAACTTTTATTGTTCTGTGACTTTCCGTTGCCAGTGCAACTAACTTTCAACCTGTCAACAAAGCTTAACCTTTACTTATCTGTAATTGGATGCTTTGAGTTAATTAGAGCATTAGAAAGCCCTACATAATACAACCGTTTCTTTAATTTATAAGTCAATATGGTTTATTTAAAGTTAAAAATCTCCAAATTTGCCTAGCAACCTAGGTAATAAACCTCAATTTAAACTAAGCTGATGTGCTTTACTGAACTATATGGGCTGATCAGTTACAAACTGTAAATTAATTTTATTTAAGAATTAAAAAGTTAGTTGTTAAACTAGCTAAATTGCAGTTATTACTCTGCTAAGGCCAGGATCTGAAAAATTTTTGTTTTACCCTCTCAGTGAAGAGTCAGAAATCTTCCAGTACTCCAGTTCAATAATTGTGGATAGAGTTGTTATGTAAGAAAGCATCACTCAGAATGCAGAAGTCATAATAGTGACAAGAACCAGAAAAAATTGTGAAATCACCTCTAAATTCTGACTTCTGGGTTTTGGTATCTTAATTCTGATGATTTTGTCTTCTATCAAACGATGTAATTTTGCTAACTGT
The DNA here is from genome assembly GCF_001298445.1 of Nostoc piscinale CENA21. Classification (NCBI taxonomy): domain Bacteria; kingdom Bacillati; phylum Cyanobacteriota; class Cyanophyceae; order Nostocales; family Nostocaceae; genus Nostoc; species Nostoc piscinale. The sequence continues at coordinate 1,483,163 of NZ_CP012036.1, read as the reverse complement.
TAAAAAAGTAAAAATTTTTATTTTCTAAGAGATGGTTTCCAAACATAGCTTGATGAATATATATCGATTATTAAGTGAAATATAGCAGCGGCAAATTGACATCTCTAAAGAGATAGGAGTGACGTGTATTCTCACTCCTATCTCTTGACTATTGAATAATCAGACTTATGCACCCACCAACCAAAGCTGAGTCTGACAACTTTTATTCTGGCGGCTAAGGATGCAAAGTCTTCATCACTATTAATTTGTACCTCTGTGCTTGCTGTACAGGTTGCTACTACTTATCGTCTACAGCCACTTGGGGAACTCCCATACTGTAATTTGTAACGCGAGCAGATAGATTGTAGCTGATTTCGCCTTTTTGGAGGAGCGATCGCAGATAATGCTCCAAATCTGAACCAATGCGGCGTAAGTTATAGTCTGTCAGGTCTGCACCACTAGAAGATTCTACCAATTCGTCAAATTTACGATAAATTTTTTGTAGAGCATCTTCATTCCAATTAAATTCGTTGTCTGGGTCAACATCCAACGTTAAAACTTGATTACTGGGAACTAGTTCGCCATCCCGGTCAATTTCTGCCGCAAAAATGCGGATATGCCGGGTTGTGGACTTGAGCAGCATTGGGTTGTCCATAGAATGGTGTAAAGGTTTCAGTTGATTACACTGAAATCATTGTAGACGGTTGCCCAGCCCTAAAATCTGGTCTATCCATAAGCTTTCATTAATTCATCAGTAGTTAATTGTTATTCTCCCCATACATCTGCCTCTTGCTTACTCATTTTTGGGTGAGATTTTTGAGTGTGTCTATTGCTAGTAGTGCCGAACTTATTTTTTGTGTAGATCACTCATTTATACCTACATACCATTACTTAAACTGCTAATCTTTGATTTTTATACGTCAGTTCTTACTTGATTTTTGACTACCGGAGTTTCACCGCCGCGGTTTCCGTTTGCACAATACACAAAGTTGCAGGTTTTTGATGCAGATAAATTATGACTTTTATACTTAAAATAAGTTGCCTAACGCTGTATATTTCTCTACTTAGAATCAACATTTGACTCTTAATAAATTTATTCATCAAAATCTCCTGAAATTATTGGTGAAAAAAACTAACATCAAGTGTTTTCACGTAATTATGGTGAAGCTTCCTCTAGGGTTAATTAAATTGAAAAAATACAGCGATTTTACTTACGTATAATTACTAAAAACTCAGTAAAAACTCGAACTGTTATTGACGTTAAGATGAAGTTGATGTAAAAACCTTTAAAAAGGTAGAACAACTTCTTACAGAAACTTTATTGTATAGAATCTTAAAAACTGAATAATAGTGATGGTTTACCTAAACCAGTTCTGGTAGAAGAAGATTACAACTTCAGATGTGCAAGACTAGCTAGAAAAAATATAGGAGATCAAAATGAAACCCAGAACGAGATAAGTTGAAAAATCTTAAATTACAGCGGTATAGATTCAAAAAAAAAGATAAAGGATGTTTGCTGAGGATAATAGTTCCTCAATTTCATGGCTACCAAGTAAAAAAATCCGCAAAACTTATGAACTCAAAAGCATTACCACGCCAAATAAATAATATTGAAGTCGGTGTTTATGAATGCGAGATTCATCTCAAATTCCGATTGATTGAGGAAAAGAGCCTCCTGGGCGATCGCGAGCAACTGTTGCAAGTACTACTAGACGCTTTAACTGAAGGTTCTGATGACTTTTTAGAGACACTGCAAGCCTCTGTGAAAGCTCAGGAAGTCTCAGAATTTAAGGCCTCGCCCCAAATGCGTCGTCAACTGATGCGCTTACGGAATGCTGCTGATAACACTCAATAGTCAGTTATTAAGCTCTCCAGCAATTGAATAGCGATAGTTAATGAATAAAGCATAATTAAGGTAATTTTTGCAGTTCGCTCATTCCCTGTGCTATGCCATAGCATCATGAAGTTGGTTTGTAACCTCACTACCAAGCTGCAAGCTTAATTTATGTTGCCTTACAAAAACTTCATCAAGCATCTAAAAGTAGCTCCAATCTTGACATCAAGGAAAAAGATAGGCTGCTAACCAATAATTTGATGCTTACAGTTTAGGAAGATTTATCTACCTGCAAAATTTTTCTCACCAGGGTGTCGCTTTGGCAAGAGATAGCATTCAGGATGAATCTATAGCTGTTGACTATCTCAGTAGTCCAAAATATCTGGCAGATATTGATTGATGTCTGATGTACTTGAATAATTTGGGTAGAACGCGAGACTCAAAAAGTTACACCAACTGGGAAAATGATTACGAAAGCTAGATTACGGAACTGCTTACCAATCCACCCTTCCAAAATCTAAAATCTCAAGTTCAAAATGATATTACCTTTCCAGTTTGGCAAAATACTTGTTTATGACAGTATTAGCAATGTATTTTTATAGACTTTTCAACCAGGAGTTTGCTGATCATCAAAGCTCCTGGTTGTGTCATGTTTAAGCGTGAAGTGATTGTGTTGTGTAGTTTCCCAATATTAAGTTTTCTGAATACAAATTTTGGTTCAGCAATGAGTCTTAATTAAGATGGCTGGAAAAGGTATTAGTTCTTAATTGAGACTGAAAAATCCCAAAATTACTCCAAATTTTTACTTAGCTAAACCGTGTTCTAGTGCAAAACGAACTAATTCTGTACGGCTATTGGTGCCAGTTTTGCTGAACAAGCGGCTCACGTATTTTTCTACATTCCGAACACTGGTCTCTAAGCGACGAGCAATTTCTTTATTCATCAGCCCTTCAGCTACCAAGTTTAAAACACTTTGCTCTCTAGGGGTCAAGTCAATTTTGAAGGGAGCAGGAGATTGAGCGATCGCACTTCTTTGTGTTAACAGAGCTTTAATTTGCGCGATTTGATTGGCTAATTCGGCAATGTCCGGAGTTTCACTGTCTTCACCTGTAAACGTAGGCTTAACAAGACGACGAGCAAGTAAGTTTTCTACTATTGCTACTAACTCATCTGGATCAAAAGGCTTTGGTAGATATGCGTCAACACCTGCTTGATAGCCTTGAATGCGATCGCCTGTCATACCCTTAGCAGTTAAGAAGACAACGGGTAGTGATTGAAAGCGTGGATCTTCTCTCAATTGCTTCAAAAACTGATAGCCATCCACTTGGGGCATCATAATATCAGAAATCACTAAATCAGGTGTGTTCTGTTCCATCAACTCCCAGCCTTCACGGGCATTACTGGCAACTTGAACACTAAAGCCGCTTTCTTGTAAGTAATCCTTCACAGCTTCTCTCAATCCTGGTTCATCATCTACCAGTAACAGTTGTGCTGACATTTAACACTTCCTTAAGTCTACCTTTTTCCAATTTAGCGAAAGTTGGCAGCCAATAGTTATAAGAGTTTGAGAGAGTTATTGCGTAATTTCTATAAATCTTAGTCCTATACATAAACCACTCCCTGTACCTCTATAATCCTTCATCTTCTCCTCAACCCTTGATTTTTCGTTTTTATGCTTAAAATTACCAACGTCAATCTAACTCCAGCAGTTATAAATTTTATTTATACATTTATTTAGTAAATCTTTCCTCAGAATACTTTACAAACCGCAACAATCTTGATTAAGATATGTAACAACAGGTGAAAACACCTGAAACATACATAACAAAGCAATCATAAAGACATGACAGCAACCTTACAACAGCGCCGTAGCGCCAACGTATGGGAGCAGTTCTGCAACTGGATCACCAGCACCAACAACCGCCTGTATATTGGCTGGTTCGGCGTATTAATGATCCCAACCTTGCTAGCTGCAACCACCTGCTTCGTAATCGCCTTCATCGCCGCACCCCCCGTAGACATCGATGGTATCCGTGAACCAGTAGCAGGTTCCTTACTCTACGGAAACAACATCATCTCCGGTGCAGTTGTTCCTTCTTCTAACGCAATTGGATTACACTTCTACCCAATTTGGGAAGCAGCATCTCTTGATGAGTGGTTGTACAACGGTGGCCCATACCAACTAGTAATATTCCACTTCCTGATTGGCGTATTCTGCTACTTAGGACGTGAGTGGGAATTGTCTTACCGCTTGGGAATGCGTCCTTGGATCTGCCTAGCATTCTCCGCTCCCGTAGCGGCTGCTACCGCAGTATTCTTGATTTACCCCATCGGACAAGGTTCCTTCTCTGACGGTATGCCCTTGGGAATCAGTGGTACCTTCAACTTCATGATCGTGTTCCAAGCAGAACACAACATCCTGATGCACCCCTTCCACATGCTTGGTGTGGCTGGTGTATTCGGCGGTTCTCTGTTCTCCGCAATGCACGGTTCCTTGGTAACTTCCTCCTTAGTTCGTGAAACAACCGAAAACGAATCCCAAAACTACGGTTACAAATTCGGTCAAGAAGAAGAAACCTACAACATCGTTGCAGCACACGGTTACTTCGGTCGCTTAATCTTCCAATACGCGTCCTTCAACAACAGCCGTTCCTTGCACTTCTTCCTAGCTGCATGGCCTGTAATCGGAATCTGGTTCACAGCGTTGGGCGTAAGCACAATGGCGTTCAACCTGAACGGTTTCAACTTCAACCAATCAGTGATTGACTCTCAAGGTCGCGTCATCAACACCTGGGCTGACATCATCAACCGCGCTAACTTGGGTATGGAAGTCATGCACGAGCGTAACGCTCACAACTTCCCCTTAGACTTGGCTGCTGGTGAGCAAGCTCCTGTTGCAATCTCTGCTCCTGCTATCAATGGCTAATTTGCTCAGATAGAAGTCATCACTAAATAATCAAAGGCGCTCTCTTCACGGGGAGCGCCTTTTTGGTTTGGGGTAAAAACGCAGAGTGACGCGGAGTTTTTATCAGTCAATGGGAACAGGAACTTTAGGGAATTTGATACACTAGCTAAAATTTGAAATTATTCTAGCTGGTAGCTTTGGGCTGATGAATAAATATGAGTGAAGCTTTATTTTGTATAGAAAATTTACGAGTTGCCTATCCTCAGCGTAGCGGGGAAGAACTCAGATGGGCAGTTGATGATGTATCTTTTACACTGCAACCAGGGGAAAGAATGGGTCTGGTAGGGGAGTCTGGTTGCGGTAAATCTACGTTAGGACGGGCAGCAATGCGGCTGCTACCGCCATCTAGCAGAGTTGATGGACGAGTAACCTTTCAAGGGCAGTCAGTATTTGATTTAACATTACCTCAGTTGCGGAAATTTCGCGGTGAAGCGGTAGCACTGATTTTCCAAGACCCAATGACACGCCTTGATCCATTGATGACGATTGGTAAACATTGTCTGGAAACTTTGCAAGCACATTCACCAGAACTATCAGCCAAGGAAGCGAAAGAAAAAGCACTGGCGACGTTGGAAAAGGTGAAAATTCCGGCGAGTCGCTGGAATCAGTATCCACATGAGTTTAGCGGTGGAATGCGACAACGAGTAGCGATCGCTCTTGCTCTCCTCCTAAATCCTAAGTTAATTGTGGCTGATGAACCTACCACTAGTTTAGATGTCACTGTCTCCGCGCAGATTTTACAAGAATTAACCCGTCTCTGTGCGGAAGAAAATATGGCACTGTTACTGATTTCTCACGATTTGGCAATGGTGGCAGAATATTGCGGCCGCATCGGCGTAATGTACAACGGCAAAATGGTAGAAATGGGGGCGACTACATCGGTATTTGGTAATCCTCAACATGAATATACGCGATCGCTTTTGCAAGCAGCTTTGCATATTCAAGCTGTGGATGAAAGTGGAGAAGATAATTCACAACCAACACTTGATAGTCAATCACCACTTTTACGAGTTACAGAACTCCAGCAACACTACACAATAGAACCTAACTTGATAGAACGACTGTTTAAAGCGGAAAGTCAAACAATCAAAGCTGTAGATGGAATTAACCTGGAACTATTTCCGGGAGAAATTTTAGGTTTAGTAGGGGAATCGGGCTGTGGTAAAAGCACATTGTCGCGGACTATCTTACAGTTAATTCGGCCGACATCTGGCAAGGTAGAATTTTTGGGACAAGATTTAACCAAGCTATCACGTCAAGAAATTCGCTCTTCCCGCCGACAGATGCAAATGGTGTTTCAAGATCCCCATGCTTGTTTAAATCCGGCGATGACTGTGGGGCAGAGTATAGGTGATCCTTTGTTAATTCATAATCTTGCCGATGCAGCAAAAGCCAAAGAAGAAGTCTTGTGGATGTTGCAAAAAGTCGGTTTAACACCGCCAGAAGTTTATTATCAACGTTTTCCGTCAGATTTATCGGGCGGACAACAACAACGGGTGGCGATCGCACGGGCTTTAATTACTCGTCCTAAACTGTTAATTTGCGATGAACCAGTGAGTATGTTAGATGCCAGTGTGCAATCACAAGTTTTAGATTTGATGTTGCAGTTAAAAGCAGAATTTGAATTAACTTATCTCTTTATTACTCATGATTTGTGGTTAGCGAGATTTTTGTGCGATCGCATTGCGGTGATGAATGGCGGTAAAATCGTCGAACTCGGCCCGACAAAACAAATTTTTGCCAATCCACAGCATCCTTATACTCAAACTTTATTAGCCGCAGCTCCCTTATTAGCTCGGACTTAATTCTATTTTTCTTGTCCAACAATTTCAGCCAATCGCTTTATGACTTGTAGCACTCGATATAGGTCATGATCTTGTCCTAAGATAAATTGGCGCGATCGCCCGTATCTTGGCACATCTTGACAAACAAGTTTCACAAATATGAAATCTGTGCCATTGGTAACAAGTCCATAACGAGGGCGTGTACCATTGGGAGCCGCCAGCATATAGGACAATACTTGGGGAATACCGACCTTTGGTGAAAATTCTGCCCGCTTTGACTCAATCACTAACACCCAAAGTTGTTCTTTGAGAACTAGGACATCGATTCGCCCCCGGACTAAAATGTCCTCATCAGTAGCAACAACTTCTACTGAGTCTTCTGTGCTGACGTAAAATGGAGGCAAAAACAGTCCGGCTAAATCCAACAAGGGAGCTACCACAGCCAGCTTAACTGTATTTTCTAGGACTGAACGCCGCTCTAAATTAGCAACTATGGCTTCTACTCTTGCAAGTCGCTGTTTTTCTATATCTGTTAGCTCAGGTAAACTTTCTTGCCATTCAGAGAAAAATGACTCGTCTTCAGTTTGTTGCAATTTGAACCGCTGCTCCAAATCATAGAGCGTTATCTTCTCCGCAGCGATTGTTTTTACCATTTATATGTCTCTCGATTATTGCCGATATCCTAATTCTATTTAAGTCAAAACTAAGTTATCTCGATGCACCACGGTATCTGCGCCCACATATCCCAAAATTTCGGGAATTTCTCTAGAGTGTCGCCCGCAGATTTTTTGTAGTTCATCGCTGCTGTAGTTTACTAATCCTCTGGCTATTTCGTTACCGTTGGTGTCGCATAATTGCACAGCGTCTTGGGTGTCAAATTCTCCTTCTAGTGTTTTGATACCTGCGGCTAATAATGATTTTCCAGCTTGGGAGATAGCAGCGATCGCACCTTGATCTAAGTACAATTTTCCTGTCGGCACAAGTCCGTAAGCTATCCAGCGTTTTCTGGCCGATGTGGGTTCTGGTTGCGGTTCAAAGTGCGTTCCTAAAGGTTCCCCTTGTAAAATTTTTTCGAGGTTGCGGGGAAATCGCCCTTGAGTAATTACCGTTCGCACTCCGGCAGCGATCGCAATTCGTGCGGCGGAGATTTTTGTTACCATCCCACCAGTACCCCATTGTGAGCCTTGACCACCTGTTTGGATTTGCAATTGCGCCAATTCTTTAATATTACTCACCAAGGCAATGGGTTTGGCATCGGGTACAGAACGGGGATCGGCTGAATATAATCTATCTACGTCGGTGAGTAAAAATAGCCAATCTGCTTCGACTAAACTCGCTACTAATGCCGAAAGGGTGTCATTATCACCAAATTTCAGTTCCTCAACAGCTACTGTATCGTTTTCATTAACTACGGGAATTACACCCAGCCCTAACAATTCTTTAAAGGTGTTGTAAACGTTGAGGTAACGACTACGCTGCACTAAGTCGCTGCGCGTTAGCAAAACCTGAGCGATGGGTTGTTGCAAGGTAGTAAATAAATCGTCATATATCCGCATTAACCTGCCTTGACCAACTGCGGCTACTGCTTGTTTGAGGGCGATCGCTTTTGGACGTTCGGTTAAGCCTAATCTGGCACAGCCCACACCCACCGCACCAGAGGAAACTAAAATAACACGATTGCCCTGCTGTCTTAAATGACAAAGTGTTTCGGTTAAAGTTGCGATCGTAGAAAGTGCTAATTGCCCGGTTTCAGGTTGAGTCAGGCTAGAAGTGCCTATTTTGACGACAATCGTTTTGGTCATTGGTCATTGGTCATTGGTCAATGTTCATTAGTCATTGTCATTAAGGACAAATGACTAAGCACAAAAAAGTAAAGCGCCAATCCTTCTATAAGTGAAGGCTGACGCTTTACTAGTTTATAGTTATTTGCTATTTACTAGGGTCTTTTATTAGCTGACCCCATGTTATTAATACTTATAATCTCCCATTTTCTCTGTTTCTATTTCATCCTTAATTATTTCTTTAGCTTTACTTTCCTGACGATTTGTTACTTTTTGTTAACAATGCTGCGTTTAGGTGTGATAGAGGCTCCCAGGATTTCAGAAATCCAGACTTCAAAATTTCGGACGGGATGAGAACGCAGTGCAGCATCAGGATGAATAATCGGTTCTACGAGAATTGTAAACATTCCCAGGCGATTACCAGCTAAAACATCGGTAAACAAGCGATCGCCCACCATTCCTACTTGATGTGCTGGTAAATCCATTGCTTGTAGAGCGGCTCTAATTTTGCGGCGAGAGGGCTTGGCTGCACCCAAGTAATAAGGTAAATTCAAAGCACGGGCAATACTGCCAATGCGAGCTTCGCTTAAGTTATTGCTCACCAACCACAAGTCAACATTGACACGGATTTCTTCTACCCATTGCCTCAACTCTGGCGAAGGAGTCCCCACTGTGAAAGGAACTAGTGTTTCATCCACATCTAAGACAAGTCCCTTCAGCCCATATTGTTGAATAACTTCTTGAGTCAATTGCAAAATTGAACCGTGTAAAATCAAGTCAGGCTGTAAGAGATTGTTCCAAGTCATAGATAATTTTCAAGATCACAATAAGAAATGCTCTCAAGCAAGAGCATTGTTGAGAATGGGTGCAGGGGGTATAAGGATGTTGAATACATACACCCTTACACCCTTATACCCCTGCACCCGACTCTAAAACCTTGTCTAAAAATGAGACATTTTTATTTTCAATTTTGAGCAGATTTTATTCCACTTCGTTAAAAAGTTGTTCTTCTAGGAGTGGTTGCACTTGGCGAAATTCTTCGGGAGAAAGTAATTCCGGTTCACCATCTTTAGTGATTCTGGCAAAAAACAGCAGTGGATCAAGGGGAGTATAAATAGCGTACTCCTGTTCTTCATGATAGAAGCTGGCGAGTAGCTGTAGTTGTTCTGGCTCTAAATCGGTTTCGTCGTCTTCGATTTCTAATGTAAAAAGTTCCGACTCATCTACAGCTGGTAGTTCACCCGCAACTGTCAAAGCGTAAGCTGTGTTTTTCAGAATTAGGTTCTGCTCGGATAAAACTGCTTGGGCGGTACCAAAAATTTCGTCAAGGATAGCATCATCTTCTACTAAAACGGCTTCTTCTTCTTCGTCGTCACCTTCCCAAGCGAAAATTTCTATGGGTGAGTCCACAGGAAGCAGTAAGACGTATTCTTGTCCATCTACAGAGAGCGAATGTTCTATATAACATTCGAGGGTTCGCCCTGTTTCATCAGTCAAGGTGATGGAACCTGTGTGATCGCGATCGTTATCTTCAGAAAATGGAGAAGGAAACATAGCCGATTAGTTAAACTTTATCTTTACCCGCAACTGTGAATATTGCTTTCCTGTTAAATGACAAATAATGCCAAGCTAATAGTTTCACATTTAGACACAACTGCTCAGTAATTGCTTTCAGAATATCACGTCAAAAGCTATCCATACTCGACAGCATTTTAACTGGGGCAGAGCGTCGAGAATCTAACCATTGTTGTAAAATCAATGCTGCTGCTTTGCGGTCAATTAAACCTTTATGACGCGATGGTGAGAGATTCTCGGCGATGAGCATTTGCTCTGCTTGAAAAGAGGTGAGGCGCTCATCAACATATTCTATGGGCAGTTTGAGAGCCTTACTCAGTTTAGTGGCAAATTTCTGCACCTGATGAGCCTGAAATCCCAAAGAACCATCCATTGAATAAGGTAAACCAACAACTAAAATTTCTACCTGACGTTCAGTCACGAGATTTTGGAACTGCTCAACGTCGCGCTCAAAAGATGAGCGTTCAATTGTTGTAATTCCTGTAGCAATTAAACCGGTGCGATCGCACCCTGCTACACCAATTCGCTTTCGTCCGATATCTAATCCTAGTGCTGAAATATACTGTTTTTTATCCATTATTAACCGTGCCGAGTCGTGGGTGCAGAGTCTGAGATATTCATCTTCTACTCTGCACCAGTGAAGCTTTTACTACTTTTCCTGTTGACCATCAACTGATTCATTGTGGCAAGATGGCTCTGTATGACAATTGTTACATTTAAAGCCAATAGATTCTGATTTACTTGGCACTGGTATTTCTGAAGATGGCTGCTGTCCAGTTTTTACCCAAGACATTCCTCCTGGTATGGGTTTACGTGCTGGTTGTAAACCTTGCAGCACATCTGTCCATTGAATCCCTTCTAAGGAGACAAATTTTGATTCTCGGAGTTTGTGCCAAACTGAACGCGACATAATCAAAGTATGTTCAGTGCGTTTTGCGCCGATCCGTTCTAAATATTCTTCTCTTTCCGGTTGGTAGTCTAAAGAAGCCAGTCGCAAACCTTGTTGGGGAAAGTCTTGCGCTATGCGTGCCAATTGCGAAAGCAACTCTGGATACAACCAAGTGTAAGCAGGGTGAACTGTCAGTGTTGCCACATGGGGAGTTTCACCTTTGCGGTCAAGCTGTACTTGAAAATAGCCAATAGCAGCTTTGCGTTGCGGTTCAAACACGTAACCACTGACAACTTCTGTTTTAGTTAGCCATTGCTTGACAGCATCGGTCAACGCACCAAATAAACTGGTTTTAAAATCACGGGTGTTGCGGTCAAAGACTTGCCGTACCAAAGGCGGCATCGATGCTGTATCTAGTTGATAAAGCAACTGGGCATCAGCGTTACTTACTGGCAGCAAATTCGGTAAATCTGGTTCTGCTTGTGCCAATTCAGCCAATAAATCGGCTTCTATTTTCCAATAGGTAATTTCTGCTAAACGTTGAAATCCATTTTGGCGATACAGGGCTAATGCTTCTATATCATTAATATTTACTTCTAATAGCCAAGTCCGCGCTTCTAAAATCGACTCAAAGCAATGGCGCAGCAATTGTGAGCCAATTCCTTGTTTATCCGCAGCCCGATCTAGCACCACCTTATCAATGCGCCAAGTACTGCGAGTGCGGTTGAATGGTGATACTTGAATCATTCCCAACAGCATTCGCCCTTGTTCGGCCACATAAGCGCAGAAACGATACTGGAGTGGATTAGGGAACCAGCTTAAAAATTTAAGTAAGCCGTACCAACGACGGAGCGATTGCATTTGGCGCTCGGCAGAGTTAGAGCCTTCCAAAGTCGTGGCGGCAAATGACTCTTGTGTTAATCGCTCAATTCCATCCAGATCCCGATAGTGGACTGGCCGGATGACAACGCTGAGATTTCGAGGAAGTAATGAAGTCATTTTGATTCAAGCGGCCATTTAGCCTTAACTAACTGCTCGTGGGTGGAACTGTTGCAATAACAATTTTAACGGCTTTCCGTTGCTGGCTATTGCTTCAAAAGATTGATTTTTTTGATTAAATACTTACAAAAGCAAAAAAAGCAGGTTAGATGAGTACGCTATTGGCGTTAACCCAAAAATACCTGCTTTTATTTTATTTGACTTTTCGTTAAATTTCCTATATTTACAAACCTTGCCGAGAAATTAACTTTTCAAAGTTGGCTTGGGTTTGATGGAGTAGTTGTTGTCTACTATCTTCCACAGAATGCTTGAGGGTTGGAACCAGATTGCGAGCTTGTAGCGTCATGTGTAGCTGTAAATGAGCGACATATTCACTAAAATCTTCGTTTTGTACAGCTTTGCCCGTTAGTAAGTTAGATTCCGTTGCCACTGTGTTCTCCTTATCGCACTGTTGATTCACATCATCAAACTTATCATGTTGCTCGAATTACCTTTTTATTTTGCAATGAAGTTTAACGGTTGTTTGCAATGAGGCTAGGGGCTAGGGGTTATGGGCTAGGGTGTCCTTTACAAACCTTCACACTTCATACTTCTACTCACGCAGTACGTAGCCAACGCCTCGGATGGTTTGAATGAGGCGCTTTTCATTGTTGATTTCAAGTTTGAGGCGCAGGTAGCGGACGTAAACTTCGATGATGTTGGAATCGCCCATGAAGTCGTAACCCCAAACTTCTTCTAAAATGCGATCGCGGGTAATTACTTGTCGGGGATGGGATAGCAAATAATCCAGCAAATCAAATTCTTTGGCAGTTAATTCAATTAATCTATTACCGCGATACACTTCTCTGGTACGGCGATTTAAGCTGAGGTCTTCAAATTCTAAGATGTCGGCTGCATCGGCTTCTTGATTGCGGCGCAGATGAGCGCGGACTCTGGCTAATAGTTCTTCAACACTGAATGGTTTAACTACATAGTCATCAGCACCCGCGTCTAAACCAGCGACGCGATCGCTGACTTCATCTTTCGCAGTTAATAATATGACTGGAACTTTGTCTCCAGTACTCCGCAAACGGCGGCAAATCTCTAGACCTGATAACCCTGGTAACATCCAATCTAAAATAACTAAATCTGGATGTAACTCTCGCGCCGCAGTCAGGGCAGTTAATCCATCGTAGGCGACACTGACTTGATAACCTTCGTAATTCAGTTCCAATTCGATAAATCGCGCCAGTTTGACCTCATCTTCTACAAGTAAGATGTGCGTCATATTGATGATGTTAATAATTTCAGCAAGGGAAGGCAGTAATGGACACAGATCGAGAACTAGTTTGATGTATGTCTAATTAGTCCTAAAATAGCTTAGTATAGATTAAAGCAGATAACAAGTGTATGTCTGTAATTACCGATGGCTGAGATTTGTGACTTTCAAAGTTTAGCAATAAACATTTACATCTTCACCACATTCATCAGCAAGATAACACAAAGCTCGAAAACGCAGACTTACTAATTGCTCATAGAAGGGATTAAGTTTACACATTGCTGGAATGTGAAACAGTTTCCGTCCAAATAAAGTCACATCTCTTTCAAAGGGACATTGTGATGGTATCACTTTGCACACAAAATGAGCTAATTGAATGTTATTAATTTCTCTACTTTCTAACCATTTACTAACTTTTTGTAAGAAATCTTTGTGTAAATGAAGCAAAGTTATAGATGTCATAGTAATTTACCGGAAGATTAAATATAGATAAATATGATGAAGCGATCGCTTGAGGCTGCTACACTCACAGATCATCTTTTCGTGTCACATCTTTAAATACATATCTAAGTTTTTAGATTTCGGAATCATTGATGGAGTTCCCACACTCGTGATACTGCACGTTAGGCTAGATATCGCTGTTACAAAAGTGCAAACCAATGACAGAAAATTTCTTTGCTAACAAGAAATCTCTCTTTAACAACTGGGCTTTTAGCTACGATTGGACATTTCCCTCAGTATTTTATCGAGCTATTCACCAAAGGCTATTAGAATATGTTGACTTATCAGAGCAAGTCAAAGTCCTTGATTTGGGATGTGGAACTGGACGCTTATTAGAACGCCTCGCCACCAAATTTCCTGACTTGCGTGGTACAGGTTTAGACTTATCACCAAATATGTTAAGAATGGCGAGAATTAGCAACCGCCACCATCCACGTTTAATTTATATTGAGGGTAATGCTGAATCTCTACCCTTTGGGGAAGGTCAATTTGATGCTGTGTTCAGCACTATTAGCTTTTTACATTATTTAGAACCGCAAAAAGTTCTCAGTGAAGTAGCGCGAGTCCTAACTCCCGGCGGACGCTTTTACTTAGTTGACTTTACTTTTAAACAAGAACTAGAACTTAAAAAACTGCCAATTTCTCCTTTAGGAGTCCGTTTTTACAGTCCCAAACAAAGAGAAACTTTGGGTTCTGCTTCTGGACTTACTTGTGTCAGTCATCATTACTTATTAGGGCCTGTTCTGCTCACAATTTTTGTTAAATAGTCAACAGTAATTGATTTGTCTTTCTCCTTCATCTCCCTTGTCCCCCTTGTCCTCTGATCTCCCACTCCCCTGATATTTCATAAACACGACAGGTACTCGTAACAGTTTTTTCGCCAATTGCGAGACGCGAAATTTAGGCTGAAGAGATGGATGTAGATTATCGAAAGCAACTTTTACAAAACCAAAACGACTATAAAACTGTGACAATTGCTCACCCAAACATTCTAAATATAGTGGTTGTGTAGCTTGACTAATAAGATGCTGAGTGAGCAAACTACCTAAACCACGACCTCTCCAAGTTGATTTAACCACCAAACTACCAAGTTCTTGTGCGCCTGGAAAATTACGCAGTTGTCCGCAAGCAATTAAATTACCCTCACACTCAATCACATAGAACTGTTGCCAGCGCAATTGAGTAGGGTCAAGTTTAGCCGACAACACTAATGAGCGAATTGACCACTTGTCAGTTGAAGTTGCCTGACGCAGAACACATCCAGAGGGTAATGATAAATTTTGGCTGTACATGAATTTATTTGTTTTTTAAAAAATTAAATAATACTTATGGCAGAGTCAACATTAAGTCATAACCATATTTTAGATAGATAACTTTACATTCTTAATATTCCTACAATAAAGCCAAGAGTTAATCATAGGAGTTTATCGTTATGGCTGAAGAACAAAAACAAAAGTCTGCTAACAATCAAGATACTACCCCTACAGCTTCTGGTGGTTATCAAACCCCTTTACAAGAAGATATTCGCAAAACTGGTGATGCTTCGCAGTCTGATGCGAGAAAGACTGCTAGACCAGAAGCACCAGGCGAAGATGATGTAGCAGGTAGCCCCAATCAAGGTACTGAATCTCGTTAATTTTCGGGGTTATTTATCAGGTAAAAATAAAATACTCTGAGGGTGTGTTAGGCGCAGATTTTGAGCTAATTAATCGCAAAATATATAACAGTGCTTAACACACCCTAATTCAGATTTACTTTATAAATAGTCTCTCAGCTAGATATGGGTGAAATCAATAGTCTGATAGAAATTATCTGATAATTTTGAGTCAGCATAAATTGAGTGAGTATAAGCGATAAAAAGCTGATTACTCACTCAATTTTTATATTTGCGGCGTACGTATTTTGGGTAAATAAGGTATAAACAAGAAACTAGGCTTTACAGTATAAAATTTATTTTGTCATATACCATTGGACATAGATTTTAATATACATAATTAAGCGGTCAAAACACCAAATTTTCAGAAAATACAAGGTTCTGTTTTGTGTAAATCCTAACCTTTACCTATCAATACCAAATTTAAATATAAATCTTAAATATACACAAAACTTGAATGAAATTTATACTTAATGGATGTATCATTTGATTCATAGCATCTTTAATGAGTTATAAAGACTAAATATTATCGAAATAAAATTCAGGAGTCAGGAGTCAGAACTCAAAATGAATTGTGTACGACTGGCTGATGAATAAATGGGTTTAAGACCCACGCTAATCATACCCCTACAGGGAAGCAAGCTACACGTATCCTCTCCGATAGGAGAAGATTTAGCGGTCTACAATGAGTGGCGTATCTGAATCCTCTGTTCATTGATTCTGACTCCTTAATTCTTTTTCAATTATCATTTGCAATCTTGCGAGTTGCTCATGAATAGACTTTCAGCAAAATTTGTTGCAGTCAGTTTTTCTTTGGCATTATTATTGCTGTGTGGTGTTGGTGTAATTTCTTATGCCAGTTTTCAGAGTTTAACTAAAGAAAGTAACTGGGTGATTCATACTCAGCGAGTTCTAGACAACTTAGATCATCTGCACATGTATCTGAGGAATATAGAAACCGCATATAGCAGCTACATATTCACCAGTCAGGTAACATATAAAAAAAATTTATGAGCAAGAAATACAAAAGTTAGTACAACAAATTCAAATTATTAGAAATTTAACTATAGATAACTTCAAGCAACAAGATAAAATTCAACAACTTGAACTTAAAATTAACCAAAAACTTTGCTTATTACAGATATCTATTGCAGTTTTTGAGCAACAAAATTTAGATAAAGCTATTGAAGTTGCTAAAAATAATCAGTCTGTAAATACTGATAATCAAATTAAAAATATTACGCAAGTAATGGAGAGGGAAGAAAAAAAACTATTACAACAGCGGATAGCAAACACAGATGTAGGGGTTCGCCAAATTATTTTTGTAGTGGTTTTGGGATATGGCTTAAGTTCTTTTCTGATAGTAGGAGTTTATTTTTTACTACAAAAGCAAATTCAAATTAATAAAGTTTTGTCAGCAGAAGCGATTCTTTTAGAACAGCAAGCAGCTAAAGCAAAGCTGGTAAATCTTTTAGAAACTGTAACAGATGCTTTTGTGGCTTTAGATGCTAATTGGTGTTATACCTACGTGAATCAAAGGGCGGGACAAATTTTCAATCGTCGTCCAGAAGATTTAATTGGCAAAAATATTTGGGAAGAGTTTCCCGAAGGTGTGGGACAGAAGTTTTATCATGCTTATTACCAAGCTGTGTCCGAACAAAAAGTAATTCAGATTGAAGAGTATTATCCACCGTGGGATCGCTGGTTTGAAAATCGCATTTATCCTAGCCAAGAAGGGTTATCAATTTTCTTTCAAGATATTACGCAGCGCAAGTTGGCAGAACTGGCTTTAGAAAACAGTGAAAAACGATATCGTTCATTGGTACTAGCGACATCTCAAGCAGTGTGGTTAACTGATGCTCAGGGTTTTCCTAAAGAATATTCCTCATGGATAGCTTTAACAGGTCAAACTCAGGAAGAACTTCAAGTATGGGGATGGCTGAATGCAATTCATCCTCAAGACCGAGAGCTTTCTCTGTTTTTATGGAATCAGGCTAGAGAATGGAAAAGTCCTTATAAGTTGGAACATCGTGTGCGAGTCGCTGATGGTAATTATCGATTTTTTGCTGTGAGGGGAGTTCCTATATTAGATGCTGACAACCAAATTCAGGAGTGGATAGGAACTCATACTGATATTACAGACCGCAAACTCGCAGAAGAAGCACTACAACAAGCCAAAGCCGAACTAGAAATTAAAGTTCAGGAACGTACAGCCGAATTAGAAAAACTAAATGAGGAACTAAGAAACTCGAATCAAGAATTAGAACAGTTTGCCTATGTAGCTTCTCATGATTTGCAAGAACCGTTACGGGCTGTAACTGG
Source organism: Nostoc piscinale CENA21 (assembly GCF_001298445.1). Taxonomy (NCBI): domain Bacteria; kingdom Bacillati; phylum Cyanobacteriota; class Cyanophyceae; order Nostocales; family Nostocaceae; genus Nostoc; species Nostoc piscinale. The sequence continues at coordinate 1,465,622 of NZ_CP012036.1, read as the reverse complement.
CTATAGTCAATTATTAGTAGAGGAATATCGAGAGAGGTTAGATGATTCTGCCCAAGAATATATAGATTACATTATTGATGGTGCGAGACGAATGCAGCAGTTGATTCAAGACTTGCTGGCTTATTCTCGGATAGGTACCAGAGGTCGAATATTTACGCTGACTGACTGCAATGTTGTGCTGAGGGAGGCTTTGAGTAATTTATCGGTAGCGATCGCAGAAAGTCAAGCTGTCATCACTCATGAGCCATTACCCAACCTGCTTGCAGATAAAACTCAGTTAATCCAATTATTTCAAAATTTAATTGGTAATGCCATCAAGTTTCGCCGCAAAGATGTAACACCACAAATTCATATAAGTGCAGCGATAGTAGAGAAGAGTGAGGGAGTGGGGGTGCAGGGGTGGAAGGCTTTAGATGAAGAATGTTTGACTCAAAACCATGAAATTTGGTTATTTTCTGTACAAGATAACAGTATTGGCGTTAAATCTCAGTATCTTAACCGGATTTTTGAAATTTTTCGTCGTCTACATACCCGGCGCGAATTTTCAGGTACAGGAATTGGTTTGGCTATCTGTAAAAAAATAGTTGAGCGTCACAATGGTCATATATGGGCTGAATCTCAGTTAGGAGTGGGTACAACGTTTTACTTTACCCTTCATGAATCAGCTACCCCAGAAAGTTTAGATAAAGACGTGTAATATATGGTTAATAACAGTATTGAAAAGACTCAAGTATATCGGTGTGTTGAAATTTTGCTAGTTGAAGACTCTCCCAGCGATGCTAATCTCACTATGAAAGGCTTCGTAAATACCAAAATTCCCAATAACTTGCACTGGGTAGAAGATGGTGAAACGGCAATGAATTATCTACACCAGCAAGGAGAGTTTGCTAATGCTCCACGTCCCGATTTAATTTTACTGGATTTGAATTTACCAGGGATGGATGGACGAGAAGTGCTGACAGAACTTAAATCTGATCCCAAATTGAAACATATTCCGGTGGTTGTCCTGACTACTTCCGCAGATGAACAAGACATACTACGTTCTTATCATCTCAGTGCTAACTGTTATGTAACCAAACCTCTTGATGTTTATCAGTTTCTTGAGGTTGTGGATTTAATTAAAGATTTTTGGTTAACGGCAGTTACTCTACCACCAGATTTATCCATCTTATAAGTATTCCTCTATATTGTCCAATATCGATTATGATTGAGCATTGTTTTCACAGTGAAAAAATCTGATGCTCATTGCAGCAATTTATATAAATATATTTTATGCTTTATGCAAAAAACAATAATTCGTGTTCTGCTGGTAGAGGATAGTCCTAGTGATGCCAAACTATTACATCAAATATTTTCTCATACCGTTCAACATAAACTAGAAATGGTGCATGTTGAACAATTATCTGAAGCGATAAATTTAAGTTTATCAGAGAATAATCTTACAGTAAATCATTTGGAAAATGTAAGTTTTCAACCACATAAATTTGATGTAGTTTTGATGGACTTGGGATTACCAGATTCTTTTGGGCTAGATACTTTAAAGGCTTATCGAGCCGCAGTTCCAGATATTCCTGTAGTGGTTTTAACAGGACTTGATGATGAAGAATTAGCAATGCAAGCTTTAGCAGAAGGCGCTCAAGATTATTTAGTCAAAGACCAAATTACCATTCAGCGATTAGTACGGGCTATTCGCTATGCTATTGAACGAGAAGAAATTCTCAATAAGTTACGAGAAAGTGAAGAAATAAGCCGTCAAGCATTAGTAAAAGAACAACAACTCAATGAGTTAAAGTCTAACTTTGTGGCGATGGTTTCCCATGAGTTTCGTAACCCGATGACTACAATTAGGACTGCTATAGATATTCTGCAAAATCACAATAATATGGATGAGGCGCGAAGAAATATTTATTTCGAGCGTGTGCAAGATGCTCTCAACCACATGTTGCAGCTATTAGATGAAGTTTTATTTCTCAGTAAAAGTGAAACTGCCAAATTAGAATATAAACCTGCACCTTTAAATTTGATTAGCTTTTGTCAAGAAATTACGGAAGTAATGCAAATGAAAGCGGCTGGGCAGAAAAATATTATTTTTAATAATGCAGGAGAATGTAATTTAATTTATATGGATGAGGAATTAATTTATTGTATTTTGACTAATTTAATTTCCAATGCTGTGAAATATTCTCCACCACAAAGTAATATTTGGTTTAATTTAACCTTTGAAGGTGATATGGCAATTTTTCAGGTTAAAGATGAGGGAATAGGGATTCCAGAAACAGACCAAGTTAATTTATTTCAAACTTTTTACAGGGCGAGTAATGCGCGTAGAATTCAAGGAACAGGTCTAGGGCTGGCAATGGTGAAAAAGTGTGTAGACTTACATGGTGGTGAAATTAACCTAGAAAGCCAACAGGATGTGGGGACTACGGTAATAGTTAAACTGCCGTTAAATTACAGTGGTAAGAGTGAATAGTATGAAAAAGAGACTTTATTTAGAGAGACAAGGTAGACAAGGGAGATAGATATTTGTAAATCATTTAGGATGGCGAGAGAGATGAATAAAAATTCAAATAGCTGAAGAGCAGTTAAAATAGTGATAGGCAAAGTTTATAATTAAACAAGCCAGTACATAAATAATGGTAAACAGCTTTATATTCTCACAAGAAACAATTACGAGCATTCAATAGTGAGGGCTTGCTAGATTTAGCTATTTAACAACTCACAGTGAATTTTCTATGAAAGTAGTTTATCAAAGAAATAGCCATTTCATTACATAGTAAAGCATCTTCGTTTGACAGTTCAGCAGTTAAAGGGGAACCATGAGCTACATTTTCAGTTCGATGGCGATAGATATAAAGACTCTTGAGCGGTTTTATTATAATTTCTTCTGGACACACTTTCTGTTTTTGTAGTTCTTTAATACAGTCATCTAAAGTTGCTGGATTCTTACCATGTGATTTGAAATATCCTTTTAAATACCCTTTTACTGCTTTAATTGATGAGAGAATTGAATTGGCAATATCAATATTCTGTGGGTCGCTCAAATACTTTTTTGCCGCCTGTATAGATTCAATAACTGATTGATAAGGAATATCGCTATTTAGAATTTTGTCATTATCAGCAAGGAGTTCATCATAATAAACTACAACTTTTGCTGTACCTGGATAATGTGAATTGTTTTGTTCTACTCGATAACCCACATTATGATACTCAAACAAATGATTAACTGTTTCTGTCTTCAAGTATGGATATTCGTGAATCAGGTACTCCACTAATGACAACATTTCATGTCACTCTAAATCCAGCATCATCTGTATGAAATAATCTGAGTTATACCTTTCTTCTATTTCTTCAATCTCATAAAAGCGAACAGTGGACTTATTAACACTAACAGAGCTATCCCTATAAATGGTGTACTCGCTAATAGCAGATTCACAATTTTCCTTAATAATTTTATATATGTCTATCCGAAACGCTGGTGGCACATATTTATACTTTAAGTCATACGTGGGTTTGTCTAAATGATGCCGCCGGGAAAAGTTCTCAAACATTTATGCTTACTAAAGCGATTTATGTAATATCAATAAACATATATTAATAGTAAACACTTGTCACACCTTCCAATTGTTCATCAGTTAACTCATATAACTGACGCAATTTATCTAATTTATCTGCATCAGCTTGCCAGAAGCCGCGCCCAGATGCTTCTAGCATTCTGCTAATAATATTGCGGAAAGCTTCGGGGTTGGCTTGGCGTAATTTCTCTGCCATTGCTGGGTCTAAAGCATAGGTATCTGCGGCTTGGTCATATACCCAATCATCTTTAAAATCAGCAGTACCACCCCAACCAATTAAGGCTGTCATCCGTTGCGAAATTTCATAAGCACCGCCAGAACCTTGATTTGCCATTGCTTGCGCCCATTTAGGGTTTAGCAATTTTGTGCGATATTCCATCCGCAGCAAATCATCTAAATTGCGGGGGGTGGTGTCTTTCGAGAAACTTTCGACGAAGCTGGTAGTTACCTTTTTACCGCCTTGTTTTTCGGCTGCTTTTTTCAAACCGCCAGTGTTGGCGTAATATTCTTGAATATCGGTTAAACCATATTCTACCGAATCAATTTCTTGGACGATGCGATCGCTCGTTTTCAACAACTGATTCAACACCTCTGGTCTAGCTTGGCCTTTATCTTGTCTCCCGTAGCTAAACACATTGCGGCTTTGCCAAGTATTACCTAACTCTTCCCCAGATTCCCAATTACCATCCACCACCCTATCATTTACCAAAGAACCAAAATCACCCGCAGGATTAGAAAATAATCTCGCCGAAGCATTTTCTACACCTTGCGCCTTCAAAGTTAAAGCGTGTTTCTTAATAAAATTCTGGTCTTCTGGTTCATCCGCCTCAGCAGCACGGAAAAACAAATCATCCAACAATTCGATGATATTTACAAAACTATCGCGGAAAATTCCCGACAAATTACCCAACACATCAATACGCGGATGTCCCACCTCAGCCAAGGGTTTTAATTCATAACGAACAATTCGGCCAGTCCCTTCCTTTACAGGTTCAGCACCAACTAATTCCAGCAGAATTCCTAAAGATTCACCCTTGGTTTTAATTGCATCTAAACCCCACAACAACACCGCCACCGTCTCAGGATATTTCCCATGTTCTTGTAAATGCTGGGCGATAATTTTCTGGGCAATTTCCCTACCCCTTTCATACGCCGCAGGTGAAGGCATTCTATAAGGATCTAACGCATGAATATTCCTCCCCGTCGGCAAAACCCCAGCACCATCACGCAACAAATCACCACCAGGCGCAGGCGGAATATACTCCCCATTCAACCCCCGCAACAAATTTGTTAACTCATCTGTAGTTTGCATTAATAAATCTCTAATTTCTTTCTCTCCCTGTTTTTGTGATTCGCTACCAAAATAAGCCCCCAAATAAGCCGCCATCTCCTCCTCATTCGGTGCTTCACCCAAAGTATGCAACCCAGAAGAAAACAACCTATTTTCTAATACTTGCAAATATTCGTACAACTTCACCAAATAATCATCAAAAGCATGACCACTAAACATCCTGATATTTTCTGGCGTAAAAGGAATGCCCAACTTTTTCGCATCCTCAAACGGACAATCAACATCTAAACCCGTATCAATAATCTTTTTACAAATCCCTTCCTTCAACACATAATTCTTTTTCGGATCTTCTCGATACTCTGCAATTAAATCGCGCAATGCCACCAACTCCTTATACAAACCTGCACGACCATAAGGCGGTACATTGTGCGAAATTAACACCCCATAACCGCGACGCTTTGCCAAAATTGACTCCGAAGGATTATTCGCCGCATATATATATAGATTAGGTAAATCGCCTAACAAAATATCCGACCAAGAATAACCTGTATTTCCCAAAGGCGAACCCGGCAACCATTCCACTGTACCGTGCATCCCAAAGTGAACCACAGCATCAGCTTGCAATTCATTTTGCAACCATTTATAAAAAGCGGCATATTGGGGATGGGGTGTTAAATCGCGTTCAAACATTAACCGCATCGGGTCGCCTTGAATACCTAACGGTGGTTGGACACCTATCCAAACATTTCCTAACTGCACTCCACCAATGTGCAGTTCATCGCCATAAGTTTTAATCCCGCTTCCTGTTAAAGATTTCCATTGTTTTTCAACGCGAGATGTGCGGAGATATCCTAGCCATTTTTCTAATTTTCTGACATTAACAGTATTAGGAATAGAGGCTAGGGACTGGGGACTAGGGGCTAGGGAAGAACTAGACTCTAGCCTCTCATCAGTTTCTTTTACTTGACGAATTAGTTCTTCCCCATCTTCTGGGATGTCGCCAATATTATAACCTTGGTCTTTGAGTGCGTGAAGGAATTTAATTAAGCTGCGAGGCACATTTAACAATGCAGCCGTGCCAGTTGCACCATAACCAGGGGGGAAACCATATAAAATAATTGCAATTTTACGTTCTGATGCTGGTGTTTGCCGTAAAGCAATCCAGTTTTTGACTCTACCAATTAATCGCTGTACCCGTTCAGGTACGAGATAAATATCTTCGCCTACTAAACCACCGAGGGGAACGGTATCAATAGCCCCGTCGAGTTCTGGTAAGGCATATAAAACTACACTTTGTAAGCCGCCGACACCTTGGCGTGTCCAAGAATGGATATCTTGAATTAATAAGGGTGCGGCAACAATGTAAGGCACATTTTTCGCAGTCAGGATGCGCTTTGCTACTTCTACCTGTCGTCCAGCTTCCATTGAACCAGCCGGGCCACCCACTAAAGGAAAGCCAATGGTGGAAACTATAGCATCAACTTTAACTGCTTCTGGAGAAAGTGAGGGAGTTTCAATGTTATTAAGTTGTCGTTGTTGCTGTTCGTAGTCGGTTGTCATCCAGTCCCGAACTGCTACGTGTCCTTCTACGCCGTTGATAAATATAGGTAAGGGAATTAAGCCAGCTTCTTCACAGCGGCGAATTAGTTGGGGAATGTATGGTTGTTTGGTGATGACGTGTTTGCGGTAAAGCAATATCCCGATAACTGGCTTTTGATATTTAGATCCCCCCAACCCCCCTTGAAAAGGGGGGCTAATTTTTCGGGGGATTTGCTGATACCAGCCTAGATATGCTTTTGGCGTTTCAAAAAACCCTTGGTAGTCGGGATGGAGTAATCCCATATTGGGGGTTTCGACTGGTGGGGGAATGTCGCCAACTTTCAGACCTAAATATTTTTCTGCAAGTATCCAGAATAATGATGCAACGTTTTCCGGGCCGCCTGCATTCCAGTAACCATAGATAATTAGCCAGTTACGTAAGTCTTGAACTTTCTGGACTGGAACAAACTTTAAAAGTTTCGGGCCGATTTTTAAGAAGCTGATGTAACCTGCAAGTTTGTCTTCTTCGCGTCCGTTGCTGAATTTGTCGAGGATGAATTTAACTGGTTTGGGCATTCCTTTGGGTTTGTGACCAATAGCAAAGTCTCCCAGCTTGGTTAAACTCATCAATTCCAAAGCTGACTCAAACACAAGCCGGATGGGAACTTGGGCAAGGCGATCGCGCAACCACACAACTTGGTCATAATCAAATAATAAGCTGCCAAAAAATACGTCAGCACCATCAACCGCTGTTTCTACCTCGGTACGCTTACTGGTAATATCGCGATCGCTAAATACCCGAATGTCTAAATCAGGACAGCGAGATTCAGCTACAGTTGCCGCTTTTCTGTATAAGTCAGCGTTGAATGATTCAAACCCAGCAATCAAGACGATCCGTTTCATGCCCGTAAGCTACGCAATATTTCTTTACTTAAATTCTAATCGTGGTTGTGGGTTGATTGTGAAACATCTGTCTTTAGTTCACCACGAAGAATCGAGAATTGCATAATTTGGCATTTTGGCAGATTTCCTCAAGTCTAAGTTGGTATGGTGATATCCGCGAATGTCTTTGTGCGACAATTACCGACTTGCAGAATCCCTCGGCTAACTACCGGGGGGCTTTTTTTTTGTAAAGTGCAAAATTTTTTTGGCAACTGCTACTAAAAAATGTACGTATTATGGTTTTTTTCTTTTAATCTAAAACTTCAAACTGATTCAGCTTTAGATGGAAACATAGAATTAGATATGTATCTAACTAGGTTAATTATTTCTCAAAATTTAAGATTATTTTTATATATAAAAGGTCAGTTTACTGTTGAAGTAACTCAAATAGTTCAATGTTTTTATACGAGTTGTTTAATAAGAATGAAGAGCGATCGCTTGAATATCTATCTAGGCGATCGCTTGAAAATCTAGAGGAAATTATGTTGACTATTTATCATCAAATCATTTGATGTCACCAGTAAATGTAAAAAATAATAACTAGCCATTAACGTGATTTAATCTTTTGATAACCAAGTTTACTGCCTCCCAAGCAAATTTATTCCTATGCTCTCTCTTCTGCACTAACTTAGAAATCAAATAAGATTGCTAAATTGTAATTAGATAATGTAAAGAACTTTGCTTAATCAATTTTTTATGGAAATTAACAATTGCATAATTTTTAATAATTAACTGAATTTATTAATTTAATTTGCTCGATTAATTACCATTTAGCGGCTATGGCAAACTGTAGAGGTAACGCCTAAATTCTCGCGAACAGAATTAGCGACCTGAGCGACAAGTGTAACTTCGCCTTTGTTGTTAAAGACCCAACCAGATGCAGGAACTAGAGAGAGGCTATTAAGTGTCTTGGATGGTTTGACAGCGGGAGTTCGTGATTGGTGCTGTGGCTTTGCGGCTACAGTGCGGCGTGTGTCTAACCATACTGCATCGCTATTGAGATTGTCATTGGGACTGGGAGGTAAGCCACCACGTCCAGCTACGGTGAATTGATTGGCTACCTGTCCCGCTGGTGCGCCACAACCTTGAGCGATTAGTTGGGAAACATCTACTACAGTTTGAGGTAAAGTAGTTAAACCTTGAGTTGGGTCAACATCAGGGTTGTTAATGTTGATAACTCCATTCACACCAAAAGTTGAACTGGCAGTAATATCACTTGTGGAAGTTTCAAATTGTCGTGGTTGAATGCCAAAAATGCCTCTGGCGGTGATATTAACTTGACCACCGTTGCCTGTAAAAGCATTGGCTTTGATGTTGCTATCTTCTGAGGGGATAGCCACAATAAATGGAGCTTTGATATTAATGATGCCACCATTACCACCAGCAAATCTAGTACCTGCTGTGGTGGAGATTAAACTCTGGTGGCGTAGAAGTAGCACCTCATTTAATGTGAGTGTGATATTACCACCATCACCAGAAGCTGTTTCAGCAATTAACTTGGCTCGATTATCTAATTGGACAATCCGAGCTTTGATATCTAAATTGCCGGCTTGTCCAGAGCCTTCACTACTTACTGATAATTCTGCGCCATCTCGTACCGACAAGCGATCGCTATTAATAATTAAATTACCAGCTTTCCCAGAGGCTTGAGCGTCGGTAAACAAAGTACTTATGACACTTTCACCACCAATATTAGCTGCACCCACAACGTCTATCGAATCAGTAGCGGTGATATTCAAGATTCCCCCCGCCCCTTCCCCAAAAGAAGCAGAACGAATTTCTCCGCCATTCTGCACTACCAACTGTCTCAGAGTGAAATTGGCATTACCACCAACTTGACTAGAACCAAAATTAGCAGCGGAGATTCTGGCTCCATTTTCCACAGTCAGCAGTCCAGTTGTAATATCCAAATTGCCGACATCGCCTGTAGCGCCAGCCTCAGCACCGATAAAAATTCCACTCCGATTACTATCGGAGAATGAAGCAGTAGCTTGCGAAGATGTTCCACTGACAAGAATTGTATCTGAAGCTTGAATCGTGATATTACCGCCTTTACCATTATTGCGAACAGAGGTGGCTATCTGTGCGCCACCCGTAACAATCAACTTTTGTGTTTCAATATTTAAGTTTCCGGCATTAGTTGATTGCGCTATGGATTCTTGAGCAACTTGAGCAAAAATTCCACTAGGCTGCTGACTATCAATGAGATTTCTGCCAAGCAGTTCCACAGAATTTGTAGCTTTGATACTGATATTTCCTGCTTGACCCGACCCAAAAGTGGAAGAATCTATAGTTGCCCCATCTCTAATGAGTAGTTTTTTAGTATCAATTGTGATACTGCCAGCGTTACCTGTAGCTGACTCTAGAACTTGAGACACTATACTGCTAGGAAAAAAGCCGTCTGGGGTTGAACCTGCCAATTCCACAATATTTGAAGCTTTCACTTGTATATTTCCAGCATTCCCTTCACCCAAAGCAAAAGTTGCCAGAAATGCACCTGCATCAATAGTTAAATTTATGGCATTAATTGACAAATTATCTTGTCTGCCTCGCTCAAAACTATTAATAAATACTAAAGAACTATCCGTCAAGTTGACATTTCTACCTTGGAAATGAATGTCACTACCATCATTACCACTGCCATAAATAATCGCAAATTGAGAAACTTGAATATCTCGAAAATCTTGTATACCTGAATAATCAAAGGCGTAACCTTTCTCAACTTCTGTCAGTTTAACTAAACCTGTACCAACGCTACCCAGTTCAATTCTGCCTGCTGTAGTTGTCAGATTTCCCCCTTCTATCCCTACATCACCTCCTATCAATGCCAAGGTTTTACCAATAGGAGCTTTTAAACCAATAGGGTTAGGAGGATCAGCATCAGTCATTTCTCCATTCGGGCTGGCTTGGGACTGATTAACAATACTACCGACAGTAGAACTAAAGTTTAAACCTATAGGAATGCTGACTGTTAATAATGGGTCAGGAGTGTGGTTTGTAGCACTAAATTCTTTACCATCAGCAAACTTAATACTATTGGCAGTACTGGCAATAAAGGAACCACCAACATTTAAGCTGGCATTGGGGCCAAAAACAATTCCACTAGGATTAATTAAAAATAGATTAGCCGTGCCGTTAGCTCTGATAATGCCATCTATATTAGAAATTGAACCACCTGTTACCCGTGCAAAGATGTTTCTGACTGCCGAGTTATTGTTGAAAAAGGCAGTATTTCCTGTCATTGCAGCAGTATTGACAGAAAAAGAAAATTCTTGAAAGCTGTGAAATAGGTTTGTACCTCTAAGCGTACCGCCCTCAATCATTCTGACATTACCAGAGTTGCTGACAGTGGTATTTACAGGGAGGGTGTTATCTGGAATCATGTCTGCAACAGCTGGGTTACAAGCTAACAACCACAATATTGCCGTGCAATTCCATCTCCAAAATCGCATCAGATAGTTTACCTTTACCACGGCGATCGCACCTTAAACTACATAAAAATCGAGAGACATAGATCCCCGACTTTTTGAAAAAGTCGGGGATCTATGTTTTTGAGGAAAAGTTAAAAGTTAGGACACCTTTTTCAGGCGCTTGCGGTGTTGCAGTAGCGATCTCATCCCCAAAGCGCCTATACTCAGTAAACTAGCTGCAACAGTAGATGGTTCGGGAACTGGTTGACTACTGTTTTGCTGGTCAATAGCAAATGTTCCACCGCCATTAATCTGACGAGGAAATATACCGAAAATTCTATTAACTCCGCCGAAACCTGTTAAATTATTAATCAGCCTAGAATCATCAGACTGAATAAACCAAATTACGTCAGGCTGATTACTAGGTGTTCCTGCCAAAAGGCTAACATCATACCTCAAGACGTTACCCGAAAAAAAAATTGATTTCAGATTCAGATGGATCTAAGAAATCCCTTAAGAAATCTAACGTAACCTCAGATCCACCATCAATATTCAGATCACTGATAGTATTCCCACCAGTTTCAGTCGTCAATCTCCTAACAGTTAAGTTTCCTAATGGACAAGGATCTTGACCACAAATGGCTAAATTATTTATATCAGAATTAGCCACTGTAATATTAAAATTTTGAACTGCTCCTAGAAAATATCCTAAATTGTCATTGCCTAAACCAGGTAAGGATTCAGTAACAGTAGTGTTTACATCAAAAGTAACGACTGGGCCGTTCATTGAAGCACCAGAATAACGCGCTCTTTGAGCTTGAGCAGCATCTGGCATCATAGTAGCTGCAAGAGTAATTAATGTCGCTGCTCCGGCAACTTTCTTCAAAGCATTGTTAATCATGGAAAAACTCATCTCATTATTTAACTAATCTTTGCAATTAATTGCAAAGATAAAATTTGAAAAACCCATAATTAAAGATGCGTACCGAACTTTATGCGATTCAGTATTAACCCTGTTGTTGCTGCATGAAAAGCAGCATTTCATTATTGTGATTTAAGCACAAATAAGTAAATATACGATATGTATTTTGAGATATCTTTGTATTTACTTTATCAAATCTACATATTTTTATAAGTAGTTTAGACGTAAATATTTATCGTTATCAATCAATTAACAATTGTCTAGACTGTTATCAATCTACTGATAACCTGCTGCTTGCAATAAAAATAACTTGGCGTAAATTCCCCCAGATTTCAGTAACTCTTCATGGGTACCTTGTTCCTTGACTTCGCCATATTCAATCACCACAATTTTGTCAGCCATTCTAACAGTAGAAAAGCGGTGAGAAATCAAAAACACCATTTGATTTTGTGTCAAGCTACGAAAATGATTAAAAATTTCAAATTCAGCTTGAGCATCAATAGCCGATGTAGGCTCATCTAACACTAAAATATCTGCTTGAGTTCGCATAAAAGCACGAGCAAGGGCAATTTTTTGCCACTGTCCACCAGATAATTCTTGTCCACCTTTAAACCAGCGTCCGAGTTGAGTTTGAAAGCTTTGCGGTAATTTTTCAATAAAAGAATGGGCTAATCCTTTTTGGGCTGCAATTTGCCAACGATGTTTATCTTCGAGATTTTTAACATCACCAACACCAATATTCTCCCCAACGGTGAATTGATAACGCACAAAATTTTGAAAAATTACACCAATGCGCCGCCGTAAAATATCAACATCCCATTCTTGTAAATCTAAACCATCTAATAAAATTCGCCCGGAATCTGGTGTGTAAAGTCGAGTTAGCAGTTTAATTAAAGTAGTTTTCCCGGAACCATTTTCACCAACAATTGCGAGTTTTTCTCCTGGTTTTAAATGTAGAGAGATATTTTTTAAAGCTGGTTTATTACTACCAGGATAAGTAAAAGAGACATTCTCAAAGCGAACCCCATCTTGAGGCGATAAACCTTTGGTAGCGTAACCCCAAGGCTGAGTAACTTTCTCTTCAAGAAAGTCGTAGAGATTAGATAAATATAAGTTATCCTCGTACATCCCACCAATGGAAGTCAGGGCGTTAGAAAAAGTAGATTGTCCTTGACGAAACACAGTGAGATACATAGTCATATCTCCCAACGAAATTTTTCCCGCCACTGCTTCTAAAACTATCCAAGCGTAGGCGATGTAAAAAGCACCAGTACTAACTAAACTCAGCAGATATCCCCAAAGTCCTCGACGCAGAGTTAAGTCTTTGTCTTCGCCGAAAAGTTGATGAAAAACTTCGCGGTAACGTTCTAACAGCATTTCTCCTAGCTGGTAGAGTTTGATTTCCGTTGCAAAGTCTTCTCGTGCTAAGAGATTTTCGATATAGTGCTGTTGACGAGTTTCCGGCGCACGCCAACTAAATAAGCGAAAGGCTTCACCAGCAAATCTAGTTTCGGCAATGAATGCAGGCATGGCTGCTACGATTAAAACTATGACTGCCCAAATGGAAAATTTGACTAACAATACACCGTAGGTAACAAGCGACAAGGCGTTTTGAACTAAGCCAAATGTGCGGTTGACGAGAGAAAGGGGACGGACTGAGGCTTCGCGCCTTGCATTGGTGAGTTTGTCGTAAAATTCTGAATCTTCAAACTGGGGTAGTTCTAAAGTCAGGGCTTTTTCTAAGATGAGAACATTTACCCGTTGAGCGAGTAAAACCCGCAGTAAAGATTGACAAACAAGCAAACCGCGTTGACTACCGGCTAATAAAATAACTGCGATCGCTTCTAAGCCAACATACCATAAAGGGTGATAACCACCGACGGCATTACCTTGCGCCGCCAATAACACAGCATCTACAATCAGTTTACCAATGTAGGCGATCGCAGCTGGTAAAAGTCCAGCTACTAAAGTTAAGGTCGCCAAACTCAGCGTTAAACCACGGCTGGTAGTCCACACTAAATTTATCGCCCGTCCACTGTAGCGAAAGACAGACAGAGATTGTCGCAGAGTGTTTCTTACTTTTTTAGTCCCCATTATTATTCTTATAGCGTAGAAACACCGAGTTGGGGTGATAAGTAAGATAGATTCACTTATGACAAATGACTCTAAACTCAACACAACGTATACTACTGATACATTCTGCCTGTAGCTTGATATGAGCCTGTGCATCAACCCTTTTTGTTCTAATCCAGAAAACCCGAATAATGATCATCACCGCTTTTGTCAAAGTTGTGGTTCCCAAATACTTTTAGAAGACCACTATCGGGTTATGCGCCTGTTAAGTGATAAAACTAGCTTTGGCAAAATCTATGAAGTCTACACCAGAAATACGCCCAAAATTCTCAAAGTCTTAAAAGAACACCTCAACGACCACTCCAAAGCGGTGGAACTCTTTCAGAAAGAGGTGAACGTTCTAAGCCAATTAAATCATCCGGGAATCCCCAAGATTGACGGTTATTTTCAATATCAAACTAGCGATGGATTCAAACTCCATTGTTTAGTCATGGAGAAAATTGATGGTGTCAATTTAGAAGAATGGTTACAACAACAAAGTTATCAGCCGATTTCGGAAAAACAAGCGATCGCCTGGTTAAAGCAACTAGCAGAAATCTTAAATATAGTCCATAGCCGAGGCTGGTTTCATCGTGATATCAAACCAGCCAATATCATGGTAAGAAATAATGGCCAATTAGTTTTAATTGATTTCGGCACTGCGAGAGATGCCACCCATACTTATTTAGCCAAATTAGGTGAAGGTAATCGCATTACAGCCGTATTTTCAGCCGGGTATACTGCACCAGAACAAGCCAGTGGTCAAGCTGTACCCCAATCAGATTTCTTCGCCATAGGCAGGACTTTTGTTTATTTACTAACGGCACAATATCCACTGAGATTTTACAACGCCCGTGAAGATATTTTAAACTGGCGTTCATCTGCCGATGTGTCACCCAAATTTGCCGATTTATTAGATAACTTGATGGCGAGAAAAGCCGCAGATCGACCACAGACTGCTGAAAATATTTTACAGCAGTTAATCCAACTAGAACAGGCAACCGTACCCAAAACCACCCAGACTTCTAGATTTCCTAGAATCATCACTTTTGCCACTCTCTTATTTCTTGGCGGAGTGTTGAGTTATGGTTTATCTCAATTACCAAAACTATCATTCCTACATCATAATAAAATCGAGCATCTGCAACTAGATAAAACTCTTAACGCTCACAATAACTACGTTAAAACCCTAGCAATTACTCAAGATGGTAAAACTCTAGTCAGTGGTAGTAGTGACAAATCCATCAAATTTTGGAATTTAACAGACAACAGCTTAATTCGGGAAATATCTGCTCATAACAGTGGTGTAATTGCTGTAGCTATTAGTCCAGATGAACAAATTTTAGCCAGTAGTAGTAATGACCAGACAATTAAAATTTGGAATTTTGCAACTGAGCAGTTAATTCATACACTTAAAGGGCATCAAGGCGCAGTTTGGTCGATAGCCATTACACCCAATGGGCAAACTTTAATTAGTGGTAGTGGAGATAAAACTATCAAGTTGTGGAACTTAAAAACTGGTCAGTTAATTAATACGCTTACCAGCCATACTAGTTCTGTAATGTCATTAGCAATTACTCCTGATAGCAAAACATTAGTTAGTGGTAGTAATGATAAAACGATTAAAATTTGGAATTTAACCACAGGAGAATTAATTCGGACAATTCCTGGTCATGATGATGCTGTAATTGCTTTAGCTATTAGTAGAGATGGGCAGACTTTAGTGAGTAGTAGTAATGATAAAACGATTAAAATTTGGAATTTAACAACAGGTGAATTAATTCGGACACTAACAGGCCACAATGCCGAAGTTTTTGCTGTCGCCATTAGCCCAGATGGTAAAACTTTAGCTAGTGGTAGCGGTGATACAACAATTAAACTATGGAATTTAAATGATGGTAAATTAATTAAGACACTGACAGGTCATACCACCACTGTTTATTCTGTAGTTTTTAGTCCTGATTCCCAAACTTTAATTAGTGGTAGTAGTGACAAAAGTATCAAAATTTGGCGAATGCAGCGATAAAATATTGATTAAAAAACTCAACAGTAAATAATTAAATAAAGTTGAATAAATATATTCTGCAAAGTTATTAAATCTCATGTTAATCTTAAAGATGAGATATAAATTTTTGCATAAAACTTCTGTTTATTAACAAGAACCTAAAATTATAGCTTGCAAACAATGTTTCGGTAATTATGTAAAATTATATATTTATTTATGGAACCCAATAGTTACAAAATTGAATACAAATTTCATTCAATCATCATTGCAGAAGAAGCATTAAGCCGCAAAGCTTATTACTATAAGATTTATGGCGAACTATGTCATAACAGTGGATTTGCTAATTCGATTGAAGAAGCAGAAAAAGAAGCTAAAGATAAAATTGATGAAAAAATTTAATCTTATCGATAAAAAAGCGGCATTACATAGATATTCCGTAATGCGTGATTTTGAAAGCTTTGTTGAGTTATTATTAAATCAACAACCAGAAATTTCTCAAGAACTTGCTTATCAAGTAGCTGCTCAATTAGCTTTAGCTTCGACTTTAAAATATTTTACTAAAGAAGTATTAAGCAGCGATGTCAAGGATTCAGGTACAGTAGATGTTACTGGAGAACTCAACACAGATAACTTGCCGCAATAAACTAAGATTCTAGCAGCGCAAATGTACAAAATAATGATAGTATCTTGGGCAGTTGCAGTGAGGCAATAAACACTAAGTATTTTATGCCAGATGGCTGAAGAAGTATAGATAGTACTTGTGTTACCTTAGTAATACTTGCAAGGCAAAGCGTTGAATAATTGAGAGGAAAAAATTATCGTAGTTCAAAAGCAGCTAATTAACTCGCAAATCAAGTCACCTCAAGTCTTCTTGATTGACCATGAAAATAATAATCGTGGTTTGATAGCCACTTCTGAAGCACTCAAGTTAGCGGAGAGTGTTGAGCTTGACTTAGTGATAGTCTCCCAAAACGAAGATACTCCAGTAGCAAAGATTCTTAATTATGGCAAACTTCAGTATCAAAAGAAGAAACGCCAAGGTTCAAGTGCTAGACCTACTGTAAAAGAAGTTCGGTTCCGTCCTAATGTTGGTGCGGGTGATTATAATTTGCGTATTAATCAAGCACTTCAGTGGTTAAGTAAAGGCGATTCAGTAAAATTTGCGATTCGTTTAAGAGGTCGAGAAAATCAATATCGTCAGCAGGCTGGGGATATGCTAGACCGCATTGTCAATGATTTGGGTCAAGCTGGTAAAGTCCAGTCGCTTGATAAACGCGCACTGATTGTTCAAATTATGCCTGCTTAAATTAAAATATATTCAGCGTTCTTTCTACTATATTAAGACCGGGAGAACGCTGAATTGTCTTGTGTTTAGCTTGCTGATGCAGTACTCATCATCTTACTTGCTTAGATGCTACTCAGACAAAAATCAATATGAGCGCGAATTGCTCGCTCGTAAACTACAGTTTGCTGTGTACGTATTCCTACCGCCTGATATACCAACTTAATTTCTGGGAAGTTACTCCAGTACATCAAAAAAATATCTTTAGCCGGAGTAATTATTTCATAATTATTCTCTTGCCTTTTTTTTTCTGAGCTTACAATTATTTAGTTGTAATTTTTGTCTAAATAATTTTTCAAATTCGGGAATTAAATTTTCAGTAGTTTCCATACTTGATACACCTGGCAACTATTTATTCTGTAATGGTACTGAGCATGACAATTAGTTATCTAATATTCAAGCTAGTCATATCAAGGTTGTGAATTACCTATCACTTTCCTTGAGAAACATTTAATCAATAAAAGCCTTCTATATTGTGGCGAAAAGCAATCAAAGCGTGCTTACCTTGCTCTTCTTTGAGGACACATAAGATTGCATCTGATGTTTCTAATGAAACTATGGTCTTGATTTCAATATTAGTGTTGTACCCAGCTAAGTCTCCCAAGCGTCTTCCATGACCGCCTTCACCCTGGACTTGACTAATAGTATAGCCGCTAACATTGTAATTTTTTAGCAACTTAACAATTCTGTCTTTGAGTACAGTTTCGCCAATAATGGTGACTAAAACAGCAGGCTCAACGGGAGGGGTTGAGTTTGACATACGAAAACTCCAGAAATTAGATTTTAGCTGATTTTCCAGTCCAGATTTTGTATTAAAAAGGCTTAAGCATTTCTGCCTAAGCCGGTACTAAATGCAATTCGGATGCTGGATTAATGGGTTAGCTGAAAGAGCTAATTTGATCAAGCCTTAGTAGCGGTTCCGTCCACCGTAGCCCCCACGACCACCACCAAATGAACCTCTGTCTTCTTTTGGTTTAGCTTTGTTTACTTTTAGGTCGCGTCCCATCCATTCAGCGCCATCAAGGGCTTCAATAGCTGCCGTTTCTTCAGCATCTGTACCCATTTCCACAAAACCAAAACCGCGCATCCGACCTGTTTCACGGTCTGTAGGTAACTGGATACGCTTGACTGAGCCATATTCTGCAAAAACTGCACTCAGACTGTCTTCTGTAACTTCATAAGAAAGATTGCCTACATAAACTGACATAGATTGTCTCCGAAATCATAGATGTGTAGAGATTTAGGTTTCGGAGAAAAGTCTGTAAATACCAAAAGGAAAATGCCTGTCAATAATAAAAACAAACGCGGTCGCCGAATTAACTCTCACTTCCTAGTATGACATAGCAAGCAATTATCGGGTGTAGGTTGCTAAAAGCGTTATATAAAGTTATGTAAACAATGGATGACTCCGTATAGGTGATGAAATTTGGTGCTGAGGACGGCTAGGTTTACGTAACTATCCAGGCTGATCTTTGGTATGTAGAGCTTTTCACAGTACTATATAATCGCAAAGCTATCTCTCCAAAGGTAGGTTGACGATGATCCCTACACGACAAATTTTAGTTAAATCGGATATTCAACTTTCTTACTTAGAGTGGAATCAAGGTCAAGAACCTTTGCTGTTATTACATGGTTTAGGCGACCATGCGCTTGTATGGTCTAGCTTGGGCGCATATTTAGCGGCAGATTACCATATCGTTGCGCCAGATATGCGGGGTCATGGTGAAAGCAGCAAGCCAGAAAAAGATTATAGCTTTGAAAGTGCGATCGCTGACCTCGAAGCCCTCATGGATAAATTAGGATGGTCTTCCGCCCATATAGTAAGTCACTCCTGGACTGGTAAATTAGCTGTAATCTGGGCTAGACAAAATCCCCAGCGAGTGCAGAGTATGGTCTTGGTTGACCCGATTTTCATCTGGAAAATGCCCGAATTCTTAAAAGCGACCTTTCCCCTCTTGTACCGCTTTTTATCCTTTCTCAAAGGGATGGGGCCATTTACTAGTTATGCAGAAGCCGAACAACTCGCCCGACAATTAAACCAATATCAAGGTTGGAACGAACTACAACAGCAGGTATTCCAAGCCGGAATCGAACAAAAACCGAATGGTAGTTGGGGTAGTAAGTTCACCATAGCCGCCCGTGATGGCATTTTTGAAGATGTGATGCGCGTACCAGGCTTTACCCGCCCCATCGATACACCCGCTTTGTTCGTCAAGTCAGATAAAGGTCTCAACCGCCAAGAATGGCAATTAAAACCCTACAAAACCAATCTGAAAAACTTGCGCCTGTGTCAAGTTCCGGGAAATCATTGGCCTTTTCTGACTGAACCTGACTCATTTAACCGGACTGTGGCTGCTTTTTTAGCAGAGTGTAAATGAGTAATTTGTCATTAGTCATTAGTCATTTGTCAAAATTTCTGGACTTTTGACTTTTGACTTGTGGCTTCTGACTTCTGACTTCCCATGAGCCTTTGTATAAATCCAGTTTGTCCCAAATCGAACAATCAAAATAACGATAAACACCGCTTCTGTCAAAGTTGTGGTTCTCCGTTAGAATTACCGGGGCGTTACCGTGTCATTCGCTTGTTGAGTGACAAAGCTGGCTTTGGCAAAGTCTATGAAGCACACACAAAAGATACGTCAAAAATCCTCAAAGTACTGCGAGAGGATCTGTCAAATGATGCAGCAATCAAGATTTTTCAACAAGAAGCTGCTGTATTAGGACAGTTGCATCATCCCGGAATTCCCAAAATTGATGGTTATTTTCAATATCAAACGCGCGATGGTTTAATATTACACTGCACGGCGACGGAAAAAATCGACGGCTGTGATCTAGAACAGTGGATGAATCAACAGCAATATCGTCCAATTTCGCAAACCCAAGCTATTGCCTGGTTGCAACAATTAGCCGAAATTTTAAACTTGGTACATAGCAAAAAATATCTGCATAAAGATATTAAACCATCTCACATTAAACTGCGGTCTAACGGACAATTAGTTTTAGTTGACTTCAGCACATCCAAAGAAGTCAGCAAGCAATATCTGGCTCAATTTAATCATAGTGGTGAAATGACATCAATTATTTCATCAGGTTATGGTGCATTAGAACAAATGCAAGGTCAAGCTGTACCGCAATCAGATTTTTTTGCCTTGGGACGCACTTTTGCCTTTTTATTAACAGGGCGGCATCCTTTAGATATGTATGATGCTCGGAAAAATTTGCTGCAATGGCGAAATTTTGCCTCTCACGTCTCACCAGGGTTATTAGATTTAGTTGACTGGTTAATGGCAACTAAGATTACAGACAGACCCAAGAATGCTCAAGAAATCTTGCAGCAGTTAGGCGAAATTGAACAACAGCACGTTAAATTGAATTTAACTAGTAATCTGCAAGAAAAACACTTTTCTCCTAGTATTATCAAAACAGAAATAGGAGAAAAACTGCCTTTGTTCGCATTCTTAGCAGCATTTGTGGTGTCATTAGGTTTAATTGGTGTTATGGCATGGGGAATGCGATCGCCTAAAATTTCTGCCCTCATCACCCAAACTCAAGCTCCTGAAACAAAAGGTAAAATCGAGTTTTTTGGCTATAAAGAAGGCAGAGATAGTCAAGGTAAAACCGCAGAATTCAGCATTGCTATTTTATCAACAGAATATAAATGGCTATTAAATAGTAATTTTCAAATTCAATACAATAACCAAGTTGTAAGTGTTGATTTTTTAAAGTTAAATCTTGAACAAGAAAGTATTCAGAAAATTATGGAATACCCTACAGAAATTATTTCTGTGGGTACAGCAACTTGTGAAGGTAATTTAGACGTTGCCCAGCGTCTCGCTCTCGAACGTGCCAAGCAAATTCAATTATTATCCCAAAAATTATTTAAAAATACATCCAGTGTGAAAGGTTATCGCTTATTAAATCTTGGGCAATTTCAGCGCGGTAAATGTCCATCTAATCAAGATATAACGGATTATCAAAGCAGTATCATCATTATTGGGGTACGCAAGAAATCTAAAGGCGTAATTGTCGATGAAGCTCTCAGATATCGGTTAATCAATCAGCCCTTTGCCGATTTTAAATTAGATGATTATTCCTTGGGAGCAGTTGATAAATTTATAACTATTCCCCAACCTATATGGATTAAAGGTAGAGCAGCCAATAAGTGGTAGGTTATATAGCAGTCCTATTTGAAAAATGAACAAAAGAGACAAGGAAGACAAGGTAGAGAGATGTTTGTATAACACTTAGGATTGCTATATCTAGTAAATGATTTCAAAATCTAAAATTCAACAAGGTATTAGGTTTGTGTGATATGCACGACTTGATAATACATTTATTTAGCGACGGTTCATTTATTCCTCATGGTCACTGTTACTTATGGCAACCTAGGCTAGTGTGGCTGCATATAATTTCTGATGCCATGATTGCCCTAGCTTACTATTCGATTCCTTTGACTTTGTTCTACTTTGTTCGCAAGCGGCAAGATTTACCTTTTTATTGGATATTTTTGTTATTTGCGGCTTTTATTATTTTTTGCGGTACAACCCACATCGCTGAAATTTGGACACTGTGGCATCCTACCTATTGGCTATCAGGTATCCTCAAAGCAGCAACGGCTTTTGTGTCATTATTTACCGCTATAGAACTTGTACCTTTAGTACCACAAGCACTGGCCTTACCTAGCCCACTGCAATTAAGCGAAGCAAACAAGGCATTACAAGCGCAAATTGCCGAACGTTTAGAAGTGGAAAATCAACTCAGGCGACTACAAGAGGAACTAGAACACCGTGTTCAAAAAAGAACTGCCCAATTAGTAAAAGTTAACCAAAAATTACAACAAGAAATTGATGAGCGTAAATTTGCAGAAGCAGCCTTAGTCGAAAGTGAAGCGCGGTTTCAAAAAATTGCGGCTGCTTCACCTGCACAGATTTATATCTTGGCTTATTATCCAGATACGAATGAAATGCGTTATGAATATATCAGTTCCGGGGTGGCAGAAATTCAAGAATTATCACCCCAACAAGTTTTAGCGGATGCTTTACTGACATATCAGCAAGTACATCCTGATGATTTGCTGCTTTATAATCAGCTAACTATTCAAAGTCTCAAAACCCTAGAACCCTTTGCTCACGAATGGCGGATTATTACTCCCTCTGGCAAGATGAAATGGGTACGTGCAAACTCCCGCCCAGAACGCCGCGAAAATGGTGAAGTTGCTTGGTATGGAGTGGTACTAGATATTACTGACTTCAAACAAGCCGAGTTAGCTTTGCGTGAGAGTGAAGAGCGATTTCGTTTAGCGTTTTATAATGCTCCCATTGGAATGGCGCTGTTGGGATTAGATCAACGCTGGTTGCAAATTAATCCGATGTTAGGTGAAATGCTGGGCTACTCTGAGTTCGAGTTTTTTAGCTTGAGTGTGTTTGACTCAATTTACCCAGAGGATGTGCATCAGTTAAGACAAGGTATAGAGCAAGTTTTGAGTAATGAAAATCGCAGTTTTCAAGCGCAGTTACGTTACTTGTGTTATGGCGGACGTATTGCTTGGGGGCTAACGAGTTTATCGTTGGTACAAGATTTCCAAAATCAACCACTCTACTATGTTCTACAAATCCAAGATGTGACTGAACAGCAAGCTATTGAACAGATAAAAAATGAGTTTATTTCGATTGTGAGTCATGAACTGCGGACTCCACTCACAGCTATTCAAGGATTTTTAGGGCTGTTGAATACTGGGATTTATGATGATAAACCAGAAAAAGCCAAACGGATGATTCAGCAGGCTTCGAGAAATAGCGATCGCCTGGTGCGTTTGGTCAATGATATTTTAGACTTGGAGCGTTTATCTTCTGGGCGAGTCCAACTGATCAAACAAGTCTGCAATGCGGCTGATTTAATGCAACGCGCCGTCGGTGAAGTACAGCCTATCGCCCTAGCAGCCGCCGTTACAATTGCTGTTCAACCCACCACTGCTTGCGTCTGGGCTGATCCTGATTTAATTATCCAAACCCTGACGAATTTATTGAGTAACGCCATCAAATTTTCTCCCCGCAACTCAGTCATTACTTTATCAGCCCAACCGCAAGCCGACTGGGTACTATTTCAAGTCCAAGACCAAGGTAGAGGTATTCCCAGCGATAAACTAGATACAATATTTGAACGTTTTGAACAAGTTGATGTCTCGGATGCGCGTGCTAAAGGCGGAACAGGCCTCGGCTTGGCAATTTGTCAAAATATTGTCAAACAACATGGTGGTAGTATTTGGGCAAGCAGCATTCTTGGTGAAGGTAGTACGTTTTATTTCACTTTGCCAATTTCATATTAATAGGCTGACGCACAAAGATTGTTTATGGGGAATGGGTGTAGGGGTGTAAGGGTGTGGGGTGTCAAGGATTTTAAAACTCAAACAGCATTCGTCTTGGTTGACTTTCTGACAAGATTCGGCTATCACAGCAGAAATGCGATCGCCAGCAACTACCACAGGCTCAACTATGAATACAATTCCACATACACTACCAATTCCGCCGCACTTCAAGCCGGATAAAGTCGGCGAAGTTTGGCGTGTACCCTACCAAGAATGTGCCACCGCTGCCGAAACCTGGGCAAAGCAACATCATATTTCACCATCATCTGACGATAAAACTCGCATTTGCCTCCTATTAATTGATGTCCAAAATACCTTTTGTATTCCCGGATTTGAATTATTTGTCGGTGGTAAATCTGGCAATGCATCTGTAGAAGATAATCAAAGATTATGTGAATTTATCTATCGCAATTTAGCCACAATTACCACAATCATTCCTACCCTAGATACACATACAGCAATGCAAATTTTTTCACCCAATTTTTTGGGTGAATTCTCAAGGACAACATCCAACACCAGCCGCAACTAATATAACTCCCGCCGACATTGAACAAGGTGTTTGGCAAGTTAACCCCGCAGTTGCCCATAGCATCACTCACGGCAACTATGAATTATTAGAAAAACAAGCTTACCACTACGTTAAACAGCTTAGTCAAGATGGTAAATATCCGTTAATTGTTTGGCCTTACCATTCTATTTTGGGTGGCATTGGTCATGCTTTAGTTTCGGCGGTGGAAGAGGCAATATTTTTTCATTGTATTGCGAGGCAAAGTCAGACTCAATTTGAACTCAAAGGTGAGAATGCTTTAACAGAAAATTATTCCATATTACGTCCTGAAGTTTTGATTGGCTTTGATCAATCTCCCCTTGCCCACAAGAATATGAAACTAATTAAGCAACTTTTAGAATTTGATGTTGTGATTATTGGTGGTCAAGCTAAAAGCCATTGTGTTGCTTGGACAATTGATGATTTATTAACAGAAATTAAACGGGTAGATGCTACCCTGGCAAAAAAAAGTTTATCTTTTAGAAGATTCCTCTTCTCCGGTTGTAGTTCCTGGTGTTGTAGACTATACCGAACAAGCAGACGCAGCTTTTGCAAGATTTGCTGAAGCTGGAATGCACATTGTGAAAACAACTGAACTGATTACAAATTTCATCTAACTCAGAATCTTCACTTCTTCAAATAACTCTTTGGATCTTGCGCTACCCATCCTTGGGATGAACTAGAACGCATTTCAAAATGAAGATGTGGTTCTTTACTAGCTGGTTCCCCAGTCGTCCCCACCGTACCTAATAGATCACCTGTTTTAACTTGCTGATTGACCTTAACCTTGATAGTAGCAAGATGAGCATAGCGGCTTTGCAATCCAGCACTGTGGTTAATAATTACCAATTGTCCGTAACTACCTTGGTCTTGAGCAAATACTACAGTACCAGGTGCGATCGCCTCTACAGGAGTACCCACAGTTGCTAACAAATCCACACCACTGTGAAAAAACACTTCTTGATTGCGAGGATTAATTTGCCAACCATAACCCAACCCCACAGTTGCAGCTTGCTCTAAAGGATAGCCGCTAATAGATGCACGAGTTGGTGTATTAGAATTTGTTGGTATCACAGATGTTGTCTGTGGTGGATTTGGCAACCAATTTAACCCAGGAACAAAGACAATTTTTGGATTTGCTTGACAACCATTAATTTCAAACAGCGCATCAGGACGAACCTTATATTTTGCTGCTACCTCTCGCCAACTTTGTCCAGTCGGAACTTCCACCACAATTCCGTTATAAGGTGGTATTTGCAGTTCACTACCCACACTCACACGGCCATTATTCACATTTGGGTTCATGACAATCAGCGTTTCAGGCGCGAGATTGTAGCTTTGGGCGATGCTTTCTAAAGTTTCGCCACGCGCCACTTTATGACGTTGAAAGCGATTTAAAGCCGGAGTAGGACAGTTGGCGGTTTGTGCATTAGCTATTTCTAAGTTTGGCAGTGCTGATGCTAGTCCCAACGTACTAACTAAGCTACAAAGCAAAAGCAAACGAGCAGAAAATGTCATGAGTCTAAATTTCAGAGAAACCCTAACTTTAAATTTTAATTGGGGATTTCTGGACTGTGGGTGATTGAGCGTAATCCTTGGGTTTGTAACATTTCATTTGCCCAAGCTGCATCTGCCTCTGATAATGGTGGGAAGGGTGCTTGATTGTAATCTATGACTAAATCGTAACTACCCCTTTTGTAAATTTCGTCTAATAGATTTTGTAGTTTAATTAAAGGTTCATTTTCCTCTGTTTTTAGAGGTAAAGGAAAAGAGGGAATAACATCTTGTAAGTTAAAAGCGTATAAATCAGCTTGGGGACGATTTTTAGCACGACTGATTAAAATTCGGTAATCGCTTTGTACATCATCACCAAAAACTAACATTGGTTCTCCAGTACGCAACAAGTCTATTTCTACCAAATTAGTTGCACTTCCTAAAACTCGCTGCCTTTTATTGTCGTATGCGTTGCGTCCTTCACCTGTGCGCTTATTTTTTGGGGATATGATTTCAATTACTGTGACTACTTCTTTAGTTTCTACATTTCGTACTTCTAAATATCTTTCTTTACAGCTATTGGTAAGGGAACTGTGACAGCTTTGGGTTTGCTAGTAGGTGCAGCTACGGCGACATTATAATTTTGAGGATTGATTTCGGTTGATTGTGGTTGTACTACTACATCAGGAATACCTACTAAAAGTCTATTATCATCATTAGTTTGATAAACTCTTTCTTCA
The DNA here is from genome assembly GCF_001298445.1 of Nostoc piscinale CENA21. Taxonomy (NCBI): domain Bacteria; kingdom Bacillati; phylum Cyanobacteriota; class Cyanophyceae; order Nostocales; family Nostocaceae; genus Nostoc; species Nostoc piscinale. The sequence goes on along the minus strand of NZ_CP012036.1, from coordinate 1,439,339 downwards.
ATCGCTACAAAATATTTAGGACGTAACTGAGGAGCCAAAAAATCTGCGATCGCTACTATAATTCTGCCATGTATTCCCGGCCATAAATCAGGATGTTCTAAATAGGGGTTCATTCCTGGGAATGGAGAAGGCATTTATTTACCTCAAGCTCAATTTTATTAGACTATGATTCCTAATTTTTATGGTAACTGCTCCACTCCCGACAATATTACGAACAAGTGGTTAAGGCTGCACCACACTGATCTTCTCTAGTTAACCAACCCTTGATACCTTGATATTCTACTTGCGCCCAATCTCCTTGACAGCCTAATAATTTTACCGTCGTCGCAGCCGGGATTTTGCCGATTTTTCGGCTGTGTTGATGAGCATTAGCGTAGAGATTCACGCCATTAGTACCATAACCACGGGTGGATAAACCCAATTTTCCTACAGATACCCATCCTTTTCCTGCAAAACCAGCACTAGCATTTGTAATTTGTACCCAATTTTGAGTAGCTGCAACAATCTCAACTGTTTCGTTAATTGGTACTTGTCCTAAAATTTTGTGACGCAGACTTATACCACTCCGCACATTTAAACCTTGTGGATCTGGATCAGTAACAAAAGCATAAATATCACATTTTTTAACATTAATTGATTTTGCGAAAACAATTTGCTCGGATATACCAGTATTTACAAATATACTTATACTTGTGAGTCCTAATGTAATTACTAGCTTTGTCAGGGACTGATTGATATTTTTATTCATACTGACTTGATATTTGCTAAAAAATCTGTCTTATTTATAGCAATTAAACCTCTATCTCCACCGTTAAAAGTTAGACTAGCTGTTCACTGTACTGAATTTCTGTGACTTTGCCAGCTTCTATACGAAATGTCAATGCGGCGGCACTATCTTGACTACCAACCCCATATACTAAAAAAGTGACGTTGCCTTCTTTTGATATATATGGCTTTCCGTAAGCCTTGATGATCTGAGATTGGGTATCGCCAACTTTTACACCCGTGGGAGTGAGAAATTTAGAACTACGGGTAACAAAGTGATAAACAAAGAAGTTTTTCGGTTTGTTGACATAAGGCACTAAAGATAAAGAAATATTAGGATATTCCAGGGTACGAATATTGTCGCCAACTCCAGGACTAAATTCGGTTTTAGTGCTGGTGGGTTTTCCTAGAATGCGACGTACTTGTTGTTCCGGCATTCCCGGACGAATTTTGCCCAGTCCGACTTTCGCCACAGGGATGATTGCACCTTGGGTTTGTGCTATTTGTGGAGACTGTGCCAAAATCAAGCCTTGGTTAGCTGTCAACGCCAGTGAAAATAAGCTAGTTAATGCCGTAATTAAGATAATTTTTTTCATTTGAATATTTCAACTACCTCCCTCAGCAAGATTTGACAAGTGCAATTGTACTGTTTGTCAGCAAGGATAATTGCTGTGTTATAACATACTAAATTCTGACGCAGAAAGTGTTTTAAAGCACTTTATTTGCATCAGTTCTAGAGAAATATTTTCTCTGAAAGTCTAAATTTACAAGTATTTTCGGCTGTCCGAGTATTTCTCTAGCTGATATAAAAGTATTTGATTTTACAGGTTAATCCAGCGCATACACAATCATGATTACTTCCGACATTTCTAGCTTTGAACAGCAACCACTAAGGGAAAGTTCCCGCAGTTTAGATTTATCTCTCATAGCCAACAGGAAAAATTTATTTATCTTAAAACTATTGGAATATTTGTTGGCTGCTGCTTTTGTCTGCTGTGGTATTGTACTAACTGTTTATGCAAAGAACGAAAATTTTGTCATTATTGGAGCGATCGCTTTAACAATTTTGACTTTTTTTATTCTTATTTAACAGGCAATTATTTCAAGATTCACAAAATGTTGCCAACCGTAGTTATTTGACAAAAAAAGCCGAAATTTATAGTTATTTGCTAGGCAACAATAACTTGTTGTTGGACAGTAATTCAATTATTCCTGCCAGAGAAAAAGCTTTACAATATTGTCAGGATTTAATTGATGATTATAAAAAAGCTCGTAATCTTTCGAGAAATCTTTACTATGTTCTGCAAATATCTACAGTTATTTTATCAGGTGTGACTCCAATTTTAGTTTTAGTGGATAAACTAGAAGTTGGTCAAGCTTGGCTGAAATGGCTACCTGTGATTTGTCCAGCAGTTGCTTCCATAGTGGCTAGTATTGTCACTTCATTTCCTTTTCAAAAAAAATTGGGTGGCGGCTAATACAACTTTAGAATTATTAGAGGCTGAACAAGAAAAATTTATTTTGGGTGTAACCCCAGCTTATCGTTGTTATGACGCATCTGATAGCAGTCAGCAGCAACAAAAAGCCAGCCAAGCTATTGAACAATTTATTGTGCAGGTGAATAATATTCATCTTCAACAAGTACAACAAGCTAGTGAAGTCCAACAAGAGAAAAAAGAGACAGAACAAACTAATACAAATAATTCTGAATCACGGGAAGATATTTAATTTAGTAGGTCTAGGTCGCAATAATGCAACAGAAAAAAGGGTGTGTTGTCGCATAGTGCAACACACCCTTTTTTTATGTCTGGAATCTGCATTAACCTATTGGACAGTTTAGATATAGCAACCCTAAATCATTTGTGAAATTCTCTTTCTTCTCCTTCTTTGTGTCCTACCCTGCGGGAAGCCGCTATCGCGTCTATGCGTCCTTTGCGGTTCGTTAAAAAGAATATTTTTTCACAACTCAGGTAGGGTTGCTATAAAATTAACCGCAGATAAACGCAGATGGACGCGGATGGAATTTCAGTTATTGCCCTAAATTAGCTGTGTCAGTCTCATACAGATATCTTTAAGGCTTACGCCGTGAGAAGAAAAATCAATGGTTTGGTTACGGATGAAGGCGTATAGGGATGTGCTGATTTAAAACCCTTACACCCATTCTTCACAAAAAGCGTAAGCCCTGATATTATTTCATGTCATAACCAAACAAGTTGGGGTCAACTTCGCCTAACTGCAAATCTGCTAAACCATATTCTGCCCATCTTCGTTCTACCATTGCGGCGACATCAGGATCAGATTCTAGTGGTGCGCCCCATTCATGTTCGGTTTCTGGGGGAATTTTGGTGGTTGCATCAATTCCCATCCGTCCACCTAAACCAATTTTTTCACTGGCGAAATCTAAGGTGTCAAAGGGTGTATTTGGCAAAATAAACACGTCGCGGGTGGGGTCAACTTTAGAACTAATAGCCCAAACTACTTGCCGAGGGTCGCGGATATTGATATCTTTATCGACGACAATCACAAATTTGGTGTATGTAAATTGAGGTAACGCACTCCAAAAGGCTAAGGCGGCGCGGCGTGCTTGTCCGGGATAGGCTTTATCAATGGAAATAATTGCGGCTTTGTAACTCAAAGCTTCCATTGGTAGGAAAAAATCGACAATTTCTGTGACTTGTTGGCGCAGAATTGGGGTATATATACGATTGAGTGCGATCGCCATCATCGCTTCTTCTTTGGGTGGACGACCGCTAAATGTTGTTAAATAAATCGGGTCTTTGCGGTGGGTCATACACTGAAAGCGAATTAAGGGCGAGTCTTCCACACCGCCGTAATAACCCATGTGGTCGCCAAAAGGCCCGTCTGGTAAAACTTCCCCTGGGGTAATTGTTCCTTCTAACACAAATTCAGAATCAGCCGGAACTTCTAAATCTACTGTTTTACACTTTGCCAACTGCACACCAGAACCGCCATACAACCCAGCAAATAACCACTCAGATAAATCGACTGGGATGGGTGTAGCAGCTGCCATGATAATTAATGGATCTACACCAAGGGCGATCGCTACTTCTAATTTCTTCCCACGTTCTGCTGCTTTCCGTAAGTGCCTCGCCCCACCCCGCACTGATAGCCAGTGAACAGTCATGGTATTTTTTGATTGCAATTGCAAGCGATATACACCAACATTCGGCGTACCTGTTTCACAATCTTTGGTAATTACTAACCCCAGTGTGATAATCTTGCCAGCATCATCAGGATAAGGACGAATTAAGGGTAAAGTATTTAAATCTAAATCATCGCCTTGAATAACTACTTGCTGACAAGCAGGAAAAAAGTCTCTCCCTGGTTTGGCTTTGAGAACATCAAACAGCACTTTTCCAAAATCTATCGCCTGGGAAATTTTCTTCGGCGGTTTTGGCTGTTGTAGCATACTCAGCTTTTTACCCAAGGTTTCTAACTCTTGGGGATGCTGCATATTCATCGCCCAGCATATTCTTTCCACAGTCCCCAGCAAGTTCACCGCCACGGGGAAGGAAGCACCTTTGACATTCTCAAACAACAAGCCCGGCCCGCCTTTTTGCAGCATTTGGTTAGAAATCTCTGCAATTTCTAATTCTGGGTCAACCAAGGCAGAAATTCGCCGTAATTGTCCTCTTTCTTCTAAAATTTTGATGAATCCCCGCAAATCTCTCGCCATTGTTTTAATAAAGCAAATAGTTAAGAAGTATGAAGCGTCTGTTTAATATTATGAGCTATTGTTCGCTTTATGATCTTGCCATTATTGGGGCAGTAGGGAATGGGGAACAGGGAACAGAAAAAGAATGTGTGTAATTAAGTTTGTGTGAGTACTTAGGACGAAATGATCTGTTGCTTTTTGGCTATTCAGCATTTCCCGTTGACGATAAATCTCACGGTTCCCTTTTGCAAAGCGTTAACTAATTGATTGACTTTTCTTAACCCTGTTGTACAAGCAATGTGGTTATTCTAACTAAGGATAGGCATTATTGATTTTAAATAAGCTCTACCCTTCAAACATGGCGAGAATAGATTTTTTCCTCCTAGCAGGTTGTCTGTGATGTGCTTCCTGCTGGGTTTACCTATTTTTGGTCATTGGTCAAAAGCCGAAAACACAACGTTTCACACTTCAGACTTCATACTTCAGACTTTCTATGGACTAAACTATTTACTTATAATGTAGTTTTGTAAAATCCAGGTAGCCGACTGTTTTATGCTTACAAGACTTTCAGCAGCTGTTTACGGGATGGGTACAGCACCAACTATTGCTCCTGAACGGTCTAGTCAAACTATTCGCAAACAATATCCCAATTACAAGGTGATTGTGTTGAACGATGATTTCAATACTTTTCAACACGTCGCTGAGTGCTTGATGAAGTATATCCCGAATATGACTAGCGATCGCGCTTGGGATTTAACGAATCAAGTACATTATGAAGGACAAGCGATCGTTTGGGTAGGGCCGCAAGAACCAGCAGAATTATATCACCAACAGCTGCGCCGAGCCGGTTTAACAATGGCTCCCCTAGAAGCGGCTTAAGATCATGGATAAATCTACCACAAACTCGCAAAAAGCAAATAACCGCAAAGATGGCAGACTAGTTTGGAATCACTCTACCCATCTTCCCGGTCTTATTCCCATTTTAGAAACTCTCTGCTTGCAAGAAGGCATTCACACCATTACCCCAGGCGTAATTGGAAGGGTCAAAGGTCATAGCTCCAAAATGCAATTACGTATATCTGTCCCAATTCGCGGGGGTTACAAAGTTATCGCTAGACAAGGTAAAACAGTGCAAGAGGTGTTCATCCTGACTAGTTTAGTTCAGGATGAACTACAAACAGCGATCGCGATCGCCATGAAACATAAATCAACTTAACAGTTATTAGTTTGTTCTTGTCTAGTTGATTTATTTAACGCTTCATACTTTCTCTGCGCTATTCTTCAACTCGATGCACTGCAAATTTGTGTAGCGGCAAACTCAGAATACAAGAAAATGTTAAAAAATATGACAAAGCTGTAGTGATTTTTAAAGACATCACAACAGATTCCCAATCGGGTAAAATGACTTTTTCTAGGGCAAAAGCAACACAATATACCAGCCAGTAAGAAAAACTCATTCTAAACAAAATCTTTTCTGTTTCTTCTATGTCATCTTTTGGTTGCTTACCGTCCCAAAGTAACACTAAACCAAGAATACAAGCACCAAAGGAGACCGCAACTACAAATTCATGACACAAAAAATTCATCGACTGCATTTGCCTCGATCCCAATACTTTGCAATTGAGATTCAGTCTAAAGGAATATTCCTTGCAGTTACAAAAAAATATTTACAAACTGCAATAAGTCATTCGGTTAATGTTACAAACTGCAAATAACATAGCTGTATTATCAAGTTATTTTTAGATTTATTTAACTTTAAGTAGCGTTCAGAATTATTTGTGAGAAATAAGCTCCCCGACTTCTCAAAGAAGTTGAGGAGCTGAAAGACGAAATTATCAAAAATCAAACTTTCTCCCTTTCACACTTCAGACTTTAAAAATTCATCGTAATTTGATTCACAACATACATACTTTGAATACGCCACATACCATCGCGCCGAATTAAATCATAACGAACTCGCAAACTTTCGTTAGAAGACTTTCTCTTCAGACCATTTTCATAAAACTGTGTTGCTTCTTTAACAGTTGCTAAAACGGCGGCTCGATTGGGGTCTAGGTCATTTTTACTGACAAATTCTATTTTGATGCTGTGGTCGTATTTGCGATAGCGGTTATCTAATTTATCTTGCTGGGCAACTAATCGCCATTGAGATAAAGATGCACCAGTTAAAATGTTATTTAAACTGTTAACATCATGATTTGGCCCTAATGCTAAAGCTTTGGTAGACAGCCAAGTCCGAATTACTTCTTCGGCTATTGCATCTGTGAGGGGGCCGTCAGGTGGCATTACTTCACTATAGGGATCAGGAATTTCTATGGGTGGTTGATTAAGTTTGATTGCTAAGGGGTTTTCTGGTAAACCTGGAGATGGGGCAAAGATATCTTTTAACCACCCAAAGGTGGTGGAAATTATTAACCAGAAAACTAATATCCCAGCTAAAGAAGCGAATACTGTCCAGACTAATCTGGTTTTGCGGTCTAAACTGCTGATAGGACGGCGTTGGCGGGGGCGGCGATCGCGGTTATTATCTAACCTATGTTCTCGGTTAACAGGTTGATTTGTGGGCTTCCGCCGTCTGCGCTTTGGTGTTGGATGAGACCCAGTACCTTTACCATTGAGAGAATGACCTGTTGTGCTGTTTGTCCGGTCTGGGGAAGTAAAAGACGCAGCAGGAATTTCTGGCGTTGGGGTGCGACTAGCCATAGCTGGTGCAGGTGGGGTATTCGTTCTCGGCTGCGACACCTGAGAATATTCAGGTCGTTTATGGTTGGGAGTTTCTGGTAAATCCAAATCTGGCATTTTAGCTTGATTTGAACGAGAAACCCCAGGCGTATTTGGCTGACGATGATTTGGTGGCGGTGCGTTAACAGGTTGACGATTAATGAAACCCCACTCGTTGGTAGTTTCTGCATCTGTGGGTAATGCTTCTAAATACGCCTGCACTTGGGAGTTGGCAAAGTAATCTTTGAGTGCGGCTGGCTGTCTTGATAAATCCCGAAAATGGGGAAACACTTCATTTTGTAACCACTGTTCGCCATACAAACACAAACCCGGTAATAAATCAGGAGAATCTTGGGATTTTTCCCGAATAAAAGCTAAAGCTTCGTATTCCTGACTCATTTCCAAAACACGGGTTGCTTCTTCGGTTTGTCCCAACAACAAAGCACAAAGTGACTGTTCTAGATGCACATCTTGACGCTTACCCAAATGCAGTAGCATTTGCCTAGCTTGACGAATTAAAGCGGGTTGACGTTGGGCAAATCCTCTAGCAATCAAAGCATAAACAGCTAAGTAAGTAGCCACCGCCGATGGGCGCTTACTTTCGGCTTCAAATAACTTATGCTGTTCTGTGACTGTTAAATAGTGGCGTATTTGCTGAATAAATCGCAGGAAATCATCTATACTCAAACCCGATTGATCGTTGAGAGTGCCATCAATCCCACCACGATCTTCCAGGATGCTTTGCAATAATTCTAAGCCTTGGCGGCGTTCTACTGTTTTATCTAAAGATAACTGTAGTAATTCTAAAATCCGATAAGGACGTAATTTATAAAGGTCAGCTTGAATTTCTGCCTGGACGCTGGTAAATATACCTTCACTCACCAGCATTTCTAGCCCAGATTCTAAGGAAACTGCGGCATTTTCGTAATAGCCTTGTTGCCACTGTTCCCGCCCCAATTCTAGGCAGGCCAAAGCCACAGTCAGGACAATATCTGGATGTTCGCTGCTTTCGAGAAAATCTTCCTCGATGGGATGATTGCCGATTTTGGCCGAGGCCACACCATTATGGTTAGCAAGGTATGTTTTACCGAGTTTGAGGACTTGTTCGTATTCCCCTAACTCTTGCAAAATTAATAACGCCCCAACTAATTCCTGTTGGGGAACGTCAATACTCAGGCCTTGGCTATCAAGATCATGACTAGTTTCTGTGCGGTTGCCTGCGGTGACTGTGGCAGTAGTTGTGCCATCAGGATCATAAGCATGGGACAGATAAAGCTGATCGTAACTGCTACGTTCTTTCGGATTTGATAAAACCACGTAAGCTGTTTCTATAATTTGTTTACGAGAAGAAATTGCTGCTTGAGAATACTCCCGTCGTGGCAGTTGTACAATGCGATCGCTATATGCTTGCCGCAATTGTTCTTCACTTGCCGCTAACGGTAGTCCTAAAATTCGGTAGTAATCTAGCGGAATTCGCACAGCCTACTTCCCCTGCACCGAGATCAACATAATCCACCTAGAGCATTCCAGGTATGTAAAACCGTGCCACAATATTACGGTGAATAACACCGCGCCGGACTTACACTATTAAGTGTATATTGCAACAATTAATTTTGTTCCCTCTAAAATTTTGAGACACATTTTAGTACTATTAATTTGACTTCGCCTAGACAAGAGGGAAACTTTGTTTTAATTCTTAGTATTTCCTTGTGTATAACTGCTATCAGCCATTAAACACTGCAAAACTCTCTGGCGATCGTTCATCATAATCGACATACCTAAATAAATAAGTTTATCTGCTTGACATTATACTTACGTGTTTGCCCTGGCTTTGAAGTGATAGTAGTAATACTTGTAATGGTAGATGCGTGATAATTACAAGGAACAAAATGCTACCATACTTAGACCTTGAGTTACAACTATCTAGCAAGCTAAATTCAATTGCGGTGTTTATTTGTGGAAAATTGTTAATAGATATGCAGAAACCAAGCTATCCTGATTGATAGCATCTGTACAGAAGTTGGGATTGTAAAACGCCAGAGGGCAACATTCAAGGTCATTTATGGCAGTTAGGGTGTAAAAGTCGCAGATAGCGACGATAAATTCCAAAATTCACCTATTTTTTCCCTCTATATTCCAATTATCCTACTTAGCGCCAAAAATTTTAGTTTTTGTCTTCAGCACAACCAGGCCAAACAGAGGCCTATTTAACATGGTAAATTTCAGTTTTACAACAGGGATACTAAAAAAATAATGGTTCAAGAACGGACGTTACCTAAATTTGATACTGCCAGCGCCCAAATCACCAAAGCAGAAGGCCTAATGCTTTACGAAGACATGGTGTTAGGACGCTTTTTTGAAGACAAATGCGCCGAAATGTACTATAGGGGCAAAATGTTTGGTTTTGTCCACCTATATAACGGTCAAGAAGCCGTTTCGACAGGCGTTATCAAGGCAATGCGTCCGGGAGAAGATTACGTTAGCAGTACTTACCGCGACCACGTTCACGCCTTAAGTGCGGGAGTTCCAGCTAGAGAAGTTATGGCCGAATTATTCGGTAAAGAGACAGGTTGCAGCAAAGGACGTGGCGGTTCCATGCACATGTTCTCTGCGGAACATAACTTATTAGGTGGTTACGCTTTCGTTGCTGAAGGCATTCCGGTGGCGGCTGGTGCAGCTTTTCAAAGCAAATATCGCCGTGAAGTTTTAGGCGACCCCAACGCCGACCAAGTAACCGCCTGCTTTTTTGGTGATGGTGCAGCTAACAACGGTCAATTTTTTGAAACCTTGAATATGGCAGCCTTATGGAAACTGCCAATTATTTTTGTGGTGGAAAATAATAAGTGGGCAATTGGAATGGCACATGACCGCGCCACCTCTGACCCAGAAATTTATAAAAAAGCCAGTGTGTTTAACATGGTGGGCGTAGAAGTAGACGGAATGGATGTACTCGCAGTCCGGTCTGTCGCCCAAGAAGCCGTCGCCCGCGCCCGTGCTGGAGAAGGGCCAACATTAATCGAAGCCCTTACTTACCGCTTCCGTGGTCACTCCCTAGCCGACCCAGACGAGTTACGCAGCAAAGCCGAGAAAGAGTTTTGGTTCTCCCGTGACCCAATTAAGAAACTGGCTGCTTATATGGTGGAACAAAATTTGGCAACTGAGGAAGAACTCAAGTCCATTGACAAGAAGATTCAAGACCTAATTGACGACGCTGTGAAATTTGCCGAAAGCAGTCCTGAACCTGATCCTAGCGAATTGTATCGCTTTATATTTGCAGAAGACGAGTAATTGTCAGAGACTAGGGAGTGGGAAATGAGGGACTAGTACCGCTACGCGGAAGTTAAAAGTCAAAAGTCAAAAGTCAAAAAGCTTATATCACAAGCTTTTCGCTAACTTGAAATGGTATCTTTAATTATCCGCCGCGTTGTACTAGGGGCTAGAGGCTAGTACAGTCCGGCAAAAATAAACCGACCATAAGAAATTGCTAAAAGGCTTGTGGTATCACTATTCTTTCTTTTTCCTTTTGACTCTTGCGAGTGACGCTCCTGCGTCGCTAACGCCAGTTGACGACATTTGCCTCAAGTCGGGAGACCCTTTCAGCAGTTCCTCCTGGGGGAAACCCCCAAGACCGGACTGCTTCACCACGGCACTGTCTCCTTTATGCCGGGGAACTTGTCCACCGCACTGGCTCACCTTTTACTTTTGCCTTTTTGTACTAGAAACTAGGGGCTAAAGATATATATTCAGCCTCTTACCTCTTACCTGTAACCTATAACCTCTAAGGACTCATCTTGTGTCTAAAATTACTATTGAACAAAGACAATACAAAACTTATATTCTGGCTGACGAAACCACTGGTAATCAGATAGAAGTGGTTCCAGAACGTGGTGGGATTATCACTAGCTGGCAAGTCCAAGGTCAAGAAATTTTCTACTTGGATGCAGAACGCTTTACTCACCCTGATTTGAGCATTAGGGGCGGGAATCCCATATTGTTTCCCATCTGCGGTAACTTACCTGATAACACTTATACTCACAACGGGCAGCAATATACCCTCAAGCAGCATGGCTTTGCCCGTGATTTGGCTTGGGAACTTGAGGAAGTCTCTGAAGACAATACAACTTACATCAAAGTTCATCTGGTCAGCAACGAGCAAACAAAAGCTGTATATCCCTTTGATTTTCATTTGAGTTTCAGTTACAAAATCAATGGGAATACCCTGGAAATTCAACAACATCTGCATAACTCTTCTGCAACACCAATACCCTTTTCTACTGGGTTTCATCCGTACTTCCAAGCCCCAGATAAAAGCCAGCTAGAGTTTGCTATTCCGGCTGGTGAGTATCAAGATCAGAGAACTAAGGAGAGAAAATTCTTTGGTGGGAATTTTGATTTCAACTTGGATGAAATTGATGTTGCCTTTAAGCAGCTAACTGCTAATTCAGCTACAGTCACCGATAATAGTCGTAAATTAAAATTGACTTTAGATTACGGCAATGAATATCCCATCGTAGTATTTTGGACACTCAAGGGCAAAGACTTTTATTGTCTGGAACCTTGGAGTGCGCCGCGCAACTCTCTGAACACAGGCGAAAATTTGACTGTGGTAGAGCCAGGAGCCAGCTATCAAGCATCTGTTAGATTGACGGCAAGTTTTTTCTAAAAACCCCTTTACAAATCCACTGGTGTTTGTGCTATGATGGCAAAGTTGCAAACAAAGCGAAAGGGTCGCTAACTCAACGGTAGAGTACTCGGCTTTTAACCGATTAGTTCCGGGTTCGAATCCCGGGCGACCCATATAAACTCAAAATCAAGCCTATAGCATTGAGCCTGAATAGAGAAAGTTTGACAGTGCTAATTGCGCGTCATTGATAGATTTACCAACATACATTCACAGCCACATTACGCCAATGGGAAAAACTGGGATTAGGTTGTTTGTGGACAGCACCAGGATGTGGAGGAGAGAATATTTAATTGGAATTAGGTATTGTGGGAACGATGATGGGTTTTGATTTATCTTTGTGTAGTTGATTCTCGGCTTGGTTGCGTGCAGTTATCGCCTCTTGATAATCAGGCTTATATTTAATAGCTTGATTATAAGATGCGATCGCTTCTGGATAGCGATTTAAATTGAGTAAGGCATTGCCTCGGCTATACCAACTTTCGTAATGTTTTGGGTTGTAGCGTAATGCCCTATTATAAGCTGCGATCGCTTCTGCATATTTCTGCAAATTGTATTGAGAATTTCCCAAACTGTACCACAGTTGATCAGCGTTGCGTTTAATACTGGCGGCTTTATTATAAGCTGCGATGGCTTCGGCGTAGCGTTGTAGTTGATGTTTTGACCAACCAAGGTTATACCATGCTTGGTAATTATCTGCATCATTTTTGATTACTTGGTTAAATGATTCTACGGCTTCTGCATAGCGGCGTAAGGTAATCAAGACATTACCTCTAGATAACCAAGCTGGATAATAACTCGGCTGGTATTGTACCGCTTTATCATAAGCTCTAAAAGCATCTTCGTAGCGGTTTAAATTTACCAAAGCATTGCCCCGATTATACCATGCTTGATAATAGTCGGATTTGATTTCTAGGGCTTGATCATAAGCTGCGATCGCTTCTTCATAATTTTTTAAATTTTGCCATGCCAAGCCTTTACTATACCAAGCTTCGACATAATCGGATTTTAAATCTATAGCTTTATCGTAAGCTTTAATTGCATTATCATATTGCTTTAATTCTGTAAAAATTTCACCCTTGGCATTCCAAACTTCTGGGTAATCATCATGGAGTTGTAAAGCTTTATCAAAAGCTGCGATCGCTTCTGGATAGCGTTGTAATTTTTGTAAAGTAAAACCTCTGCCACTCCAAGCATCTACATAATCTGGCTGAATTTGAATTGCTTTCTCATAAGCTGTCAAAGCTGCATCATATTGTTTTAATTTAAATAATGTTTTACCTTGTCCATTCCAGCCTTGAGCATAATCAGGTTTAATATTTACTGCTTGTTTATAAACGGATAAAGCATCTTGATAGCGTTGTAATTCAAATAATGTATTTCCTTGTTTAGATAATTCTACAGCATTGTTGGCATTAATTTTATTAATAACAAATAAAGCTGCAATACCAGTGATAGCCAATAAAAAAAAATGCCCATAATAACTTGATAAATAAATTTTTACTATGCTTTTTAAGAGTAAGATTTTTTTGTAAAATGCCCGGAGATATATTGATGGTTTGCTGATCAGGCTGAATGATATTTTTTAAAGCTGCTAATGCTGTTGTTGCTGAAGCATAACGCTGCCGAAAATCATAACAAACCATTTTATTGATAAATTTGACAAAATCTGGCGAAACCTGCACTTTATTTTCCCAGATAATTTCATTTGTCTCAGCATCTTTTTCTAACTCTTCAGCAGGTATTCCCGTCAAAGCTTGAATAGCAATGACACCCACTGCATAGATATCACTGCTAAATTTTGGTGTACCTTGGGCTTGTTCACTAGGGAGATAACCAGGAGTACCAATAGCAACTGTAGCTTTTGTTTGTCCTTCTGGTGTTACTATTTGGGTTGTAATTTGTTTGACCGCCCCGAAATCAATTAAAATTAATCTGCTATCAGAGTCGCGGCGGAGTAAATTGCGGGGATTGATATCACGATGAATGACATTTTGTTGATGAACAAATTCTAAGATTTCGAGTATTTCTTGTAAGAGTAAGATAACTTGGTCTTGACTCAGAGTTTTTCCCGCCATTAACTCTTTAGTTAAATCATGACCGGGAATAAATTCTTGGACAAGATAAAATTCGGCATTTTCTTCAAAATAAGCTAACAGTTGGGGAATGCGATCGTGTGTGCCTAATTTATAAAGAACTTGTGCTTCTGTGTCAAATAACCGCCTAGCTATCTCTAAGGTAGCTGCATTGCTAACTTGGGGTTTGAGTTGCTTGACAACACATTGCGGCGAACCTGGAAGTTGAGTATCACAAGCTACAAAGGTTTCACCAAATCCCCCACCTCCCAAATAGCTAATAATTTGGTATCTTCCAACAAGTGTGTTTCCCAGCATTTCGTTTGCCTAGCTAAATGCAACACGGTCTGATTCCAATATTGCCACAGGGAAAAGTGTGAAGTGTAAAGTATGAAGTATAAAGTGTGAAATTTTGTCTTTTGACTTCTGTATTCAGCATACAGAATACAGAAGTGGTCAGAGTGTGATGACTCATAGTCTAAAAATATGAGCATTTTTGTCTAGGAAAACCTTGATTTACAAAATATTCTGTATTCTGACTTCTGACTCCTAAATTCTTACATTTTGACTAATGACCAATGCCTATGATTTCTATTAGAGATATTGCCTGCTTTGTGGAGATGAATATTGCTATCTTAAGTTTGAGAACAGCGTGAGGAAGTATATAATTAGCTTGCGGAGGTGGTCACTGAGCTTGTCGGAGTGCAGGCTTTTTTTTGTATATCCCCAGACTTCCTAGTCTAAGGGATTTATTAGCTGTATTTTTTGTAGAATTTGGGTGTAATTTCAGCCCAAATAACAGCGTAATTACTATATATCTTACGGCTGAATAGTTTATGTACCCAGTGAGAGATTGCATTTTTGCCCAAAAAAATCCATACTCATTCCAACGATAGGGTCTCTGCCGTTTCAACTGAGATTGTTTATTGCAAGTGGTTTTCAACATGCCAGACCATGACCAAGATGAATTAGCAGCTTTACGGCAGCGTGTTGCAGAGTTAGAAGACTTAGAAATTCAATATCAGTGTCAGCAAGTTGCACTAGAAGCACAATTAACTGAATTACAGACAAAACTGACAGCAAAAAGTCTCAATTCTCATAATCAAGCAGACATAGCATTGACGCTGCAACAACTCCAGCAAGAAAAAGCAGAACGACAACAAGTTGAAATCGCCTTGAAAGAAAGCGAACAACTCTTGAGACTGGCTATTGATGCTGCTTGGATGGGTTTTTGGGACTGGAATATTTTGGCTGATAAATTAATTTGGTCAGAAAGTCATCAACTGCTGTTTGGTTTAACTCCGGGTAGCTTTGAAAATACTTACGCTGCTTTTTTAGCTTGTGTGCATCCTGAAGATAGGCAATCTGTCACAACAAATATTACCACTGCCTTAACCAACAAAACCGACTACAAAGACGAATTTCGGATTATTTGGCCTGACCAAAGTTTGCATTGGATTTCTTCTCAGGGAAGATTTTACTATGACCAGCAAGGACAGGCAATACGGATGTTTGGCGTATGCCTGGATATTAGTGGGCGGAAGCAGACAGAAGAAAACACCCGTCAATTAACTAGCCGAGTCCAAGAACAAGCTAATCTGTTAAATGCTATCCTTGCTACCTCTGTAGATCATATTTATATATTTGATCGCGCTGGTCGCCATCAGTATATTAGTCATGGTGGTGCGGCTATCTTAGGTTTTCAACCGCAAGAAGTTTTAGGTAAAACATTACGAGACTTGAATTTACCCCATGATTTTGCTGCACAAGTGGAAACTCAGCAACAAGCGGTGATGGCTTCTGGGGAATCAATTAAAGATGAATGTCAATTACTGACAATTGAAGGATTACGTGACTACGAATATATTCTCACGCCCCTACGCAATCACGCCCAAAGTATTGAAGGGGTAATTGTCGTTTCCCGTGATATTACAGCCCATAAAAAAGTAGAACAGTCATTACGAGAAAGTGAAGCTCGATTCCGCCGCTTGTTTGAGTCTAACCTGGTTGGGGTGGCTTTTTGGAATATGGAGGGTTTCATCACTGATGCTAACGATGCTTATTTACAGTTAGTTGGTTATACCCGTGATGAGTTTGCAGTTGTGGGGAAAATTGACTGGCGAGAATTTACACCACTAGAATATCAAGATTTAGACGATCGCGCCCTTGCAGATGTCCAGGTTAGTGGAGTTTCGCAGATTTACGAAAAAGAATATGTCCAACGCAACGGTAAGCGAGTAGCCGTTGTTTTAGGGATAGCGTTGTTAACTGACTCTCAAGATAGGGGTGTAGCTTTTGTTTTAGATATTAGCGATCGCAAACGCGCCGAACAAGAACGCGATCAACTTTTGCAAACCGAACGTATGGCGCGTCAAGAAGCAGAAATCGCCAACCGCATCAAAGATGAATTTCTCGCTGTTCTCTCCCATGAATTGCGAACTCCACTCAACCCGATTTTAGGTTGGGCGAAATTGCTGCGAAATCGCAAGTTTGATGAAAAAACTACAAAACAAGCCTTAGAAACAATTGAACGCAACGCCAAATTGCAAACTCAGTTAATCGAAGATTTATTAGATGTTTCACGTATCCTCCAAGGAAAATTAAGCTTAAATGTCTGTCCAGTCAGTTTGGTAATGGTTGTGCAAGCAGCCTTAGAAACAGTACGCTTGGCAGCAGAAGCCAAATCGATTCAAATTCACACTATATTTGACCCCAATATCGGGCAAGTTATGGGTGATGCTAATCGCTTACAACAAGTAATGTGGAATTTACTTTCCAATGCTGTGAAATTTACCCCAAATGCTGGACAGGTAGAAATTCACGTTCAAGAAATTGATGGTCAAGCACAAATTCAAGTCAATGACACAGGTAAAGGCATTTCACCAGAATTTTTGCCTTATGTGTTTGATTACTTTCGTCAAGCGGATGGGACGACAACGCGCAAATTTGGCGGCTTGGGTTTGGGACTGGCGATTGTGCGTCAAGTAGTAGAAATGCACGGCGGTACAGTCAAGGCAGAAGTCCCGGTGAAGGTTGGGTGCTACTTTTACAGTGAGGATACCTTTGATTGTGATTAACGAACCAGTCAGAAGACCAGAAAATGAATTTTTAACAAGTGAATCTGAGTTTGGTCATCTTTCTGGTATCAAAGTTTTAATGGTGGATGACGAACCAGATATCCGCGACTTAATCACATTTATTTTGCATGATTATGGTGTGGACGTTACAGCCGTCACATCCGCCGCCGCCGCCCTTGCTGAATTGTCGCAGTCAGTACCAGATATTTTAATTAGTGATATTGGAATGCCCGAAGTAGATGGTTATATGCTAATTCGTCAGGTACGCCAGCTTACGCCCCAACAAGGAGGTAATGTCCCCGCGATCGCCCTTACAGCCTACGCTGGCGAAATTAACCAACAACAAGCACTTACAGCCGGCTTCCAATTACACGTACCGAAACCAGTTGATCCCGACGCATTAGTAAAAGCGATCGCTAGTTTGGTTAAGTGCTGAGTTGGGAGTGGGGGTAGACAAGGTAGGGAAGGTAGACAAGGTTGAAAGATTGCTTCCGTGTCCCCCTTGTCCCCTCTAGCCCCTAAACCCTTTCATTGTAAACTTTCCACTAAGTAAAATTTACGTAAGTAATGTGACATCTTCGGATATAAGTATTGATAAATCCTTACGTAATCAAATACTGAGAGAATTTTCCCTGAGATAGTACGGAAATAGGAATTTAATCTTTTCGTAAAATAACCAGATTTTTATTGCCGTTTTTTTTTTTCTACTGACAGTATAGAAATGTGCAAAGGCAACGATGACAATCGAGCTTTAAGGAATTAGGGAGTTAATTAGAGATGTAAGGCAGCAAGCTAAATTAGTGTACTTCTTTAATTGAGCTAGTGCGTAGCCACTAAAGCATTTCTGACATTGCAAAAGCTATATAACCTCATAATTTCGATTTATGTTGATTTGCGTAAATATCGCTTTTACAGCGCATTTCGTGCTGCTTCAACATTATGCAAATCAGTAGGAAATCACTTAAAAGAAACTACTGAGGCTATCAAGCTGATTGATATATAACTTGCCATTAATGCAATAACTTGATGTCTACTTTATGAACCACTAAAAATTTCTTTTTAGTGCAGAAATAATTTGGCAAAAAGTTTATTTGCGCTCCCCCCATTTTATGAAACCTATTTCTGGAGAAACTCAACTCATGCTGACAAAATCTTACAAAAAACTATCTCAAGCTACTGCTGGTATTGCCCTTGGTGCTGCAATGTTAGCTACTGTGGGTAATGCACCTGCACAAGCTGTAACTTTAAAAACATTTAATATTTCTGGAGAATTCGCACCTCAAGCTATTTCTGGTTCCACTGGAGTAGCTGTAGATTTACAAAATGGTTCTTTTTTTGGAACTTATACAGTAGATATAGACCAACTACCGACTGCTACAAGCGTCTCTTTGAATGATTGGTCTATCGTTCTCAAAGATGCTTCTAACAATATTTTGAGAACATTTTCTAGCAGCTTGTTGGGACATACTGGTCAAGTAATGCAAAATAATTTGCTATTTAGTAACAACATAGGTACAAGCGAAGGTGAAGTAACAGAAAGTTTTGGATTAAAATTTCCTTCTGGTTTTACAGGCTTACCTATGGCTGTTGCATCTAGCGGAAGATTCAGTAGTGTCATAGACATCAACGATAATTTAACTGCTGGAAGAATAGGAATAACATCTGGAACTGTTGTACCAGTTCCAGAACCTGTTTCTACTGCTGGTGTTGCTGTTGCTGGTGTTGTGGGTTTATGGGTGAAGCGTAAGCAAAAAGCACCCATAGCATAGTTGCATTCCTGAAAGACGGGGATAATTCATAAACTGGATTAGCTTGATTGCAGAGTTCTTTTTTTACGCAAATACGCACTGGGGTTCCTTCTCTCCTCGCAAAGGAACCCTTTTCTTTTGATGACGTTACGAACAAACATAAATCCTGAAACATAAAGAAAACTTTACCAAGTAATGACGGTGCGATCGCTACCTCGAATACTCCTTGGAATTAAGTTGGCTAAATACTGGACATCACCTAGAACTAGAGGTTATGACATAAAGGTCTTATTTGGGACTCGGTATGCACTACCTCAACGATTTAACTTTTCAGCTATTTTGGCATTTGCCGATGAATGTAATGGTGTTGGCGCAGCAAGTTAGTGACCCCAATCTTATGGGTCAGGTGCAGAAAGCTTGGAATCACTTTATACAAACAGGTCAAGTCTGGGCTTTACTGATTGGTTTGGTGATTGGTTGGCTATTTCGCAATCTTACCAGCTACGGTTGACACAGACAGGGGGTTGGTAGTAGGGATTAGAGTATTTGCCTACTTCCAATTCCCCTTTGTTTTATGACGCAACAACAAACCTGGAGCCAGCGATTTGAATCAGCCTTACATCCTGCGATCGCTCGTTTTAATGCCAGCATTAATTTTGATATTGAATTAATCGAATACGACCTGACTGGTTCTCAAGCTCATGCCAAAATGTTGGCGCATACAGGGATCATTTCTGCTGAAGAAGGCGAACAACTCGTTACAGGTTTAGAACAAATTCGTCAGGAATATCGCCAAGGCAAGTTTCAACCAGGAATTGATGCTGAAGATGTACATTTTGCCGTAGAACGACGACTTACCGAAATTGTCGGCGATGTGGGGAAAAAGTTACATACGGCGCGATCGCGTAATGACCAAGTAGGTACAGATACTAGACTTTATCTCCGCGACCAAATTCAGCAAATTCGCACTCAACTGCGAGAATTTCAACAAGTTTTATTAGATATAGCCGAAAATAACATTGAAACCCTGATTCCTGGCTATACTCACCTCCAACGCGCCCAGCCTTTGAGTTTAGCCCATCACTTGTTGGCTTACTTTGAAATGGCACAGCGCGACTGGGAACGTTTGGGTGATGTTTATCGCCGCGTGAATATTTCGCCTTTGGGTTGCGGTGCTTTGGCGGGAACTACTTTCCCCATTGACCGCCATTACACAGCCCAATTGCTAAATTTTGATAATGTTTATGCTAACAGCTTAGATGGCGTGAGCGATCGCGATTTTGCCATTGAATTTTTGTGTGCGGCTAGTTTGATTATGGTTCACCTCAGCCGTCTTTCAGAAGAAGTGATTCTCTGGGCTTCTGAAGAATTTCGCTTCATCACCATCAAAGATAGCTGTGCTACTGGTTCTAGCATTATGCCCCAAAAGAAAAACCCCGATGTACCAGAATTAGTACGCGGCAAAACTGGGCGTGTTTTTGGTCATCTACAAGCAATGTTAGTGATTATGAAGGGCTTGCCTTTGGCGTATAACAAAGATTTACAAGAAGACAAAGAAGGTTTATTTGATGGCGTGAATACTGTCAAAGCTTGTTTAGAAGCAATGACAATCTTGCTACGGGAAGGTTTGGAATTTCGTAGCCAGCGTTTAAACGCAGCCGTCGCGGAAGACTTTTCTAATGCTACCGATGTCGCAGATTATTTAGCTGCTAGAGGTGTTCCCTTTCGAGAAGCTTATAATCTGGTGGGCAAGGTAGTAAAAACTAGTATTGCTGCTGGCAAACTCTTGAAAGATTTAACATTAGACGAATGGCAACAAATACATCCTACATTTGCGGCTGATATTTATGATGCGATCGCCCCACGGACAGTTGTCGCCGCCCGTAATAGTTATGGTGGGACAGGTTTTGCCCAAGTCAGCAAAGCAATTTATAATGCCCGCAATCAAATCAGGGAATAGGTAATAGGTTACATATTATATCATGTCCGGTTAATTAGTTGTGATTCCCACAATCTTTGCACCCCACCCCCAACCCCTCCCCGTTGACGGGGCGGGGAGACATAGCGTAGCTGTGGCGGGGTGGGGTTCTTCGGTTTTTGTAAGTAATCAAGCGGACATGATATTACAAGGTTAAAAGTCTTGTATTGCCTTCATCCTTCAAAAAATAAGAGCGTACATCTGTACGCCCTTAAAATTAGAATCACTTAGAGAATCAGAAACTAAGCTGGCGGCTTACTCAGCGTCAACTGCTGCTGCGCCCTCATCTTCCTCACTCTTCGGTGATCTTTGCTGGAATCTTCTTTGCATTCTTCCCGTTGTAGTCCGTTTACGAAACTTTCTGGCGTATGCCTGGTTCCGTAGCGCCTTTTCTTTTTTCGGGTTACGGCGCTTTGCCATGTTCACCTCATTAATAAACAACAAAAAAAGATAAACTAGGCATCTCTTAGGCATTATCAGCTACTAAGGCTGATGCTATTGATATGATTTTCCCCTAGTTTAGCAGTCTAACTACTTTATTTGAACAGCATACAATTGTATCGCATTAATTTTAAGCATGTCAATATAAATTTTGCTGATTTATATCAGGCGAACAAGTCAAACACTGAAATAATCGCTAAAAGCAGCAATTAGTAAAACTTGAATTGGAAATTTTGAGAATAGCTTTATTTAAAAATCACAGGCGATCGCTAACTCAAAATTAGGACGATGATTTATATAATTTAGATAATGTTTTTCTACAAATAAATCAACTATTTTCTATAAATTAAATATTTCGTCAGGACAATTTCAATATATTCCTATCTATTCACCCACTTAAATAATGTATATAATACTACAAAAATAATTATTTAATTCAGTGCTAAAATTGATATATCATACAAAAACTATTAGATGATATTTGAAAACCATCAAGTATTTTGCTTGATTTTCTTAGTATAAATGTCCTAAATGAGACTCAAACAAATCTAGTTCCTGCGATGCAATGAACTTGTCGAAGTGTTCCCTGTTTCTCGTTCCCTGCGTTTGTGAATTAGTTTGTAAATCAAATAGGACTAGTCTGTGTCAATAGTTATCAGTTAGCCAAGCCTTGTAGCAATTCTTTGGGGAAAGACTTAACTGAATAATTGTCGATGAAAGTGCTTTCTCAATCAGTTGCCAACAAGTTAGTATAGATGTAGACGTATATTAAATTACTAAGTAAATCACTTAATACTTTTCAAATAACCTCTAAGAAGAAACTCTCAAAGCACAAGCATCTTTGTGTGGAATCAATCTCAATAATTAGCTATTTGAGTAAATGCGAGTGCAAGAAATCAAAAAACATAACACCAAAATTTTGAGCTTGAACGTTCTGGCTTTTTTTGGAGCATTTGTCCAGTCTATACGTGGTTTATGGCGCTATGGACAAACAGTATTAGGTATTATTTTTCGTCATCCTATTACTGGTACAAGTATTATTCCGATATTACCTGATGGTCGAATTGTCTTAATTCGCCGACGGGATAATGGTCTTTGGTCATTACCAGGGGGAATGGTGGACTGGGGAGAAGATATTCCCAGTACAGTCGAACGAGAATTGATAGAGGAAACAGGACTGGAATTAGTAACGATTAAACGTTTAGTAGGTGTTTATTCTGCACCAGACAGAGATCCTCGCATTCATTCGATTTGCGTTGTGGTGGAAGCCGAAGTCAAAGGAGAAATGGAAATTCAAGATGCTTTAGAAGTCTTGGAAATTCAAGCTTTTTCTCCGAGTGCTTTACCAACAGGGCCAATGTCCCATGACCATTCTCGACAGCTAAAGGACTACTTAAACGGCTTGACAACACTGGCGTAACAATACTTTAGATTTTCTCTGGGAGTTTTAATTACAAAATCCAATATAAAAACTACAATCTACTATGATGTAATTTTTATATATAAAATGGATACACTACTACGTAACTCCCGCAGAAAACTCTCCCAAGGATTGTTATTTTGGAGCGAAGCTGGTCAAGGTATTCCGGTGG
The DNA here is from genome assembly GCF_001298445.1 of Nostoc piscinale CENA21. Classification (NCBI taxonomy): domain Bacteria; kingdom Bacillati; phylum Cyanobacteriota; class Cyanophyceae; order Nostocales; family Nostocaceae; genus Nostoc; species Nostoc piscinale. The sequence goes on along the minus strand of NZ_CP012036.1, from coordinate 1,416,585 downwards.
TTTTGTTACATGGCGCTTGGAACGATAGTAGCCAGTGGTCATCAGTAATGGAAAAACTGGCGAAAAATTTCCATTGTTTTGCACCAGACTTGTTAGGCTTTGGGGAGTCTGATAAGCCAAACATTCATCACTCGATAGATTTACAAGTAGAGTCTATCGCGGAACTACTACAAGCCTTAAGACTGGAAAGAGTGTACTTAGTAGGTCATTCTCTAGGAGGTTGGATTGCAGCGAGTTATGCTTTGAAATATCCAGAACAGGTAGAAGGTTTAGTTCTCTTAGCACCAGAAGGTGTAGAAGTTGAGAAACAAGAAAAAACGTTGGCAACAACGACGCAAATTATTAGAATTTTCTCCGTTATTAGTGAAATTTTTCAAATTTATCAGACCCATCATTAAAATATTCGGTTGGCACGAAAAAATCGAGCAAGACTTACAGCAACGTCAACATTTACTCAAATATCCCGCAGCTTGTCAGTTATTATTTCAAAGACAGACAGCAGAAATTAAAGCTGAGTTATTACAAGATAAGTTGCATTTAATTGAAGTTCCCGTGTTAATTTTACAAGGTGGACAAGATACTTCTGATGCTGTTTTTCAAAGCCAAACTTATAAACAATTAATTCCCCAAGTTGATTTTAAATTAGTGGCTCATGCTGGCAATGATTTACCAGAAGAGTGTGCCGGAATTGTGGCAGAAGAGATTCATGATTTTATTAAACATATATGATTCCCCAAAAAATTAAGTTTGGTTCTACAATTAAATGGGCTGTTATTTCAGGGTATAAAGTTTGCAGATAGTTAAATAATAAAGTGCGATCGCCTCCTTTAATCGCCACTTTACTATTAGGATATAAATCCCACCATGCTGTCATAAAATCTTTGATTCCGGCTAACAAGGTGTAGATAACACCACTTTGAATAGCCTCTGGTGTATTTAGTGCAAAACGTGGTGGTAATGAGGTGAAGTTTTGTGTTTCTAATTGTGGTAATTGGCTGGTTTTTTGACCTAAAGTCGCAAATTGTAAACCCAATCCTGGCAAAATTGCACCGCCAACTAAATTCTGTTCGCTATCTGCGCCTGTAAAAGTTAAGGCGGTTCCAGCATCAATGACTAATATGGGAAATCCCAACTTTATACCTGCACCCCACAAAGCTAAGGCGCGGTCAATTCCTAATGTGGGATAGGTATTTTTTAAAGGTACATTCTCTAAGGTAATTACTCGCACATTGGGGTAACTTTGCCAAAGTGCGGTTTGACTGGGAACAACAGAAGCAATTACTAAAGGAAGGGAACTAGGAAGGGTAAAAATCTTGGCTGGGAACTCATCTAAGGTTCGACCGTTACCCAACTGCTGTATAACTGAATCAGGTAGATAGTCTGTATTCCATGTACAGTCAAGGGTTTCGCCTACGAATAATCCCCAATGCAGTCGGGAATTCCCTATCTCCAAAGCCAACCAAGGTTTCTGTATATTCATACCACCCGAACGACTAAAATCGCGGCTATACAAACAAAGTCCGCCTGCGCGGACTAGAGTAGAGTCTAGTTTTTCCAGTCTGGGTTGGCAGGCTTTATTCTTGTAGCTGCGATTCTAATGGTTAGCGCCAGATTTCAATATATGCGGTTTCATTCTTTTGATTTTTTTAAGTTAACTATAGAGTTTTTAATAAAAATTAACATTTAAACCGTGTCAAAATAGAACAAGCGGAATAAATACTCATTGTGTTTGAGAGGGGATTTATGGTATCGCTCACCGAGAAAACGGAAAAACGGCTGACTATACAGACTGAGGATATTGCTCAAGATACGACGGCAATTCGCTCTCTAGATTGGGATCGCGATCGCTTTGATATTGAGTTTGGGTTACAAAATGGTACTACCTACAACTCATTTTTGATTCGCGGTGAGCAGATTGCCTTAGTTGATACCTCCCATGAGAAATTCCGTAAGCTGTATTTTGATACGCTCACAGGGTTGATTAATCCTCAAGATATCAATTATTTGATTGTCAGCCACACTGAGCCAGACCATAGTGGCTTGGTGAAAGATTTGTTACAAATGGCTCCAGAAATTACCGTAGTGGCTTCCAAAGTCGCAATTCAATTTTTGGAAGATTTAGTACATCAGCCATTTAAACGGCAAATTGTCAAAAATGGCGATCGCTTAGATTTAGGTAACGGTCACGAGATGGAATTTGTCATCGCTCCTAATTTACATTGGCCGGATACAATCTTCAGCTTTGACCATAAAACCCAAACTCTTTTCACCTGCGATGCTTTCGGAATGCACTATTGTTCCGATGCGACCTTTGACGAAGACTTAAAAACTATTGAAGCTGATTTTAAATATTACTACGAATGTTTGATGGGGCCGAATTCGCGCTCGGTACTGTCTGCAATGAAGCGGATGGGCGAATTACCTGGGCTGAAAATGATTGCTACAGGTCACGGGCCGTTACTCTATCACAACGTTGAGGAACTTACCCAGCGTTACCGCAAATGGAGTCAGAACCAAGCGAAACCAGAAACTACTGTAGGTGTATTTTACGTTTCAGAATACGGTTATAGCGATCGCCTAGCCCAATCAATTATCAACGGTATCAGCAAAACCGACGTAGCCGTAGAAGTAGTAGATTTGGGTTCAGCAACGGATTTACAAGAATTGCGCGAACTAGTTGGGCGTTGTTCTGGTTTAGTCATTGGTGCGCCGCCATCGGCTGGTGATACCATTGCTCAAGCCGCACTCAGTACCGTGTTAGGTTCTGCTAAAGATAAACAAGCCATTGGTATATTTGAAACTGGTGGCGGTAATGATGAGCCGACTTACCCCCTATTAACAAAATTCCGTGCGTTGGGATTACACGTAGCATTCCCGGTCATCCAACTTAGTGACAAACCCAGCGAAAATACTTACAAGCAGTGTGAAGAAGCTGGCACAGACTTAGGACAATGGGTAACACGCGATCGCAGTATCAAGGCGATGAAATCTCTGAGTGCAGACTTAGATAAAGCCCTAGGTAGACTCAGTGGTGGATTGTATATTATTACTGCCAAAAAAGGCGACGTATCCAGCGCGATGTTAGCTTCTTGGGTAGCGCAAGCCAGCTTCAAACCCTTGGGATTCTCCATCGCAGTCGCTAAAGACCGGGCGATTGAATCCTTAATGCAAGTAGGCGATCGCTTCGTGTTAAATGTCTTAGAAGAAGGCAATTATCAAACACTCATGCGCCACTTCCTCAAACGGTTCGCCCCCGGTGCAGACCGCTTTGCAGGTGTGCGAACCCAGCCCGCCGAAGATGGTACACCTATCCTCGCCGACGCTTTAGCATATATGGAATGCGAAGTCGTCAGCCGGATGGACTGCGGCGACCACTGGGCAGTATATAGCACAGTCAATGGCGGTCGAGTTTCCAAACCTGAATCACTGACAGCCGTGCATCATCGCAAAGTAGGAAATCACTATTAAGGAAGTCTGAAGTCTGAAGTGTACTATTTTCGCTCAAGACTTTTCAAATGAAAAAGACGTTGCACTGCAACGTCTTTTTCATTACTCAGCACTACTTATTGCATCAAAATTTGCCGAGTTAAAATACTCATCACCTCATCTGGATTGTCGGTTGGGAGCAGTGGACTCCAATCTGCAACATTAGCGTAGCCCAGCAGATGCAAGTGATGAATTGTACTGGTGACAGCTTTGGGAGAACCGATGAGTAAATGTTTGATTGGTTCTCTGTGGGGAAATGGCTGTGGTGCGAATTGCTGGCGGCTGGGGCAGTTGGTATTTGCGCCTAAGAACTGCACTAATTTGGATTGGGCAAATTGTAGTAAATATGCAATCATGGTGTTGAAACTCCAGGTTTGGGTTTTTATAAAAGCGATCGCCGCCTTCTTGCCGGAATTACGCGATCGCTTTTATTCAGTTTTGGGTTTAGATAAGGGCGATCGCTTGTTTCTTGGTGGAATTGGGCGATCGCCTTTATCATGACTTTATATTAAAGTATAAAATTATACTTGTCAATCACTAAAGCAAAAAAATTTTATGAGAAATATCCCAATTTTTAGAGAGAAAAATAATGTTTAATTTAGAGAAAATCATTATAATTTTTTAATATAAAAATTGTTAATTTCAACTTGTTTTAATAAGAAGAAAATAGTGATTTAATGAGGTTTTAATATAAATCAAAAATGATAAAATTAATCTTGCAATAATTCGCATATTTAAATACTTTTGTGAAACGGGACTCTATTTATTATCAAATTTTCAAGCGATTTCCGGCGTTAATATTTGAACTCGTTGATAACCGTCCTGTACAGGCGCAAAACTATCGCTTTGAGTCAGTGGAAGTCAAAGAAACCACTTTTCGGATTGATGGGGTTTTCTTACCACCAGAAGACGCAACACCCAAAATTATCTTTTTTGCTGAAGTGCAATTTCAAAAAGATGAGGGTCTTTATCATCGTTTTTTTACTGAATCATTGATGTATTTGAACCGCAATCAATCTCAATACGATGATTGGTACTGTGTGGTAATATTTCCATCACGCTCTTTAGAACCAAACGATAAAAGAACTCATCGCATCTTTTTAAACAGCGACCAAGTGCAGCGCATTTATTTGGATGAATTAGGTACTTCTGATACGCTGCCAATAGGCATCAACTTAATGCAGTTGACAACCGCATCCTCGGAAACAATGGCAGAAAAAGCCAAGCAACTAATTCAACGAGTAAAATTAGAAGAAACAGGCAAACTGCCAAAAACCGAAATCATCGAAATTATTACGACAATTGCTGTTTACAAGTTTTCGTCTTTGAGTCGAGAGGAAGTAGAAGCTATGCTAGGACTGACTATAGAGCAAACAAGAGTATATCAGGAAGCCAAAGAAGAAGGTCGAGAAGAACGGGAAGCTGAAATTTTAAAAGTTGCTGTCCCACTGTTACTAAAAACTGGGATGAGTGTCGAACAGATTGCTCAACAATTTAATGTGGCTGTAGAATCTGTGGAGAAATACAGATAAGATTACCTTTTATGAGTTATGGCGATCGCACTTCATCTTACCCAATAATTAACTAAACAGCCGCTAAGAGCGATCGCCCTAGGTTTAGCGCATCAGTAGTTTTACCAGTAGAATAGACACATAAAATTTTGACGCTATTTGGTTTATTGATAGTGAATTTATGACACTTGATAGCTTCTTGATTGCTGTGGCTACTGTACTGTGGACTAAAGCACAGGAGAAAGTTGGCGAAAACATTGGTGATGTTTTATGGACTGCTCCTGGTAAGTTGATAGAATTACTGCGCCGCAAGAATCAAGCACCATCTCTTACCAGTGATGAACCACAAAGATTAGATTATGGTCAAGCAGTGCTGGAACTGACACAAGCCGCACAAGACCCCGAAATTGCTCAAGCTGTTGTGGATGTGGAAGCAGCAGTTAATAATGATCAGTCTGAAGCTGCTAAGGAAATTAAACATAAAGCAGATGAAATTAAATCTCATCCGTCAGTTGTAAATAACTTTGCGAAGTTAGCAGAGAACCTCACTGTAAAGAAAGGTGGAATTGCTGGTCAATCAATCACTATTGGGACAATCAATAACAACTGACTACAGTCGTCTCCAGGGGAGGAGGGGACAAAGTTAACTCCCGATGACTGGCGTGAAGTCTGTCGTGAAATAATTGCAGAACGGCGAAAGCTGACAACAAATCCTTTGACATCAACTGAAGGCGTTGCACTGCAAGTTGATGATGTATATATACCACTGGGATTAGTTGAGCGTAAAAAACAGTCGAAGCCTCAAGGTGATGTTTTTCCAGAACAGGGTTCAGAACTGTACAAGGAGACAGAAATCACTAAAACATTTGAGCATGATGCTTTTTTAGAAGAAGTTCTCAAACAGCAGAACACGCCAAAAAGCAAAGGTAAGCGAATTGCAATTATTGGTGAACCAGGCGCAGGAAAGACAACACTATTACAGCAGATAGCGGATTGGGTATCGCGTGAAATTGCCCAGTCGATTGTGATTTGGGTATCTTTAGCAGATTTGCAAGGGCAAAAATTAGAGGAATATCTATTAAAGACTTGGCTAACTGCTGCTGTGAGGAAAAAAGGTAAAGCTAAACCTACTCAGCAACAGGAAAATGATTTTGTTGCTTTGTTTAAACAAAATCATATCTGGCTGGTACTAGATGGATTAGATGAAATGTCTGCATCTTCAGGGAATCCGCTAACAGAAATTGCCCGACAATTTCGTGAATCAGGATTAATTAGTCAAGCGCGAATTGTGTTAACTTGTCGGGTTAATTTGTGGGATGGCGGTATTAATGCACTTGATAATTTTGATATTTATCGCACTTTAAATTTTTCTTATCCAGAACAAGTAGAGAGATTTATTCACAAATGGTTTGCGGCTAATCCCGAAGCTGGAAAGCAGCTATGTAATGCTTTGAAAGAACCAGGTAAAGAACGGATTCAAGATTTAGTAAAAAATCCTCTGCGGTTGACGCTGCTGTGCTTTAATTGGCAATCAGGAGATGGCAAGTTACCAGAGACACAAGCAGGACTTTATCAGCGATTTGTTGATGATTTTTACAAATGGAAACAAGACGAATTTCCTACAACATCTCACCAAGAGCAAAAACTCAATATCAAACTTGGGGAATTAGCTAAAACAGCAATAGATAAAGAAACAAGGCGTTTTCGCTTGCGGCAAGATTTGGTTAATTCCGTTTTTAAGAAAGAAGAAGATGAGGTGCTGCTGAAATTGGCACTAAATCGCGGCTGGCTGAACTGTATAGGGGTAGATGAGCAGAAAGTTTACGCTTTCTTTCATGCTTCATTTCAAGAGTATTTTGCTGCTACAGCAGTTGATGACTGGCACTTTTTTCTCAACCACGTTCCCAAAAATCCGAATCAAGGAACTTATCGTATCTTTGAGCCACAGTGGAAACAGCCTTTTTTGCTCTGGCTTGGACGAGAAGAGTTAGCTAAAGATAATAAACAAGCGTTAATTACAGCTTTAATTAAATTTAGAGATAGATGTGGAGTAAGGTTTTTTCACAATAAAGTAAACAAAGGTTTTTATGAGTATCGAGCGTACTTTCTAGCCGCAGCAGGAATTACAGAGTTTAAGGATTATTCAAGAACAGATGAAATAGTAGTCCAAATCGTTAATTGGACTATTAATGGTCTAAGCTCCATTGAAGAGCAAGCTAGGTTAACACTGCAACAAACAGATCGTACACAAGTAATAGATGCTCTGGAGATACTGTTGGATTCAAAAGATGTGTTTGATATTCACGTCTGCCAGATAGCAGACAATTTAGGACAACTCGACCCTGGTAATAAAAGTGCGATTGCGGCATTGGTAAAATTACTTCATTCAACTGATGAGTATTATGAGATTATCCGTTGGCTGGCAGCAAAAAGCTTAGGACAAATCGACCCTGGCAACGAAAAGGCGATCGCAGCATTGGAACATCTGCTGCAATTAACTGATTTGCATAAGAATACATATATGCAAGCAGCAAAAAGCTTAGGGCAAATAGACCCTGGTAATCAAAACGCAATTGCCGCTTTGGTGCAGGTGCTGCAATCAAGCGAATTAGATGAGGATATACGTTGGCAAGCAGCCCATAGTTTACAAGAAATCGGCACAGGTAATAAAAATGTAATTGTCGCTTTGGCGCAACTGCTGCAATTAACTAATTTAGAAAAGGATACCCGTAAGATGGCGGCATCTATTTTACGGGAAATAGGTACTGGTAATGAAAATGTTAGTGCCATCTTAGTACAACTGCTGCAATTACCAAACCTTGATCAAGATACCCGTTGGCTGGCTGCATATAGCTTACAGGAAATCGGCACTGATAATAAAAATGTGATTGTCGCTTTAGCACAACTGTTACAATCAACAGACTTAGACGAAGACACCCGTATTATGGTGGCATATAGCCTCTGGGAAATTATCATTAGTAGTGAAAATGAGATCGCCACTTTGGTAAAACTAATAGAATCAAAAAAAATTTGATCACGAGATTTGTAGACAAGCAGCATTTAGGTTAGGGCAAATCGATCCTGGTAATGCACAAGCGATCACAGCCTTGGTGCAAATACTTCAATCACCACAAGTGGATGTTAGTATCCGTATGTATACAGCAGAAAACTTAGGGCAAATCGATCCTGGCAATGAGCTTACCATTGCTACCTGGGTGCAACTAATAGAATCAACACAAATGGATGACTACATCTGTAAGCGGGCAGCACAAAATTTAGGAAAAATTGGTAGAGGCAATAAGAAAGCGATTGCTGCTTTGGAAAAACTGCTGGAATTAATCTATTTAAATGACGACACCCGTATGTGCATAGCAGAAAACTTAGGGCAAATTGACCCTGGTAATGATGGTGCAATCACGACCTTGGTACAACTGCTAGAATCAGCACAAGTGAATAGAGATACGCGTAGGCTAGCAGCACGAGGCTTAGGGAACATTGGCACAGGTAATGAAAAAGCTATCATCGCTTTAGTGCAAATACTACAATCAAAAAACGAGGATAGCCTCATCGGTAGGTTAGTAGAAGAAAGCTTAGGACAAATTCTCGATAATAAGTATCAATTTGCGGTAGTTCAAACTTTAAGTGGTTATCAGCAATTTGATGATAATTGCTACAATGTTTTGTGGAATTGCGCCCAGAATATGCCTTACCCCGATTTCTATCAAGCTTGGCATCAGCATAATTTTGCTACTCGTGCAATGCGAAGCTTAAAGAAAATCTTCTCCACTAGAATAATTTAAGCACTTTTGCAACAGCAACGTTACTAATTAAGTTCTTGTGGTAACAACAGCTTTTCCATTCGTCACGAACCAAGAAGCAGACGTTAAGAATAAAGTTGTTGTCGTTACCACAGCTTATCCGTTCGTCACGAACCAAGAAGCAGACGTTACGACAGCTTATTCATTTGTGGCGATCGCTTATGTTGTCGTTACGCCTGCATTAACAAAACTTATGAATGTATTTGTTGTCGTAACGACAGCTTGTTCATTTGTAGCGATCGCTTATGTTGTCGTTAGCACAGGATAAACAAAACTTATGAATACAAGCGTTAAACTGTATATTTATAGTCATTGTTTACAAAAATTCTAAAAATCATCTATCTGAGCGTATTTTAAACTTCAATTCTCCACGCAGTATAGGCAAAGTCCTATACTATTAACAGCAAACTCAGATTCACGCCAATGAAAGCAATTGAGGTTCAAGGAACTGTTGATGAACTTGGTCAACTTTCCTTAGACGAACCGTTAACCATAGCAAAACACAGCCGCGTCCGAGTCATTGTCCTCATTACAGAAGAGAATGAAGATGATGAGGAACTTGTTGAATCAGCAAAAGAAAGTTTTCGTCAAGGTTGGTACGATGCGATGAATGGAAATACTGTACCTATTTCTCAACTTTGGCAAGGGATTGATGCAGAGTGAGCCACCATTGATTCAGGTTGAAGCTACTGCTAAATTTCAACGCAACCTGCGTATTCTAGCCAAGAAGTATCGCAGTATCCGTAATGATGTACAGCCAGTTGTAGAACAACTGCAATCAGGGGAATTACCAGGAAACCCAATACCTGGAGTTGGATACATAATTTTTAAGCTACGAGTTAAAAATAGTGATGTTCAAAAAGGTAAAAGTGGTGGGTATCGAATAATTTATTATGTCAAGACAGATACAAATATTATTCTAATAACCATTTACTCGAAATCCGAGCAAAAAGATATATCAGCAGAAGAGATTAAACAAATATTAGCTGATTTTGAGCAACAGCAGGAAGAATAGGCGATCGCTTTCGCAAATCCCAATCTCAGCAAGATGCGATCGCTAGTACAGGTCGGCGTAAATAAACAGACCATAAGAAATTGCTAAAAGGTTTGTGGTATCAATATTCTTTCTTTTTCCTTTTGACTTTTAACTTTTGCCTTGTTGTACTAGATATCTGCAATTAATTTTGTTATCCTCTTCATAAGAAATGCTAAAAATTTAATCAACACAATTAAGCTTTAATTTAAATGGGTACTCTTGTGCGGCAATTGTGGACTTCTGTGTAGCAATTGCTGTTTAATTCAAGATAAATGCTTAAAAATAAAGAATTTATTCAAAAATTATGCCAGATACTAAACCGCGTGACGTGCAGATTCTACCCATTGCTACCGATACAACTGTAATGCGATCGCGCAGTTGGGCAAGACTGAGATTTGAAATAGAATATGCCTTAGCCAAAGGAACTACAGCTAACTCTTATTTAATTCAAGCAGATAAAATTGCTTTGATTGACCCGCCTGGGGAGACTTTCACGCAAATTTATCTGGATGCGTTGCAACAGCGTATTGATGTAACAGCAATTGATTATGTCATTCTCGGTCACATCAACCCTAACCGCGCCGCTACTTTAAAAGCTTTACTAGAAATTGCACCCCAAATTACTTTTGTTTGTTCTAACCCTGGGGCGATAAATTTACGCGGTGCTTTAGAAAATCCCGACTTACCAATTATTGTGATGCGGGGGGATGAAACCCTTGATTTGGGTAAGGGACATAACCTGCAATTCATCCCTACACCCAACCCCCGCTACGCCGATGAACTCTGCACCTACGACCCCCAAACTGAAATTCTCTATACAGATAAGTTATTTGGGGCGCATATCTGCGGCGACCAAGTATTAGATGAAGGCTGGGAAATTATTAACGAAGACCGCCGTTATTATTATGACTGTCTCATGGCTCCCCATGCGCGGCAGGTGGAAACAGCATTAGAAAAACTGGCGGATTTTCCAGCACGTTTGTATGGTACTGGACACGGGCCTTTGGTACGTTACGGCTTAATTGAGCTAACTAAAGCTTATCGCCAATGGAGTCAACAGCAAACCTCTGCTGACTTGACAGTAGCCTTAATTTATGCGTCGGCGTATGGCAATACTGCCACCTTAGCCCAAGCGATCGCCCGTGGCATTACAAAAGCTGGTGTGGCAGTAGAATCAATTAACTGCGAATTTACCGAACCCGAAGAAATCCGCGCGGCTGTGGAAAAGTCGGCTGGTTTTGTCATGGGTTCGCCAACTCTGGGCGGTCACGCACCCACACCAGTACAAACAGCTTTAGGGATTGTTCTCTCCACCGCCACGAATAATAAACTAGCGGGTGTGTTTGGTTCCTTTGGTTGGAGTGGTGAGGCTGTCGATTTAATTGAAAGCCGACTCAAAGATGCAGGCTATCGCTTTGGTTTTGATACCATCCGCGTTAAGTTTAAACCTGACGATGCGACTCTGCAATTGTGCGAAGAAGCCGGAACCGACTTTGCCCAAGCCTTGAAGAAAGCCCAAAAAAGTGCGATCGCAAAGCGTCCCCGCGACCAATGTCGAACAAGCAGTTGGACGCATCGTTGGTTCTCTGTGTGTGCTGACAGCTAAACAAGAAGATAGAGCCAGTGCGATGTTAGCCTCATGGGTAGCCCAAGCCAGCTTTAATCCGCCGGGGTTAACTATTGCCGTTGCCAAAGAACGGGCGGTAGAACCACTGACTCACTCTGGTAATGAATTTGTCCTGAACATTCTTAAAGAAGGCAGTCACATAGGGTTGATGAAACATTTCCTCAAACCCTTCGGCCCTGGAGAAGACCGATTTGCAGGTGTCGCCACCGAAGAAAGTAAAAATGGTTCTCCAATTCTGGCAGATGCTTTAGCATATCTGGAGTGTAAAGTGCAGAACCGAATGGAATCGGGAGATCACTGGTTAGTTTATGCCACTGTAGAGGACGGTAAGGTGTTAAATCAAGATGGTGTGACGGCTGTGCATCATCGCAAGACAGCTACGCATTATTGAGTGCTGAGTAGGGAGTAGAGGGAGACAAGGTAGAGGGAGTAGACAAGGTAGAGGGAGTAGACAAGGTAGAGGAGGGAGACAAGGTAGAAATAGAAATATTGCTCCCTTGTCCCCCTACACCCTGCACCCCTACACCCGCCCCTGCCTTCCTCTTCCCTCCTGCCTCCTGCCTCCTGCCTCCTGCCTTCTTCCCCCGCCAAATCAGCCAACTGCGGCCAATACGCCACAGCCGTTTGCCAATCAGCATTGTGTAGGCTATAGACAATGGTTGGTTGTGTAGTTTGCCAACTGCCTTCTTGAGGATATATATAGATGTTGCCGGATGTTAATATTCGTCCGTCAGCGTGGAGTAATTTGCCGCGACGCAATAGCCAAAGTCTAGTGTCTTGAAATAATTTAGCTGGAGGTGCGCCAGTCTCTAAATTGTGTCGCCGAAAGAGAGATAAAGCTTGAAGCATCTCTTCGACAGAGCCATTGAGGGTGATGGGCGCACTTTGGCAACATAATAAAAGTAAGTTCCAAAGTTCGGCTCTTTTTTGCAGGCGATCGCTCATACTAGGATATTGCTGCATCATCGCCTGCAACAGTGCTTCCGGTAAATAGCCTAATTTGAGGTTAACAGAAGCCCTCGCCACGTAAGAACGAAACTCTTCTTCGGGAAACAATGTTGATTCACCAAACGCACCCCCAGCTGTGAGGGTAGTGATTAAGTTATTGGCATTATCCAACAGTCTCACTTTCCCAGTAACAATAATATAAATCCCTGGATTTGCGCTTGTTGCTTGCCAAAATTGTTTAGCAACAGGCGGTTCGACAATTTGCACTTCTGTCAAGCATCTTTCCATATCTTGACTTGATAATGTCTCGCCCAAAGTATGAGTAATTTGTTGCGCTAACTGTTCTTGAGAAAATCCTAATGGCATTTTTCCACCTTCAGAAATTGGATCTATACAAATTAGATCCCCCCCGCCTACGGCGACACCTGAAAAAAGGGGTAAAAAATGTTATATATAAGCCCCCCTTTTTAAGGGGGGTTGGGGGGATCTAAAATTCTTCAAGGTCATAAAGAGTATTTTCAAAACCAAGTTTAGGGGCTAAGAGTAATTATTAAAACTTCTGCCTCCTGCCCCCTGCCTTCTGCCTTTTATTGATTTGTCTGCATTAAATTAAATGACCAAGGAAAAGTAGGCTCACTGTGAGTTTGTAAGTCACCAATAGTAATACTGTTATCTTTTGTCTCTTCTATTTTTTGTTGGTTGGAACTTTTAGGTTTAGTCGAAAGTCCCATTTGTTTGAGTAGACGATTAACATGGCGATCGCTAATCGAAATCCCCAATTCATTTGCTAAATGTTTGCTTAACCATTGGGCTGTCCAATAAGTAAATGCGTAGCCATAATCACGCGGACTATGACTTACCAATTCTTTCAATCTATCCATATATTGAGCATTCACAATTTTTGGTCTCCCAATTGGTCGCTCATTCCATTTATGCGCTAAACCTGCTTCTGCTATGCCAATCCAGTAACGTGCCATTTCTTGAGAACAACCCACAATTTCACATATTTGAGTTTGAGATTTACCCATATCTGCCAGCAACATAATTTCAATTCTGCGGAGATATTCTGGCTGTAAATTACTTTGTAAGTTTTTCAACAAAGCTTTCCTTTGAAAAGGTGTTAAAAACTTACTGTCTTGCGGATCGTAATTTTCTAAACCTTGGTATTGGCTAGAATAGTTTGACATAATTACTACCAGTTATTGTTGACAGTTGTGTGTTTGATGAGAAGTCAGAATTTGGCAATGATGAAGAGATAAACGTACTCTTGAAAACCTGTTGATTTTGAAGGCTGACTTCTGACTGATGAAAAATGAAAACTTTTAGCCGACGTTGAATGTTTACCCCTTGATATTTGTGAATAATCAGGGGAACTTTTCATATTGCATTTGTTGGGACAATCTAGGATTTTGTCTGAATAGCTGCTACTAGAATCATCAAATTACAAGTATTTCTAGTAGTAACTATTCTACCTTTAGAGAAAAATTGTGTTAAAAACTGCGCTCCTAAATTGTGAGCGCAGAGCATTGAGCAGTAGTAGTTTATAAACTTGACAAAATATTTAGCCAGCATAGCTGTTGTTTGCCTCAATGAACAGCAGTTTCTGGTAAACACCTAAACACAATAAACTATGAACTAGTAAGACTGAATACTGTGGCAAACTTTCCTATAGTTTGGTGTAACGCTGGTATTAGTTTCACAAAATTGCTTGATGAGTATAGGAAAGTAAGTTATAAGAGAAATTTTGCCGAAAACCTGTAGTTCCTCACTTTGTTAAGTTAGCCTAACTGTTATTCTTTTAAGAATTTTTCTAAATATAGTCAATAGGTTTTATGAAAAAAAGGTGAACTTAATGAAAAAAATATATTTTCTTTATCAAAAATTTAATAATCAGATTTATGTCAAATAAAATAACCAATATTTAGGACAAAAAGTACATTAAAAAATATGGCAGTGTTTAATATATCCCAGTAAGTGCATTCAAGATAGGTTGGATGAAGCGGAGCGAAACCCAACCTATAATTTTTTTTACAATATTTTAGCTTAGTATGAATTATTAGCTTAAATCTAAGTATCCTCTGAGCCATTGAGTTATTTGATATTGAGAATACATTGCAGTTCTGTATTCAGCCAATGGAGAAACATTTTATTCATAATCTCTTGATATCTTTCTTTGTTTAATTCAGCCGGGATAAATTCTTCAACTAAAAAAAAGGTGATAACCTTGCTCGGTTTTGTAAGGTAATGTTACCTGTTGTGGTACTGCTCGAAATACAACAGTGGCTATATCTGGTTGGAGCGCAAAACGCTCAACTATACCTTCATATCCACATTTACGCCGACGATTAATATCAATATCATAAATTTTGGCGGTATGATAAAAACTAATTTCACCATCTTCAATTTGATAGTATAGCTCTTGTGCCAATGTTTCTGAGTCAATGATCATTTGATACAAAATCACTTGCTCAAATTCGGCACGATTTTGCTGAAAAAAATGCTCTACTTTATCTGCAAATAATACTTGTGCGAGTTTGTGAGATAATAAGCGATCGCAAATTCCCCTTTCCCAATCATTAGGCGTAATTAATTGATCAGCTAACCACTCCAGTGTATCTGCGGCTCTTTCTAAATGTCTTTCCCGGCGCTGCTTTTCTGCTTCCGCTTCAATTTCTGCCGATGTGATGGTAATACCTCTAGCCTCGGCGGTTTGCCGGATAATTTTGTGAAATAAAATCTGTTGATATACTTCCTTCAACCTCATTTCTTTTTTGAGGAATTGCATCACTTCCTCTGATTCAAGCAAAACTTTTGACAAATCACTCATTGGTATTAGTACAACTTAAGAACATACCAGCTTATATAAAAAACTGGAAGCTATTTGGGCTTTTAGCTTCCAGCCAATACTGTATCCATTATGTGTTATTACAGCAGAGATTATCCTGTTTGGTAGAACTAGGATTTAGAGCATCAAAACAAAAGTGTAGTAGTTATATGCTCTATCAGTTACAACAACTGTTAACTGTTAGGTTGTCTATTTCTCTAACTACAAAAGTATGGAAGGCTCTACTAAGTTTCCCCCACCATTGAGAAACTGACTAGAGGGCATTTAAAGTTAAAGTTGCGGAAATCCAACTTTTTAACTTGTTAATGCTCAGGCTTCCTGAGAAACAAAACCACCAGTAGCAACAGTTCGATTGTCTGTCTTGGTTTCAGAGTTATGTACTCTTTGGGATACTGACTGCTTCAGCAAAAACAATCAGTTAAATGTATTTCATAGTCAGATATTCAATGATTTTATCATTGTTGATGAGCTTATTGACTCATCTGCTCTATGTATAATTTAAATGATATTGATAGTTTAAATTTGCCATTTTGGCACATTTTGGTAGATATTTTTATCCTTAATTTCAATCTTTATACCAAGGCTAAATTAGACTCTCTATACTCTAGAAGCTGGAATCTATAACAACAAAACCCATCTTGAGAAATTGTCTCAAAGACGGGTTAGTTAATTGGAAACAGTACAATTAACGTGATAATTTTACATAAATTTCAATAATTAGTATCATCAAGTTATTTGCTGTTTGTCAAAGTTTCACATTTAGGATTTACGCATAAAGATTGTCTGTTAAGAATGGGTGTAAGGGTATGAGGGTTGAAGAGTGTATGAATACTTACCTCCTGACACCCCTATACCCTTTCATCCTTCCCCAAACTCTTGATTTTTCGTCTTATTGCGTACTCCTAGGCTTATAAGGTAGGCAACTGAAAGCGGAAATGAAAATGTCCACCCTACACCTAAAATCTAAAATCCAAAATATTATTAGCACCACTGAATTTTAAGGAAAACTCTTGAGTGTTGTCGCTATTTGATGCGGATGTTTGGGGTTGTTCTTCTTGAACTTCTTGAGCTAACCATTGCTCCATATTACCCCCACGAATTTCGGTTTTTTGTTTACCTACAACCTCAAGGTAAGTTAAGTCTTTAATTTTGCCCAAGCAATTAGTTGCTACAGATTTATCCACAGATGATACTTCTTGTTGTTGCGTTCTACTTGGGGAAGAGTTTTCTTTGAGCAACCTGTTATAAGTGCGATAAGGAATGTAATGTAATGGGTTGTAACCAGCCACACGCAGCATTAACACACATGCCCAAGAGTACTTACCAGCCAGAATTGCTTCTACTATTTGGTCAAATTGTTGGGGATTGATACCTTTATTAAAGTTACTGACGCTAGTTATGTTGTGATTCATAGTGTTAATTGCACTGGGGAATTAGGTGTTACAGGTAGTCAATGATTAATCAATAGTTGTTGCAGTTGTATGTTGTAACAACTACCCTCTAAATTTATGTTTAGTTTTATCTATAAACCTGTGGAGAATGACTAAATAGAGCCGTGAAAGCTGCTTCATTCTTTGTACTGAGGTTAGAACTGCATGTGTTCTGATGGTGATGTCCATGAGCTTGACTTTGGAGTAGAAAGTTAACTGTATTTCATGTAGTAGTTAGTTACTTTTCAACCTTTGGTAATGTCATTTTAATGACTATAAAAGTCTGGTTTGGCTCTTGGTAGATGCAGTTTTTCCTCTATTTTGCTTCTCAATACTTAGTTTAATCTACTGCCCTGATAATTTTACCGTATAATCTTTCGCTTTAGTTTTTCTAACAAAACTTTATGAAAAGGCTATAGTTTTCCCTGAGAACATCAAAGTTATTGAGCAAAAAAATTAATAGCTACTTTAGTATTTATACTACGTTTTTTCCTAAATGTCATCTTCTCAATTAAAACTTTACCAGTGAAAAATACGGAATTTTTTTGATGTCTCCATTTGTATTATCTAAGTTTTAGTATTGTCACGGATTCGCTGTTTGCTGAGGGGTTTGACCCCTCATTTATTGTTCATTAGAAACTTTTATTTGGTTCAAATTCATATAGAAATTTACCATTAACTTGTCTAATAAACAATCACTAAATATCGTAATTCCGAGAGCATTATCAATTACAAAGTAATTTCATGTATTTGGTGTTGTTAAAAATATTTTTAACAAAATATAAATTTCATCCGGAATCGTGAATAGGAATTACGCACCACAATTATGTGTGGGGATTGGGTGAAGGGGTATAGGTCAGTAAAATCAGTCTGGGGCTATACAAACAAAGCTTGCCTAGCCTATCGCCTTCAAGTTATTCCCGCCTAGAACTAAAGTTCCAGGCTCATAGCCAAAGTCCACTCAAGTGGACTGGAATACATTTTTCATATATTGCACCAAGCGACTGAAGTCGCGGCTACACGAACAAAACCCGCCTGCGCGGGTTCAAAACCCTTGATTTGATATTAGTCCGTCTAAGCGGACTTAGTTTTTATAGCAGCGAATTCCAACTGGACTGTATTGATTAATCAAGACCTTTAGTTGCCATCAAATTTTGATGGGTGCTTTGTTCAACTAACATACCTTGGTTAAGAACTAGGATGTGGTCGGTGTGGCGCAGACTAGAAAGCCGATGGGAGATGATAAAGGTAGTGTGGTGCTGGTTCAAACGAGCTAATTTTTGGTACAAACAACGCTCAGATTCAGAGTCTAGACCGCTAGTAGCTTCGTCTAGAATTAAAATTTTGGGGTTGCTCATTAAAGCACGAGCAAGAGCAATTTTTTTGTTTTTGTCCACCAGAAAGCCGCAAACCCCTTTCCCCGACTGGGGTGTTGTAGCCTAAAGGTAGTTCGCGGATGAAACTGTGAGCTTCGGCTAATTTGGCTGCGGCGATCGCTTTTTCATGATTCAAATCTGGATTATACAAGGTAATATTTTCTAAAATCGTGCCGGAAAACAAAAAGTTATCCTGTGGGACAAAACCTATTTGACTGCGTAACGATTGCGGCGATACCGTACTAATATCGATGCCATCAATTAAAATCCGCCCACTTTCGGGACGATATAAACCAGCCAGTAAATTGACTAAAGTACTTTTACCGCAACCACTCTGACCAATTATCCCGATGGTTTGTCCTGGTTTGACACGAAACGAGACATTTTGCAAAGTCTGACGCTGGTCATCAGGATGATAACGGAAAAATACATTCTCAAACTGTACTTCACCGCGAATTGTCGGCATTACCTGTAAAGGTTTTTGGGAATTTTCTTCTGCCTGAAAATCTAAGACATCGTTAACTCGCTCTACGGCTGTGAATACTGCGGGTAATTCATCCCATAACTCTACCAACGCCAACACAGGATTAATCACATTACTCATCAGCATATTAAATGCCACCAATTTACCCAATGACATATCCCCAGTGATGACTAGTTGCAACCCACACCATAAAACAACTGTTGTCGCAACGTGACTAACTAAATTCCGCAGCATTTGTAAGACATTGGCTAACTTCTGTCCCCGTAACCGTGCCTTGAGCATTTTTAGTAATCGCTTTTGCCAATATGTCTGCACTGAAGCTTCGGCGGCGGCGGTTTTGACGGTGACAATTCCTGTAATGATTTCCCCTGCGGCAGAATTTTGGCTGGCTGATGTTTGCAAAACTTCCCGCGATATCTGCTTGAGGAATGAATTTGCGCCTACAGTCAACATCACAACGGGGATAATTCCACCAACAACTAATAATGTGAGTTGCAAATTCAGATTAGCCATCACCCCAAAATAGACAAAAATCATCACCGCATCAATTGGACTAGTAATAGCGCGACGGGTGAAGAACTGTTGAATTTTGCGATTTTCGGGAATGCGGCTGAGAATGTCTTCGACTTGGCGAGTGGTAAAAAACTGCAATGGTAGCTGTAAGGTATGTTTGACGAAACCACCAATTAAATTAACATCGATGCGGCTGGCAAAATAATCGAGCAGATATTGTCGCTGTGCATTTAAAACAATACCCCAGACACCCAAGCATAAAAAGCCGAGTACAAAAGCATTTAATGTGGAAAAATTCTTCAGTAATAGTATTTGGTCGAGAACAACTTGAGTAAGTAGAGGAATTGCCAACCCAAATACTTGTATGACCAGAGAAACCAAAATAATGTATTGAATAAGTTGGCGATCGCGCTGTAATGTCTGCCAATAACGATGTAAGGAAAGTTTCTCGCTGTTGCGGCTGTGAAAGTTGGCTGTTGGATCTAATAAAAGTGCGTATCCTGTCCAATTTGCTTCAAAGTCTTGGCGCGACAGCCATTTTTTTCCCTTCGCTGGGTCAGCAATTAAAATGCGATCGCCTTGAATTTGCCAAACCACTATATAATGATTACCTTGCCAATGAGCAATCCAAGGATGAGTTTGCGACTCTAGCTTAGTTAAACTCGCCCGCACTTGTAACGCTGTGTAACCCAAGGTTTCGGCGGCTGTAGCTAAACCTGCTAAAGATGCGCCTGTACGGTCTATGGCTGTTAAGTTGCGTAAAGTATTGAGGCGGAAGCGTTTACCCCAATATTGGCTAATCATTGCTAAACAAGCCGCACCACAATCTGATGAACTTTGTTGCAAAATCAAGGGATATTTCCGCCTTGGTTTAGCTGTTGGCTGTTGGGGAAAATCAATTTCTGAGACTGGGGAAATTTCTGCTGGGGAAGAGTCTGGTTTAGGAAGTGGAATTTGGGTGACTGCGGAATGATCAACTCCCTGCGGGAGAGGGAACAGAGAACGGGCAACAGGGGAAAGTTCGTTTGTTTGTTGCCTATTCCCTGTTCCCTGTTCCTTGTTAATAACTGGGGCTGTTGGTTGTAGATTTTGACTAGTAAATATTTGGGCTGATTCCCACTGTTCAATCGGTAGCTGGTAAATCAACAAATCTGTCTCAGCAATTGCATCGGGAGATGCCACATCAGGATATCCCCAGCTATCGCCAATTAAGAGTGAGGTTGTTCCTCCGGCTAACCAAAAACGTCCTGTATTGGCTGGTGTGGCTGTATTTAAAGATGCGCCAGCCGGAATTTTGTTAGTAATTATATAAGGTAAAAATTGCCGTAAACTGACACTGTTGAGCGATCGCAATTCTGTATAACTTTTAAAGAATATCAGTGCTTGACGCTCGACTGCTAACTTTTGCCAATGCTTTTCAAGATTTGGTAAGCGTTGCAACCACAGTTGTAAATCGGCAATTGTAATTTGCGCTACAAAACCCGGACTAGCACCAATGGCACGGTATGATAAAGGGCGATCGCAAAACAAATGATCTGCGCCAAATGTTTGTTCTGCTAATAACAACTGTGGAGAAACTTCCCTGCCCAAAGTCTCATCAAAACTCAACAAGCGCACTCTACCTTGACATACCAAGTAAAAAAAAATTGCTGTTACCTGATGTAGCTGTATTCTCAAGGTATTTAGTTAAATCATCACCTAGTTGAAATTCCTGAATTGTCCACAACTGAATAAATTCTGCTGCTAAATCTGTATCCCCAGTAACTAAGTTCAAAAGTTTAATAATGATTACTGCTAAAATATTAGACTGCTTTTGTTGACTTAATTTTAGTTCTCCCTGAACTCTGGACGAAGAAGCGGGGTTCATGATTTACTTGCTGTTCTTGGTGTAAGTTTTTTGATGTAAATTAATGATAATTTTTTGGGTTATACATAGCAATTTATCAATGATTGTTATATCAATTTTCGCACTTAATTAATTTTTTTTTATTTTAAACATGGGCTATTTTTTATTACTAATTGAGCAAATAAAAGGTGAGGATTATTTTGATTTATTTCTGAAATATGTTAGCGATTATTCAATTTTTCCTGAGTATTACTTACATTTTCTGTTAATTTGTGCAACACCCGGAAAATAAAATGACATTCTGTACAAGTCATATTTGTGCAGGAAACACAGTACTGTCCAAGACAGGAATATTAAGCCAGCTACAGTTTTTGTAATGTAACTAAAGTTACTGTTTTGTTAGGGCGATCGCTTGTTCATGCACCACATCGCTGATTTAGCTGCTTTGATGAGTGAAGTTGTGTAGAATACATCAACTTCATCAGAGCGATCGCATCATTAATCAATGGCATTGATAAAATCTAGTGTATTTACTTAAAGCATTTATTATGATGTTAATATGTTGTAAGTAGATTTAAAGGATTGATTTAAAAATCATAAATAAAAATAGACCAGTAAATAAAAAGCCCAAAATCTCACACAAACGGTCGAATTAGAGTAGAATATCAGGTAACTAACTTAAAATAACAAATTTGGGGCTGAATAAAGCCTGAAATAGCTAATAAATCAGGATTTACAGTGTTTTATACATTTTAGTATGAGACTAAAGTACTAATTTTTTCTGAATTTAAGCGTTCGAGCTTATTCTGCAACAAATTTCATTCGCTGATATAACAATCTGTCAAGTCATGGTCAGCAACTTTATAATTTCGTAATATTTTTTACACTGATATTTAGTAATGATACTGTATTAAAATCCCTTTTTTTATACAATGCTTTTGTTGGTGGTTTCTACGGTTGTTAAAACTTGAAATTCGGAATGTTTGACGCTGTTTAAATTCTTGGAGTAGTTGGATCATCAGATTCTACACAGCACTTCTTGCAAAAGTTGTAATTTGCGTGCTTCTATTAAGATTTTTGCGCTTATCCTCCGGGAAAGCCCACAGGGGAATGCACGAGGCGAAAAAGTATTGATGTAAGAAGATGAAAGTAGATTTTGTGTCCACAAAAAGTTGTTGGAACAAAGCCTATGCAAGTGAAACAAACTAAAAGCAAGAGAAGACGAGGCGTTATATTAACTCCTACTGGACTACAACGTTTGCAAGAAGCGATTGTATCTTGGGAGATGGCTAGAAAAAAAGGCGATCGCCTAACCCTACAGGAACTCAGCACACAGATTAGTATCTCGACAAAAACTCTCAGTCGATTATGGTCTTTGAGTAAAGCTGTAGATCAAAAAACTCTCAAACTATGTTTTAGTGCATTTAACCTCAAATTAAATGAAGCAGATTATGCTGTTTCGAGTGTAGAAGATGAAAGCGAAATCTTGGAATTTCTACCCAGAAATTCATACACAAAACTAGAAAACTCGCCTCGGCTTTCTACTTACGAAATCGAAAGTCGTTGGTCTTATCCGGATGGCCCTGTAGCGTTAGACTCGCCCTTATATATCGAGCGTCCACCTATAGAACAACTAGCTTATCGAGAAATTACTCGACCAGGCTGCGTAATTCGGATTCGCTCTCCCAGACAGATGGGAAAAACTTCTTTAGTACTACGTATTTTAGCTTTTGCTCAGAGACAAGGATACCACACTGTTAATATCAATTGTTATCAAATTGATGATTCTTGTTTAACCAATTTAAACAAGCTTTTGCGTTGTCTTTGTTGGCAAATTGCTCAACAATTAGACATTGAGCCGAACCTAGATGAAATGTGGGATGAAGAAGTTGGCTATAAGTTAGTTTGTAGTTTTTACTTGCAAAAGTATCTTTTTAAACAGATTGATAATCCCATATTGCTGGTTTTAAGTGATATTGATCGCTTTTTTGAGTGTCCTCACATTGCTCAGGAATTTTTCGCTTTGTTGCGTTCTTGGTGTGAAGAAGCCAGACAAAATTATGGTTGGCAGAAATTAAGATTAGTAGTGGTATACTCCACAGAACAATATATTTCTTTAGATATTAACCGTTCACCATTTAATATCGGTATACCTCTACATCTGAGTGAATTTACACAGTCCCAAGTAGACGAGTTAGCGAGTAGATACGAGTTAAACTGGAGAGTCGGTCAAGAATCTGCGGAATTAATGTCTTTGGTTGGGGGTCATCCAGCCTTAATTCAACTAGCCTTATTTCATCTGGTTTCTGGCAAGATGACTCTTAAAGAGTTGATTCAAGAAGCAATAGTTAATGGTGGTATCTACCGCCATCACTTGTGGCGACACTGGTTAAAACTCCAAGCCTATCCTCATCTGATCAAGATATATGCTGAACTTGTCGAAGCCAAACTCGGTCTAGTGATTGATCCTGTGGATGCTTATAAGCTCGAAAATCTAGGATTGATTTGTTTTGATGGCGATCGCATCTTACCGCGATGCAAACTCTACCGCGCTTACTTTCAAAAACAACTATCTATTATTGTCTAATACTGTTTTGATATCAAACTTCTGCAATCAACTCTTACCTAGTTACTATCTCATTGATCAAGTATCAACTTTGTGAAATCAATTTTCACAGCACTTTAAATTACTGAATAACAATAACATTTATCAAGTGGTGCGTTAGTCTGGAGTCATAACACACCCTTGTGTATTACCAATCTATAAACTTGTCATCACTTGAGTTAATTCATTCGCTAAATCGATATTTGATGGCTGGAATTTTTTAAATAGCACTCCAGCCAAGAAATAATAATCTCCAGAGTAAAATGCCTTATGATGTTTCTTTAATTCTTCTATATGTTTTTTAACTTTTGGCTCCGAGCTATAGTAACCAAACTGCAAAGGTAAAACCACAAATTTATTTACGCTGTAGCCGTTTTCTTGTGCTGTTTTAATAGTACTAATAGGATTGGAATAGCTAGAAACTAAAACCAAAACATTTTCATAATCCAAAGATAACAACTCGTTGGTAATCGCTGCTCCATCTATACCGCCAAATAATAACGGCATATAGATATCATCATCTGGAGCTGGCAGATATGGTGGATTAGCTACAAGATAATTGGCTTGAGGTTTATCAGCATCAAATAAACAAGAATTATGAATAACATATTTACTAGTCAGATTATATTCATCTATGGTTAAATTTGCAGCTTTACAGGCTGATTTATTCAGTTCATAGCCTTGAATTAATCCTTCAAACTTATTTCGCAGTAGTGAGTTGATTACTGGGCTGCCATCACCAGAACCAAATTCCACAATCGAGGTCGGATTTTGGCAATCTCTCATTACAAAATTTTCTAAACAGTTGGAATAGAAATTAGATTCTTCCGGACAGAAAAATATGTCTTTCATTTGATGGTAATACTTCCTGAAAGTAGAGTATTGAATTGGGCTGTAGTTAGTAATTTGTCACTACAGTAAAATCAAGTTAGCAAAAACTTAAAAATGCGATTTTTTGCTTGGTAAGTTATTTTGTAGGAAAAGTTGCTTGTTCGGCTGCTCGAATAGATTTGACAACAGCACAAGCAGCGCGATCGCCCATGAGTTTCTCTTGGTCGTATCCTAGTAGTAATTCCCACGCATCATGGGGATACTGCTCGGCTAAAGGTAACGCCACACTATCTAACATCCATTGGCCGTGGCGTTCATCTTCGCGGATGTGCAGTTCCCAATAACCCATTGCTGCATCTGAAAGTTTCAATCTTTGTGCTGCTGCTAAATAATTTTTGTAAGCTGCTGGGCCTGCTACTTCAAAATAAGTTAACGCACCACTATAACGGAGGAAATAACGTTTGCGTTCGGTGGTTAAAAAGTTTTGATTCGCGCAAGCTAACACTTCCCAAGGTACTAAATCAAAGTAACCTTCTGGTTCGGTATTCATCTCAAACTCAGTTAACATTTGGGCAAAAAATGTTGAGTGCTTGCGAGATAAGCGCCCATTGCCATATTCTTCTAAAAATACCCGCACCAAAGTACATTGCACCTCGTTGGCTGTACCGCCTAAAATCCGCGATAAACGACTACCTTCTACTAAACCATCAAATGAAGCGATCGCCAGTAAATGACGATAGCCAATTTCACTCATTTGTTCACGAATGTAGCGGCTTTCTGGTGATAATGGCGGATTTAAGTCAGCCGTAGCGCGTGCAATTAATGCTTGTTTGACATCTAATTTTTGTAATGCTGGCACATCAATTTGCGCTAATTCCCAAGCTTGCCAAGCAAGTTCAATTTGATTACGGCAACAACTTAAATAAAGCGATCGCTCATTTGTATAATGGCGTAAATCGTCATACCAAAATAACTTTAGGCGATTAATCCAATATAAAATTCTTTGCAGAAATAAATGCGCGCGATTATCCCCATTACCATTTTGATAAGCTGCTACAATTGCCGCAAAGAGTGTTTGTTCAAATTCTTTAACTTTCGCTGATACTTGATGTAATTGATTGTCTAAATCATCTATTGCTAGTAATTCTAAAAATACCTGTTCAGCTTGGTAATAATCATTAGCTGACCTTGCTTCAACCTCTAAATTAGGTAATCTCAATAAATTGCTCTGCATGGAATCTTAGATAACTTTTTTCCAGAGTGGATATAATTCCATCTCTAATATCTAAAATTCCACAATTCAGCCTACTTAACCTCTTTCGGTAGTTATAAACAAATATTAACTCTAGAGACACAGAATTACAGATTTCTAATTTTATTGTCGTATACTCCTTGGTAAGCGACTTTTGAGTGCTTTATTGAAAGCTGCTTTTCATGCAATGATCAAATTCCATCGATTTTATCGTGATTTAGACTTGTCATAATTTCCTTGGGGGACTAGGAGTACAGACTATATTTCGCCCACTTTCAGATAGATACAATACAATTGCGCGGATGAGGTATATCTGAGGGTAGGTATTTTTTGAGAACATTTTTTCTATATTCAAGCTAAATCGACAAACTTAAAAATATAGATAAGCTATTGGACATTTAACTAGCATATTTTTGATTTAGAAGAAAACGGTTAATTATTACTTTGATGATTATAAATCGCTGTAGTTGTGAGCTTTTTGGAAAAAAGAATCAATTATGTTTAATTTAAAATTATTTTCTACTAGTTTAGTGGCGATCGCTTTATCTCTAGCCACTGGTTGTACAACCACTCCTCAGCAAAATCAGAACACATCTGAAGCTCCATCTGGGACAACACAACCAGTACAGCAAGCTGAGACTCCATCACCAACTACAACAGAACAAAATAATCTGAGTTCTTCAGACAGACAGTTTATCAATGAAGCCGCGCAAGGTGGTTTAGCAGAAGTCCAACTAGGACAACTAGCATCACAACGTGCAGCTAACAATGCTGTAAAACAATTTGGACTGCGTATGGTGCAAGACCATACACAGGTAAACAATCAACTCAAACAGTTAGCTGCTCGAAAAGATGTAAAATTACCAACTACTCTCAACAGAGAAAATCAGCAACTCCAGCAACGCTTATCTAAGCTTTCTGGTGCTAACTTTGACCGCGAATATATGACTCACATGGTTCAAGATCATCAGAAGGATGTTTCTGCATTTCAAACTGAAGCAAAACAGGGGCAAGATGCAGATGTGAAAGCATTTGCCACCCAAACACTACCAACCCTTCAAGAACATTTGCAACAGGCTCGTTCTATTGTTAATGCTGGTGCTAATACGGGAACTTCGACTAGTAGCCCTAGTCCGACTAATGCACGGTAATTCGTCATTAACCGGACTTACACATTTTTGAGTCAGGAATCAGCTTCAGACCCATTGTAAAACTCTCATCTTGGTGTTTCGGCTGGGGAATTGAACTGTTCCGGTGGCAAGTGTTCCAAAGGAATTAAGGTTTCCATGACTGATTTGACAATTGGTGCAGCCACAGTAGAACCATAAGCGTTTTCACCCTTTGGCTCATCAACAATTGCCAAAATTACATAGCGGGGAGATTCCACAGGCAAAACTGCAACAAAACTGGTGATTCTCGCACCAGGGATATAGCCACCATTCGGACTAGCCTTTTGGGCTGTACCTGTTTTACCACCAATGCGGTATCCTGCTATTTTGGAAGGTTTACCAGTACCTTCAGAAACAACGGTTTCCATCATTTCCACAACTTGTTGGGTGGTTTTAGCGGAAAAAATTTGCCTTGGTGCGGGAAGTGTGGGTGAATAGTGCATTTTGCCATTGCTATCAACTAGTCCGCGAACTACATGGGGTGTGACTAATTTACCGCCATTAGCTAAAGCGCCGTGCAGTTGTACTAGTTGGAGGGGAGTGAGTGAAAAACCTTGTCCAAAGGAGGCGGTTGCTGGTTCAATGGGTGAAGCAATAAATCTGGCTTGGCTTTTCAGGGAACCACTCACGCCAAAAGGTAAATCTGTTTCTAATGATTGTCCTAAACCCAGACGTTCTAACCAAGTGTAGTAGACCGAGGGGCGCATTTTTTGAATGATTTGCACCATCCCGATATTGCTGGAATGCTGCAAAATTTGCGCTATGCTAATCCGCCCATAACCATTATTTTCTGCATTTTTAATAAACCGATCGCCAACTTTCAGCGAACCAGGATCATTAAAGGTATCATTTGGTTGAATCACTCCATTTTCTAATGCGATCGCGACATTTAATGGTTTAAAAGTTGACCCTGGCTCGTAAAGATCCGCTACCGTCCAGTTTTTAAATAAGTCAATTTTCGCCTTACCATACTCATTCGGGTCATAAGTCGGCTGCGACACCAGTGCAAGTAAAGAACCATCTAAGGCATCCATGACAATGACAGCCCCACGTTTAGCGCGGAATTTATCTACCTGGGCTTTTAGCGCCAAGCGAGCCGCCCTTTGTAAGCGTGTATCAATTGTGAGTTGCAATTTTAAGTCATCAGCATGAAGAAAACCTTCCGGCGCATTATCTGGCTTTAATTCACCTCTCCCAGACTGCATTAACCGTACCTTCTGCACAGAACGTTCTAGCAGTTTTTCTTGACTATATTCCACACCAGCTTGACCGCGACGCTCTAAATCTACATAGCCCACTACATCAGATGTGACATCGGCTTGCGGATATAAGCGCGAATATTTGGGCATGAATTCTAAGCCATTTAAGCGCAGAGCAATCACCCTATTGGTAATTTCTTCGGGTAGCGCCGGCATCAAGATAATCCCACTTTTGCGACTTTGAAAAGTGTTCACTAACTCCGCCGCATCTTTATCAATGATTGGTGCTAACTTTTGGGCGATTTCTTCATTAGACTTATCAAATAATTTGGGATGGGCATAAACAGTATATACAGGGCGGTCAACCGCCAAAACATTATTATTGCGATCGATTACTAAACGACGCGGCATAAACGTCCGCAAACTCACAATTTGTTGATTGCGTGCCTTCTGGGTGAGTTTTTTGCCTTGGAGAATTTGTAAATTATATAAGTTAAAAGCTAAACCTAATGCTGAAAATATTAAAATAGCCCAAACCGTTAACAGTCGGACTTTGCTGCTTTGTACAGGTTCTGGGGTTTTAGGTGTGAGTTTCTCCAGAAACCTTTGTCGGGAAACTTTCTGCCGCTTTTTAACTGATAGATTGCGAGAATTTCTAAATTTTAATCTACTGGATGACTTTTGCATCGGCTTCGTCCTTTGTTAAGTGTCATTTGTCTTTGAGAAATGACCAATGACTATTGCCTTTAATATCCTAATGGTGAAGAAGTTGGCTGTTGTACGGGAGAATTTGGTCTTGTATTTGATAGCGCAGAATTAGCCGTATCAGGTGCTGAAGGTAAGAAAATTGTTTTATCTGGCGTGGGGGATACTAATCCTGCACTTGGTTTTTCTGCTTCTTCTGCCATTTTGTTTTTTAACATAGCGTTGGTTGTGGTTAATTGTCGCTCGTTACGTTGGAGATTTTGCAAGCGGCGGAACTCTTGATTCCACCGTTCTTGAGAATAAACTGTCCAACCATAAACAACCAGTGCCACTGCAACTAATAAAAACGTCACCACAGATGAGTAACGATGAACAGTGTATAACCGTAACAGCCAATTTGGTAAAACTTCTGCAATCGGCACATGAGAGACTTTGGATGCCGTTAATTCTGGTGATCCTTTTGTTGTAGGAACCGATAAATTTTTGGCATTTCGTCGCCGATGTTTCGGCGATACCACTGGAGATTGCCCTGATAGTGGAGATACACTGCTGATGACGGAACCCCGAACAGGGGAGCGCCTTCTTGACACAGTTGGTTTAGAATTGCGTCCAAACCAAGTATTAGTTGCAGACACAGCCGATTTACGAACAGCAGCCATAAAATTTTTTGGGATAGGAAATACTGTATTTTAGTCTGTTTATGGAATTTTGCTCAGGTTAAAATAGCCTTTTCTGGGATTTGCATGAGTATAGCGTTAACTGTCAACTATCTTTGAAATGTTTTTGAGATATGACAATCCGTTGAGAAGTCGCACAAATATTGGTTTCTTACTTCTTGTTCTCTGTCTCCATCATCAAAGATTAGCCATTGGATCACTTGACATTTTAAGTAGTGCATCTGAGTATGGCAAGACAAGATAAAAAACAAGCCACTGATTGCGATCGCCTGCTCATCATTTGATATCTTCATCAGTCTGCGGCATCATAACTCAAACATCAATAATCAGTCCTAGGTAAGTTTTTCAATATCTCCGAGACAGGTATTGCAACAATTCGCAATAAATTAGGTTATCTTAGTCAAAAGGCACAAACATTTGATGGCCATAATTGGTGAAAGAGGAGTTATGAAAACAAAAATATTTGGTTTAGCTCTAATGTTAAGTTTGGCGGCAGTTTTAGGAGCATGTGAGGGTGGTAATACACCTAATACGACAACCTCACCAGCCGCTACAGGTGAACCCTCCGATACTGGGACTACTGCTCCTACAGTTTCTCCTATTGCTACTCCCACTGCTACTACTACTCCCACTGCAAGCCCTACTACAACACCCTAGTTCTTGGTCTGAAGTTTTGTTTCCAAACAAGCACTTGGTCTTGCAGTTTACGAAAATTGCTTGAGTGCTTGGGTAGCAAAAAAGAATCAGAGTATTCTTCAGAAAGTGACTACCCAACTCAAGCCCAATTTATACATCTGTTAAGCTAAAACATAACAGTAAATGGACACTGGTAATGTCGGTCAATGCCACAACCAAGTGTCCATTTAAATTTTTGGCTCAATCAGTATGACTTGAAGGTGATGCGATGGGGAAAGTGAAATCTCACAAGCGAATCATATTGGGGCTACTAAGTTTTATCTCTAGTGTGGGTGTATGGTTAATTAGCCATTGGGGATCAGCAGTTATGGCTTTACCACCTCCAGAAGATATCCCAGAAGAAATATTACGCACAGAAATAATTTTAGATGCGCGATCGCCCATAGATGGCAAACCCATCAGTGCTACTGAGTATGCAGAACTACAAGCACAACTCCAAAAAGTTCCGCCACCAAAATTAAGCACCAATCTACGGCAAACTCTCTTTTTGCTGCGGATACGTAATGCTTTGCTTCAGTTATTCCCATTTTTAGATTTGTAGAGATAGTAGAAGGCACTCTGGTAAAGCCGGAGAAGTCAAAAGTAAAAAACCAAAAGTCAAAAGTGTTCTTCATTTTTGACTTTTAACTTTTGCCTTTTGACCTTCGACTGCTACGCTTGCTATCTCACTGCTACCCCTTATCCCCTATGTCCCCATCTGATGTACTATAACGGTGGCAATAAATTGCAAATAAATGTAAAGAATAGATATACATATTAAAAAAGCCGGTTTAGTTAATCACTTTATTCAACATAGGTAGCTTCATGTCCATAGCCACGATCGCTCAGGAACAGGTTAACCGTATAGTTTGGAATCAGCATCACGATCCATTTGAAATACTTGGTTCTCATGCAGTAGAACAAAATGGTAAACAAGTGTGGGCTGTACGCGCTTATCTACCAAATGCCAGTGCAGCCTGGGTAGTTGTTCCCGAAGAACGTCAAGAGTACCCCATGCAGCCCGTACATCATCCCCATTTTTTTGAATGTACGATTGAAACCCCAGAACTTGCCAACTACCAGTTACGCATTCAAGAAGGAGAGCATGAGCGAGTTACCTATGACCCCTACGCTTTCCGTTCTCCGCGCATAACAGACTTTGACTTGCACTTATTTGCGGAAGGTAACCATCATCGAATTTACGAAAAACTTGGAGCGCATCCCACCGAAATCGACGGTGTAAAAGGTGTTTATTTTGCTGTTTGGGCTCCCAATGCGCGTAACGTTTCTATATTGGGAGATTTCAACCTTTGGGATGGACGCAAACATCAAATGCGTAAAGGCTCCACAGGGGTTTGGGAATTATTCATTCCTGAAATCGGGGTAGGGGAGCATTACAAATATGAAATCAAAAATATAGAAGGACACATTTACGAAAAATCTGATCCCTTCGCTTTTCAACAGGAACCCCGGCCAAAAACAGCATCCATCGTCACTAACTTAAATTCCTATCAATGGAATGATGAAGGCTGGATGGAAAAGCGTCGTCACACTGACCCCCTGACCCAACCCGTCTCTGTTTACGAATTACATTTGGGTTCTTGGCTACACGCTTCCAGTGCCGAACCGCCTAAATTACCCAATGGTGAAACTGAGCCTGTAGTGATTGTTTCGGAATTAAAGCCCGGTGCGCGATTTTTAACTTATCGGGAATTGGCAGACCGACTGATTCCCTATGTCAAAGATTTAGGCTATACCCATGTAGAACTATTACCCATTGCCGAGCATCCTTTTGATGGGTCTTGGGGTTATCAAGTTACTGGCTATTATGCACCTACTTCCCGGTTTGGCACTCCTGAAGATTTCATGTATTTTGTTGACCAATGTCACCAAAACGGCATTGGCGTAATTGTCGATTGGGTTCCTGGCCACTTCCCCAAAGATGGACATGGTTTAGCTTTCTTTGATGGTACTCACTTATACGAACACGCTGACCCCCGCAAAGGTGAACATAAAGAATGGGGTACGCTGGTATTTAATTACAACCGCAACGAAGTTAGAAATTTCTTAGTAGCAAATGCTTTGTTTTGGTTTGATAGATATCACATCGATGGCATTCGTGTAGATGCTGTAGCTTCGATGTTATATCTTGACTATTGCCGTAAAGAAGGTGAATGGGTAACTAATCAATACGGTGGTCGAGAAAACCTAGAAGCTGCGGATTTCTTACGTCAAGTAAATCACCTGATTTTTAGTTATTTTCCCGGTGTACTTTCCATTGCTGAAGAATCAACATCTTGGCCGATGGTGTCTTGGCCTACCTACACAGGCGGTTTAGGCTTTAACTTAAAGTGGAACATGGGTTGGATGCACGATATGTTGGATTACTTCAGCATGGACCCTTGGTTCCGCCAATTCCATCAAAATAACATCACCTTTAGTATGTGGTACAACCACAGCGAAAATTTTATGCTGGCGTTATCTCACGATGAAGTTGTGCATGGTAAGAGCAACATCATTGGTAAGATGCCTGGTGATCGATGGCAAAAGATGGCGAATGTGCGTTGTTTATTCACTTATATGTTTGCTCACCCAGGCAAGAAAACCATGTTTATGAGCATGGAATTTGGGCAATGGAGTGAGTGGAATGTTTGGGCTGATTTAGAGTGGCAATTGTTACAGTATGAGCCACATCAACAATTAAAACAATTTTTTAAAGAACTCAACCAACTCTACTGCTCTGAACCATCTTTGTATACCTTAGATTTTGCCAGAGAAGGGTTTGAGTGGATTGATTGTAGCGACAATCGTCACAGTGTGGTTTCCTTTATCCGCCGTGATAAAGATTCTGAGGATTTTGTAGTAGTAATTTGTAACTTCACACCCCAACCGCATTCTCATTACCGCATTGGTGTGCCAGTAAAAGGATTTTATACCGAGTTGTTTAATAGTGATGCCCGTCAGTATGGCGGCAGTAATATGGGCAACTTGGGCGGTAAATGGACAGATGATTGGTCAATGCACAATCGTCCTTATTCTTTAGATTTGTGTCTACCACCTTTGGGTGTGTTGATGTTCAAGTTAGATAAGGAAAAAACGGCTGCGGCTTTAGGTGCTTAATTTTGTCGGTGGGTAAAGTTCCAACTGTTTGATTTCAGAAATTTTCCGTTGGGACTGGGTGTAAGGGTGAAGGGGTGTATGTATCTAAAACCCTTACACTCCTTGACCCAATCTCCGCAGAAAATCTTTGTGGGTAAGTCCTGGGATTACTGGTTTTAAATAGAGAAATAGTTTGAGATGTTATGGATAAATTAAATACCTCAAAGCGATCGCTCTGAGATTTGGTATCATGTCGCAAGCTAAAATCCTCTATGAGACAATCTGCAAACTTCAGAGGGGAATATATGCCAGTCAAAAAAGGAGACATTGTTCGTGCTATCCGCGAAAAGCTAGAAAACAGCGTTGAAGCCACAGCCAGCGACACTCGTTTTCCGGCTTACTTGTTTGAGACTCAAGGTGAAGTTGTGGATATTAAAGGTGATTATGCCTTTGTGAAATTCGGACAAGTCCCAACACCAAATATTTGGTTGCGCTTAGACCAATTAGAACAATTTAAGTAGGCAGGAGGCAGGAGGCAGGAGGCAGTGGTTCGGCTACGCTCACCAATCGGAGGTAAAAGTCTGACTATGCCTAAATTCTTGCTTTTTAAACTTCCTTACCTATACTTCGACTGCTATATATAAAGGGTGGGCATTGCCCACCTTTTATAATTACTTCTGACTCCTGAGTCCTGAATTCTGTTGTCAGTTAAGTTGTATACTCGGCATTGATTTTCACGTAGTCATAACTTAAATCGCAACCCCAAGCTTTACCTGTACCATGACCATTACCAACGCTAACAGCAATAATTACGGGATTATCTAAGCGTTGAGTTTTGATAGTGCTAGGATAATCGGTGGCTGCTTGTTTTAAATATGCACTGGCGGCGGCGCGGTCAAATTGCAGAGGTTGACCATTTTCTAACAGTAAGAAATCTCCTAACTTAATTTGCAAGTTTTCTTGCTCAAAGGGTACACCTGCACGTCCAGCGGCGGCGGCGATGCGTCCCCAGTTGGGATCACGACCGAAAATTGCTGATTTAACTAAGGATGAACCCGCAATGGTTTTGGCGATTTGTCTGGCGGCGAGGTCATCATGAGTACCTGTAACTTGCACTTCAATGAGACAGGTTGCACCTTCACCATCTCGTGCGATCGCTTTGGCTAAATGCTGACATACTGCTGTTAGCATCGCCTCTAATTTCTCGGCTTCTGCACCCATCTCGGTAATTGCTGGGGTACGGGATTGACCATTTGCTAAGGCGATTAAACTATCGTTGGTGCTGGTGTCGCCATCTACGGTAATGGAATTAAAGCTTTTATCTGCGGCTCTACTCAACATTTGCTGCCAAAGATGAGGGGAAACAGCCGCATCACAAGTAACAAATGCCAGCATTGTTGCCATGTTGGGGTGAATCATCCCCGAACCCTTGGCAATCCCACCAATACGGACTGGGCGATCGCCTATAGTTGTTTCTAGGGCAATGGATTTTGTGACTAAATCTGTGGTAACAATTGCCCCAGCCGCCGCATCAGAACCTGTTTCTGAAAGACTTGCCACTAACTTAGGAATCCCACTGCGTAAGGCATCCATTTTGATGCGTTGACCAATTACACCAGTCGAGGCTAACAATATCAATTCGGTAGAGATATTTAATTCCTTGGCTAACAATTCCGCACTTTCCTCGGCATCACGCACACCTTGACTACCTGTGGCGGCGTTGGCTTGTCCGGCATTGCAGAGAATAGCACGGGCGCTGGTTTTAGCTTGCAAGCGTTGACGGCAATAATCTACACAGGCGGCTTTGACTTGAGATGTGGTAAATACACCAGCTGCGATCGCCTCCACATTCGATACTATCAAAGCTAAATCTGGCAATCCCGATGGCTTTAATCCTGCGGTGATTCCTGCGGCTCGATATCCTTTAGGAGCAGTCACACCACCAGTAATTTCTTGCCAGTCTGCCATTTTTCCGTTCCCCCACAAAATTAGCGGCCTGACTGGCGATTATACCAATAGTCAATAGTCAATTGTCATTCGTCATTAGTTATTTTTCCGACTCCCCAAATCCATTGAAAAAGGAGAGCCACTTGAGCAGCTCTCCAGATCATCAGGGTGCATCTACTTAACACAGCATATCATTTTTGCCATGAGGAGTATCACCCATTATTTGTTTTTTTGTATAAATATTGTTAAGAATTTACCCTTAGATTACTGAGACATAAAATTTTAAACGAAAATGGTAAATTTTATTACTAGTTTGTGTCACCTCGCAAAATGCACATTGGCTTTTATGATGAGCTTGAATGAGATATCATTTGTTTTCTAGGTTAAATAAGAGTTTTAGGAAAATCAATCGGGTATTTAAATGTTATGGTGATTGCAAAGTTTTAGGTGCTGCGTGGTGAGTTTTGAGGATAAACCCAACTAATTTAATACTTTGAGCAATCAATACTGTTATCACTGCCATCAATATAGCTATTCCAAATCAAGATTTCTTATGTGAGAGAAACATAACTTTATCATTAATAAATAAGGAGAGCAGCACAGGCAACTCTCCGAAGCATTAGGGTGAATCTACTAACCATAGAATAGCCTTTTAATTGTGAGGGCTATTACTGAGTAGATGGTATTTTTAGTAAATATCCTGTAAAGAAATTACTGAACTAAACCTGGGCAGAATGCTTGATTTGAGGGAATTGACTCCCGGTCATACTAGGCATTGAGCTTTTTATCTACCAGTTCGTTAGTTAATTTCGGATCAGCACGTTTGCTAGTCTTTTTCAGCACTTGCCCCACAAAGAAACCTTTGAGATTGGTGTTACCGTTGCGATATTTTTCCAGTTCTTTGGGGTT
The DNA here is from genome assembly GCF_001298445.1 of Nostoc piscinale CENA21. NCBI lineage: Bacteria > Bacillati > Cyanobacteriota > Cyanophyceae > Nostocales > Nostocaceae > Nostoc > Nostoc piscinale. The sequence goes on along the minus strand of NZ_CP012036.1, from coordinate 1,380,597 downwards.
AGCCGCAATCACTTCATCAACAATTGGTTCTAGGACACTGGGGTCAGTGATTAACTCTTGACCAGCAAAAGCTTTTTCTGGAGTCACACCTTGGAGTAAATCTGGCAATTTTTCTTTAGCTTGGGCGTTGCTAATTTTGCCTTTTTCAATGCGGGTGATGACTTCAGCCAAGTTCGCCGGAGTTAAAGCAATATCAGAAATGCTGAGTTTTTGCTTGTTGAGATATGCAGCGATATCTTGAGTAATCCAGTTAGCTGCGGCTTTGGGGCTTGCGCCAGCTGCGATCGCTGCTTCAAAATATTCGGATACGTAACGCTCTTCTGTCAAGACTCGTGCATCATAAGCCGAAAGTCCTAATTCAGTTTCGTAGCGATGACGCTTTTGGGCTGGGAGTTCTGGTAGTTGGCTACGCCATGTTTCTAATTGACTATCAGAAACCTCAATAGGTGCTAAATCTGGTTCGGGGAAGTAACGGTAATCGCTGGAACCTTCCTTTGTCCGCATACTAATTGTGCGTTGTGAACTTTCTTCCCACAACCGCGTTTCTTGAATGATGCGTTCTCCGGCTTCAACAGCCTCAATTTGACGTTCAATTTCGTATTCAATCGCCCGTTGAATGGCGTTGAAGGAGTTCATATTTTTAATTTCTACCTTCGTCCCAAATTCTTTTTGTCCGACGGGACGTACAGAAATATTTACGTCACAACGCAACGATCCTTCTTGCATATTTCCATCACTCACACCGAGATAACGCAAAATTCGGCGGAGTTCTTGGGCGTATTCTGCGGCTTCTTGTCCCGAACGGATATCGGGTTCCGAGACAATTTCTACTAACGGTACACCTGCACGATTGTAGTCTACTAAAGAATAACTGGAACCAGACAGGCGATCGCTCCCCGCATGTACTAATTTACCTGCGTCTTCTTCCATGTGCAGACGGGTAATTCCAATGCGCTTCTGCACAGGATTACCATCAGCATCTACCATCTCAATTTCGATCCAACCATGTTCTGCAATGGGTAGGTCATATTGAGAAATTTGGTAATTTTTCGGTAAATCAGGATAAAAATACTGTTTACGGTCAAATTTGCTATATTTGGCGATTTGGCAATTCAATGCTAAACCTGCTTTAACTGCGTACTCTAGCACTTTTTCGTTGAGTACTGGTAAAACCCCTGGTAATCCCATACACACGGGGTCAATGTTAGTATTTGGATCAGCACCGAACGCCGTAGAGCTACTAGAGAAAATTTTGGTATTCGTACTGAGCTGACAATGGGTTTCTAGACCAATAATCGCTTCGTACTCAGTTTTGACTGGAGTAGCAGAAGTCATAAGATTTAAAGTTCGACCAATTTACACGTAGATTACTATTTTAGCTTTATATAGCAGTCCTCATGGAATGACAAACAAATCGACTCCCCACTCCATACTTCCTCTTCCCTGACTCAACCAATACTTGAGAAATCAAAACTATGCACTACTACCGACTTTGACTAGGCTAGATTTTCTTGACACAATTAATTATTTGTATGAATTTATACTGCTTTAAAACCAACAAAGTCAACAGCCTAGACAAGAACAACAAGGCAGATAAGAGTTTTGTTGAGTAAATAAATTTGGATAATTTATTTTTTTAGTACTTTTACAAAAAGTAAAGAAACTTTATGGAATGAAGTCAGCTTTGATTTATCAATCCCAAATGATTTAAAAACCTCTCTCCCTTGTCTACTTTGTCCCTCTTATCTATCTCAATTAGGACTGCTATATTCCATCCCATTAGCTTCCGCGTAACGCTGCATAAAGCGCATAAAGCGTTCCCAATGATCATCTTGTTCAATTTCAAATTGGCATTCTACCCGTTGTAATTCATCACCCTCATCACCACCAAAAATAAACCGAGTTGAAGAAGGCGTTACACTAATTTCACCTTCTTCATCAGTTAACAATAAGGAATTTAAAGATGGTTTTGTAAAACTATTAAAGCCTTCTAAAGCTTGTAATTGATTAAAAGTCATAGCGACGATGCGGTTCCCGGAAACTTTGCCACGTCGCAAACTCACATTGCTGAGTTCTTCAAAAATGCCTGCAAAAAACTGAATTGTGGGTGTGGTAGATGTCATGGAAAATGCCAAACTACAAGTTTATCTTGGAGAATAATATTGAGGGTTAATAACTGGTGATTGATAACCAGTCATTGGTATGTTATTAGGGACAGTGGGATTAATTATAGGTGATTGATAACCACTCATGGGCATTACCCCAGTAGTATTAGGTATGGGAGAACTAATGGCTGGGGATGGATAAGTATTTGTGGGGATATTGTTATTGATTGTATTTGCTGGGCTACTTTGACTGAGATTTTCGTAAGTAATCCGAGAAATGGAACTAATGAGTTTTTCGGCACGGGGGTCATTATTTGGGCGTTTGACCATCACAGAAATGATGTAACGCTTACCATTGGGAATATCAACTAAACCTGTATCTGCCAGCATTGTGCCGATATCGCCTGTTTTGTGGTAAATTCTTGCTCCTGCGCCTAAACCAGATGGTAGGAGATGATCTCTTTCGGTACGACGCATAATATCCAGCATGATATCGCGCGATCTCAGACTCACAAAGTTACCTTGATTCACCATTGCCATCAAGTTACCCAGTTCTTTGGGACTGGTGATGTTTGTACCTTGTAAATCTGGCAATTTATTTTTAATTACTGTTGTGGTTAATCCCCAACTGCGAAAACGTTGATTTAATGCGTCTATGCCTCCCAGTCGCGCAATCAGCATATTTGTGGCGGTGTTGTCGCTGATGGTAATCATTTTAGTAGCAACTTCCAACGCACTATACTGTGTCCCAATTGGTTTAAATTGGAAATTTCCAGAACCGCCTGCTACCATATCTTGCTGCATGGTCAGCATTTCATCTAAGCGGATTTTGCCTGCATCAACATCTTGAAAAAACGCTACCAAAATCGGGACTTTAATGGTGCTGGCGGCAGGAAAACCAACGGCAGCATTAATATCTACATAGCCACCATTATCTAAATCAACTAAGAAAATACCTGGTGTCAGGTCTGGGGTGGTGGCTGCCAAATTCTGCACAGCATTTTTGAGTGGAGTAATTTCTTGGGACAGGTATAAACCAGAAGTTGGCGCTACAGGATTAGGAGTGCTTTGTGGCTGAATTTGACCAGAATTATTAGTATTTGATGACACGGGCGAGTTGGAATTAATGCGAGTAGCTGGGTCGAGGGCTGATAGTACTGTACCAACGATCGCACCCATACCGACTCCCACAATTAACAACCGCAGGATATATAACATCGTTCTCGCCATTGGCTTTAGCCGTGTCTTTTTTGACACTCTTTTAGTTCCTTTGGGCTGTGGCGGCTTCTGTACCCGCACTGTTTTTACCTTAACAGTGTTGGGGTACGGGGGTGGAACATGAGCGGGTTTTCTGGGGATGGGTTTGACAGCCGTTGGCATCACTAGCCCTGGTCTTGGCCGGGGAACTCCGCCCATTGCGATCGCGCCTGATGCCAGTATTTGTTCTCTACCCACAGGACGTTGCTGTGGCTGGGGAACTTTTGCTTTTTTTGGTTGTGCTTTCGGAGCTTTGCGCGATCGCGGGCGGCCATTTGGGGGTTGTCGCCGCGAGAAAGCTCTTAGTTTGTCACTTGATTCTGTCACTGCTACTCCTTGTGACTCACTCGAATTTTTTCTTGCAGACTCCCGGCCTAAAACTGACTGTTCATACAGCTTAATGCTGAAATCAACTTTGACTACTCAGTAGTGTGTTTAGTTTAAGCCATATTATCTATTTTGAGGGAGATTCCGTATATATTAATCGATACATCATAAGTTTTCATCATCATTACGATTGTTTAGCACCCACTCTACTTGCCGAAAAATTCCCCGCAACATCGCCACTTCATTAGTTGTCAGTCGGGCGCGATTATATAGTTGGCGAAATTTCTCCATCCGACTCGCGGCTGTATGGGGATAGAGATAACCAATATCTAACAGTAGCGATTCTAATTGTTGGTAGTAAGCCTCTACCAGTTCAAAAGGTGCTAATTCTGTTTGTTGACTGATCTGGGGTTGGGCAATTTCCACTTGTTGCGCCAGTTCATAACAACAAATCCCGACAGCCGTAGCTAAATTTAATGAGGGATAAACCTCACTGGTAGGAATGCGAATAAATCGCTGGGCATAATTTAATTCTTCATTACTTAATCCTCGGTCTTCTCTGCCAAAAATCAACGCTGAGGGTTTGTCTGGTTCTTCGAGTAACCAAGGTAAGGCGCTGCTGGGTGTTTCTAACGGTGTTCCCCAATCACGCACACGCGCAGTAGTCGCGATCGCTCTGACGCATCCTTGCAAAGCCTCTGGTAAAGTTGGTATTACCACCGCAGATTCTAAAATATCTTTGGCGTGGACAGCCATTTTCATCGCTTCTGGCGATCGCGGGTCACATTGGGGGTTAACTAATATGAGGTTATGCAAACCAAAATTTTTCATCACACGAGCGATCGCACCCACATTAATTGGGCCAGCTGGTTCTACCAACACAATCCTGACCCCAGTTAATGCCATTTTCTATCTCTCCATATCTTTTACTTTGTGCATTTTACATAATTCACCATTCCAAGCTATGGAAAATTTCCAGGATAGCTAAACTTCCTCATATTTCTTTAAACGCTCTTACCCTAACTTTTTTAGCGACTTTCTACTTATGATCTTATACCTCAAAAAAATTCCTCTCCGATAAATTACTGCCCAGCAGTACTTCTACTACAGAACCTTCCAAGGCTGGAAAAAAGAAATATCCTTGTCCTTGGTCGCATTGTAAGGCTTTGAGTTGGGCTAATTGTTCTACTGTTTCAATGCCTTCGGCAGTGACTGACATATTTAAACTGTGAGCTAATGTAATGATGGCTCGCACAATTTCTAAATTTTCCCCTCGACTACCAATATTACTAATAAAAGAGCGGTCGATTTTAATCGTTCTCAGTGGTAAGCGGTGCAAATAACTTAAGGATGAATAACCTGTGCCGAAATCATCCATGTGTAACTCGATATTCAAGGTAGTTAATTGCGAAAGCATAGCGTTGGCTAATTCAAAGTTATCCATCAGTAAGCTTTCGGTAATTTCCAACTTCAAACTACTGGGTTCTAAACCTGTATTGTGCAGAACTTGTTGCACTTGTTTGACAATATCCGGCTGCATAACTTGTTTACCAGAAAAATTGACGCTAATTGTCAAGGGTAAACAAGCAGGAAATTGTTGATGCCATACTTGCAATTGGCGACAAGCTTCATAAAGCACCCATTGACCGATAGAAGCAATCATTCCGGTTTCTTCTGCTAAGGGAATAAATTCTTCTGGAGAAATAATACCTCTTTCGGGATGATGCCATCTAATTAAGGCTTCAAAACCAATAATTTTACCTGTAACTAGAGAAACAATCGGCTGATAGTGCAGGCGAAATTCTTCTTGCTGAATCAGTGCATGACGCATCGCAGTTTCTAACTGTAATAGCAGAGATGCAGTTTCGTGCATGGTGGGATGAAAAATTTCATAACGTGCTTTACCATTAGATTTCGCTGAATACATTGCTACATCAGCATCCCGCAGAATATGTGCAGCTTGCTCATAATTATTTGTACTTAAAGCAATTCCCATACTTGCGTTAGTAAATACTTTATGTTCATTTAATTGAAAAGGTAAAGCGAGTAAATTTTGAATGCGTTCGGCGACTTGGATTGCACCGTTGATCCCATCGATTTCTTCCAGTAAAATTGTGAACTCATCACCACCAAACCGCGCCACCATATCGCCTGCGCGTAAAATTGACTGGAGTCGATGGGAAATGGCAATTAACAGTTGATTGCCGAGTAAATGTCCTAAACTATCATTAATTACCTTAAAGCGGTCTAAATCTAAGAATAGTACAGCAAATACATAATCTCTTTGTTGTTTGCTGCGTTCTAGAGCCAGTTTAACTCGCTCCATAAATAAAGATTGGTTGGGTAATCCGGTGAGGGCATCATGTAAACTGTTGTGCAGCAATAGTTCTTGGGCTCGTTGTCGTTCGAGAATATCTTGTTGCAGCTGTTGATTTAGTCTCATCAGTTCAATGGTACGTTCTGCGACTAACTGTTCCAGTTGACAACGGTATTGTTTGAGTTCTTCTTCGGCTAGTTTGCGTTGAGTAATATCACGCAGAATGACAACATATTGTCGTAATGACAAGTTAGAAGGCTGGGAAACAGTAGATTCTACAATGTATGAACCATGCTTGGTGGTGAGAGTTTGTTCACTCCGCATAGACCATTGTTCTGGTTTACCATGATGGTTGATTAGGAAAAGATTTAAACTCTGTCCGATTAATTGCTGGGTACTAATTTGAAATAATTCTTCAGCTGCTAAATTAGTCTGGAGAATTGTACCTTGCTCATCCAAAACTAAAACAACATCGGGAACAGTATTGAGGGTGGTAATAAAGAGATTTTTGGCTTGTTGCCGTGCCTGATCAATGGCTGCAATTTGTGGTAGGGTAGTCCAGCAGGCGATCGCTACCCCCACAAACGAAAGCATAACCAACACAATTGCCAGTAACGAATTGCCTGAGTTGTCATGAAATTCACCTAATAAATCACGCAAAATCCAACTGCCAATAGCGGAAGCACAAATCAGCGATACTAAAACAATTATCTGAAGTACAACAAAATCTGAGTTATTACTAGTGAATTTTTCTGTGTAACGTTCTGTCCACCATTGGGGATGAAATGGTGCAAAATTACAGTTACGCAAACCTGTATCTCCCATCATCAGCACCAGAGGGATAATCATTCCAGCTAATAAATCTTGCCAACTCCAAGCTAACCCACCAACTACTAAAACTACTGCTTCTACCAAAAAAAAACCCAACGACCACCAAGGCCACAAAACTTCTGCTTGATTGCGACATAACCACAAGCCAAAATGTAACCCCATAATTGCTAACAAATAACACGTACCTGCCACTGTCACCAGTTGAGATACACTGCCTAAATTCAAACAAAGCAAACTGAGTAAAAAAGTAATAAAAATAGCTGGCCCCAAAATGCCTTCGCGGGAAACTCCAGTGAACACAGGCGACAACTGACCATCCAAGGCTAATTGGTAGAGAATCCGAGGAGAATTAGTAACGGCTGTAGCACAACTTAGCAGACAAGAAAAAGCAATTAATAGTGTGACTAAAAAAGGGGCAAATGAACCCCAAAAAGGTTGTGATGCAGCTAATAAATTCAAGAATGTATCTTCACCAAGATTAGTATGGGTAACGGTACACATTAATACCCACGAACCACCAAGAAAAACAGGGGGAATTAGCCAAGCTGCTGTGGTTAAAAACTTCAAAGTTTTTTGCGGAGAACGGCTATCGGCAACAAAAGCAGATGTGGTTTCACAAGCATAAACTGAATAACTAGCCAGGAAAAACCACTTTGCCCATTCGGCAAAAGTTATGCTATTTGTACTGGGTGGAAATAAATTAATCCCCTGGGATAAAACTAACCAAAATATACCTTGAGTACAAAACAAAAGTACTAATGAAATTGCCGGAATCACAAAAAATAAGTGCAGTAGTGCGACAGCACGAGTCCCACTAAAGGCGACAATAAAGGGAATTGCTGTGAAGGTAATTTTTAAGAAAGTTTCTGGACAGGAAATGCCTAAAGGCTGAAAATTAACTTTAACTAAGTCTGTGAGGATAATCGCGTATAATGCTGGTGCAGCTGCCCAACTAAAGTAATATGCCAAAGCAACATAGAGACCCAAATGAGGATAGTTCTTGAGTAGCCGAGCCGTATAATTAGGTGTTCCTCCGGTTACATCCAGCCAATGTTTACCTAAACTTTGGATTTGTAAGTTCAAAATACAAGAAACGATCGTTCCAAACAACCACACAAAAATAGCTTTAGATCCCAGTGCTGCATGGATAATCGGTGCAGTGCCAATCCATCCCACATGACCCGTCAGCCCAAAGCCCCAAGTTTCTAGATAACTCAAGGTACGTGGCAGGCGCATTACTAACCGTTGGGTTTTGTCGGCCTGCACAGAACTATTACTGACCATAGTTTTCTAGCTAGATGTACTGACTATCATCCACTGAATAACTGATCTGATTTTTTATGGCTTCCGTGTAACTGCTGAACTTACCTAGAAAATCTTAAGTGTGGAGGTAGGAGTGGGGGTATAAGGGTGTAGGGGTTTAAGGGCAAATTCTGGACAAAAAAGGCAGAATTTATGGTTATTTCCTCCTGTCTAGCCTGATAGCAACGCTTTCGCGAACTTCATTCTGCCTTCTTTAACCAACTCGTTCTACCTCTTCTATTTCTTTGGGAACTCCGGCAGTTAATACTTCATGGCCTGTAGCTGTGACCAGTACATCATCTTCGATGCGAATGCCAATGCCAATCCAACGTGGGTGGGTTTGTGGTTGGTCTTCGGCTAGTTTTGTATCTGGGACGATGTACAGTCCCGGTTCGACTGTGAGGACTTGACCGGGTTGTAAAATCTGCGGTTGGTCGTCACCATGTTGGTAAACGCCAACATCATGCACATCCAAGCCTAACCAATGGCTGGTACGGTGCATATAATATGGTTTGTATTTTTCTTCTTCGATAATTTTGTCAATTTCGCCTTGGAGAATGCCAAGGTCAATTAAGCCTGCGGTGAGGACGCGCACAGCCGTATCGTGAACTGCTTTAAAGGTGTTACCTGGTTGGACTTGAGCGATCGCTTGTTTTTGCGCTTCTAGTACAATCTCATATAATGTCTTTTGTTCTGGCGTAAACTTACCACCCACCGGAAATGTCCGGGTAATATCAGAGTTGTAATAATTGTAGGCACAGCCAGCATCAATTAATAGCAGTTCGCCATACTGCATCTGACGATTATTTTCAATGTAGTGGAGGACGCAAGCATTCACCCCTGAAGCCACAATCGAAGGATAAGCAGGCCCCATTGCACCCCGGTGGCGAAACAGCCATTCGATTTCAGCTTGGATTTCGTATTCATAACGTCCGGGTTTGGTAATTGCCATTGCTTGATTATGTGCTTCAATTGCGATCGCAGCTGCTTGGCGCATCATTTCTAATTCGGATTCTGTTTTAATTAGGCGCATACTATGAAGCACTGTACAGGTATCTTCAATGGCAATTGGCCCTGTACCTCGTTTGGGATAAGTCCGCAGTAAACTTTGATAATGTTCTAAAATTTTTTTCATTAAATTGGCGATCGCGACCCAAGTGATAATAAATGCGATCAGATTTTTCGAGATATTGAGGCAATTTCTCATCTAATTCATTGATGGGATAAGCTGCATCAGCACCATAAATTTCTTTGGCTGCATCCACACCACAGCGATAACCAGACCAAACTTCTTTTTCTCGGTCTTTTGGCTGGACAAATAACACAAAGCGATGTTCGGGATGATTTGGTGCTAACACCGCCACGGCTTGCGCTTCATTAAAGCCTGTTAAGTAGAAAAAATCACTATCTTGACGATAAGCATATTCGACATCGTTGTGCATTACTGCCATTGGCGCACTGCGAAAAATCGCCGTGCCATTGCCAATTTTTGCCATTAATTGCTCCCGACGCTGCCGATATTCTAATTGCATAGTTTTTCAATTTGTCAGTTAAATACTGTGTTATTTTACCTTATCTACTACTGAAGGTTGAGTCAAAAACAAGTACTCAGCAATCTTCATACTGTTCCTAACTTACCTCTCAATAATTCCTGGTTGCAGTTACTTTAACCAATCTTTTCGCATGCTTGAGATATTGTACTCAGAACTTTTTGAGCATTTCATGTTTGTATTGTTTGGTCATTTTAAGTTTTATCTGCTGATAAATAGATGACAAACTTATTTTATATATTTAAAGCTTGACATAAATAAAATACGCTGACAAATTGCATGATTGATTATCTAGGACTTGCAAAAATAAATCAAATGATTTATACAAGAGAACTTGTATAGAAACCTTGATATTTTAATTAGTAAAATGTTTAGTTATAAAACCAGAAAAAGACAATAACTGTTATTAAATTACAGAAATGACTAAGAGCTTTAAGTTAAAACTTTGAGGACAACCAGTGATCAGAACGCACTATGTCTTCAACTTCAAAATCATCAGCATTACAAGTAACAGCATTTTCTGACTCTTTGAAAAAATCCAGTGAATTGTTAGACGTTCTCGACAATACTCAAGGAATTGGCAAAACTTTTTTAGGTAGTAGTTCAGCTTCAATATTAGAAACAAGCTCTTTATCAACCCAGCAAAGTACAACATCAAAAGTAACAGCCAGTGCCAATCCTAACCCCAACCCTTACTTAAAGAGTGCCGCGATCGCACCTGATTTTAACGGTGATGGTAAAGTCGATAAACTCTGGGTTAATGCTCAAACAGGTGAGATTGTGATTCGCCTCATGGATGGTGGACAAATTCTCTCCCAAGGTTCTATGGGTAAGTTTGATATCAACGCTTGGACTTACAGAATTGCTGATTTTAATAATGATGGCAAAACCGACTTTCTGTTGCGGAATAAGCAAACAGGTGAAAATAGAGTTGCCCTCATAGATGGTACTAAAAGTGGCTAGTACTGCCGCTTTAGAGAAAGTCGATGCTAACTGGAATCCTTTAATTGGTGATTTCAATGGCGATCGTAAAACCGATATCTTCTGGAATAATGCTCAAACTGGCCAAAATGCCCTTTGGACAATGGATGGCACAAAAGTTTCTAGTGCCAATGTTCTAGAAACCACAGCAGCTGGTTTAACTCCAACTGTTGTTGATTTTGACGGTAACGGTAGAAGTGATATCTTCTGGCGCAATGCCAATACTGGCGCTAACAGTGCTTGGTTCCTGAATGGCGCACAAGTCAGTAAGTTTAACCTGCAATCTCAATCTTCAGCTTTAACTCCCATCCTGGGTGATTTCAACGGCGACTTAAAGACTGATATTCTGTGGCGTAACAGTTCCAGTGGTCAAAACAAAATTTGGACGATGAACGGTATCGTCGTTACCGAAGCCGCAGCTAAGACCCTTGATTCTTCTTGGCAAGCTAACATTGGTGATTTTGACGGCGACGGCAAAACCGATATCTTCTGGCACAATCAAAAAACTGGTGAAAACACCGCTTGGTTAATGAATGGTACATCAGTTAAATCTGAAGCCTTCCTCCCCAGCAACAGCCCATCCTTGACACCATCCTTTGGCGATTTCAATGGCGATGGTAAAACAGATGTCTACTGGCGTGATCAAGCTTCCGGTGCAGACAAGATTTGGACAATGAATGGCACACAAGCTACAGAATCTACTGTCGCTACTAAAGATAGACTTGGTGCTGCTTGGTATACCGGCTAAAAATTGGTGATTTCGGGTGCGATTCTGACCACAGAAGGTAATGGTTATAATCAAAATTCAGAATCATTCATGAATCAGCACTCTACTAGATAGAAATTTTCATAGTACTGATTCTCCAACTCTGATCAAGTCTGGATTTTGAATTCTTAACCTTCTGTTATGGCAGTATGCTCTGACTTTGAGCATACTGCTTATTTAAAATTAGACGGATTGTAGCAGCGTCCTGTATAAGCGAGGTTAATCACTTTCTCACTCTAGCTTCTGTTCATCACACTAAGATAGGCTTTCTTTCCTACTCCCTACTCCCCACTCCTATCTACACAAGTAGATTCAGGCATCAAACCAGATTTTTATATATCTCAAGATAGAGTTAATAAATTATCTCTAAGTGGGAATACTAACTTTAACCAACATCATTGGTTAAGCACATTGTGAGGTTTATACCCATGTCAGAAATTAACATCGGTGATTATTTAGCTCACCCTTTGGTGAGATATCGCAATCATTTAGAATTCAATGGCTATCATGTTGATGAAGAAGATGAATTACTGTTATGTCGTCACCCAAGAAAGCATGGTTTAATAGTTAAAAATGTACCAAATCGAGGCGTATTAATTAGAATTCTTTATTCTTGTAATCTGAATGTATATAGACATAATCTTTTAGAATACGTAAATGAACTGAATTTATTATTTATGTTTATGAAAGCATATATTGATAATTCAGGCAGTAATTTATATATGGAAACCTTTTGTGAGGGTGAATATGATAGAACTAATTTTTCAATTGTCTTAGACAATATTGAATATGACATGGAAATGTTTATCAATCATCATCAAACTAGAGAATGTTTATTATAAAATAAAAATTAAATAGAGATTTTTGGTGGGTTATGCCCACCATTATTTTTTTATTAGAGGTTATTTCTAGCAGTTCTATTTGATATAAGAAGATACGAGACAAGGCAGACAAGGGAGATAGGTTTATAAATCATTTAGGATTGCTACATATAAAGTCAGTGATGGTCTTTTTTCATCACTGATTCATACTATTTAACGAAAAAAATGATCCAAATTCATGGGTTTTTTATTCTTTTCCCTTGCACTATGCCCTCTGTTACCCTGCGATCTATTTGTATCAGACTTAAAGTGAAACGGTATCAGCACCGAATTTAGTCGAGGTGTTGATTCTGACTCCTGAATTATGACTCCTGAATTCTGCAATTGTTAACAAGTATTAAGCAAAAATTGATAGATAATCTGTATAACCCAGTGATGTAAAATCCAGAAGATAGTAAAAGGCGATAACAGAGTCTAAATAGCAATGGCACAGGATCAGAAGTCAACCGTTGTAATCACAGGTGCGTCCTCTGGGGTGGGTTTGTACGCTGCAAAAGCATTTGCTCGCAGAGGATGGCACGTTGTCATGGCCTGCCGAGATTTGGCAAAGGCTGAAAAAGCTGCTCAAGAAGTAGGCATACCCAAGGACAGCTATACCATCATGCACATTGACCTGGGTTCTTTGGATAGTGTGCGCCAGTTTGTCAATAACTTTAGAGTGAGTGGCAAATATTTAGATGCCGTAGTGGCGAACGCGGCAATTTATATGCCATTAATCAAAGAGCCATTACGCAGCCCCGAAGGCTACGAATTAACCATGACCACTAATCACCTTGGTCATTTTCTGCTGTGCAAACTTTTGCTGGAGGATATGAAAAAATCTCCAGCTGCGGATAAGCGAATGGTAATTTTGGGAACTGTTACCCACAATCCAGACGAACTAGGTGGTAAGATTCCACCACGTCCAGACTTGGGTGATTTAGAAGGCTTTGCCGCAGGCTTTAAAGCACCGATTTCGATGATTGACGGTAAGAAATTTGAACCCGTTAAAGCTTACAAAGATAGTAAAGTCTGCAACGTATTAACCATGCGCGAACTGCATCGACGCTATCACGAATCAACTGGTATTACCTTTACCTCTCTCTATCCGGGATGTGTGGCTGAAACACCACTATTCCGCAACCACTATCCTTTATTCCAAAAACTCTTCCCCTTGTTCCAAAAATACATTACTGGGGGATATGTCTCTCAAGATACAGCAGGAGAACGGGTTGCAGCCGTGGTGATTGAGCCAGAATATAAGCAATCTGGTGCTTATTGGAGTTGGGGAAATCGCCAGAAAAAAGATGGTAAGTCTTTTGTGCAGACAGTTTCTCCCCAAGCGCGGGATGATGCTAAAGCTGAACGCCTGTGGGATTTGAGTGAAAAGCTAGTTGGGTTAGCGTAACTGAAGTTACGGTGATGAAGATGGGGTGTAAGGGTGTAGGATATTTACAACCTTACACCTTATAAGTGATGAGACAAGGGGGATGAGGTAGACAAGGGGGACAAGGGAGAAAAAACTGATGGGTTTATACCGTTTCACTTTAAGTTTGATACAAATAGGCCGCAGGGGGGCTGGGGGAAAGAATGAAAAACCCATAAATTTGTATCATTTTTTTCGTGAAATGGTATTAGATAAGAGATTTTCGTCACCCTTTGAAGAAAAACCTCAACCCTTCTAACAACAAATGATAATTCTAATCATGGGAGTGGCTGGTGCTGGTAAAACCACCATTGGTCAAGCATTAGCAGCAGCAACAGGATGGGAATTTTGCGATGCTGACTGGTTTCATTCAACTGCTGCGAAAACCAAAATGAGTCGAGGGGAAGCGTTAACAGATGCCGATCGCCAACCTTGGTTACAATCATTGCAAACTGCGATCGCTCAATGGTTGGCAGCAGAGAAAAACGTGATTTTGGCTTGTTCGGCACTCAAAGCAAGTTATCGTGATCTTCTTTGGGATCATGATCCACGGGTAAAGCTAGTGTATCTTGCTGGTAGTTATGAGTTAATTGCTCAAAGATTGCGCGATCGCCACGGTCATTTTATGAACGCCAATCTTTTACAAAGCCAACTTGATACCTTAGAAGCACCCACACCCAAAGAAGCCGTTTATATTGATATCTCTCAAGATTTAGGTGCGATTTTACAGCAAATCAGAAATAGCCTCAAGATTTAAGCCCCTGTTGCCAGATTTTTTACTTACAGCAGTTTGTATATTCGTGGAATACTGTAGAGACATTACATGTAACGTCTCTACAGAGTTTTGGTTTTTAATAGAAATATTTTGTAATATATATCACACAACTTACTTAAATTAACAATAGGTAAGGTAATACAAAATAAGCATTAAAATTTACATTTTTTTTTGATTGAATGTGTATATCAGTATATTTTAATTTCGTATAAATTGATATAATCTTCGATACCCAATAAAATCAAACGCAGATTATACATATATTTTTATAATTCTGCAACATTGAATTGCCTATTAATTGAACTCTTAAACCAGCTAGAAATCCATCATAGAATTGAGCCTAATTACTACAAAAATCTTATTAATAACTCATGCAGATTTTGATATATTCCTATAACTATCATCCAGAACCAATTGGAATTGCACCTTTAATGACGGAATTAGCAGAGGGACTAGTAAAAAAAAGGTCATGAGGTGCGGGTAATTACAGGAATGCCAAATTATCCACAACGCGAAATTTATCCTGGTTATCAGGGTAAGTGGTACATCACCGAAAAAATTAATGGTGTCACTGTTCAACGCAGTTACTTGCGAATTAAGTCTAAACCTAATCTGCTGGATAGATTACTATTAGAATTAAGTTTTATTTTGACGAGTTTACCACAAGCTTTTAGAGGTAAACGTCCCGATGTGATTTTGCTGACGATACCGCCTTTATTAGTGACATTACCTGCTGCTTTATTAGGAAAAATATACAATTGTCCGGTAGTGTTAAATGTCCAAGATATTCTGCCAGAAGCGGCGGTGCGTGTCGGGTTAATGACGAATAAAAGAATGATTAAATTTTGTGAATTCTTAGAGAAATTCGCTTATCAAAATGCTCAAGCCATCAGCGTCATTGCGGATGGTTTTTTAGAAAATTTAGTGAGTAAAGGCGTTTCTCGCAAAAAAATTATTTGTATTCCCAACTGGGTAAATGTTAATTTTATTCATCCTTTACCACAAAATCAGAATACCTGGAAAATTATCCATCAATTAGAGGGAAAATTTGTGGTGATGTACTCTGGTAACATCGCTTTAACTCAAGGTTTAGAGACAGTAGTGGCGGCGGCGGCTAAGTTGCGTCATCTTCCCGAAATTACCTTTGTGATTGCGGGAGAGGCGATCGCTCTGCGAAGATTACAACAATATTGTTTAGCCTGTGGTGCAGATAATGTTTTACTCTTACCGCTACAGCCACGTGAACAACTCCCGCAAATGTTAGCGGCGGCTGATATTGGCTTAATTGTCCAAAAACGCAACGTCATTTCCTTTAATATGCCTTCTAAAATTCCTTTGCTGTTGGCGAGTGGTCGTCCTATTGTGGGTTCAGTACCAGCCACAGGTACGGCGGCGAAAGCAATTCGAGACAGTGGTGGCGGTGCAATTGTTGAACCAGAATCTCCAGAAGCCTTAGCCGATAAAATTTTAGAGTTGTACCATCAACCACAGTTAAGAGAAACTTTAGGGCAGCAAGGTAGACAATTTGCGGTTGAAAATTATGCTTGTGAACAAGCAATTGCCAGATATGAAGAGTTATTTATCGATGCGATCGCCAAACAGCAATCAACCGTTGATCATGTTTTAAAATTAAATTCTCCAGACTCTCAGATTGATATTCACCAAACTCCAAAATTGCGCGATCGCCGTACGGTAAAAACTGGAAAATAGAAACTAGTAACAAGTGAGATGAAAAATCAAGGCTGTGAGCAAGGGTGTAGGGGTGTATGTATTCAACACCCTTACACCCTTACACCCAATCTCCACAGACAACTTTTGTGCGTAAGTTCTGTTAGGTATACCGCTTTTTTCACAAATCAAATATGAGTCCTATATATATTCAAATTGTTAGTCAAACTCCAGGACGGCTAAGGTTGCGAATTTCTCCTCAAAATCTCGAACAAGCAGAAATTCAGTTAACTGCTAATTACCTCAAAACCTTTTTCCCACAGGTGGAACAATTGAAGGTAAATTCTCAAACAGGCAGTGTGACCTTTTATGCTGATGCAAACGCTGATTTTGCAGAAATTATCGATAAGTTACAGGCTCAAGGCATCATTATTATTGAGACTCCCAAGGCAAAACCCCAGTCTGCAAGTTTTGCCCCCAGCTTATTAGAACTAAATGAGCAAGTTAAAAAAAATTACAAAAGAAAGTGTAGATTTACGAGTTATTATACCTTTTACTGTTGTGGCGATCGCCCTCAAAAGTCTGCTACCCCCCTTAGCGCGATGGAAAACAACCACTTTGTATTTGCTGTTGTGGTATGGCTTAGAAAGTTTGGTGAAACTTAGCGATAACGAAAAACCACCGACTGATACAACAGAGGATGGGGAATAGGGGAGAGGTTATATCGTGTCCGGTAAAAGACTTATCATATAGACCGCAGGGGGCAGGAGCAGGGAGCAGGGGGAAGAAGAGTTTTGTTTTTCTGCACAGATGTGCTGAATCATCACTGATTTGCCAGACATGATATTACAGGTTTATAGCGAGGATTTAAAACTAATTCTTCAGAAATTGAGGATAATACTGTTGTATCTGCATCAAAATGCGTCTACTCACACCTGCTCATGGATGAACAGCGCCTACAAGCTTATTATCAGCTTATTGAAAGCCTAATCAGTTGCCCTAGCGGAGAAGAACCAGAGATATTAGCCGCAAATACAGAATTGCTAGATGCAGGCTTTGTGCAGGTTGTAAAATTAGCGGCAGAGCATTTTGCAGAACAGGGAAATGATAACACCGCTAATTGGCTGAGAAACTTAGCCGCACATCTCACCCCAGAAACACCCACCATCACGGAAGCAGATATAGAGATTTACCTGCGATTTATCTTAGAAGTATTGCGAACCACAGCAGAAAGCAACGGTGATCCTCAAGTAATTTACCCGTTGCTGGCAGCTAACACCGATAAACTCAACCCGATTTTTGCAGAATTATTGCGGCGTTGGGCAACCAATACCCTAGTGGATGCAGAACCAAATACAGCAACATCCATCGGCGCATACATTGGTAACTTTAGTAGTAGTATTCGGCAATTTCCCTTGGGTAGCAAAGCCAACCATATAGAAATTGCTATTACTGGTTACGAAATCATCCAAACTGTTTACACCCGCACTGCCTTTCCCCAACAATGGGCAACAACGCAAAATAATTTAGCGACTGCTTACTCTGAAAGAATCTTGGGAGAGAAAGCCGAGAATATTGAATTGGCGATCGCATCTTATACTGCGGCACTGGAAGTAAGAACCCGCACTGCCTTTCCCCAAGATTGGGCAGGTACGCAAAATAATTTGGCGGTTGCTTACCGTAACAGAATATTGGGAGAGAAAGCCGAGAATATTGAATTGGCGATCGCATCTTATACAGCGGCACTGGAAGTAAGAACCCGCACCGCCTTTCCCCAAGAGAATGCTCAGACTTTATTAAATCTGGGCATTTTATACCAAAACCAAAAACAATTTGACTCTGCTTACAATAGGTTTAACCAAGCCATAGAAACAGTCGAAACTTTGCGAAGTGAAATTAAATCTGGCGAAGAAGCCAAGCGCAAACAAGCCGAAGAATGGAATCAGCTTTATCGCCGGATGATAGAAGTTTGCCTAGCATTAAACAAAAACACCGAAGCCATAGAATATATCGAACGCAGCAAAACCCGTAACTTAGTTGAACTGTTAACCAAAGCCGATTCCAAAACTACAGAAACTCTACCTTTAGTTAATAACAGCATCAAATTCCCAGAAATTCAAAACTTGTTAGACAATCAAACCGCAATTATCCAGTGGTATATCTTCACTGATTGTTTTCGCGCCTTCATCATCACCCGTGACAAATTAACAATCTGGCAATCTGAGGAAAAAGATTTAGGTAAACTCCTAGACTGGCTCAAAAATTACCTCTTCCTTTACCTCGCCGATAAACCAAAGTGGCGTTCTGAATTAACAGCACAACTCAGCCAACTCACGCAAATCCTCCACCTAAATCAAATAATTTCTCTCGTTCCCCCACATTGCCAAAAATTAATTCTTATTCCCCATCGTTATTTACACCTCTTACCTTTCCACGCTATCCCCTTATCTGCTAACAACACCACAACACCCGAATATTTATTTGATAAATTTCTTGGTGGCGTGAGTTATGCACCAAGTTGTCAATTATTGCGGTTTACTCAACGCAAGGCTCAAAATTTAGATAACTCACAGTTAAATCAACTTAGTCATCTTTTAGCAATTCAAAACCCAAGCAATGATTTAATCTTCACCGATATCGAAGTTGAAACCATCGCCACCGACTTTCAACCCCACCAAATCCTCAAACATCACCAAGCCACCAAAACAGCATTAGCAACACAACCAGTTAATCAAAACCTCAATAATTCTCAATGGCTGCACTTTTCTTGCCACGGTTATTTTAATTTTGATTCACCCTTAAAATCAGGTTTAAAGTTAGCCGATGCAGTTGTTTCTCAAACTCCAGCTAATAGCAACTCATCCCGCCACCTCCGAGTTGATGACGAAACAAACTTAGATTTAGATAAATGCCTCACCTTAGAAGATATCTTTCAAATCAAATTAAATAACTGCCGTTTAGTTTGTCTTTCCGCTTGTGAAACTGGCTTAATAGACATTAAAAATAACAGCGATGAATATATCGGTTTAGCCAGTGGTTTTATTAGTGCTGGTGCAGCCAATATTATCAGCACTTTATGGGCTGTCAGCGATTTTCACACAGCTTTATTAATGATTAAATTTTATGAAAACTTACCTAAATATCAATATAATATGCCGTTAGTTTTAAATCATACCCAGCAATGGTTACGCCAAGCAACTCAATCACAAATAATTGCTTGGCTGCAAAATTTAGCTAATATGCAAGTTACGCAAAAACAGTTAATTATTAAATTTTTAGAGGAACAATATAAACCAAAACATCAGCCATTTAAAAAACCAGAATTTTGGGCAGCTTTTTGTGCAATTTCTCCTGTTTTTTGATTCCCCCCTTAATCCTAGGGGTAATTCATGTTCTACAGAGAAAAATAAGAATCTTATTTCTGGGTAGGCTACTTACCGTGACAAAATAACTGAGGAACGAAAATATCAAGTGCCTAAAATTTTCTCTCACCACAAAGAATCAGCCCTAGGATTAAGGGGGGTAATAATGCGATTAAAATCACAGCTAATACCATTTCACGAAAAATTTGATACAGATGCAAACCCTAAAAGCTTTGCTGTATCTAAGTTTTTTAATTGCGAATTGCGAATTGTGAATTGGTATAACCACTTTTCAAACAACCTCTAAAGCAAGCTACAAAATTAGCGATCGCATTTGTAATTTTTGCGATCGCTAATTTTTAGAAGCACTATTCTAAAGTATGGCAGAAGATTTCAAAAGCACGAATGCTAATAGGTACTTTACCTCATACCTCCTGCCTCCTGCCTCCTTCAACGTTGTCTTTAACCAACAACAAAGTTCACCAACTTACCAGGTACGACAATCACCTTTTTAATCTCCTTCCCTTCTAAGTGACGCTGCACAACTTCTGATTCACGGGCGTATTTTTCCAACTCTGCTTTATCTGCTTGTGACGGAACTTGAATATCAGCCCGCTTTTTGCCGTTAATTTGAATTACCAAAGTAATTTCATCGGCTATTAAAGCAGCAGCATCAAACGTTGGCCAAGTTTGGGTGTGAATTGAATTTTGATTACCCAATAAATGCCACAATTCATCAGCAATATGTGGTGCAAAAGGAGCTAGTAAAGCTACTAAAGCTTTAATCCCTTCGGCATAAATTGGCGAATTTTTACAGTCGCTATCAGTTAACGAGTTACTCAACTTCATCAATTCCGAAATAGCAGTATTGAATTGATATTGATCTTCTAAATCTTCGGTAATTGATTTAATTGCCGTGTGAATTGCCCGACGTAAATCTTTTTCTGGTTTACTTAAATCAGCGAGTTGCGCTTGCTTGCGTGATACCCCAGCCGCCGCATAATCTGTTACCAACCGCCACACCCGATTTAAAAAGCGGAATTGTCCTTCCACATCGGCTTCATCCCATTCCAAATCTTTTTCTGGTGGCGCTTTGAATAAGATGAACATCCGCGCTGTGTCTATACCATATTTAGCAATTACATCTTCTGGTGCGACACCATTACCCTTAGATTTGGACATGGTAGCGTACAGGCGTTGTAATGGTTCTCCGGTTTGGGGGTCGCGGGGGTCGGCGGGGTTAACCAAATGGGAGGGAACCCATTTATCTTTGCCGCCCTTGTTGGGATTCATGTAAGTTAAACCTTGTACCATGCCTTGAGTTAACAACCGGGCAAAAGGTTCATCAAAATTCAACAAGCCGCGATCGCGCAATACTTTAGTAAAGAACCGAGAATATAACAAGTGCAGAATCGCGTGTTCAATACCGCCTACATACTGATCTACAGGCATCCAGTTGTTAGTTTTGGCTGAGTCAAACACCTGTTGTTCATTCTTTGCATCGGTAAACCGCAAGAAATACCACGAAGAATCAATGAAAGTATCCATCGTGTCGGTTTCCCGTTTTGCTGGTGTACCGCAAGTTGGGCAAGGGACATTTACCCAACTTTCTAACTGCGCCAACGGTGAACCACCGCGTCCAGTAAATTCCACTTCTTCAGGTAACTGTACTGGTAAATCTTTGTCTGGGACTGGTACAATTCCGCAATTGGGACAGTGAATTACTGGGATGGGTGCGCCCCAATAACGTTGCCTAGAAATCAACCAATCTCGCAAGCGATATTGAATGCGTTCTTTACCAAAACCCTGTTCTTCGGCATATTTGACAATCGCAGCTTTCGCATCTACAGAATTCATCCCTGTAAACTGCTCGGAATTAATCAAAATCCCTGGCTCAGTGTATGCTTCGTTATATTCAATTTGTATGAGTTGAGTTACTTCCTCCGTTTCAGATGCGGGAGTTAAATCAAACCCGTCCACATCTGCTGGTGCTGCAATCACAAACTCAATCGGCAAATCATAAGCCTGGGCAAACTTAAAGTCGCGCACATCATGGGCTGGTACACCCATAACTGCCCCAGTACCGTACTCATACAAGACATAATCAGCAATTAAAATCGGTACTTCTTCCCCGGTGAAAGGGTTAATTGCTTTACCACCCGTAGGAACACCCCGCTTTGGTTTGTCTTCCGCCGTTCGTTCCAATTCACTTTGATTGGAAACTTCAGTAATAAAAGCTTCAACTGCGGCTTGTTGGTCTTTGGTGGTGACGCGCTTGGTTAAGGGATGTTCTGGGGCTAAAACCACATAGCTGACACCAAAAACAGTATCAGGGCGAGTGGTGTACACACCGATTTTTTCCTCCATCCCCACAATCGGAAATTCTAAATAAGCACCGACAGATTTACCAATCCAGTTTGCCTGCATTAACTTTACACGTTCCGGCCAACCTGTCAATTTATCCAAATCGTTGAGTAATTCTTCGGCGTAGTCGGTAATTTTGAAAAACCATTGCCGCAATAATTTACGCTCGACCTTTGCACCACTGCGCCAAGAACGGCCTTCGCTATCAACTTGTTCGTTAGCTAATACAGTTTGGTCAATCGGGTCCCAGTTCACCGCCGCTTCTTTTTGGTAAGCTAACCCTGCTTGTAAAAACTGCAAGAAAATCCATTGTGTCCACTTGTAATAATCTGGTGAACAGGTAGCTACTTCTCTGTCCCAATCGATAGATAAACCCAAACGCTGTAACTGTTGGCGCATTTGAGCAATATTTTGATAAGTCCACTTGGCGGGAGGAACTCCACGGTCGATGGCCGCGTTTTCTGCGGGTAAGCCAAAGGCATCCCAACCCATTGGGTGCAAGACTCGATAACCTTGCATTCGCTTGAGACGAGCAATCACATCTGTAATTGTGTAATTACGGACGTGACCCATGTGTAAGCTACCCGATGGATAGGGAAACATGGATAGAGCGTAGAATTTTGGCTGATTGTTTTCTGTAGGGGTATTATCTAAACCCAGTTCCGCCCAGGTTTTTTGCCATTTTTCCTCAATGGCGGCGGGAGAATATTTATTTAACGCAATATCATTACCTATAGCCTTTAAATTCTCAGTCATGCTCGCTCTAATGCTCAAAAGTGTAATTTTCAGTGTTTGAGAGGAAATTTTGAGCAGAATTTTAGACTAAGAGTCTATGCCCAAAAATTTCTCATTCTTTATTATCCCTTTCTCTTCCTTTTATGTAGCTCAGAGCTAGGGAAGAAATCAGTGAAGCGATCGCAGCATAATTTATTTTTGCAGATGTTTGCTAAACCTCAACAAGCGATCGCCATTCAACAATTAAAAAAAAAGGCGTTGCTGAATCACAATATGAATTATGCGATCGCTATATCCTCGCGGGGGCTTTGCTCCCGCATTGGAATACAACGATGCTGGAGATAATAAACTAACAATCTAATAGAGAGTTCCAGCATTTCTACTGACTTAGAATAACAAAAAGTCTTTCTATGTAATCGGGCTAAATAATGTCTTAATCTGCTATTTTCACCTTCTACTCGTGTCATATAAGTTTTACACACAAGATGGTCTTCTTGATTAATAAAACATGGATAAACCGGATAGCCATCCGTTACATAAAAATATGAGTTCCACGCTTTAATCCTCTGCCACAACTGTTGAAAAGTTTCTGAACTTCTATCTCCTAAAACCCATCCTAAAATCCCCGAAGTCTTGTGGTTGACTACACTCCATACCCAAATTTTGTTTTTTTTTGACCCGACAAAAGTTTCTAATTCATCAATTTCAGTTATTTCAGGTATTTCAGCTGTTTCGGGATGTTCTGGTAACTGACCACCCATTTGTTTCACCCAATAAATTACTGTTGTATGATGTACTTTTTTTACTCTTTCTATGGCACGGAAACCAGAACCATTAACATACATTTCTAAGCATTCTCGTTTAATTTCGTCACCATAACCCTTTTGATTGTGATATTCAATAAATTGACGACCACAATCTGCACAAATGTAGTTTTGTTTACCTCTTTGTCTACCGTTCTTACGGATATGAGAGGAATTACAACGCGGACATTCCATGAAGATTCACCCTAATTCATATTCTCATTATGCAACGCCCAAAATTCGGTTACTTACAGGTTGAACGTCGAGTTCATGGTGTAGCTTACTACAGTATTTCTCAACCAGATTTAGCCAAATTATTAATTCCAATTTTACCAAAACATCGGCAGCAAAAGATTGTTGAAAAGATAAATTCATCATTTTCATTAAAACTAAAATCCAAACAACTGCTAGAAATTGCTAAAACAGGAGTAGAAAGGGCGATTGAGACTGATGAAGCCGCAGCAACCACTTGGATAAACCAGCAACTTGAAGCATTAGGCATCAACCTAACTGCTACCACTTAAATTATCTGGGAGTAATCATGAAAGCACTTAAAGTCATGGCAACGATTAACGATCAGGGACAACTAACTTTAGATCATCCGCTTTTAACTGATAAAAATAGCAGAGTAGAAGTGATTGTGCTAATTCCTGAAGAAGAAGTTCTAGATGAGCAATCTCAAGCAGAAGTATTAGCAGATTTCCGGCAAGCTTGGCACGAAGCCATGACTGGGCAAACTATCCCAGTGGCTCAACTTTGGGAAGGTCTTGAAGATGATTGATCAGCCTTTTATTCAAGTTGAAGCTTCGCCAACTTTTAAACGAAATCTACGCGCTCTTGCTAAGAAATATCGCAGTATTCGGAATGACATACAACCTGTTATCGAACAACTTGAGCAGGGAGAGTTACCAGGAGATCAAGTACCTGGAGTTGGTTATACAGTCTTCAAGTTGAGAGTCCGAAATAGTGATACCCAAAAAGGTAAAAGTGGTGGCTATCGTTTCATTTACCATGTCAAAACAGCAACAGGAATCATTTTACTGACTATTTACACAAAATCTGAACAAGTCGATATTGCCGCAGATGACATTCAGAGGATCATTACAGACTATGAGCAACGAACACTTACCGAACAAGATGATATCTAAGACAATGGCTAGAAATTGCTAAAACAGGATTATAACGGGTAATTGAGACTGATGCTGCGACAGCAACGACTTGGAGAAACCCGCAATTAAAAGCCTTGGAGGTAGAATTTTTATGACGATTACCGCAATAGAACTACCAATGGAGCAGATTCAAGAGTTTTGTCAAAAGTGGCAGGTAACAGAATTTGCTTTATTTGGTTCTGTATTGCGTGATGACTTCCGCACAGACAGCGATATTGATATTCTGATTACTTTTTCCCCAACTGCGAAACGGGGGTTAACTGAAACTCTGCAAATGCGTGATGAACTGCAAGCTATTTTTAACCGACCTGTAGATTTGATTGTAAAAGCTGCGATCGAGCGTAGTGAAAACTGGCTAAGACGTAAGAATATTTTGGAGTCTGCACAAGTTATTTATGCCGCGTGACCAAGAATCTCTGATTGATATTGCAAACGCTATCAAACGTATTTTGCGCTACACAAAAGGAATCAGTAAACCAGAATTAGAAGTCAATGATGAAAAATTATCTGCAATCCTCTACCAAATTAAAATTATTGGCGAAGCCACTAAACGCCTTTCTCAATCGTTCCGTCAGCAACATCAAAAAATTCCCTGGCGACAAATGGCAGGAATGCGAGATGTGATAGTCCATGAATACGATCAGCTTGATTTTGATGTGATATGGGACGTGGTTGAAAACAAATTGCCAGAACTTTTGAACTTGATTGATTCTTTGCTTTAAAGGTGTTCTGTCGGCAAAGTCCAAAAAACTGCTACAAATTTATAAAACATTAATAAAACGGGCAATTGAGAGTGATGAAGTAACGGCAACGACTTGGAGAAACCAGCAACTAAAAGCCTTGGAGGTCAACCGATCATGATTGCTCAACCTGATACTAAAAGATACACCATTGATGAGTATTTAGAACTGGAAATTGCTTCAGAAACACGCAACGAATATTGTGATGGAGAAATTATTCCTATGACTGGTGGGACACCCAACCACAACGATATTGCTGGAAATTTATATATTTTGCTGAAATCTGCTCTAAAAAACAAAAACTACCGGACTTTCTATGTCGATCAGCGACTCTGGGTTCCCGATGCAAATCTCTATACTTACCCTGATGTCATGGTTCTGCCTAAACCTTTAGAACTTCAAACGGGACGTAAAGATACTGTGGTGAATCCCTGCTTTATCGCCGAAGTTTTGTCTAAATCCACCCAAAACTATGACCGTGGTGAGAAATTTGTTGCCTATCGGACAATTTCTAATTTTCAAGAATATTTGCTAATTGATCAATACCGTATACACGTTGAGCATCATCTCAAAACAGCCGCGCATCAGTGGCTATTTTCAGAATACGATGACCCTAATGTTACCCTTTCTTTGAGTACTTTGGAGTTGCAAATTTCAATTGCCGAACTTTACGAAAATATTGATTTTTCAAATGTTTGAGTTGAATGGCTAAAACAGGAGGAGACTGCGGCAGCGATCGCGATTTTATAACCATCATATAAGTGATACAATATGATGCCCCTAGAACTGTATTCTTACAGTTGTCTAGTTAAGAAACATTACTTCTCCCACTTAGGAGCAATTATGACAAAGAAACATCTGTCGGCGTTGGCATATCGCACACTGGTTATCTTTGTCACTATGCTAATGTCATCAGAGTTAATGATTACGGCGGCTAGGGCGAATCTTCTCTACATAGCCCAAAAACCGCAAAATACTAGTCCTGAAAGGCAAAGAGCCGCAGCACAAGCCAAACAACTGCTCGAAGAAGCACAGCAATTATATGAACAAGGTACAGCTACAGAGCGGCAGGCAGCGATCGCAAAATATGAAGAAGCATTAAAAATTTGGCGGCAAATTGGCGATCGCAGTTATGAGGCTACCACATTATTAGCGATCGGCACACTTTACTACACACAAAATGACAACCAAAGGGCTTTGGGATATTTTCAGCAAGGGTTAACCATTCGCCGCCAACTTAAAGACCGTTTTGGTGAAGCGGTGATGTTGAATTCTGTAGCTAATGCTTACGCTAACTTGGGTCAACCTCAAAAAGCCTTAGAATTTTATAGCCAAGCATTGCGATTATTTCGCGCTGAAAATAAACCTGATTATATTGTTAATACGTTAATTGGCATTGGGGGCGTTTATTTCAATGCAGGCGACACAAAACAAGCACTACAAGCTTATAATCAAGCCCTGGTAATTCAACGTCAGCAAAAAAATTTAGATGGGCAAGCTGATATTTTACAAACTATCGGGATTACCTATACTAATTTGGGCGAAACACAAAAAGCCTTGGAAGCTTTTCAACAGTCATTAGAAATTCAACGCACAAAAAATGACTTGGGTGGACAAGCTGATGCACTCAACTATATCGGTGTAGTTTATTTATCCATTGGTGATGAGCAGAAATCTAGGGAAGCTCTCAATCAATCATTAAAACTACAACAACAAATGGCAGCTAATCTTTCTGGTGTAGCTTTGGCATTTAGCCTCACAAAGCAAGCCATAACTCTAAGTGGACTTGCTGGTAGCTATTCTTTTAGTGAACCACAAAAATCTTTAGAATACTATAACCAAGCGCGATCGCTGTTACAAAAAGCAGGTAATCCCCATTCGGAAGCGGAACTATTAGGTCAGGTGGCTTTAGTCTACGATCGATTGGGTGAAAAGCAAAAAGCACTTGATGTTTTAAATGAAGCAATTGCCTTGCAACGTCTAACTAAAAATCGGGCGCGGGAAGCTTTCACTCTGGATACAATTGGTGGAATATATGCTTCATTAGGTGATTATCAAAAAGCGATTAATACTTACAACCAAGCCCTAACTATTGAACGTGAAGTGCAAGATGTTGGTGGGGAAGGCAATACACTAAAAAATATTGGTTTAGTGTATAGTTTACTTGGTGATCATAAAACAAGTATTGACACTTATAATCAAGCCCTAGAAAAATTTAAAAGCACAGGCGATCGCGATAAACTAGCTTTAACTTTAGATAACATTGGCAGCGCCTATCGGGCTTTAGAAAATTATCCCAAAGCCATAGAATATTACAACCAAGCACAGCAGGTAAGGCGTGAACAAGGAAACGTGATTGGCCAAGTTAGCGCCATTAGTGGTATTGTCCGAGTTTACGAATCATTAAAAGATTATCCCAAAGCTTTGGAAGCGACCAACCAAATTTTGGCATTGGCACAGCAAACAAAAAATAGCTTTGCCCAAACCAGTGCGGATGGTTTTTTTGGCAGAGTTTATTTAGCGGCTGGTGACTATCAAAAAGCTTTAGAATTTTCCCAAAAAGCTGCGGCTGGCTGGCAAAAATTAGGGCTAAAAACTGCCCAAGCCAATGTTATTGGTAATTTGGGTAGAACTTATAATGCTTTAAAACAACCACAACAAGCGATCGCCACTTACAATCAAGAATTAAAATTGCGGCAGATGATAGGCGATCGTACCGGGGAAGCAGAAACGCTATACTATATAGCTCAGACAGAACGCGATCAAGGCAATCTCACCGCCGCCCGCACCCACATCGAAAACACCATTAAAATTGTTGAAGATATCCGCACCAACGTTACCAGTCAAGATTTGCGGACATCTTACTTTGCATCTGTGCAGAAATATTATCAGTTTTACATCGACTTGCTCATGCAACTACATAAACAGCAACCATCCCAAGGTTATAATGCTTTAGCATTGCAAGTCAGCGAACGTGCCAGAGCGCGGAGTCTTTTAGACTTACTCACAGAAGCCAACGCAGATATCCGTCAAGGCGTAAACCCCAAGCTACTGCAAACAGAACGCGACTTACAACAACAACTCAATGCCAGAGAAAAATTACGCATCCAACTTTTAAGCGGTCAATACACAGAAACTCAAATTCAAAATTTAGACAAAAAAACCGCAGAACTGCTGCAACAGTATGAGCAAGTCCAAGCAGAAATTAGAAATAGCAGTCCACGTTACGCTGCCTTGACCCAACCACAACCCTTATCATTAAAGCAAATTCAGCAGCAAGTATTAGATGATAATACCTTGCTTTTAGAATATTCCTTGGGAGAAGAACGCAGTTATCTTTGGGCTGTGAGTAAAAACAGCATCACCAGCTACGAACTACCCAAACGCGCTGATCTTGCCTCAGCCGTGCAGAAATTCCGCGATGCTTTAACCGCCCCATCCCAAAGAACGAGTATCGCCAGAAGCAGCAAAGCCGCAATGGAATTGTCTCAAATAATTCTCGCCCCAGTCGCCCAGCAACTCGGAAAAAAAACGCTTAGTCGTGGTTAGTGATGGCGCTTTACAGTATATCCCCATCACAGCATTAGCAGTACCAAACAGTCAAACTTATCAACCACTAATCACAACCAACGAAATTATCTCCCTCCCCTCAGCCTCAACCATCGCTTTACTGCGCCAGGAAGTCAAAGGGCGTAAAAAAGCCCCAAAAACCTTGGCTGTACTGGCAGATCCCGTATTTTCTGCTAAAGATGAGCGTATAGGTCAAAAATCAACTGGTCAATCTATGACTCAAAACTTAACAACCTTTGACCAGCAACAATTAGCACGTTCAGCCAGAGAAGTAGACATTGACTTTGAACGGTTGCGCTTTACCCGCCAAGAAGCCGAGACAATTCTCTCCCTGGTATCTAATAAAGAACAACGTAAGCCAGCCTTAGACTTTACTGCTAGTCGGAATTTAGCCACCAGCCCAGAGTTAAGCCAATATCAAATCATCCATTTTGCCACTCACGGCATCCTCAACAGCCAAAATCCTGAATTATCTGGGGTTGTGCTGTCGCTGTTTGATAGCAACGGAAAGCCCCAAAATGGCTTTTTGCGCCTCCATGATATTTTTAACTTGAATTTGCCAGCAGAGTTAGTCGTTCTCAGTGCTTGCCAAACAGGGTTAGGTGAAGAAGTCAAGGGAGAAGGATTAGTCGGGTTAACTAGAGGATTTATGTATGCAGGTAGTCCGCGTGTTGTCGTCAGTTTGTGGAGTGTGGATGACGAAGCTACATCAGAATTGATGAAGCTATTTTATGGCAATATGTTACGCAAAAATTTAAAACCTGCGGCAGCGTTAAGGGCAGCACAAATAGAAATGTCTCGTAATCAAAATTATGCTGCACCTTATTATTGGGCTGCGTTTACATTACAAGGCGAATGGAGATAATGAGGAAAGAATTTAGCAGTAATAATTTTAAATTTGGCTGATGGTAGAGTGAAGCGAGCGCCAAAGAAACATACCAGGAATTACGCACCAAGATTGTCTATGAAGATTGGGTGTAAGGGTGTAAGGGTGTGTGGCGGAAGGGTTTTAGATACATACACCCCTATACCCCTGTACCCCTACACCCTCGCCAAAACCCTTGATTTTTCGTTTTTATGCGTAAGTCCTACATACCATAAATTAATATGTGAAAACCCCTAGATATTCATCTTAGGGGCTTACGTCAAATAAAATTGTCAAAATGTCAGAAGTCACAACTGCTCAGAGTTGGATAACTAATCTTAATTAGACTATTCAAATTTCTATCTAGCAGATTTTTGATTGACTAACGATTCTAAATCCTAATATCACAGTGATTCAGGTTTATCGGTAGTGGCTACTCTGGGTTGGTCTAAATAGCCATAAACCATACGAGAAACTTGATTAATAAAATCTCTCGCTTTCAAATCATTAAAAGGTCTTCTGACAAAAATTCCAGCTAAGTATCGCTTACCAGAGGGCATTTGAATAATCCCCGCATCACCCAGTACAATGCCTAAAGTGCCAGTTTTATGAGCAATCACCGCACCTTTCCCTAGACCAGCCGGTAATAATTTGGTGTTATGAACACGCTGCATAATACCTAAGACACGACCACGACTAGAATCACTCAACAAGCGATTATTCGCAACCAACGCTGACAGCCTAACTAAATCTTTGGCGCTGGTTGTATTTGTACCCTTGAAGTCGCCAAGTAAATTTCGTACAACGGTGTTTTGCAGTCCCCAACTACGAAAACGCGGATTTAACTTAGCCTTACCACCTAAGCGGTCAATAATCATGTTGGTAGCAGTGTTATCGCTGATGGTAATCATCTTAGTTGCAGTTTCTAATAGACTAAAACGAGTTCCAGCACGTTTATATTGGAATTCTCCTGAACCGCCAGTGATTAAGTCACGCCGCATTACTAAGGTTTCATTCAGTTTGATTCTACCTGCATCAATTTCTTGAAATAAGGCAACTAAAATTGGAAACTTAATTGTGCTGGCAGCAGGAAAAACTTTCTCACCATTGAAATCGAGATAGTTACCTGTATCTAAATCTAAAAAGAACAATCCTGGGTCAAGGGAACGATATCGAGATGCTAATGCTTGTACCCGCGATCGCAATTGTGGTATTTCCTTACCTAAAGGTACAACTCCCGCAAACAAAGAAACATCACTAACAGCAACAGGAATTTGTTCCTCATTAGAAACAGAAACATTATCATCAGTAGGATTTTGAATCCGCTGCACTGAAGGAAATTTTACTATCCAATGAGTTGAAGAATCACCTTGAACCAATAACTTCGCCGGGTCTACAGTATACCCTGGTGCTAATTCCACTACTAGTCTTGTGGTGTTATCGTCAACCTTACCAACACGGATTTCGCGGACTGTCGCACCATAGTTTTTCCGAATTGTATTTGTATTCAGTTTTGTACCCGGAAGATCAATAACTAACCGCGTGGGATTTTGAATTAAAAATGCTCTGGGTTTCACACCAGAGACAGTAGTAATGTTAAGTTGATTTTGGGCGGTGTCAAAACTCCAAGATTCTAAGCGAGAGGCTTTTGCTGGAGAAGAAAGCAGGACAATACTGACAACGCTAAGCAGAAATAAGCGTAATCTCATGCGTGTGATTTATTGAGAGCGACAGTTGAATTTACTTGCACTAATTTTCGAGACCGTACCGGTTGATCCGGAATAAACTCGAATCATAATTCGTAGCAAATCATTACGTCAAGACACGCAAACCACAGAATAGTTCCTTCACCATAAATTTAATCATGAATATCAGCGAGATAATGAACTAATAAATAGAGATTATTGCCGATATTTGGGATAATTTGCAGCATTCTGGGAACGAGATCAAAAATTCTCTTGATAAAGGTTATTTTTGTCAAAAGTCCACAATCAATAGTTAAAAATCCAGCTTTTTTAGACTATGGACAATTGACAATAAATTTCTGATTTGGGATTTTTTGGCGTAGATTAAACAAAAATCGATGAAATGCTAATTTTGCCTAAACATACAACAGATTTTAACCAATTGAAATACAGCCTTTCAGGTCAAAACTAAGTATATAGCCTGTTTCTATTTTGTATTCTGACTCCTGACTCCTACATTCTGCTGTAATTGACTCAATGGTGTTGGTAAACCATCAATGCTGATGCTGTTTTTTTGTTGTTGATATTCTCTCACTCCCTGTTCCCCTTTTTGAATCGCCCAATTGACTAGCGTTTGGCGTTGACCTTGGTATTCATAAAGAGGAACGCCAAGCCCACAGGAACTTTGCACAATCTCAATATCAGCAACAATAATTTGTCTAGTCCCTGGTATCTGAGGAAACACCGAAGATAACGAGTCCCATTCAGAAGAACTCGGTAAAACTACGTAACCTTTACCATAAAGTCGCAAAATGCGTGGTGGTTCCACAAAGGCGCAAAACATAAACGTAATGCGACCGTTTTCTTGCAGATGGGCTGAGGTTTCGTTACCACTACCTGTCAGGTCGAGGTATGCTACTCGGTGAGGTGACAAGATTCGCAAGCAATCAAGACCTTTGGGAGATAAATTAACGTGACCCGTAGGACTCAGGGGTGCAGTCCCTACAAAAAACAGGTTTTGGGCTGCAATAAACTCTTGCAGTTCTTCGGTTATCGAGTCAAATAGTTTAGCCATAGATGCTCAAGAATCATAAAGTACGTCAACAAATTTGATTTATAAACTACCTGTAGAAGTAGGTCATGAGGAGTAAGGAATAGATTTTATAGGTAATCTCACAACTTGTTGCAAGTTCTTGTTAGTTATTGATCCCAGTTAAAACTAGCTGTCGCCAAAGTCAAGCAATCAATTGCCAAAATCCCTGAGTCTACTGTTGTCTACAGTATCCTTGGGCAAGTCCTTGATTTATCAGGGTTTGAAATAATCCAGATGGGAGGCAGTATCAATAATTATGTCATCGAAAGAAAATTTAACTTGACAGAACTTTTGATTTTTTTGGTTACTTATTGATAAGATATATCATTTAGTGCTGTAAACTATTAATCTAACTGTAACGTTGTCCATTTAGTTCTTTAGAGATATTGCATGTTCATCAATCAACTGTTTCAAGCAGGCGGCGTAGTGATGTGGCCGCTGCTAGCGTTTAGTGTGGTGGCGATCGCATTAATTATCGAGCGAGTACGCTTTTGGTATCGGATTAACACTCGGCAAAATCGTGTAGTCCGCGAAGTTTTGCATCTTTACCGCCTGGATAATGTGGTGAGTGCGTTAGATAAGTTGCAAAAGAATGCAGACTTACCTGTAGCCCGCATTTTTTTAGCTGCACTGCAACTAGAAGAACCCACACCCGAAGAATTTCGTCTGGCCTTAGAAAGTGAAGCCCAAGCCGAAATTCCGGTTCTCAAACGGTTTCAAAATATGTTTGATACAATTATTGGTTTAGCGCCACTTTTAGGTTTATTGGGTACTGTATTAGGGTTGATTGTGTCTTTTGCATCATTAAACTTGGGTGATGTGGGAGGTACTAAAACCGCCGGAGTGACCGCAGGTATTAGTGAGGCGCTGGTTTCCACAGCTTCGGGATTAATTGTAGCTATTTTTACGCTATTATTTGCTAACACCTTTCGAGGGTTATATCAACGCCAAATTGCGGCTATGCAAGAATATGGTGGACAATTAGAACTGCTCTATCGTCACCGCTATGAACGGGGAGACAGAACCTATGCGTCTACAAGATGAGCCAGATTTACCACCGCAAATCAACATCGTACCGATGATTGATGTGATATTTGCGATTTTGACATTTTTTTATTATGTCAACTCTATTTTTAACTCGCTCAGAAGGTTTGCCAGTCAACTTACCTAAAGCTGCAACAGCTAGACAGCAGCAAGTTCCCGCCAAAATAACCGTGACAGTTGATAAAGATGGAGTAGTGAGTGTCAACCGTCAACCTACAAGTGTTGATGCTTTAGCTGGACAATTGCGGACTTTGGTTGGCAATAACCAAGAAGCATTAGTGATTGTGAATGCTGATGAAACAGTCACACATGGTAAGGTAGTGGCGGTGATGGATCAAGTCAGACAAGTCCAAGGGGCAAAATTAGCGATCGCAACTCAGAAACCTTAGCTAAAATTTTGGTCATTGGTCATTTGTTCTTTGTCACTACAAATGGCTAATGACATCCTAAATTTTCCTGCTGCTAAAGTTGCTACCAACACGATGCGATGAATAACGAATGTCGTTTGGTGGTAGAGCAAGTTAATATATAATCGATAAAATTCATCTCATGACTCTCGTGGTTTTCCAGCACTGAGGAAAACTTATGAGCATTTACCAAAATTGACTATATAATTAATTCCCCACTCCCCACAATCACAGGGGTCTACCATCAATACGAGAGAGTCAATTTTAATCAAGGGAAATATCGGGGTTAACTTAGTAAAAATTTTTATGCAGTCGCACCTGTCAGATAATGATCTGCTGCTTAAATCCCGATTGCCCAAATCCTCTAAATCCCAAAGGCAAGCAGTCATGCCAAACTTGTAGCACTCCCTTAGTGCCACTGTTAAGAAATCGCTTCCGAGTGATTCGGGTGCTTTCCGATGAAGGAGGGTTTGGCAGAACTTATTTATCAGAAGATACTGATAAACTCAATGAACTTTGTGTAATTAAGCAATTAGCGCCAAAATTTCAAGGAACTTGGTCGCAAAAAAAGGCAATGGAGTTATTTGCAGAAGAAGCAAAGCGACTGCAAGAACTTGGCGAACATCCCCAAATTCCCACACTAATTGCTTACTTTGAGCAAGATAAATGCCTTTATTTAGTCCAACAGTTTATTAATGGGCAGAACTTGTTAAAAGAGTTACAACAACGCCGAGTTTATAAAGCAAATGAAATTCAAGCTATTTTACTTGATTTATTGCCTGTACTTAAATTCATTCATGATCGCGGTGTAATTCACCGAGACATTAAACCAGAAAATTTAATTCGCTGTCGTTATGATGGGCGACTCAGTTTGATTGATTTTGGTTCTTCTAAACAATTAACCGAAAAAGTCAAAAATAAAAGTGGCACATCTATTGGTTCGCATGGTTATTCCCCACTGGAACAAATTCGAGATGGTAAAGCTTATCCAGCCAGTGATTTGTTTAGTTTGGGGGCTACTTGTTTTCATTTGCTAACAGGAACATCCCCGTTTCAATTGTGGATGGAACATGGCTATGGCTGGGCAAATAATTGGCGACAATATTTGCGGAGTCCTTTGTCGCCAGAATTAGATAACGTCATGAATAAGTTGTTGCAAAAAGACTTAAGTCAACGCTATCAGTCAGCCGATGAAGTTATAAAAGATTTAATTCCCACCTTACCACGCGCTTTACCAGCCGCCGGTCAGTCATCGGGCAAATTTACCGTAACTCAACCAAAATCAACTTTTTCATTTCAATATGCTGTTGTAAAAATTTCAGTTTTGGCGGCTGCATTTATCTTATTATTTGGATTTAGTGATACTTGGTATCAACAATATCGTCAAATTCAAGTGATTTTGTTATCAAAACTCAAGCCAGCAAATTACAGTCATTCTCAAAATGAAGTTGTTTTTGGTCAGTCACCGAATATTCCAGTTAAAAATATTGCCTTAGCTAATACCCTCCAAGGTACAGCAAAATTTGTTGTCTCTGTTGCCATTAGTCCTGATGGGCAAACAATTGCTAGCAGTGGCGAAGGGGAGAGGATAATTAATATGTGGAATATTGCCACAGGAAAAGAAATTTTAACCCTGAATGGACATTCGCAAAAAGTCAATGCTGTGGCTATTAGTCCTAATGGCAAAACTTTAGTGAGTGGAAGTGATGATAAAACTATTAAAGTTTGGAATTTGACAACAGGTAAAATCGTTTACACATTAGAGGGACATACAGATTCAATTCAAGCCTTAGCTATTAGTCCCAATGGCAAAACTTTGGTTAGTGGTAGCGATGATAACACCCTCAAAGTTTGGAATTTAGGCACAGGAAAACTGATTCGCACCCTGAAAGGACATAAATTTTGGGTGCGTTCTGTTGCTATTAGTCCTGATGGGCGTAATTTAGCCAGTGGGAGTTTTGATAAAACCATTAAACTTTGGCATCTTTATCAAGATGACCCAGCCCGCACCCTCAAAGGTAATACAAATACAATCACATCAGTAGCCTTTAGTCCTGATAGTACCACCTTAGCCAGTACCAGCCGCGATCGCACCATTAAACTTTGGGATGTCGCATCCGGCGAAGTACTTCGCACCTTTACAGGTCATGCTAACACCGTGACTTGTGTTGCTTTTAGCCCAGATGGAATGATCTTAGCTAGTGCCAGCCGCGATCGTACCATCAAACTTTGGAATTTAGCCACAGGGGAAGTGATGAATACCTTGACAGGCCATGCAGATACCGTGACATCTGTTGGTTTTACGGCTGATGGTAGGACAATTGTCAGTGGCAGCGAGGATAATACCATCAAAATTTGGCGAATAGCAAAGTAATCAAAGGCAGGAGGCAGGAGGTAATTTATACTTGAAACCTCAGCCTTTGAACATGAACAGACCTCTTATGATATTGCTGCACTGTGAATTTACGTCTTAATAACTGCACAGTCATAATCACTTCCATTGTTTCTGGTATTTTAATTATGGAATAAGAAATGCTGGGAAATAATGGAGCGATCGCACTTTCCAAAGACAATGACAACACCTCTAAAACTCTTCTTTGCGCTTTTGCGCGAGTAAAATGTGACTGTTGATTGTACGCAAGTAAGTCGGCGGGAAAAAACAAAACTATATTAAGAAAGGTTAATTAAGCTAAAACCCTCTTCCCTCCTGCTTTCTGTTTACGGTTGATGAGCTTGTCCTCAGCCTAGCCGAACCCCTACCTCCTGCCTTTTTCTAAGTACAATTATTTACGCCCTTATACTTACAAGGGAACTTTTTGTGGATTATTCGGTCTACAAGGCTAAAGTGTCTTGTTGGTGTTGATAAGTCAAGTTTAAATATCATTCAAAAGATATATTGACTCAAAGCCAATCAATTTGCACTATTTTATCAAATAGAATTCAGGAGTCAGGAGACAGAATATCAGAAGCTAGAATGTGGAACAATTGAGTCAAACTCTCTCAATCAATAGATGAATCAGGCTGAATTGTTTTTAAAGTCTGACTGCTGAACGACAGTTGCGCGACTTTCAGTAAACTCGCCTACTGTACAGTCTTTTACTGAGTGGTGAATTCTTACCAAAAATACTTTTGACTACTTCCATACTTGGAGTTAATTTTTGACTAGAGCAGTTCTATTTCAGAGATGTTAATTATTTATGCTGCAAATAGCTGTATCGGTCATTTGATGTATTGATTACTTGCAGATACTCTTGAATTACTCTCTCAATCTGGTAGTGATTAATGAAGAGAGTAATTGATTATTGACAGTCATACTACTTGAGTATTTATATTACTTCACAATTGCTTTATAAAGTTAGCGATTTTTAAAACAAAGGATGAAGATATCAAGCTTGCGTAACAGTAATTTCTACAAGGGTGATATAAATTATTTTTAGTATAAACAGTTAAAAATCAGTGATTATACTATAAAAATGCCAACAAAACTAAGTTCATCAGAAAGTTTAAGTGTAGTAGCCTCTAGAGAGCAAATCTGTTCAGACTTGCAAGGAGAGGTGGTAATCCTTGATATTAAATCTGGTGCTTACTATGGATTGAATCAAGTAGGAGCCAGTATATGGAACTTCATCCAATCACCAAAGACTGTCCAAGAAATTGAAGATGCCATCCTAGCGGAATATCAAGTAGATGCAGAGGTATGCAAACGTGATATATCCGCTTTACTAGAAGATTTAGCAGCTAAAGGATTGATAGAAATAAACAATGAAGCGTCTGCTTAAATTATTGCAACTAAGCAACAGCGATCGCCAATTTTTATTGAAGACGTTCGTTTTGCTGGGGTTAGTTCGGCTAGGAATGTGGTTACTATCGTTTAATACTTTAAGAAAACTGATCAACAAAATCAGTAAACCAAATTCCCAGTTAGAACCAATTTCTCTGCACAAAATTGTTTGGGCAGTAAATGTTAGCACACGCTACACACCAGGGGGAGCCAAGTGCCTAGCGCGGGCTTTAACTTGCCAAGTATTAATGACTCGTTATGGTTACACACCAGAATTGCGAATTGGAGTTGTTAAAAGTGAAGCTGGCAAATTAGAAGCTCATGCTTGGATTGAAACTCAAGGGTATGTTGTCATTGGCTACCTACCTGATCTCTCGCGCTTTACTCCATTACCGTCTTTGGCAAGGATATAAATCATGAGCGGTATAGTTGGCATTTACAATCTAGATAATCAGGCAATTGAACAGAAAAAGCTGGTCTTGATGGTAGATGCGATCGCTCATCGGGGGCCAGATGGTGCAGATATCTGGTGTTCTGATGCAGTTGGCTTAGGACATCGGATGCTGTGGACAACACCAGAATCACTGCTAGAAAAATTACCTTTTGTTGATCAAACCACTAAGTTAGTCATTACAGCCGATTTACGCATAGATAACCGTGATGAACTAATCTCTGCATTATCAATTAACCACTGCCCACCTGAAAAAATCACAGACAGCAAGTTAGTACTAGCAGCTTACGAAAAATGGGGTGAACAATGCCCAACCAAATTGCTAGGTGACTTTGCATTTGTGATTTGGGATCAAAATCAACAGAAATTATTCTGTGCGAGAGATCATTTTGGTATCAAACCCTTATATTACTGCTATCAACCAGGCAAGAAATTTTACTTTGCTTCAGAAATGAAGGCGCTGTTGTGTTTACCAGAAGTGCCGAAAAAAGTGAATGAAATTGCGATCGCCAATCACCTGCATCCATTTATAGAAGATAAATCGATTACCTCCTACAAACATATATATCGATTACCTCCGGCTCACACAATGACAGTGAATGCCACAGGTAAATTAAAAACTCGCTCCTACTGGTCTTTAGAAATCGGTGAAGAGTTAAAACTTAACTCCGATGCCGAATATGCCGCCGCTTTCCGTGAGATATTTACCGAAGCAGTTCGTTGTCGTTTACGCAGTGCATTTCCTGTCAGCTGTCATTTGAGTGGTGGCTTAGATTCTTCGTCAATTGCTTGTGTAGCCAGAGATATCTTGCAACCCAAAGGTATCAAACTGCACACCTTCTCCAACATCTTTGAAAAAGTTCCAGAATGCGACGAACGTCAATACATTAACCCTGTATTGAATCAAGGTGGATTTGTCCCTCATTACGTCCATGCTGATCAATCAGGCCCCTTATCAGAATGGCAGAAATACTATCAATATATGGAAGAACCCTTTATTGGGCCTAGCCATTTTCTCGTGTGGGGGTTAAATCGTGCCACCCAGCAAGCAGGTATTCGCATTTCTTTAGATGGTTTTGATGGTGATACAACCGTATCTCATGGTGTGACATACTTTGCAGAGTTAGCACGTCAAGGCAAATGGCAGCAATTTATCCAAGAAGCTAAAGCCATATCGCAACACTTTAATACATCACTAGCCGCCCTTTTTTATCAATATGCCATTACCTACTTACAAGAATTAGTCAAACAGAGAAAATATCTCACCTTTGGGAAGACTGCTTGGCAAATTGGACAG
The DNA here is from genome assembly GCF_001298445.1 of Nostoc piscinale CENA21. Classification (NCBI taxonomy): domain Bacteria; kingdom Bacillati; phylum Cyanobacteriota; class Cyanophyceae; order Nostocales; family Nostocaceae; genus Nostoc; species Nostoc piscinale. The sequence continues at coordinate 1,341,066 of NZ_CP012036.1, read as the reverse complement.
CACTTTCGAGTGTCGCGGCGGAGATTGTTTGTCAGATATGGAATTAAACCCTTAGTTCCTGAGTATATCTTGAAGATTTGGCGATCGCTCCGGGGTTATAAACAAAATCAACCCCAAGTCACTTCTTTAATCAACCCGCAATTCGCCCAACAAATCGGGATAAATCCCCTCACATCATCTCCAGAACAAGACCAAAATCCGGCAATTACAGTTAGAGAAGAACAGTGGCGTACCTTAAATTCCGCCTTGTTTACCACAGTACTGGAATTAGGAGATTTATGTGCTGCGGCATTTTCTCTAGAGTCGCGTCATCCCTTTATGGATAAACGCTTGATTGAATTTTGCCTATCTTTACCACCAGAGCAAAAACTCCATCAAGGATGGTCTCGCTTCATTATGCGGAGAGCTTTAGATGGTATTCTTCCCCAAGAAGTGCAATGGCGTGGTGGCAAAACAGATATGACACCAAACTTCCAACGCGGATTATTACATTTTGATCGCCAGCTACTAGATGAAGTGATGACTAGTGATGTCAGTAATATTCAAGAATTTGTGGATCTCAAATCCCTACACAGATTCTACAACAACCTTATATCTACATCAGAGGATATAAACGATGATTCAACATTACCAGTTTGGAAAGCTTTAACACTTTCTCTGTGGCTGAATCATACCCAAAAAACCATAAGTCGGACTAGGGGCAGTGCAGTTTCAGCCTGCTCCTACCTAGACTAATTTGGTGAAATCTCAAAGCCAATATCTAGTCCAGTCAAAAACCAACAAAACAAACAGGAGACTTAACAATGAAAAAAGCTTACGCAGCTCCTCAACTCACAAACTACGGTAGTGTTCAAAGCGTTACTAATGCTTTTGGTAGAGCAGGTGGAAGAGACACTTTCTTAATTGGAAGTAATCCTACTCCTGTTCCTGGTTCAACCATTGGACTCAGTGGTTCCCAAAATGGAGTACTCATTCCCAATCGCTAAGACCAAGAACAGCGAAACAATACCAATTTGGTAATTTGTTACCCTCGCTCTTTGGCTAAATCATAACTAAAACAAACCATAGGTCTGACTAGGGGCAGTGCATTTATAGCCTGCTCCTACCTAGACTGAAGTTGGGAGGACTCCAAGCCAATATTTATAGCAAAGTGCTAAGTATCAACCAATTAGCTATAAGGCTTTGAGTAATCAATATTGACCTACCCTAAGTGACTACGGCTATATGTTCCAGTTAGAGATAAACGAAGCCAGCAAAAGACAGAAAATATGAAAAAAGTCTACGAAGCTCCTCAAGTAAAAAACTACGGTAATGTTCAAGATATTACTAATGCTTTTGGCAGTGATGGTGCAAAAGATACTTTTCAAATCGGCAATAATCCGACTCAGTTTCCTGCCGAAATACTAGGACTAAGTGGTTCTGCTGGTAATGGAATACTTATTCCCGTAGGTAGAGATCGAGGAAGATAAATATATTGAACACTTGCTCTGGATCTGAATTATATCCCCATTAAAACCATAAGTCTGACTAGGGGCAGTTTATTTTTAACCTGCTCCTACCTAGACTGAGTTGGTGAATGTTTCAAAGCCAATATCTAGTTTAGTAAGAAATCAAAAAACCAACAGGAGACTCAAACAATGAAAAAAACTTACGAAGCACCCAAATTAACAAACTACGGTAGTGTTGAAAACATTACCCACGCTTTTGGTAGACCAGGTCCAAAAGATACTTTCCAAATCGGTAACGATCCTACTCAGATTCCTGGTGAAGTACTAGGACTAGATGGTTCTCAAAATGGGGTACTTATTCCCCAACCATAGCTTGAGTAAAGATATAGGTGTAATAGCATCACTGATACTATTATCCCTAAATCAAATCTAGAGCTAGTAAATAAGTAATCCTAAAAACTAGGTTTTTTTAGGATTACTGCAAAATCTAAATGAGATGTTTGGAAACATCAGGAACGCTATTTCCTGATGGCTTCCTTTATTACAGATTATCAGGGCTTTGTCAATTAAAAAGCGTTAGAAAACTGAGTTTTGCGTAAATAAAATAATTATTCACTCCTCATCCAACAGTATTTCCGATGCACGTTTACACCGCATACAACTTAGGCATTCACTCTGAACTACCCTTACCTGAACTCATCCCCAGTGACAAACCAGCAGATGTAGTGATCCGTTTTGGTAAGCTCAATGATCCACAACAAAAGCGTAGTGATGGAGGCAATTACTTATTCGCGAGAATTGACGAATTCGGTATGGTGTTGGTGAAAGATGGTAAAGAAATTGTTCTTGATCCCAACCCTGGTGTTGATGAAGCATTAATTCGGACGTTTCTGTTGGGTGTGATTATTTGCGTATTGCTCAGACAGAGGGGCTTGCTTGTACTTCATGCTAGTAGTGTAGTCATTAATGGTAGTGCAGTTGCCTTTATGGCAGACTCAGGTTTTGGCAAGTCAACCTTAGCGGAATGTTTTCACGCTTACGGATATAGCATTTTGACAGATGATGTTTTGGCAATTCAAGTTGGTAAACAACAGCCGCTAGTAATTCCGGGTTTTCCGCAAATTAAGCTGTGGCCTGATGCGGCGGCTTCTTTTGGTCATGTCCCAGATAGTTTACCTTTACTAAATTCCCAAACTATCAAGCGGGTTCACCGACTGCAAGATGGGTTCTTTCAAAAATCTGTACCCCTGAAGAAGATTTATGTTTTAGCTGGCGGAACCCACCCAGAAATCGTTCCTTTAGAGCCGAAACAAAGCTTTGGTGAATTAGTCCGACATTCTAGAGAAATGCAAGCATTGACTGCACCAGAATTTCTCAAAGCACATTTCCAGCAATGTATGAGTGTAGTTCAACAAGTGCCGATTTATAGTTTACAACGGCAACGTTCTTTAGCTGCACTACCTGAGTTGGTGAAGTTAGTGGAAAATGATTTGACTGAAAGAAACTTGTCTCCAGTTACAATCAAGGTTTAAGAAATTAAATTTAGTGCGATCGCCATTTTCAATATGCGACTAGGCAAAAAAAATTCGAGATAAACTGCAAAATACTCTGCGACTTTTGCCTGCATTGCGCTTAGTATGGCAAAGTAGCCCCCGTTGGACGATCGCCCGTGTAGTCTTACTGACGATTCAAGGTATATTACCTGTAGTTTCAATTTATCTTTCAAAACTGATTATCGATGCGGTCGCTGCTAACTTGAGCCTCGCAGATAAGACAGTAGCATTTCGGAATGTCTTAATATTAATTGCGCTGGCGGGTGGAGTTACTTTATTAACTACCTTGGCTAACTCCTTAACAGAACTAGTCACCACTGCCCATTCTCAACGGGTAACTGACTATATGCAAGGAATTATTAATGCTAAATCGATTGCGGCTGATTTAGAGTATTACGAAAATCCCTTATACTACGATACCTTACAAAGAGCGCAACAAGAAGCACCTTATCGACCACCGCAAATTCTCAATCGTCTAGCACAAATTGGTCAAAATAGTATTTCGTTAGTAGCAATGATTGGTTTGTTGCTAACACTACATTGGGGAATTCTTGGGGTTTTATTTGTAGCTGCTTTGCCTGCTATGTTAGTGCGGATAAAATATAGCCGTGTGATGTATGATTGGCAGCGTAAATGGACACCAATGCAACGCCAAGGTTTTTATTTAGCTTGGATGTTGACATCAGACCAATTTGCGAAAGAAATCCGCTTATTTGATTTAGGTCACTACTTTAGTGATTGGTATCTTCGTATCCGCAGACAAATCTATAAAGAAAGCCTGAAAATTTTCACCAGGCGCTTTATTGCTAACTTTTTCGCCGAAGCGATCGCCGGAGTTCTCATATTTGCGATTTATGCTTTAATTATCTATCAAGCGATTAATGGTGTTCTGCGTTTGGGTGATTTAGTTCTTTATTACCAAGCACTCCAACGAGGACAAAATGATATTAAAAGTTTATTAGCCAACGTTTCAGCACTGTACGAAGATAATTTATTTTTAGGTAATCTCTACGAGTTTCTCGACCTCCAGCCCAGATTAGTTGAGCCAATAAATCCTAAACCAATACCACGACCAATGCAAAGTGGTATTGTGTTTCATGATGTGAGTTTTCAATATTCTACTACCACTCGTCAGGCACTACATAATATTAATTTGAGTATTAAACCAGGAGAAGTAGTAGCACTGGTAGGTGAAAATGGTTCGGGAAAAACGACTTTAGTTAAATTGCTGTGTCGCTTGTATGACCCCTCCTCTGGCTACATCACAATTGATGGTGTTGATATTAAAGATTATCAAATCTCTGAATTACGCCGCGACATCAGCATAATTTTTCAGGACTATGCTAAATACAACTTTACCGCTCAAGAAAATATTTGGTTAGCTAATATTGACTTGCCAGCTAATCGAGATAGCATTATAGCGGCGGCGCGTCGTTCTGGCGCAGATGATGTAATTAGCAAATTACCCAAAGGGTATGACACAATTTTGGGTAAATTATTTGACCAAGGAGAAGAATTAAGTATTGGTCAATGGCAAAAAATAGCTTTGGCGCGGGCGTTCTTAAGAGATTCTCAGTTGATAGTTTTAGATGAACCAACCAGTGCAATGGATCCGAAAGCGGAATATGAAGTGTTTGAAAAATTCCGCCAACTTATCCAAAATCAGGCGGCGATTTTAATTAGCCATCGCTTGTCTACTGTCAAAATGGCCGATCGCATTTATGTGATGGAAAACGGCACAATTATTGAAAGTGGAACTCATGATGAACTGATACAAATGGGTAATCGCTACGCCTACCTATATGAAACTCAAGCCCAGCAATATCGTTAACAATAGCAAAGTATGCTATTGTTCTGCGAGAAGTTTGTAAATCTCACGCTTTACTTGAACAAGCAATTCGCGGACTCGATTTGCTTGTTCTAAATTGCCACTGCGAGCAATTTGTGCAACGGCATCATTTAACTGTGTTAAAGTCCGGCGCAACTCAATCAATTCTGAAGACTTGTTTTCTGTAGAACTATCTTGAAGATTTTGTGAATGAGATTGCTGTTTGCGATCGCTAAATAATTGTCTACCACTATCTGTAATTGTGTAGACACGCTTACCTTCGACTTGTTCACTAGTCAAATAACCGCCTTCTTCCAACATTTGTAGCGTTGGATAAACTGAACCAGGACTCAGCTTGCGAAAGCCTCCACGACGATTTTCTAGCTCTTTAATCAGTTCATAACCATGCTGGGGACGCTCCGATAAAAGCCCCAGCAGCATAAATTTGATGTCACCGCGACGGGTACGTGGTTCTTCTCCCCAGCCACCACCAGATGAACCCCGATGTCCATGTCGCCCACTCATCAAAAATTGATGATGCTCAGATAAAAGTCCCAACAGTTTAAATTTGATGTTACCGCGATGGGTGCGTGGCTCATCTTGCCAGTCATCACCCGATGAATTTCTGTATTCACGTCGCCGCCTACCTCTCGACAATTGATGGTCAATTCCTTCTCCAGCATGGGCTGGTAAAGGAAAATGTGAATGAAATTGGCCAAACATTAATGTAACTCCTTGTGTTTATTTGAAGTATCACGATATATCGTTATCACTAAATTAAATATATTGCGATATATCGGATTTGTCAATCAAAAATTTTAAATACAGGATTTAGAGTATGGGTTGACTGATTTTATTGATGTGTCAGGTAATGATACCAGAAGCGATCGCACCACTACCAAAGCCGATACCTAAGATTTGAATGGAATTTTCTAGGGAGCGATCGCGTTTTGCTTGTTTTTGGTATCTATGCAGAATATGATTGCTTGAATTTTATCGATAAATCAAGGGTGTCAATTGCTGTAAACGATCCCCTTGATAATAGTTACTTAAAATATTCAGAAAAATAACAGCAATATAATTCATCACTTAATAATCACTGTCAGAAACACAAATTCCTTTACATTTAATCCCATTTTTAGCAGTTCGCAAACAATGAGGACAGAGAATTTTTTCTGCTGAAATTTCTTGATTTATCGCTACATTAGTGCTTGCTTGTAATTTATCTTTCTCTGTCTGGGTTTGTACAGTCATACCAATTGCTAAATTTTTAGAAGTTTACATCAAATGCTGGCACTACCATAAGTATAGCTTTAGAAGATGTTTGAAAATTTGACTTGATTTTGTCCCTACATCATTTCTTGATCAAGATGTAATTAATGGGTTGTTGTAGAGACGTTATGTATAACGTCTCTACAGGATTTTATAGAATTTAGTTTCTGGGAGTATTGTTATTACACCCAGTCTCAACCGACAATCTTTGTGCGTACTTCTTATTTACATTCCCACCAACCAAGAGAAGAAGTTTTCCCACCAAGAAGAGTTTAAATCGCCCACAGTCAATTTCATTTTGCGGCGAATATCTTGGATATTCCAATTGGTGAGCTTGGCTAAGGTTTGGGCTTCTTGTTCAAACCGCTTGGGTAAAGACCGTTTATATTCTCTACCAGCTTGACATTTGAGTTCCCCTGTAAAGGGATGCTGTAAGATGTATCTTCCTTGGAAAGATTCTTGATTGGATGTGGCTTGAAAAATTGGGTCTTCTGGGAATTTGTCGCGGGTGTAGCGAATATGCAATCGAGTGATGAAAACGCTGCTACTAGGAAACGGCCGACGACGGGAACTTGACGGGAATGGCTCGTCATCGCTGGAATTATTATCTAGCCAAAATACACCCGCTTGCTTGAGTTCTTCTGGGTTCAGTGGTTCTGCGGAACAAGGATCGCAACTACTCATATCCCAAGCATATTCCAAGAAAGCTACCTTTCTGTCTTCTCTCAGGTATGCTGTCTGGAACATGGACTTGTAAAAATCACTAAATTCATTTTTGATAAATACCGGAATGTTGGCATCGGAAGGAACTTTCACGGTGCGGTAGTTGGTGATTTCTGCTTGCCCTTTGGGTGAGAGGACATAGACAATTAAATCTTGAGCAGCATTGGCATTAATCATACCCAAACGAATGGGCAGCATGAATTTGCGTGATTGGTAGGAAATTTGTAGCGGACGTAAAAACTGATAACCAGATTCTTCAAATTTATCGAGGTTGACTTTCGCAACAAAAAATTTCATCCCAGAGCGGACATAAGGTTGAAGTAGCTGTTTTGCTCCTCTGGGAATTTTGTAGCCGTTGCGATTTAGCCAAGTTTCCAGTCCACCGGATTCTTTAGCACTTAAAATCACAATGTCATATTCCCCAACATTGAAACGTGCTTCGACGGTTACGCCTAAATCACTCGCACCACCTCTGACTGCTCCGGCTCTAGCTCTAGTTGCTGGTGCGGGTACGGCTTCATTAAATACTCGGTCATATTCAGTGCAAGGATCAGAGTCAAAATATTCTACTAAGCGTGGTGCGCTAAAAGCATCTAAACGCTCGACAATTTTGGGCGGAGCAACACGGACTTGTTCTTTTTTGATGACTGTGGGTACAGGTACAACCATTGCAAAATCTTTGACTTCGCCTTTGAAGTCATTCGCCATAGTTAAGACAGTGCGATCGCCATCCCGCGCTAAAATTACTTGAGATGCTTGGTTATATAATTTACTATCGGCTTTGGCGACATAAAAGCCACAAAATGCCCAGGCTGTGGGGGCAAAGCACAGTACAGCTAATACAGTAATTAATAATGATGAAATTACTATCTTAAATCGCTTCATTTTATACCTCTTGTTGAAGTGCTGAGTTTGGCGTTTTATCTTCTTCTCTGGCTTCTAGCCAAGAAAATCTGGGTGATGACCACAGCCAATCAATCAAAATGGTCAATGGTGCAAGGGCGAACAATGACCAAAATACGGCTGTGGAAATGAAGAAATTATTTCGCAGGATAAAAGTTAAGCTGGCAATGCAGATAGCCCAAACTATCCGCCCGATTTTGGCGTTGGGAATTGAGCGTGGATCTGTCACCATAAATAAGGCAAACAGCAGCAAAGACCCACTCATTAAGCGATGCCAATACACATCCCAAGTCCAACCCAGCCACAGGTTGCGTATGGCTTCTAACACAGAGTAGGAACCTAAAAAAGCGGCTGTGGTGTCCCAACGACCAATGCGTTTTAGAATCAAACCGCCAGTCCCAGCAAATAACAGCCCATACCACCATTCTTCGCCCCATTGTCCGGGAGATACCCACGCATCGGAGGTGAGGGTTAAGGCGGTGATAATGCCAAAATTGGCTGGGTTGAAGAAATGTTTCTCGCCGACTTTGAAGCAAAATTTACTGGCGATCGCACTCATTCCTGCTAACATCATTGTTGTCCAATGGTCAGCCCGCAGTAGTAAACTTAATCCCAGGGAAGTAATCAAGGCACTACGCAGATTTAGCTTTTGTTCTGGCTCTTGGCTATTGAGCTTTGACAATATCCACTGCGTTGATAAACAAGATGCGATCGCTACACCAATAAATTCTGGGTGCAGTGTCCAGTCTCTGGTGCCAATTCCCAAGACTAAAAATGAACCGAGAAATAGAATTTGATAGTCCCGTATATCTTTCAGCAACATTACCAATATATTCAGGGATTACCCGTAGATTTTCCACCAATCTAGTCGAGTAAAAGCTGAAATACTATTGCTGTTACAGATTTTGTTACAAACAGGACTAACGCACAAAGTTTATTCGTTGAGACTGGGTGTAAGGGTGTAAGGGTTTTTGCGCCTCATACTATAAACTTCACTCAAACCCCTCTGATAGTTACTAATTAGGACTGTGTGTAAATTTCTCTTAAACCTAACCCCCAGCCCCTTCCCTTGTAGGGAAGGGGAGCAGAATCAAAGCCTCTCTCCGTTGCGGGGAGAGGTTTGGAGAGGGGTCTGAAAAACTAAGTTGCACGTCTCTTTACTTGCGTTTTGGTTGTATATTTCCCCAAATGTTGACTCTGCCATCAAAACCGCCACTAGCTAACAATCTGCCATCTGGACTGAATGCGATCGCATTTACCCAATCACTATGTCCATAAAGTGTACTTAATAACTCGCCTGTAGTTAAATCCCACAGTTTAATGCCATCTCTGCCGGCACTGGCTAAGATTTGGCCATTGGGGTTAATTGCGATCGCATTTACCCAGTTATTATGTCCTTTCAGGATACGGGAGAGGCTTCTTGATTGCAGATTCCAAAGTTTAATGGTGCGATCGCGGCTAGCACTAATTAAGGTTGTACCATCGGGGGTAAAAGCTACAGCATTCACAGCTTGGGAATGTGCGGCAAATGAGCGAATTAATTTGCCGCTCTCCAAGTCCCAAAGCTTGATTTCGCCTTTATTATCACCACTGGCCACTGTCTGACCATCAGGGCTAATCGCTACTGTATAAATTGAGTCACTAACCTTGACTAAAGTTGTCAATGGGCGTTGCTGTAATAAATCCCAGACGCGAATACCGTCTAAAGCACCACTAACCAAGACTTTACTATCAGGGGATACTGCTAAAGATAAGACGTTGCTGGTGTGTCCGACAAAGGAACGACGAAATTTATTATTTTTAAGATTCCAAATATTAATTGAGTGATCCGTACTACAACTAACTAGGGTTTGACCATCTGGCGCAATCACCAAGGATTCTACAGAGGTTTTGTGAGCTTTGCTATTCGCCAACTTTTTGCCAGTTAACGGATTCCACAGGCGAATGGCACCTTCATTTTCTGCACCGCCACTGGCGAGAATTTTGCCATCGGGACTAAAAGCCAGAGATTTCACCGTTCCAGTATGTCCCACCAAACTATAAATTAAGCGGAAATTGGCAAAATTAGTTTGAATTGGGGAATCTGGTGTTTGGGCGATCGCAGCATGAGCAGTATAAATCTCTAAACTTTGCCAGATAGTTATCGGCACAGTCAAGATTGCCATAAAAGCCAATAAAATATACGGGCGCAGCACAAAGCTGCTCCCCATTTTTCCCTCACTCCTCACAAATTTTTCCTCACTGTTTAAATGGTCAAGTCAATTTACTTCACATTTGTGACTCAACACTATCAACGGGGGGGTTTTTTCTTTGCAACAGTTAGTATCGGTAGCGTGGGACTCGACGAACGGGAAGGTAAGTAATGTTGTACCACAGGTTCCTCTGGTATGGGGCGATGCTGCTGCATTCGCCACAACTTAAAGGCGAGACTAATACCTGCGGTTCCCAACCCAACGGCTAACAATGACCAACTATCATCGAATCCACCAATCACAGCATCTACTACGCCCATTGTTATCAAGATACTGATAATTGGCTCTTTTCTGTAGGCTGATTTCAAAAAACGAGGTAATGCAGCATTCATCACAGCTTGGTTTATCCAAATCACCTTTGTGTCAGTTTACCGAGAATACCTCACCGCAAGATGTCTTTTCTAAAAAAGACATCTAAATATTATAATTTGGATCAGTAGGTGAGGGATTGTAACAATTTGTCTTCTTGCTGATTTGCAAGCCTACAAAGATATAGACAGCAAATTCTCCAAGATAGTTCTCTTGATAAAGTTTTAACCAGCCGACTATGCCAGCTGGTTAAACCTGTTCTACTTACTAGCTTACATCTAGAAAGCTTTTGCTTTTGAATAGCACTACTTGAGACCAAGCCAAGATAGCACACCTTGATTGGTGACATATTCAATAATCACCATCAAGCCAAAGCCAATCATCGCCGCCCGACCATTGAGGCGTTCAGCATATTCACTAAAGCCAAACTTGGGTTCTTCTAACTTGGGGGTAACTGTGGGTTGTGGTTGTGTCATGTTCAATAAACCTCTTTTCGGCAAACGGGACTTAAAAGTAATAGCCTTGAATCTGGACTTTTGTAAGATTGGAGCCAGATGAACCTAGCAGCTTCTTAAATATAGCTGTGCAAAGGTTCTGTTAACATTTTGTAATTATTCTTTATATATTGTAGTCAAATATGGCAATAGTCAAGGGTAAGAGTTTTCAGCTTTGTTACCGTGGAAGGGAAAACTAATGTTGTAGATAGCTATATCTAATACGGAACTGTCAGTCTGAGACTGGCAGGCTAAATTAAACCAAAAATTCATCAGAGGCGTTATATGGAAATCGGCGTTCCCAAAGAAACGAAGGATCAAGAGTTTCGCGTCGGGTTGAGTCCTTCTAGTGTCAGAGTACTAAGGGAAAATGGTCATAGTATCTTTGTCCAAACACAAGCAGGTCATGGTGCTGGTTTTACAGATGCAGATTACATTAATGCGGGAGCAGAGATTGTCCCGACAGATGAAGCCGCTTGGAATCGGGAATTAGTCGTTAAAGTCAAAGAACCATTATCCAGCGAATATAAATTTTTGCAAAAAGGGCAAATATTGTTTACATATTTGCATTTAGCAGCCGATCGCAAATTAACCGAACATCTAATTGATTGTGGCACTTGTGCGATCGCCTACGAAACTGTCGAACAACCAGGCCCGAACAGACTACCCCTACTCACACCCATGAGTGTCATCGCTGGGCGGCTATCAGTGCAGTTTGGCGCGAGATTTTTAGAACGTCAGCAAGGCGGTAGAGGAGTACTTTTAGGTGGTGTACCCGGTGTTAGACCAGGTAAAGTTGTAATTTTAGGCGGCGGTGTAGTCGGCACAGAAGCAGCGAAAATTGCTGTGGGGATGGGTGCGACTGTGCAGATTTTAGATGTAAATGTAGAACGTTTATCTTATTTAGAAACCTTGTTCGGTTCGAGAGTAGAATTACTTTATAGTAACTCTGCCCATATAGAAGCTGCCGTTAAAGAAGCTGACTTACTCATCGGTGCTGTTTTAGTTTTGGGACGCAGAGCGCCAATTTTAGTATCCCGCGAATTGGTCAAACAAATGCAGCCTGGGTCAGTAATTGTAGATGTTGCAGTTGACCAAGGCGGTTGTGTGGAAACCTTACACGCCACCTCCCATACCAACCCCGTCTACATTGAAGAAGGCGTAGTCCATTATGGCGTTCCTAATATGCCAGGAGCAGTACCTTGGACATCTGCTCAAGCCCTCAATAACAGCACATTACCATTCGTTGTGCAGTTAGCAAATCTAGGCATCAAAGCCCTAGATGTTAATCCATCCTTAGCCAAAGGTGTAAATGTGCAGAATCACCGCATTGTGCATCCGGCAGTGCAAGAAGTCTTTCCTGATTTGGTGAGTTAATTTTTTCGTATTTATTAATATCAGTATTTGATGTTATTACATCAGTGAAGAGATAGACAAGCCATTGGCTGAAGCCAATGGCTCAACTCACTATTGCCTAATCAGTTACTTACAAAAACTAAAAATACCATGCTCAATCAGTGTCTATATGCGAACACGCCTCAAGTTGACCACTATACAAAAATTGAGTTAGAAGTGTTAAATGAGCATTTACGTCAGGCAAGACAAACATTTAACCTGTGCTTAATTGCTAGTTGTACTTTTCTTTGTATTAGTACAGTTGGTACTCTACTAATCTTATATGGGAAGACAAGCGAAGGGACTGTAATCACTGCAACAGGTGTTTTTTCTACCACTTTCATGATATACATGAATCGCCTGTCTAGTTATAAGATGAAAGAAATTATCCGGACATTAGAAAAGCTCAATCGCACCAGAAAATAGTTTAAGGTATGAGCCGTTACACCGAGTGGTAATTACGCATAAATGTAAGAAAACAGGTGTATAAGCTGAAGAAGTTGTCAGTTGGTCTTGGTTTAATATATTATCTGACTTATCCAAGACCTTTTTTTGGCTGAAGTTTGACTAATTGTCTTTTGACAATAATTACTAATTGGCTCAGAATTTAAAATAAATTCCCTATCTATAGATAGATGTTGATTCACGGAATAAGCTTGCATAAGTAAATAATAATCTAGCAATACTTTGATTTTTTAAAGTATTAATTGTCTCTGAAAAAGCAAACTTACTATTCATAATAAATTACTACTACTAAAGTTTTGAGTTTTACTTATTTGTGGAAAATTATATTTGAGCAGTTAATGATATTTATGCTTAAATAAGTCTTGCAAAAATCAATAGAAAATTCTAGTGATAAACTTTAATACCTAGAATTAGGTTGAATATTTAATAAATAGGGAAATTCTGAGATGGAATTTTTATCCGATTCAGTGGTGCTATCACGGATGCAGTTTGCGCTGACAGCGATTTTTCATATACTTTGGCCTGTTCTGACAACGGGGATGGGGATTTATCTTGTCATCGTTGAGGGACTATGGCTGAAAACTCGCAATCCTGATTATTACCTTCATGCACGCTTTTGGTCGAAGTTTTACGTCCTCAACTTTGGTATTGGGGTAGCCACTGGTATTCCAATGGAATTTCAGTTTGGGACTAACTGGGCTCCTTTTTCGGAAGCTGTGGGGAATTTTTTTGGTAGTGTGATTGGTTTTGAAGCTTCTTGGGCGTTTATGCTAGAAGCTGCTTTTTTAGGAATTATGTTATTTGGTTGGGAGCGTGTCAATCCTGCGGTTCACTATCTCTCGACAATTTTGGTGGCTGTGGGTGCGAACCTGTCAACTTTGTGGATTTTGACGGCAAATTCTTGGATGCAAACACCAGCCGGCGGAGAGATGGTGAATGGCAAGTTTGTGGTCAATGATTACTTTCAGGCGATGTTCAATCCTTTTATGGCTAACAGTGTGCTGCACATGTTTTTTGCCACGCTGGAGACTTCGCTGTTTGTCATTGGTGGAATTAGTGCTTGGTACATTTTGCAAAAACGCCATCCAGAGTTTTTTGCCAAGTCTTTAAAGATAGTTTTAGCAGCTGCGATCGCAGTTGCTCCATTACAAATATATATTGGTCACTTGAGTGGCGAACAAGTTTATCATTATCAACCAACAAAACTCGCCGCAATGGAAGCACAGTGGGAAAGTACACCCGCCGGACAACCTGCTGACTGGAGTTTATTAGCAATACCGAATGAAAAAGCGCAGAAAAATGATTGGGAAATTACCATTCCCAACGCTTTGGGTTACATTCTGGAATTTAAACAAAATCTTTCTGAACCTGTGCGTGGTTTGAAGGAGTGGAAACCAGAGGATCGTCCCCATTTGGTAGGTTTAATTTACTATGCTTTCCGGGTGATGATTGCCATTGGCTTTTTCTTTGCTGGATTAATGCTGCTCACTACAGTGCAGTGGTTACGTGGTAAACTTGTAGCCAAAAATATTACTCAGCAACGTTGGCTGATGTTGGCTTGGGTATTTGCCGCCCCTTTAGGATACATTGCTGTGGAGTCAGGCTGGATTGTGCGCTGCGTGGGAAGACAGCCTTGGACACTTTATGGACAAATTCGCACAGTTGATTCAGCTTCACGTTTACCTGCAAGTAATGTGTTAACTTCACTCACAGCTTTTGCAGTAGTTTACAGTTTATTATTTATCGCCGCGATGTATTTTGGTAGTCGCATCATTCGCCGAGGGCCAAATCTCAATTTACCAATTCCCGGTACAGAAATTACCAAACCTGCTGTCGATACAACTCCGGGTGAATTTATGCCAGATGAACGTCCTGTGGAAGCACAACAATAAATAAGGGAGTAGGGAATAGGGAGTGGGGAGTAGGTTAAATAATTAAGATCCCCGACTTCTTAAAGAAGTCGGGGATCTGAGATCAGGGTTACTAAGTGTAAACAAGAGATTTTATGGAAACGCTGAAGTATTTTTTACCGCAAGTTTGGTTTGTCATTTTAGCTTTATTTTTATTCTTGTACGTGATGCTAGATGGCTTTGATTTAGGAGTGGGAATTTTATCTTTGACTTCTTCTGATGAAGAACGCCGAGGAATTTTGATGACTAGCTTAAGCAATATTTGGGATGCGAATGAAACTTGGCTAGTGTTGATGGGAGGGGGATTATTTGGAGCTTTTCCTTTGGCTTACGGCACGATTTTAAATGCTTTATATATTCCGATTTTGGTGATGGTATTTGGCTTTATTTTTCGGGGTGTAGCATTTGAATTTCGAGAATTATCCAGACGCAAATTATTTTGGAATTTTGCTTTTGGTGCGGGAAGTTTTATCGCTGCACTTGGTCAAGGTTTTGCTCTTGGTGCTGTACTCAAAGGTATTAATGTTGATGAGACGGGACATTTTATTGGTAGCACTTGGGATTGGTTGAGTTTGCCATCTGTGTTAGTAGCTTTAACTTTAATTCAAGGATATGTTTTGATTGGTTCAACTTATCTTGTGTGGAAAACCACAGGAGAGTTGCAAGAAACACATTATAAAACTGCCAAAATAGCAGCGTTGACAACATTAATTGGTGCGATCGCCATTACAATTAGCACACCGATAATTTATGAAAGTGCTAGATATCGCTTATTTCAACAGCCTTTAGTTTATATATTTACGCTGATTCCTGTATTGGGAGTTTGGCTAATTTGGCAGCTTTTACAAAGTCTCAACCGCAAAGAAGAACGCGCACCTTTTGTTTGGACAATTCTGTTATTTGTGTTGTCTTTTATTGGACTGGGATTAATTATCTTCCCCTACATTATCCCGACAAAAATCACGATTTACGAAGCATCGGCTGACCCTAGTTCTTTGGTAATTATGATTATTTTCATCGGTTTCCTTATCCCAGTGATGTTGTTTTATAACCTTTATCAATACATTGTGTTCCGGGGTAAGGTGACTGGTGGCGGCTATGAGGAATAAGATGAGGATTTACCCACACATAAAGATTATCGATTGAGACGGGTATATTCACATCTTGCACCTAGCGACTGAAGTCGTGGCTACACAGACAAAACCCTTAAACCCCTCAACCCTTTTTTATTTTTTCACTTCCTTCAGGGTGCGCCATTTTGCCAACCAGTTTAAAAGTTCTCGCTCACTGATGCGCTGTTTTCGGGTAGATAATTTTAATACTGCATCGAGTTCGGTGGAACTTTGACCTGTTTTTTCTTGCCACACTTGTAATAATGCTTGGCGTTCTAGAGGTATTGTGCCTAATCCTAAAGATTTTTGTAGTTGTATTTGTTCTTCTTTACCCACCATTTCTACAACAAAATCGCTAGATTCGGCTTTTTGTAATACTGCTGCTAGTGCTTGGATATATGCTTGGCTGTTATCTATTACTGGAGTTTCTAAGGCTATTGGTTTACCAAAGCGTTGATTTTTTGCCCAAATTAACACTAATAGTAAAACTCCTACTTGAATCAGTGCAGGGAACAGAGGTGTTTTAGCAAAATATTTGAATATGCTACCTTCCCCTTCACTTTCTTTAATATCAGCATCTTTGTAACCGTGAATGTATTCGTCTACAAATAATTTATTGTTTTTTTGGTTGACTAAACTGGCAAGATATTGAAAGTTATTTAAATTATCTTGATAGGCATTGGCAGCTAAATAGGGGGTAGCTGAAAAAATTACTTTACCTTTATCAGATTTTTTTTCCCAAACAATAGCCCCAAAGCGATCGCCTAAAGATATACTTTGTTTTTCTACTTTGATATTACGTCTTTTTGTGGCAATTTTGACATCACCAAAAGCTGAATTTTGCAGAGAGTTAAATTTAGCTTGTGTTACAGGTTTCTTGAAACCTAAAATTACTAAATTATTGCCTTTCGCTAACCATTCCTGTTCATCAAATAATAAATCTTCTTCTCTAAGAGAACTCATAACTCGCAGTAGGGTAACTGGCGTTTTTTTCTGGTTGAAAATCTTCTAAAGGCTTTTGCCAACGCTGGATAGTAATACCCTGCTGCTGCATATAAGCATACCAAGCACCATAGCCATCAGGAGACCGACTATAAGTTGATCCACTGTAAATTTTTGTATTAGGAGCAGCAAAGAAACTGAGTATAATAATGACAGCAAGTGCGATCGCTCCTATCCAAGCAACACGATTTGATTTTTTCATAACTTAAGTGCTGAGTGCTGAGTTGTGTTGTTGATTAATAATTTCTTGATAGGCTTGCTGGCATTGTTGATAATTTTCTGGCGATATCTCAGCATTGCCAAAACATAATTGTTCGTGGGTAGTAATCAAGGTCTCGTAAGGTTGAACTGGGGTGACAGTTGAGCGTAAAACCTGCAAATATTCGCCATCTGTGCGGCTAAATTTATGGGGAATGAGTTTAGTATCATGCAGATGTTGTAAGATTGCCAAGTACAGACAACGACAAGCTTCACGGTAATTACCTTGGCGGTAAAGTGATTGCGATCGCTCCAGCCATAATGCTACAGATAAATCATGATCGCCATGATTAGCTCCAGCATTCGCATTATTATTGCCCACAGATAACCAAGCATATATGTATGGACTGAATTCTTGCCATAAACGCCAAAGCACAAAAGCAAAAAATAACGCAAGTATCAACCAAAATAACAAGACTAGCAAATTACTTAACCAAGGACTAATCTTCCAGTCTGGTGATAAGTTTGGTAAAGAATTTTGAAAGCGGTCAAATTGGTATTCTATCAATTCTCCAATTTGTTGCTGAAATTGAGATAACTGCCAACTCCAGCTAGTTTTTTCAAAGCCATCAGTAGACATAAATAACTAGTAACTTTTTTTGCTCTTTTGTAGCATTATCCAGCCAATTAATACAAGCAGCGCACCAAATAATATGAATCCTAAATCCCAAGCTAACTGATTTGATCCTGGTTTCACATGATGGATACCGAGAATTTGATGGTCAATTATGCCTTCAATTACGTCAAATAATCCCGCACCGATGAGTATAGAGCCAAAAAAGGTGGATGAAGACCAATCAACATCATCACGCTTGCCAGCACGCCATAACAAGATAATTCCTGTCACAGTCAACACAAAGTCTAAGACATGAAATAATCCATCCCAGACCATGTTTAAATCTATATTTGAGTCGTTAGTCAAAGGCTTAACACTACTAAGCATGTGATGCCATTGCAGAATTTGATGCAATAAAATTCCGTCAACAAAGCCACCTAAGCCAAGACCTATAGTAATTCCTGCAACAACTAGTGGTTGCTGTTGATACAGAGGTTCACTTTTAGTCACAATTATTAACCTTATATAGAAGTTGCGTTATTACAATAAATTTTTTATCCCAGAGATATCTTCTATCTTTTGGTATTACCTGAATTTTCAGCTTTTCTATTATTTGCGAAAAAGATACCAGGCTTCTTTAAGAAGTCGGGTATCTGAACCTCACCATATATTAAGTAAATATTAAATATTCAAATGTATATTTGATTTGTGAAATATACGTAGTGGCGTGACAAAACTCATCAATTATTAAGATATAAAATCCGCCAGTTATAAAATATGAAAATTCTATCGCCAGGGTGCAGTATAGTTTTACAGATATTAGCCACACTTACTTTCGCAACTCCGGTATTTGCCGAAATTGTCAATATTAATTTATTGCAACTGAATGACATCTACGAAATTACGCCAGTAGAGGGGGGAACTCGTGGTGGTTTGGCGCGTGTTGCTACAGTCAGAAAACAACTGCGTCAAGCAAACCCACGCACCTATACAATTTTGGCTGGAGATTTTTTAAGTCCTTCGGCTTTGGGAACTGCCAAAATTAACGGTACACCTTTAGCTGGACAGCAGATAGTAGCTGTACTCAATGCTTTAGGTTTGGACTATGCAACCTTTGGTAATCATGAATTTGATATACCAGAAAATTCATTTTATCAACGATTGCAAGAATCGCGGTTTTGGTGGTTTTCTGGGAATGTATCAGATAGTAAAGGTCAACCTTTCAAAAATGTTCCCAGGTCGATAGTATTTAATGTGAAAGGCGATCGCGGTGCTGTTGTCAGATTCGGGTTAATTGGTGTTACTCTCGATAGCAATAAAGCCAATTACGTCAGTTACACAGATCCTTTGATGGTAGCCAAACAGCAGGTAGCAGCACTGAAAGGAAAAGTGGATATTTTGGTAGCTGTGACTCATTTACCCATACAGAGCGATCGCATACTTGCAGAAACAATACCAGAAATTGACCTCATCCTCGGCGGTCACGAACATGAAAATATTCAACAATGGCGGGGACGAGACTTTACACCCATTTTTAAAGCCGATGCCAATGCACGTACAATTTATATTCATCAACTACGCTACGACACCAAAAAGCGTAGTCTGCAAATTAACTCTCGTTTAATGCCAATTACCGATAAAATCCCCGAAGAACCAAAAACGGCACAGGTGGTTAAACAATGGCTAGACAAGGGTTTTGCAGCATTTCGCGCCAATGGTTTTGAACCTAATCAAGAAGTGGCTAAAATTTCGCATCCTTTAGATGGCTTAGAATCAAGTGTTCGCAACAAATCTACAGAACTCACCAAGTTAATTGCTGAAGCAATGTTGCAAGAAGTCCCAAACGCAGATTTAGCTATATTTAATGGCGGCTCAATTCGCGTTGATGATGTCATTCCGCCTGGGTCAATTACTCAATATGATGTCATTCGCATCTTGCCTTTTGGTGGTAAAGTCGTAGCTGTAGAAATGAAGGGTGAATTATTAAAAAAAAGTCCTAGCGAAAGGTCAAGAAAATAAAGGTACTGGTGGTTATCTCCAAACAGCAAAAGTTACTCAAGAAAAAAATTCAGGTAATTGGTTAATTAATGGTCAGCCTCTTGACACCGAGAAATTTTATAAAGTTGCTATTAGTGATTTCTTAATTAGCGGCAAAGAGCAAGGATTAGATTTTTTAAATCTTCAACAGCCAGACATTAAGCTAATTTCTGAAAAACGTGATATTCGTTTTGTCGTCATTGACCAATTAAAAAAACAAGCAACTTCTCTAACTCGTTGACTGATCATAGCAAATCGCTAGATAATATTGATGCCTCAGTTCTGGATAACCTAGTTTACAAGTTGAATATTTTCTCTTGTGAAATATACCTCTGTTTGAGTACCAAGAGTATCAAGCTGATTACTACCTGTATTCACAATCACAGTTGATGCAGTAATTTTGGGGAATGGATATAAATGAGAAAGATAAATTTTGTCATTAATAACTATCTTTCCTAGAGAAGTGCTTGTCAGCTTGTTGATTGACTCAACTTCAGCATCGCCATTGCGATAACAAAGTCTTCCAAAAGCTAAGGCTGTTGTTTGTGCAGGAACTTCCAGCAAATAAAAGTAGTCGGGACGTAACCATTCTTTCCAACTATCATCACCACCTTTTCCTAGATACTGAATCGATGATGAATCTATTTTTGTCCATGTTTTTGGAGACAGCCCTTTAGGAAAAATAATGACTTTAATGTTTCTTTTACCATCAAGAGAAACTTGTCTAGTAAATGTGCCACTATGCCAATAAATTCCTAGTTCATCATAATCATTAACTTTGACTTCAGTGAGAGGTTTAGCATTACGGCAAATCTGAGCGCGTCGATCATCTGGCGCTTGTAATTTAACCCACAGAATTAGACAAATCACAACTAAAAAAAATTGGGACAACAATCTTGAGAAATCGAGGAAATTTCATCGATATGATTAGCACAAGGATGATTGACTCTGTTATAGCCAGAATAATTTAGAAATGGTAAAGATATAGGAAAGATGTTGATCATGAACAGCTTGGAAAGGGGGATTTAGATTTAGGGGGATCAAAAACTACTGTCCAAGTTCCTGCATATTATTCATGACTTGTTGATACAAGTCGTTATTACCTTGACGTTGCAAAATGGTGGCGGCTTGTTCTAAATCTTTCATTGCGCCTTGTTTGTCACCTTGGGCGGCGCGGGCGTTCCCGCGATTGTTATAAGCTGGTGCAAAGTTGGGATTTAGGCGTATAGCTTCGTTGTAGTCGGCTATGGCTCCTTGTTTATCTCCTTGAGCAGCCCTAGCGTTACCCCGGTTATTGTAAGCAATCGCATAACGCGGATTGAGAATAATTGCTTGGTCGTAATCTTCTAGTGAACCATCTCTCTCACCGATGGCTGCACGGGCATTGGCGCGGTTATTATAAGCTTCGGCATAGTTGGGTGAGAGTTTAACGGCTTGGGTATAATCTGCGATCGCACCTCGATTATCTCCCAAGGAAGCGCGGGCGTTTCCCCGACTGTTATAAGCTTCGGCATCGTTGGGAGACAGGCGCAAGGCTTCATTATAATCATCAATGGCTTTTTGTTTGTCTCCTGTATCAAAATAAGCCAGTCCCCGCCCCTTATAAGCTGCACTATAGTCAGGGTTGAGGTTGATGGCTTTAGTATAAGATGCGATCGCTGCTTGTAAGTCGCCTTTGAGGTGCTGATTTTGTCCTTGAAGATACAGCGCCCCAGCTTGTGAAGTTTTAATAGTACGGCGGCTAGGAGGATTGAAGCCGATTTCTGTCACCAAAACATTCTTATCTCGATTGCAAGAGACAAGGGTAATTGCACTCAACACAGTCAGCACAACCATAGCCAATGCTTGTTTTTCCTTCACCCGCTTTTGCTCCCATAACCGCAGCTTCATAAGTTGCTTTCAACCACCATTCCACCTAGATTTAATTAGCACCCAATTTTCTTAGTTCTGGAATTTTACACTTAACTGATATTCCCTAGGTTTAATAACGGTTAACTCTTGCCTTAACCGGGAAGTTTATCAACTTTTTGTGTTTTAGCTTGTAATTTAACTGTAAAAAATTATACTTTCTTTTTTATTTCTTAATAAAAATTGCATTCCAATTAATCACTCTTGCTACTCATCTTCACTATTAGTTTCTTGAGTTTTCGGAGTTAGCCGCAAAGCATTAGATGTATCTATTTCTACAGATAATTGTTCTAAATTTTCCCCTAAATCTTTTTGCAGCTTTTGAGTCAAGGTAATCGGAAAATCTAAATTTAATCCTTGAGTTTGTACCAGTCTTGCCAATTCTAAGAATTGGGCTTTTACGGTTTTGCGTTCATAAGCTGTCAACTTAAAAGCAGATGTTTCTGATACATTTTGAGCCTGCATAGCTTTTTTAATGCGCTCTTGTAAATGTTCATATTCAGAGTTTAATAGCTTCCATTGTTCTTCTATTTGGGTATATCTAGCATTCAGAGCTATTAAATCTTCTGTATCTGGATTAGGATTACCTTCTGCTTGTAATTCTAACAAATGTTTATGCACTTGAGCAAGATAAATGCAGTCAAGATAAGCGTAGTCTATTTGTTCTTCCGATAAAGGTCTTCTGCCCCAGTCGCTACTTTGTGCTTGTTTATCAATATAGTGAAAGTTACACAAAACAGTTGCAAGTGTTTTGAGTTGATAATTTGGTACTGGTAACAGATAATAAGGAATTTTTTTTCGCTATTTCTAAGGTACAAGTAATATTTTTAGCTTTTTTATTACCGAGGAATTTCACATCATAACTGGAATTATGAAATACTTTTTCAATATTCGGATTTAACATTACTTGCTGAATAAAATCAGCTACCAATTCATCTTGATTTAATACATCCAACAGAAAAACGCGATCGCCACTCATATCATCAGGATCATCTAACACTTGAATCAGGGATAATCTAGGATTCCGGCTATTATAATCAGCTACTTCTGTATCTATCCACAAAGTTGGCGATCGCGTATATTCAGTAATCAGGTTACGAATTGCACTAGCAGCAGTTAAATAAGGCATTGTAATAATTTATTAATAGGTATACTGCGGTATATAATACTTTCATTAAATTATAAAATATTTACCAATAGTAAATTTTAATTTACTGGTTTACGTCCAAAAGTAAAAAATACAGTGATATCATTCCTAATGCCTTTTTCAGTTTCTAATGCAGATAATTCTAATTCAAATTCAGATTTAACTGCCTCTATTTGTTCAGTTGATAACTGCAATAAAGGATTCGGAAATTGACCCGGTGCTAGATACTCATTACCTGACCACATCTGTTTTGCTTGTTCTAAACTGACATAGCTAATGTATTGCTCAGATTTGATTTCAATGCAGTCATAACCGGATATTTTTAGCAAATCATGGCACTTAGCTGCTGTACTTGTAGGCTTACTGAAATGAAGTGAAATACCGTACTTTTCCACGATTTTCTGCACAACAACAACACCAATAAAAGATGTATCTGCAAAGGCATGAAACCCAATTAAACCTCCAGGTTTTAAAAATTGATGCCAATGCTGTAATGCACCTGCAACATTTTCCATCCAAATTAATGCCGAAGAACATAAGATGCAGTCAAAACTGTTAACTGGAAAGTTGAGTGATTCTGCATCTGCTAATAGAAATTCAATATTTGTTAGTCCTAATTCTTCCACCTTGCGTCTTGCTTGTTCCAGCATTCCCGGCGAAATATCTATACCAATCACCTTACCACCAGCGCCTACAACTTGAGCCGCCGCAATTGCAGCCATCGCCGTACCAGTTGCAATATCTAATACCTGATCTCCTGGATGCAGTTGTGCATATTCCACCAAACGATGAGCAATTTGTAAATGCCAATCGCTTTGATCATAAGTTGGACTTCTGCGACTATAGGTGTCGGCGATTTGTTGCTTATATTCATTTAATGGGAGTGGATCGGTCATTGGCTCTGGCTAGAGTGAGATAATTGCAGTGTAACAGCGATCGCATTTTGCAGTTTTAGCGCAATACATGGAGTGATTTCCGTAAGTTGTGGTCAAAAATTGGTATAACCGCATCTGAAAATTGGTAAAATTCAAGTTCAGAGAGAAGAGAACATTCAAACATGGTAGCCGCCCATACGGATTTAAATATTGCAGCTTTAGAAGCAGAATATAGCCAAAAATCACCGAGAGAAATTCTCAAATTTGCCTTGGACACTTTTGACAACATGGCAATTTCTTTCAGTGGTGCTGAAGATGTTGTATTGATTGATATTGCTTCTAAAATCACCAAAAACTTCCGAGTTTTTACCCTCGATACCGGGCGCTTGCACCCAGAAACATATCAGTTGTTAGATAAAGTCAGAGAACATTATGGCATTAAGCTAGAAGTTATGTTCCCTGATGCCGCAGAAGTCCAAGCTTTGGTAGAAGAAAAAGGATTGTTCAGCTTTTATCAAGATGGTCACAAAGAATGCTGTGCTATCCGCAAAGTTAGACCACTGCGTCGCAAGCTAAATACTCTCGATGCTTGGGCGACAGGACAGCGTAAAGACCAAAGTCCCAGCACCCGCAATCATATTCCCGTCATTGAAGTTGATACCGCATTTTCCACAGAAGACCATCAGTTAATTAAGTTCAACCCCTTAGCTAACTGGTCTTCTGCACAGGTATGGGAATATATTCGCGCTTTAGATGTACCTTACAACAAATTACACGAACGCGGTTTTATTAGTATTGGTTGCGAACCTTGCACCAGACCCGTTCTTCCAAATCAGCACGAACGCGAAGGCCGTTGGTGGTGGGAAGAATCTACTGCTAAAGAGTGTGGTCTGCATGTAGGGAACTTACAAAAATAGGACTTACCCATCAAAATTATCTGTGAAAAATGGGTGTAGGGGCTTCGCCGTGAGCATCAGCCGAACGGTGAAAAGTATAGGGTGTAAGGGTTTTGGATACATACACTCCTATACCCCTACACCCTGGTTACTGACTATATTAGTTTTGCATGGATCTACGACTGTGCCTTTCAACAACCCAGCAAAAAATTATATAACTGTTGTCAGCACTGACTTCCAGGGTTTTCACATCACTTGAAGGTGCTTGCATTTTATTTTAGAAGCTTGAAATTGAGATGATACAAGGCTTTCAAGATTAGCATCTGTTCAAAAAAATTAGATTTAGGTAAAAATTTGTTTTATGTATTGCTCCTGGGTGATAGGTGCTTGTAATATCAAATCTCAGGGCAAGCAGGATATGTATTTCCGCGATCGCTCTGACAAAACCTTTGATGCCATTAGGCGTTGATCACCCCAAGCGCGATCCTCGCAGGCAACAACAGCAATACTGACAAAACCTTTGATGCCATTAGGCGTTGATCACGAAGTAATAGCCGAGGAAGAAATCAACTTGCCTTTACTGACAAAACCTTTGATGCCATTAGGCGTTGATCACTTGTTAATGCCGATGCTACAAGAAGTAACTTTGGATTCTCTGACAAAACCTTTGATGCCATTAGGCGTTGATCACGAAGGTGGGGCAGTTGAAGTTAACGCCCGTGTTGGTCTGACAAAACCTTTGATGCCATTAGGCGTTGATCACTCGATGGAGTTGCGCGTAAGATTAATGAAGTATTTAACTGACAAAACCTTTGATGCCATTAGGCGTTGATCACCAGAGGCTTAAGGCAGTCTGTTTCTTCGTCTTTTGACTGACAAAACCTTTGATGCCATTAGGCGTTGATCACAAAGCCCCTGCCCGATTTTAGGCAGAGGTGATAAGGCGCTGACAAAACCTTTGATGCCATTAGGCGTTGATCACAATTCACAAACAACTCGAACTAATGCAGTAGGTTCCACTGACAAAACCTTTGATGCCATTAGGCGTTGATCACGTGCGTAACTAGTTAGCCTGTGAGTCGTTTGTAGAAGCTGACAAAACCTTTGATGCCATTAGGCGTTGATCACCTGGTGAAGTTGTTACTTTCAACTCACCAGGAATCCTGACAAAACCTTTGATGCCATTAGGCGTTGATCACTATCGCCAAATCAGCGATCGCTACAAACATCGGATACTGACTAAACCTTTGATGCCGTAAGGCGTTGATCACACAGACACAAAGATTCAGGGAAAGTTCTACCCGCTCCTGACAAAACCTTTGATACCATTAGGCGTTGATCACGCGATCGCAATTTTCATCACTACATTTGGTGTAGCCTGACAAAACCTTTGATGCCTGTAGGCGTTGATCACTTTACTGCCGAGAGTGAAAATACTTAGTTCCTACTTAGCACTCAGCACTCAGCACTTTGCTATACCAAGGATACCTATTCTAGGTATAAGAAATTAGGAGTTTTTTGAGGGAAAAGTCAAAATATTCAGTTATGCAATATTAACTTTTATCTTTTTTATTTTCTTCTGAAGGCGGAAACGATTTTGCCGGGTAATCTTTCTAAGATGAGTTAAATCAATGAGGCGATCACTATGTCTCGTCATCTAGAAAGATTATTACAACTAGATTCTCTGTTAAGAACTAGGCAACGTCCAACAACTGTTAGTCTTGCTCAAGAGTTAGAGGTGAGTGAACGGACAATTCGTAATGATTTGGCTTTTTTAAAAGATCGCTTTCATGCTCCTTTGGAGTATAGCCATAAATTAGGACATCACTATACTGAATCAGAATGGCGATTGCCGAGTATTCCTTTATCTAAAGGCGAACTATTTGCCTTGACTGTGGGAGCCAGAATGCTAGAGGCCTACGCTGGTTCGCCTTATGCTTTACAGTTACGGAGTGCGATCGCACGATTGAGTGAACGCCTGCCAGAAACAATCTGGGTAAATGTTCAACAACTAGCGCAGGAACATATTCTATTTAATGCTGGTGCAGAAATTGACTTAGACCCGGATATTTGGCACAAAATAGAAGACGCTTGCAGTTTACGGAAAAGGGTAATGATGACCTACTATACTGCGAGTCGTGATGATATTTCTGAACGCAAGCTTGACCCTTACCTATTACACGTTTATCGTGGTACTAATCTATACTTAATCGGCTACTGCCATAATCGCCAAAAGTTTCTTTGGTTCAGAGTAGACCGAATTAGAAAGTTAGAAATATTACAAGAATACTTTACTCCCGATCCTCAATTTAATGCCAAGGAGTACATCGGGAATGTATTTCAGCATGAAGTAGGAGATAAGCAGCTTGACGTGAAAATTTGGTTTGATGCTAAAACTGCACCGTATATCCGCGAACGCCGTTGGCATTATACCCAGGAAATTGAGCAGCATTCCGATGGTTCGCTGACTTTGAAAATGTGTGTACGCGGCATTAACGACTTGAAGCGGTGGGTGATGTGGTACGGCAAAGGTGCAGTTGTAAAGAGTCCGCCTGAGTTGGTGGAGTTGGTGCGGCAAGAAGTCGAAGCGATGAGTAATAATTACGCTGTAAAAACAATTTAAGGATTTAACTATGAATTTTTTGGAAATTCAATTTAATTTAAGAGGTAAAACATTACCATCTGACCAAGGTTATTCTATTTATTCAGCCGTGAAAAAGACTGTTTTAAATGAAAAACCTTTACCACCAGAAATATTACTTTGTAGTGTAGCTGGTGTGCCAGCCAAAGATGGAATGATTTACTTAAATCGCTCATCAAAATTAAGGCTGAGGTGTCCAGCCGAACAGGTGCAACAGTGGTATCGTCTGTTGCAAAATACAGTACTTGATGTGCAGGGTCATTTGGTGCGCCTGATACAACCTAGATTATGCTTACTTCAAGCTAGCGCAACTCT
Source organism: Nostoc piscinale CENA21 (assembly GCF_001298445.1). NCBI lineage: Bacteria > Bacillati > Cyanobacteriota > Cyanophyceae > Nostocales > Nostocaceae > Nostoc > Nostoc piscinale. Next base: position 1,313,767 of record NZ_CP012036.1, on the reverse strand, counting down.
CAAAGCTAGATTAGTTACGTTTAAATTAGACACTATTCATCATCAAGAATTGCCATTTTACTTTCTGGAATCTTGCAATAAGGCTTTAGAAAAACTGGAAATTAAAGCTCAAGCATTTATTGACAGTAACCCAAATGGTGATTTGGCTAGACGTGCTTTGCAAATCAAGGGTAAGCATATTGTCGGCTTTGGAGTTGTCATTGAAGGGCTAAACGAGCAAGACTCGATAAAACTTCAGTGTTATGGAATAGGTGGACGCAAGCACTTCGGTTGTGGCTGGTTTTATCCTACTAGGGAGATGTCAGATGCGTCCTAATTTAGAACCTGACTTTCTACTAGCAAAGTCACGAGCAAAACCTTGGCGAGGTACTTATACCCTAGTTGGTCATACCGCAGCTGTTGTTGAGGCTGTAACAATATTAGTTGATGTGTTGGGCGATCGCTTAATTTCCCAGTTTGGTTTGCAATGCAGTTTATCTCATTTCCGGGCAACAGCAAGACTCGCGGCTTATTTACATGATTGGGGCAAAGCAAATGACCATTTCCAGATGGTTGTACGTAAAAATCGCAATCCACTGGAAAGCCCGCAGTTAATTCGGCATGAAATAGTTTCCGTGCTTTTAGCATACTCATACCGCGAATGGTTACAACAATGCGAAGGTGACTTTTTTACAGCTTTATCAGCAGCAGGTGGACATCATCTGAAATTTGGTGGCAATGTCAAAAAGGGCGATACTGGAGAACTCGGTGAAATTAGAGCGGGGAGTGGGAGCGATCGCATTTATTTATATACTGACTCAAAATCTTTCAAAGCGTTATTGAAGTATGGTGTCAAAAACCTTGGCTTACCGCGCGAGTTGAAACTACCCCGCAAACATCCAACTTGCTGGACAGTTACAGACATTAAGACTCTACAAAATGAAGTATTAGATGCATTTTTTGATTGGCAGCATGACACAGTTTTTGCAAGTGTAGTTAAAGCTTTGCTGGTAGCTGGAGACTCTATTGGTTCTGCCCTACCACCAACGAATTTAAAAATACAGACTTGGATTGAGCAAGAACTTAGCAAAACCCTTGAGATTGAAGAAATTCAACAGGTAATAGATTCATGTTTACAAGGAAAAGAGCTACTTAATTTCCAGATTTCTTTAGGTAACAGTAGCAAACGAGTTACATTAGCGCGTGCAGGGTGTGGTACTGGTAAAACCTTGGGTGCTTACAACTGGGCAAAGCAATACGCTGTTGGTGGTAAGCTATTTTTTTTGCTATCCCACTACTGGTACAAGTACAGAAGGATTTTTAGATTACGTACATGACGAAATTAGCTCTGTACTGCTACACTCACGCGCTGACGTTGATTTAGAACTATCCACAACAGGAGAAGAAGCGGAAGCCGGAGATAATCAAGAAGATGAACTTGCTAAAAAATTAGAATCCTTTCAAACATGGGGTACAAAAGTTAGTATCTGTACCGTTGATACAGTCTTGGGATTACAACAGTGTAATCGACGACCACTATATTGCTTTCCGGCGATCGCTCAGGCTGCCTTTGTATTTGATGAAGTTCATTGTTATGATGAACGCTTATTTGGTGGTTTATTGCGGTTTCTAGAAGTTGTTAAGGCTCCAATCTTATTGATGTCTGCGTCATTTTTACCCTGGCAGTTAGATGCAATTAAAAAAGCTGTGGGTGAACCCCTAGAAATTATTCCTGGCCCCAAAGAGTTGGAAGAATTACCCCGATATCGATTTAATTTAGTTGATACTCCAGATTGGCAAAGGGTAGAACAAGAATTAATCAATCAGGGGAAAGTGCTGTGGGTATGTAACCAAGTAGGGACAGCAATTGAGGTTTATCAAGAAGCGAAATCTCGCGGAATTAATGCCCTGCTTTATCACAGCCGCTATCGTTATGAAGACCGAGTAAAACACCATCGATCAGTCATTCATGCATTTAAGCCAGATGCTCCGCTCACTTTTTGGTTGAAGTGGTACATCGCTATTCAAAACAAACAGACTGTAGAAATTGAAAAGCTCAATGTATGGTGGTGTATCAGTTTTATATCTCATATCATATATGGATTGCCAGTATTAGCGATCGCTACACAAGTCGCGGAAATGTCCCTTGATTTGTCAGCTACATTATTGGTTTCCCAAATTGCTGATCCACCCGGATTAATTCAACGGCTTGGCAGATTGAACCGTCGATACTGCGGTCAAGCACTAGATGCCTTTTTCTATCCTGACACAAAAACAGGTTTTCCTTATAGCAAAGACAACTTGAAAAGCGGTAGAGAAATGATAGAAACCTTTAATAATGAGGTATCTCAAGCTGATTTAGCCACTTGGTTAGAACAGAACCCTACTCAGGGAATCCCAGATAAAGAAACTGTTTTATTTAGTACATTTAGAAGCTGGCAAATGTACCCTGCACCCTGTAGAAAAGCTGGTCATACAATCACAGCATTGCTAGAAGATGATTTACCAAGAATTGAAAAAATCTCTGCAAAATTACTTCCTCGTTACACTGTGCCATTATTACTTACTAAAGGGGTAGAAAAATGGGAACGTCACAAAAAAGGTTATTTAATTGCACCTGCTGATAAATGGGGTTACTCCGAGGAATTGGGAGCATACAAACTGCAAGGAGGTGAAGAAATTTGAGGCAGTTTACATTGTCATTGTTCGATCCGAATACCTTGCTTCCTCATCGTACGGGAATTGCAGGGTTAGCACTGGCATTATCCGATATTAATCAAGAAAATGCCTTGATTCAGTGGGATATTAGCGAGGATACTGTTGATTTAAGTTGGGAATGCAACGATAAAGAAGCACTGGAATGGTTGATGCAGCAAACTTATCAAATTCAAGATGGGTTATTGATGGTGCGATCGCTTAAACTAAGTCAACAAGGACGCTATGCTTTTAGTCAAGGTGTACTTTCCACTTTTCTCCAACATAGCAAACAAAAGGGTTTTAAAGAAGATCCGAACAAACCAAGACAAGGTAAGAAAAAATTCTACATTACCCAAACTCTTGCTTTTACTGTAGAGCCAGAAAAACCTGAGATCTTTGAAAGCTACACCATTCTTGATTGGTGTTACTACTCAGACCTAAAGAGAATTAGCGAAGCCTTTAACAACCAGGGGAACTTTCGACCAGAAATTAAAGTTAAAGGGCATCATTTACCTGGTTTAGTTGAATGCTTTGTTAATGGTGAATACCAAGAATCACCAACAGGATTTATTGCCTTGCTATTTTTGCCATTAGCTTGCAGTTATTATTTGATGTCTTCTAGAAAATATGCATTAGTAATTCCAGAGGTAACGAATTTAAATGCCTGGATTAAACGTCGTCAACAGCAAGGAAGCCGTAGTTATAAGGATTTTCGTTCACCTAGTGCCGGGGAAGCAGGACTTCGTCTATTACTCGAAGAACAAACTATCAGTAACCTCAATCGGCACAAAGTTAACTACTGCGAGGTTTATCAACTTGGTAAACAACCTTGGGATATGCAACAAACAGGCTTAAAGCAAGCTGTATATCGTATTCATGCCTCAGATAATATATTGGCAATTTACCAAAGTGCAATAGTTTTATTTCCTGCAAAAATGCGAGTTAATGACAAAGGTGAGTCTTGGTTAGCACTCTCAAAAGTACTACCTTGGATTGCAGAAAATCTTGTTGCTAGACGTGCTTGGTATTCAGGTTTTTATGAATTTCGTAAGGCGAATGATATCTATGAACGCAAAGGACTAGTTTCGATGACAGAAAGTTTCTTACAAATGCACGAAAAAAAAACTATTTAATGCAGTGCAAGGTGCTTTTAGTAATTATTTGCGAAACCAATTTCAGTTTCGTAAAGATAAATTAAAACGAGAGCTTACAGACAAAGAGAGTATTGATGTGTTTGAAAGCAGCAAAGATAAAATAATTTATCGCTTACAGCGTCCTAATACCCAGCAAGAATTTGCCAAAGCATTAGTAGATTTCCTCAGCCAATTTCGCAGCAAAGCTTCAGGAGGGATCGGAAAGGAAATCTATGCTTGGCTTCATGGATCTGAGTGGCGAAAAGCAAGAGATTTGTCTTTATTAGCAGTCGCCACCTATCAAGGTAAAAGCCAAGATAACAAACCTGATATAACGAATGCAGATAGTACAAATATTACTGAAGAAGTAGAAACCGAGACAGAAGAAGAATACGTAGAAAGTTTGTAATCCAGGAAATAGAAACTATGTCTAAGCATTTATTTGCAACGATTGTTACACCTACTGCTATTGCAGCAAATAACCGAGGAGAAGGTGACGGTAGTACTTTATCTACATTGCAAAAAATCACTTTTGGTAATGACCAATACAGCACGGTAAGCGCAGAAGCCATTCGTTGGGCATTCCGTGAGTATTTGCAAAATGTCACGGAATCGGAAGTTAATCGCACATTTGACCCTGATGAAGATAAATATAATCTCAAGGGTGAAAAAGATAAAAAAGGTGCAACTTTTGATTCCCAGAAGTACATCGATGATGACCTATTTGGTTATATGGATGCCAAAAAGGGGGCTGACAACGAAAATGATACAAAAAAGCGTCGGGGAGTCTTAGAAGTCAGTAGAGCTATCAGTCTCGATCCATATTGGGGAGATATTGCTTTTGGTTCAACAGGTGGGCAAAAAGGTAAAACTTCTATCCACAGCACCGAAGTTCACCGCACAGCTTATCAATATACGATCGCCCTCACTCCCGAAAGTTTGAAAAAACAAGAACGAGCAGCATTGGTACTAGATGCGATCTCTGCTATTCGTCATGTAGGTGGTAATCATTCTCGCTTTTTATATGAATTTCGTCCAGAATCGATTGTAATTCGCCTTACTGACGACCCTAGCCCTTGGATTATGAATTGTTTTCAACGCTCAGGAGATACAGTTGGTTGCTCTGAGTTGATTTGTCTGATTAATGCAAAAGATATCGACCCTAGCGAATTAATTGTGGGTGGAAAAATTAGTAAAACACCTTATGCTGAGAGTCTTAAACAGGCAAACGTCAAAGTTTGTGATGGTGTAAAAGAAGCAATTCAAATTGCTAAACAACGTCTTGCACAAACAAAGAAAGAGGCTACTTCTTTATGACACTACTTTATATTGAGTGTCCTTGCACTAGCTTCCCCCGTAGTTTTGCAAGAGATTACAAAGAAACTTACCTTTATCCTCCGCCTTCAACTATTTATGGTTTTTTGCTATCCCTTGTAGGAGAAGAAAACCTCACCACTCATTTAGGCGTAGAACTAGCATTAGGTATTATTGGTGATGACCCCGCCATTTCTCGTATTGTTCGCAAGCAAAGACATCATAAATTTGCCATTGGACAGGAAGCAAAAAAACGAATTGCTAAATATGGTGAAGGTGTCTATCCAAGTAGCAATTTTTCTAAACTAAATCATCAAGAATTATTAACCAATGTCAGAATTGTAGTGCAGGTTAATTCTCATCAAGAAACAGCATCAATAAAATTAACAGAACGTATATCAATTGCACTTTCTACTCCTTCTCAAATCACGCGCTTTGGGGGCTTATCTCTAGGAGAATCTAATGGATTAGTTAATGGAGTAAGAAGTTATCGTGAGAGTGACGGAACTATCCGTTGGTTAGTTAAAGACAAACGGGGTTTAATTGGTTTACCAATTTGGATTAATCGCACAACAGGACAAGGGACTTTTCAGCGTTTCAGTTTTGGTGATTTTTGCTCCGACTGTTGGGTAAGTATTAAGTTACCAGTTTCCAAGTCAAATACGAAATTGAGCAAATCGAAAGCATCTAAATAGCCAACGCGGAAGTATTTTTGCCGATTCATTTTAGTAGCTTAATTATTGTTAGTTAAATTGATTAAGTCTCGATATGCAAGCATTAGAATTGAGTCGTGCAACAGAAGTACAAGTTTCTACCATCCGCGTTTCTGCCCTCCATGCTCTCGCCTATTGCCCTCGGCTGTTTTATCTGGAAGAAGTCGAGGAACTTTACACCCAAGATGCAGCCGTGTTTGCCGGACGCAGACTTCACACCCAACTGGAAAAACAAGAAGATGAGGAATGGGAAGAACTATTTCTCGAAAGCGAAGAACTAGGTTTACGTGGTCGGCTTGATGCCCTTCGTACCCGTGATGGCCAAACAATTCCCTACGAACACAAACGCGGTCGCGCTCACCGCGATGAAAATAATCAGCCCCAGGCTTGGGAGAGCGATCGCCTACAAATTCTCGCTTATGCTTACTTGTTAGAATCCGCGCATGGAATCACTGTTCAGGAAGGTCGCATCCGCTATCACGCCGATAATGTAGTTGTTCATGTACTACTGGATGAAGCAGGGCGTTTAAAAGTAAAACAAGCAATTCAGCAAGCCAGGATTCTCAGACAATCAACTTACCGACCACCTGTAATTGATAATGAGCGATTGTGCGCCCGTTGTTCCTTGGCTCCGGTTTGTTTGCCAGAAGAAGCGAGACTTGCCCATAATCGAGAATGGCAACCAATTCGCTTATTTCCTGAAGATGACGAGCGGCAAGTAATTCACATTTTAGAACCTGGCACATCAGTTGGCAGAACTGGAGAACAAATCAAAATTACCCGTCGCAATCAACCTGTTGAGACAGTTCCGGCGCGTCAAATAGGACAACTAGTGTTGCATAGTTTTTCGCAAATTTCTACCCAAGCACTACACTTTTGTGCCGCACAGGGAATAGGAGTGCATTTTATTTCTGGGGGTGGTCGCTATCTTGGTAGTTTTGACACGCGACAAGGTAGCATTCAACGCCGTATTCGTCAGTATGCCGCACTGAGTAATCCTGATGCTTGTCTAGAGTTAGCCCGTAAACTCGTAATTTGTCGCGGTCAGGGACAACGCAAATTCTTAATGCGAGGTACAAGGAGTAAAGCTAAAACAGAGAAATTAGAAAAAGCGATCGCACAAATGAAAGCGGTTCTCAAACAAGTTCCGCAAGCGAAATCTCTAGAGTCGCTTTTAGGATATGAGGGAAATCTAGCTGCTTTATATTTCAGTGCTTTACCCGATTTGATTTCGCCAGAAGTACCCAAAGAATTACATTTTGCTGGCAGAAATCGCCGTCCACCACTAGACCGATTCAATGCGATGCTGAGTTTTGGTTATGCTTTGCTACTCAAAGATGTGATGAACGCAATTTTAACAGTTGGGTTAGAACCTGCTTTGGGTTTTTACCATCAGCCGCGATCGCAAGCTGCACCCTTAGCATTAGATTTACTAGAAATCTTTCGCGTGCCTTTGGTAGATATGACTGTGATGGCTGCGGTTAACCGGGGTCAATGGGATGCCAAAGCAGATTTTGAAATTCGCGGAAAACAGGTTTGGTTAAGCGAACTAGGGCGACGTAAATTTGTTGAGTTATACGAATCTCGCAAACAAGAAAGCTGGAAACATCCTGTTACTGGTTACTCCCTCACGTATCGCCGTTTATTTGAGTTAGAGGTGCGACTGTTAGAAAAAGAATGGTCTGGTGAGGGTGGTTTGTTTGGTCAATTAATTTTGCGATGAGGTGTAGCAATGGGTGAATCACAAAACTGCTACCTGATTTGCTACGACATCCGCGATCCTAAACGTTGGCGCAAGGCTTACAACTTACTCCAAGGATATGGCGAAAGGATGCAATACTCTATTTTCCGTTCTTGGTTGACCATGCGATCGCGCGAAAAGTTGCGTTGGGAACTTGAGAAAATCTTAGCCCCAGAAGACAGTCTGTTATTAATTCGGCTGTCAAATCAGTGCGTTAATTCTATTCCGGCTTACAATCGTCCTGGTGCTTGGTCAAATCAAGACGAACCTTACCGGATTGTCTAAAAACATGGATCTGAGTCTGTGGAATATAAAATAGAACTCAATCAGGATAAAACTCGTACTAGGCTTGCTTTTGAGCCTTTTTAGATTAACAGGAGGTGCTTGCATTTTTTTTTCGTGAGGTGAAAACCTAGTTCTGGTAAGCGTTCTAAGCTCAGGCAGAAACTAGAAACTTAAATTTTTGGTAAGCAATTGACTTCTTTTGTTGCTTTTTAACCTAGATGCTTGCAAAATAGCAACTGAGTGGTCTGATGACATGGGTTTGAGCGATCGCTCTGATTAAACCTTTGATGCCGTAAGGCGTTGATCACAAAATACTGAGCTTCACAAAGAACTTAAACAAATCCTGATTAAACCTTTGATGCCGTAAGGCGTTGATCACTTACATCGTCGACGCGTCCAATGGGATGTCGATCTGCTGATTAAACCTTTGATGCCGTAAGGCGTTGATCACATAATTTATAAAATTGATTCCCTTTTAAAAGGGTGGTACTCTGATTAAACCTTTGATGCCGTAAGGCGTTGATCACATAATTATAAAATTGATTCCCTTTAAAGGTGGTCACTCTGATTAAACCTTTGATGCCGTAAGGCGTTGATCACTGGTAGGAACGGGTAGTTTTTTACCAATGGTGAAAAACTGATT